>CAXTRT010000009.1:0-99954 GCA_964246835.1 uncultured Acidobacteriaceae bacterium | reverse complement strand
GAGTTTGAGTTGTTTCGTGGGGCGTTCGGGCGGCGGGAGTGACAAAGCAGGCTCCTGATGCGGGCCTGTGCTGCTGCGAAGAACCCATGTCTCAGAAGCGGGACATGGGGCGCCCGTACTCGTGCAAGTATCCGGCGCTTTATGGCGGGTTCCGGTGTTTAATACAGGAGCGCCTGCGCGTGACGCCGGTTTGACGGATGGAGATCTGAGCAATGACGCTGCTGAATGCACCGAGCTACGACGAGACCGGAGAGAAACGTAAACTGGGGCTACTGATCACGGGTGGCGTGGTGCTTGCGCTGTGCTTTGTGCTGGGGATCGGCGGATTTCTGTTGGGGCACGGTTGGTTCTTCTCGAACCTACCGGCGGAGCGCACGGTGAGCAAGTTTTTCGATGCTTTGCAGGCAAAGGACTATGCGACCGCGTACGGGATCTGGATGCATGATCCGAACTGGCAGCAGCATCCGGAGAAGTACGACTACAAGCTGAAGCGGTTTACCGAGGACTGGACGACGGCGAGCGACTTCGGACCGATTACGTCGCATCACGTCGACATCTCGAAGACGGATGGAACGGGGAACTTTGGGACGGGGATTATTGTGGCGGTGCGGGTGAATGGGGACCACAAGCTGTTCATGTGGTACCAGAAGAGCGATCACACGCTGACGTATCCGGCGCCGCATCAGCTGGAGTACTGACGATTAGGATCTATGCGCTTGATTGTTGGCGCGTTTATTCATAAGTGAGGTATGAGTGTTCGCGTCGCTTCGCTCCGTGGTAAGAGCGAACACGGGGATTCTTCGCTGCGCTCAGAATGACAACCAAAGAGCAAAGCGAATGCAGTTCGTTTGAGGTCAGAACTCAAAGGCAGGCTGCTTGGTTGCGGTCGGGATGACAGGCTAACGGATCTCTGGTGGGTTGAGCGACAGGGCGTGGCGGATGCCGCGGAGGGCCTGGCGGGTTCGTTCTTCGTTTTCGATGAGGGAGAAGCGGATGAAGTCGTCGCCGTGCTCGCCGAAGCCGATGCCGGGGCTGACGGCGACCTTAGCGTGTTGGAGCAGGTGCTTGGAGAACTCGAGGGAGCGGAGGTGGCGGAAGCGCTCGGGGATGCGGGTCCAGACGAACATGGTGGCGCGCGGGGACTCGGTCTGCCAGCCGAGGCGATTGAGGCCTTGGACGAGAGCGTCGCGGCGGCTGCGATAGATTTCGGTGATCTCGGCGACGCACTGCTGCGGGCCTTCGAGGGCGCAGATGCTGGCGACCTGAAGCGGGGTGAAGGTGCCGTAGTCGAAGTAGCTCTTGATGCGGCTGAGGGCGGCGACGAGGGTGGGGTTGCCGACCATGAAGCCGACGCGCCAGCCGGGCATGTTGTAGGACTTCGATAGAGTGAAGAACTCGACGGCGATGTCTTTGGCGCCGGGTACCTGCAGGATGGAGGGCGGCTTGTAGCCGTCGAAGGCGATGTCGGCGTAGGCGAAGTCGTGCACGAGCCAGACGCCGAACTCCTTGCACAGCGCGACGAGGCGCTCCAGGAATGGGAGATCGACACACTGCGCGGTAGGGTTGGCAGGGAAGTTGACGATGAGGAGCTTGGGCCGCGGCGTCATGCGGGGGATGGTGGCTTCGATTTGGGCGAGGAACTCGGTGGTGGAGTGGACGGGGAGCGAGAGGATGTCGGCGCCGGCGATGACGGGTCCGTAGATGTGGATGGGGTAGCTGGGGTTAGGGACGAGGACGGTATCGCCGCGCTCGAGGACGGCGAGGCAGAGATGGGCGATGCCTTCTTTCGAGCCGATGGTGACGATGGCCTCGGCGGCGGGGTCGAGATCGACGTTGTAGCGCGATCCGTACCAGTTACAAATTGCCTTGCGCAGGCGGGGGATGCCCTTTGAGAGGGAATAGCGATGGGTTCGCTGCTTGCGCGCGGCCTCGATCATTTTGTCGACGATGTGAGGCGGGGTGGCGCCGTCGGGGTTTCCCATGCCGAAGTCGATGATGTCTTCGCCGCGCTTGCGGGCGGCTGCCTTTAGCTCTCCGGTTATGTTGAAGACGTAGGGCGGAAGACGCTGGAGGCGGGGGAAGTCGTCCATGCCTGAATGCTATCAAGCGCGGAACCGAAGAGGGAGAGCCAAGCATGGTGCGGAAGCTAGTAATGGTGGTGGGAGTTGGAACACGGACCCGGTGGTCGTGGCGGAGCGGTTCCTGCGGCCAGCGAGACGCTAGCAGGGCTTTAGCGAGCCGACGAAGACGGTTGTGGGCTTAGTGCGAGGGCCTTGCGGCGTTCTTCGGCGGCGTCGGCTTTGCGGCCGGCCTGGTCGAGCGCGGCGGCGAGCGCAGTGTGGGCCGGGGCATAGCCGGGATCGGCCGCGGTGGCGCTTTCCAACTGCACGATGGCTTCGGAGACTTGCCCGCGTTGGAGGAGAACGGAGCCGCTATCCAGGCCGAAGTTGGCCTTTTGCCGGTTTACGGCGATCCGCGTGAGAGCGGCGGCAATCTTTCGCTCGTTGGCGGCTTCATCCTTCTTGCCTTGCGCGGCGAGGATCGAGGCGAGGGTGATGTGCGGACTGGGCTGCTCCGGTTCAAGGGAGATCGCGCGTTCGAGGGCGGGCACGGCCTTTTCAGGCTCGTTCATCTGGCGGTAGACGCTGCCGAGCGTGGCCCAGCCCTCGCCATTTTCCGGGCGAAGGGCGAGGGCTCGCTCAAAGCTGGCCGCGGCTTCGGGAAAGCGGCTCTGCTGCATGTAGAGGATTCCGAGGGTGTAGGGCGGGTCGGGCAGGGAAGGATCGAGAGCGGCGGCACGGTCGAACTCCGGGATAGCCGCACCGAGATCATCTTTGAGTTTAAGAGCGAGGGCAAGGTCGTAGTGCAGCTGCGGACTTTCGGGAGCGAGAATAAGGCCGGCGCGGAACTGCGCGAGGGCCTGATCAAGGTTGCTCTGCTGCAGGTAGGCGACGCCCAGATCTTCATGCAGGGTCGGGTCCGCGGGACTAAGCCTGAGGGCGCGGAGATAGAGCGGGATACCGCCAACGGCGTCGCCGGTCTGCACGTGCGCTAGGCCTGCGTTCGTCAGAAGCTCCGGATCGTTCGGACGCGATCGAAGGACCTCGGTAAAGAGCGGAAGAGCATGGGCCGGATCTTCGGCTGCCTGATAGGTGAGGGCGAGACGGTAGCGAAGGTCGACGGCTGTGGGGGCGGCCGGCGGCGTTTTAGCGAGGAGGTTCTGGAGAATGGTGATGGCCTCCTGCTCGCGATGCGTTTCGACCAGGGCGCGGGCAAATTGCATAGCATAAGCGGAGTTGATTGGCTGAAGGGCGCACGCGCGCTCGAGAGAGATAGCGGCCTGGGCCGGCCGGCCGGTTTCGAGCTCGACCGAGCCCAGATGAAAGGAGGCCGAGGCCAGCGTGCTATCCAGGCTGAGGGCGCGGCCGAGCGTCTCTTCGGCCTGCGAGTAGTTTTTCTGGCGCGCCTGCACCGTGCCCAGGGCGTCGGTAAGGACGGCATCGCCGGGCGATCCTGCAAGAGCGCGCGTGAGCAGGGCCTCGGCGCCGGTTAGGTCGCCTGCTGCAGCCAGTGAGGCCGCGAGGGGAAGGGCGATGTCTCTGGTACGTGCCGCGTCGAGCGTGGGATCGAGAGCCTGGAGGCGATGCAGGGTATCCGTTGCGGCGCGATCTTGGTGCGTCGCCGCGAAGGCGAGCGAGAGGCTGAGCAGGGCTGCCGGGTCCTGTGGCGTGAGGTGAAGAGCGCGCTCAAGCTCCCGGATCGCGGCGAGGGCATCTCCGCTGGCTAACAGCACGGAGCCGAGGGCGCTATGGGCGGCGGAGACACCGGGGGCGAGACGGACGGCGCGCTCAAAGCTCTGTCGTGCGGCCTTAAGATCGCCCTTCGCGTAGGCGGCCGACCCGACCTTGAAGGCGGCCGTCGCCTGCTGCAGCGAGTCGGCAGCGACGGTGTTAGGGGGTGCGGCCATCAGCGTGGGAGCAAGCAGGAGAAAGAGGCTAAGCGCCACGGCGGAGAGGATTCCCATACGGACCCTGATTTTAGGGTATTCCTTCCCCTATGGTGGACCTTTGTACAGGACGCACATTCTGTAACTTTCCTTGTTGACACCGGCTTTGCAAGACGAGTAGGTTTGACGGCGCTCCATTGGAAGAAGATTCTGCGGCTTGTGGACTCTCGCGCTTGCGTGGTCTCGGGCAAAAGACAGAACGCGTCCAGTTGCGCGCCGGTCCGGTAACGGAACGAACGTTGCCGGAATTCCTTTTGTTTGCAGAGCTTTGTGTGAGGTCGAAATGAGAATCAAGAAGAGTTTGGCAGGTTCAGGGCTGGCGATGCTGCTGCTTGCAGCCACGCCGCACAGCTTCGGACAGGCAGTCTACGGATCGATCTTTGGAACGGTCACGGATGCAAGCGGCGCCGTAATCCCGAACGCGACCGTCTTGGTCACCGATGTGGCTAAAGGAACCTCGGTCACCGTGACCGCAAATGGAAGCGGCGACTTTACGGCGGACCATCTGATTCCGGACATGTACACGGTGAAGGTAAGCGCCGACGGATTCAAGGGCTTCCAGCAGAGTGACATTCAGATTTTCGCCGACACCTCCATTAAGGTCACGGCGGCGATGCAGGTTGGCGGCAGCGACCAAACAGTGGAGGTCGCGGCCGATCAGGTGCCGCAGCTCAAGACGGACCGTGCGGATGTGTCAACGACCTTCAACGCGAAGGAGATCATCGATCTGCCGATCCCGGACCGCAACTTTACCAATCTGCAGCTCTTGCTGCCCGGTGCGCAACAGCTGGGTTTCAGCCACGCGGCGAGCGAAAACCCGCAGGGATCCAAGCAGATTGAGGTCGATGGGCAGGCGTTTGCGGGAACGGCCTTTCAGCTGGACGGAACAGACAATCAGGACCCAATTCTGGGAATTATTGTTGTAAATCCGAATGCGGATTCACTCTCGGAGACGAAGATTACGACACAGAACTTCGACGCGGAGTTCGGTAAGGCTGTGGCGTCAGTGGTGACGGCGCAGACGAAGTCAGGGTCGAACAGCTTTCACGGATCGGCGTTTGATTATCGCGAGAGCAACGCAAACCGGGCAAAGGATCCGTTTACGCAGCACTCCAGCGTAGGGTTTCCAGCCGGCTTGAAGAATCAGTTTGGTGGGTCGGTTGGCGGTCCGATCCTGAAGGATAAGGTCTTCTTCTTTACGGATTATCAGGGTGTACGGCAGAAGGTCGGTATTGCGAATACGATGACGGTGCCGACGGCGCAGTTGGTGTCGAGTTGCCTGAGCGGAAATGGATGCAACTTTGCGGATTACACGCCGGCTGTAGGACAGCTTTACCAGCAGGTGATAGTGCAAGGCCCGAATGGCCCGGTTAAACAGTCAGTGCCCTACGCGAATAACATCATTCCTCAAGCTCAGCTTTCGCAGCCTGCGCTGAACTTTCTCAAGCTGCTTCAACCATATGCGCCGAATACTCCTGGTTCACCCGTAAATGGAGTTTCAGGGCTGAAGAACAACTACACGGCAAGCGGTATCGGCGGCTTCAACAGCGACCAATGGGACGCGCGCGGAGATTGGACAGTCAACGACCGGGTCCATGCGTTTGGCCGCTTCAGCCGGTTTACGGATGTGCTGACGGGGACGACTATCTTTGGACCCGCGGGTGGCGCCGGCTTTGGCCTGGGTGGGTACGGTGGAACATCGCAGGGCGCCAACGATAGCGCTGCCGCTGGTGTCGATGTCGCAGTCAACTCGAAGCTGGTCACGGACGTTCGTTTGGGCTATTTCCGCTACGACATCAAAACGTCAAAGTACGACGCTGGCACTAACCTAGCGACGCAGCTAGGGATTCCGGGAATGAACACGGCCGATCCGCTTTCAAGCGGCTCGCCGTCGTTCCAGTTGACCGAGGTTGGCAGCTTCGGCGGACCGAACAACAATCAGGCAACAGGTCCACAGTATGGCGCCGGCCTGAACGTCAACCGCTGCAACTGCCCGCTGATCGAGAGGGAAGACCAGTTCCAAATTGCGAACAATTGGACCAAAACGATCGGCAATCATAGCGTGAAGTTCGGTGCGGATCTGCGGTATGCGCGCAACCTGCGGGTGCCCAGCGACAATGACCGGACGGGCATCCTGGACTTTGGAACGGGACCGACCTCAAACGGGAATGATGGCAAATCTGGTCTGGGGTTTGCTTCACTCGTGACCGGTCAGGTGACACAATTTAATCGCTATGTCAGCACATCCACAAACGCGAAGGAGTTTCAGAAGCGCGACTTCTTCTACGCGCAAGATACGTGGCGCGCGACCCAGAAACTCACACTGAATCTGGGTGCTCGCTACGAGTTCTACTTCCCGGAGAAGGTGAATGGGAAGGGAAACGGCGCGCTGCTGAATCCAACCACCGGCTATCTGCAGGTTGCCGGTTATGGAAACATTGGGTCCAACATGAACTACAAGTTGGGGCAGAATACATGGAACCCACGGCTGGGTGTGGCCTACCAGGCGACACCGCAGACGGTGGTTCGCGCCGGATATGGACGGAGCTTCGACATCGGCGTCTTCGGATCGATCTTCGGCCATGCGGCGACTCAGAATTTGCCGATCCTTCAGAATCAGGCCAACGTAGCAAGTGGGACGGACTCGGCATTTCAGTTAGCGGCAGGGCCTCCGGCACCGACACAGGTTGCAGTTCCAGCAAACGGCTTGCTGCCAAATCCAGGATATGCGGTGACGTCGCGCTCACGGCCAACGACCTTACGGCTGCCTACTCTTGATGCCTGGAATCTGTCGATTCAGCAGTCTTTGAATCCAACCTTGTCGATGACTGTGGCATACGTCGGGAATAAAGGCACACATACATTTGGGGATAACTCGGGCAACACGACAAATCCGAATGAGGCGGCGATCGCGTTGGGTGGAGCGGATAGTTACAACGGCCAGGCGCTCCACTGGGATCCGACTCTTCCGGCGGGATCGTATGACGCCAACGGCTTTGGTCCCGGAGGCGCGGTCAACAACCAGAATCTACTGCGCCGCTACTATGGCGGAAGACTCGCCGCGTGCGCCGATGCCAACTATGCCACACCGAAGGGTATTCCTCAGGGTGACTGCGGATGGACGAGCGATATTACGTCTTTCAGCGATAATTTGGACACCCACTACAACGCGCTTCAGGCGACGCTTACAAAGCAGTTCTCGCATGGCGTGAGCCTGAACGCGAACTATGCCTGGCAGCAGGCGCTGAGCGATATCACGAACTACTCATCGTGGGACAAGCACATCGTAGCGGGCCGAGAAAGTGCGTTACGCCAACAGCAGGTAATTGTGTATGGACTGCTTGAATTGCCGTTCGGCAAGAATAAGGTTCTGCTTAGCAATGCACCCGGCTTCATTCAGCAGATTGTTGGCGGTATTCAGATCAGCCCGGTGATTACATACTCGAGCGGCTTACCTTTTACTTTGGGGTATTCCGGCTACGGTCAACAGGTGCCGTCAGACGCGCCGAATCGCGTGAACGGCGACACTCACCAGTTTCACTCGCACATTACTGGCAGCCCTGGGAACGGCTTGTCCTTCTATGACGCATACAACCTCAATGGAAGTGGACCATTCACACAGCCGGCCCAAAACCAGATTGGCAATGTGGGCAGAAATACGGTGTTTGGACCCCGCTTCTTCAACGCCGATATCTCGGTTCAGAAGAACTTTACAATCCGCGAAAAGACAACGCTGCAGTTGCGAGCGGATGGATTCAACGCCTTCAATCACATCAACTTCGGCATACCGCAGAATACCTCAGGTAACTCCAGCAACAATATTGACCAAGGCGGCTCAATCACGAATGGAGCCTTTCCTAATGGTGACAGTAACCCGAGGCAGCTGCAATTTTCGGGACGGGTGCAGTTCTAAAGCTCCTGCAAAAATCAGTGACAAGGGAGGCCTTGCGCCTCCCTTGTTTGTTTCTCGATAACTCCGTGTAAGTAAGTAGTCATACAGCAGCTGATCTGGCGTAATTTCCTGGGTCGAAATAGCTCCGGCGCAGTCCCCTAGCATATAAAACCGAGACGCCAGCTTATACTTCTGATGCAGACAGATGCATGTGTTTTTCGAGAGAAGCAGATGTCAGTGGCGAAGTGTGCATAGGATTCCGGCCATGTTGAGGGTGAAGTATTTGTTTCGTTGGCTGATACAGGCCGGTTTCCTTCTCGGGCTGATCGATTCCCAATACATGTTGTCTCAGGGATCGGGACCGGTCGCGCCGCTCGTCTGGGTGGGAACGCTGATAGATGCATCCGGCGTACCGATCTCTCGAGCTTCGATCAAGCTGCACGCACAGGCGATCGATCAGACGACGATGACCGACTCGAACGGACGCTTCCGCTTCTCTCCGGTTACTCCGAATACGTATACGCTGACCGCAAGCTACGCGGGCCAGACGCTGCGTGCCGCTCAGCCCCTAGCTCTTACGGCTCAGCCTCGCGCCGTCGTGCTTACGGCCGCAAGCGGGACCACTCTGTTGGTTACGTTCATCGATCCGCAAGCCGTCAGTCATGGCGGCGGCGAGCAGCTTTCGAGCGCCTCGGTCAGTGAAATTCCGCTCAACAAAAGGGACTTCAGTGCGCTGCTTCTGCTTGCGGTGGGCACCAGCACCGATGCCAATGGCACGAATCTGACGCCGCAGTTCGCCATCAATGGTCAGCGCGGTGTTGAGGCAACGTTTGCCATGGACGGCGCGGAGACCAGTGACCCCGAGATGGGCGGCTCTACTTTCTCGAACTTCAATGTCGACGCGATCGAAGCCATTGACTCCCGATCGGGCTACCTGCCGGCGACTATCGGCCGGGGAGCCTCCGGGTATACCGATATCACGACGCGCCAAGGCACTGGCGCGCTGCATGGATCGATCTTCGAGTTTCTGCGCAACTCCTCGCTCGACGCGCGCAACTACTTCGACCATGCCACACCGATCAATCCCGGCCGCATCCCGCCCTTTCGCCGCAACGAGTTCGGCCTGACGACCGGCGGCCCCGTCGTTGTTCCCTCTGTCTACGACGGCCGGAACCGCACCTTCTTCTTTCTTGAGCTTCAGGCGCTGCGCCAGGTTCTTGGCACCACTCAGGTCTTTCCCGTACCCACGGCCGAGGAGCGCGCCGGCATAGACGTGACCGCCTTTCCCGGCGACCCGCTCCTTATCCCGGTCGATACGCGAGTCGCTCGCGCGCTTGCCCGCTATCCGCTGCCCAACTACGCCGCGGGCGCGTATGGCGTGCACACCTACGCGGCATCGGCGAAGGTCGTAACCAACGCCGACCAGATCTCCGTTCGGCTGGATCACCAGGCAGGGGCACGCACCCATCTGTTTACGCGGGTTTCCTTCGATAACCTGATCGGTCCCGTCACCAACCCGGACCAGACCCTCCTTGATCCGACCTTCGGCGTTCAGTATCGCGATCATCAGCGCAATGCGGTGTTTGACTACACGTTTGCTGCATCGCCGCGCGTGCTGCTGGAGACGCAGCTCGACATCATGCGCACGACGCCAACCTTTCACACCAATAACAGCGCAGACCCCGCGCTCAAGTTCAATGACGGCCTGTTCGAGTCTTTCAACTCTGCCGCCGGGACCGTGACCGCGGCATTCAACAACCTCTTCGCACTGCGGCAGTCCATCACCTTTACGACACATAACCACAGCGTGAAAGCCGGCGGCGAGCTACGCCTCAATCGCGACACAAGCTACTTCGGAACGAGCCCCAACGGTGAGTTCGACTTCGGCGGCGGTACGGCGTTTTCTCCTGTTGAGCTTCGGTCGCAGTCCGGGGCGCATGTGATTCATCGCGGCGACCCGCTTCCGGATACGCTCTCCAGCCTGCTAAGCGGGAGCGCCTTTACGTACACAGTTGCCGTGGCTCCGGCCATTGCCTCCGGCGGCGCACATATCGGGCCGGCCGCTACGAGCCGCAATGCTGGAGGCCTTTGGCTAGAAGACACCTGGAAGATCTCCAATCGCTACACCCTGAACTATGGCCTGCGCTACGAGCGCTACAGCTCTATCGAGGAGCGCGCTCATAGGACATCGAGTCTTCGTTTTACCGGCACTGGACTAGGCCAGGTTTTTGTCGTGAACCCGCAACCGGCATACGAGAATCGTTTCAACTGGGCTCCGCGTGGGCAGCTGGATGTCCGTCTTACACCGAAGCTTCTGCTTCACGCCGGCGGCGGAGTTACAAGCATTCCGCCCAACATCTGGCAGGATAACCAGCTTACCGGTGGCTCCCCGTTCGTGATCTATCCGCGTGTGACGTCGACCGCCGCCGTTCCCATTCCATCGAGTCTTACGATCACCTCGGCGGAGCTGCCCCGCGCGTATACGCCGGCCGGCGCCGACATCTTTCCTGATAACAGGACGACTTCCGTGGCCCCCAACACCGTGTTCGATCAGGATCGCTATGAGCGCGATCTGGCCGCTCTGACGCCGGCGAACCAGATCGCTCCGCTGAACGTCGGCAGCGTGGACGTACACTTCGGCAACGCCTATCTCGGCAGCTGGAACGCCGGTCTTGAGCGCCCCATAGGCGGGCTCACCGCGAATATCAATTACATCGGCAACAGTGCGTGGAGACTGCCGCGTGTCAGCTTTCCGAATGCCTATCCCGGGGCCGACCCAGCCTTTGCCCGCTTCACGCGCTTCGACGCAGCCGGAAAGGTGATCGGCGGCTTTGGCACGGAGCAGCTGGTCACGGCGTCGTCTCATTCCACCTATCACGCGCTGCAGGCGTCGCTCGGCGGAGCTACGGGCCATGGCGGCCCAGGCCTGCAGGCCAGCTATACGTTTTCAAAATCGATTGACGATACCAGCTCGGCCTCAGCCAGCCTGAATCCTGGAGCTGTCGGCTCGGTTACGTTTCCCAGCCCGCAGAATCCGTTTGATACCCATGCCGAGCGCGGTCCCTCTACCTTCGACACGACGCATGTTTTCACGCTCAGCGCGGCGCAGGAGCTTCATCTGGAAGCCTTTGACAGCCTGCACGCGCTGCCCAGGAAGCTTACAAACGGCTGGCAGGTCGTCAGCATTTCGACCGTCACCAGCGGCTCGCCTTTTACGGTGTACTCGGGTGTGCAGCAGACGGGTGTTGGGGCCGGCGGCGTGGATCGTCCTGACGCGATCGGCAGGCCCGCGCTTTCTTCCGCGCGCCGGCCGAGGCGGGAGGACTACTTCGGCCGCGGCGCCGACAATGCCGCATCCTTCTTTTCGATCCCGATCAATCTGCCCAACGGAACCGGTCCAAACTCCGGTCGCTTCGGCACGCTGGGCCGCAACTCTTTCCGTGGACCGGCCTACTATGACTTCGATGTTTCCCTGATGAAAGACACACCACTTGGGCATCGCGGCCATGGTGAGCTCGCGGTTTTGCAGTTCCGCTCGGAGTTCTTCAACGTCTTCAATATCGCCAACCTCGGCCTTCCCGCGAATATCCTGACCGGCTCCGGCTTTGGCTTGATCAGCCGTACGGCCGGAACCTCGCGGCAGATACAGCTCTCCTTGAAGGTGCTGTACTAGAGCATCTCTCCTGATGCCATGGCGTTGTCCGGGTGCAAGGGAGGCCATTTTCCTTGAGAGAAAATGGCACATCTGGGAGCGGCTGCCCTACACCTTCAGGAGAAATGCTCAAGGGGCGAGAGGACACCTTTTCGAGTGAGTGCACGTCGACGTACGATCAGCGATATGTTCAAGAACACGATCCATGCCGCGGTTGCACACCACCGGCAGGTTCGGGCGATGGTGCTGTGGGTGGTTGCCTGGAACGCTGTCAGCGGGTGCCCGGGGATCGCGCAGCAGGCGCAGCGGAAGGCCGCCGCACCTGCGCCGGATCAGGCGATCGAGTTCTCGGATAAGCCGAGCTTCAGCGTCGCCGGCGTGACGGATTGGACTGCCGTAGGCGGTCATGGATCGGACGCTACATTGCGGACGAGCGAGGACCTGACGCGGGAGACGCTGACGCTGAAGGCGCCGGGAGCAAACGGCATATCGACTGGTGTAAAAGCGCGCGAACCTGTTGACGACGTGATGGAGGCGAGGCTGCGTAGCGCTCTTGCCGCCGCGCCGCGGAGCTATGTGGCGAATCATGCGCTGGGTGAGTACTACCTGCACTCGGCGCACTACAGGCAAGCCCTGCCGCCTCTGCTCGCGGCTTCCGAGCTGAGCCAAGGCAAGGCTGATGACGAGTACGACCTCGCCCTTGCCTGCCAGGGTGTGGGGGACTTCACGCGGGCCCGGCAGCATGTGCAGCGTGCGCTTGCAGAGAAAGATGCGGCGTCCTTTCATCGTGTGGCCGGCGAGCTGGATGAGGCGCTGGGGAATTCGCTTGCAGCCGTGCAGCAAGAGGAGCGCGCCGCCCGGATGGATCCGAGTGAGACGAACTATTTTGTGTGGGGAACGGAGTTATTGCTCCACCGTGCGATCTGGCAGGCAGCGGAGGTCTTTGCGAGTGGAGCGAAGGAGCACCCGGCCTCGGCGCGTATGAAGACGGGATGGGGCGCTGCTTTGTTTGCCGGCGCGCAGTATGACGAGGCGGCCGAGCGACTCTGCGAGGCCTCGGATCTGGACCCTGCGAGCCCTGAGCCATACGTGTTTTTAAGCAAGGTCGCACTAGCCAGCCCAACACCGCTCTCGTGTGTGCAAGCCAAGCTGGAGCGCTTCATGCGGCTGCAGCCGGCGAGCGCGGAGGCCGTCTACTTCTATGCGATGGTTCTGCAGAAGCAGGACGGAGCCTCCGATCGGCAGCGTATCGAAGGTTTACTGCGGGATGCTGTTGCGCTTGATCCGAAGTACTCTGCAGCGTATCTCCAACTCGGCATTCTTGCGTTCGCTGAACGCAGGTATCCGGATTCAATCGGCTTCTATAAGAAGGCTATTGAGAATGATCCGAAGTTGGCGGAGGCACACTATCGGCTGGGCGTCGTCTATGACCGAACGGGAGACGCGAAGCGGGCTCGAGAAGAGTTTCAGGAGCACGACCGGCTTGAGAAGGAACAGGCGGATGCGGTCGAGCAGCAGCGACGGCAGGTGAAGCAGTTTCTGGTGGTGCTCGAAGGCAAGACGCCGGCGATGCCGTAGAGCAGTGGCCTACGGCATTTCTCCTGAAGGTGTACCCCGGGCCGTATCAGCCCGTGCCATTTTCTCCCAAGGAAAATGGCCTCCACTCAATCGAACAGCGGCACAGCATCAGGAGAAATGCTCTACGGCCTGGCTTTGCCCGCGGCAAGAATGCCGTTTCCTTCACGAATAGTAAGGATCTGGTTGGCCTTGACCTGCGTGAATCGCTCTATTTTTTGCGTGGTGGGCCATTTGACCTCGATGACGTCCACGACCTGTGCCGATCCCAGACCGAAGTGCAGCCGCAGATCGCTTTGCGACATTACGCTATCGCCACTGTGCACCTCATCCATCTGCGTATGTGTGCCGGTGGTCACGCGGACCCGGGCGCCGATGGCAGTGCGGTTGCACTGCGTGCCGATGAGCTTGAGTTTGATCCAGTTGGCCTTGCTGCCGCCGACGTTGTGCAGCAGCGACGGAGCGTCGTTCATATTCAGGATCAGCGCGTCCATGCCGCCATCGTTGTCGTAATCGCCGAAGGCGGCGCCACGGCTGGAAAAGTGTTCGCTGATGCCCGGCCCCATCTCCGCGGAGACATCCTTGAAGCGGCCGTTGCCCAGATTGCGATAGACAAGGCGAGGGTTCTTGAAGGTCTGTCCGAAGTGGTAGCTGTCGATCTCGGGATAGACGTGGCCGTTGATCTGCATCAGGTCCGGCCAGCCATCGTTGTCGTAGTCGAGAAAGCCACAGCCCCAGGCCACATACTGCTGGTTCACGCCGAACCCGGCTGGAAAGGCGACATCGCTGAAGGTTCCGTCGCCGTTGTTGTGGTACAGGTTGGAAATGTCGTCGGCGAAGTTGGTTTTAAAGATGTCGAACCACCCGTCGCAGTCATAGTCCGCGACGGCAACACCCATGCCGGCCTGCTCGTGGCCGCCGTCGCTGTACGCGCAGCCGGCACCTACGGCGATGTCGGTAAAGGTTCCATCGTGATTGTTCTGGAAGAGAATGCTGGGCTGGGAGTCGACGGCGACATAGATATCGGGCCAGCCGTCATTGTCGAAATCATACGAGACGGACGTGATGGAGTAGCGCGGACCGGGCTTCAGGATGCCGGCCTTCTCCGTGACATCGGTGAAGCTTCCATCGCCGTTGTTGTGGAAGAGGAGATTCGTATCGCCCGGAAGGCCGCGCGGCCCGCACAGGATGGGAACGCCCTTCCACTGGCAGAAGTGCGTGTCGTTCGCGGCAGGAATCTTTTGCGGATCGAGCTTAATGTAGTTGCAGACGAAGAGATCGAGCAGGCCGTCGCGATCGTAGTCTAAAAAGGTACATCCGGCTCCCCAGCGGGTCTGCTCGCGATAGAGACCCGCCTTGCGCGTGACATCGGTAAAGGTGCCGTTGCCGTTATTATGGAAGAGCCGGTTGTGGCCCCAGAAGCAGCAGAACAGATCATCCCAGCCATCGTTGTTATAGTCGCCAACGCAGACACCGGTCTGCCAACCGGTAATCCCAAGACCGGACTTCTCGGTGATGTCGGTAAAGGTTCCGTCGCGATTGTTCTTGTACAGGTGTGAAGTTGGCGCTTTGCCGGGCTCCCAGTGCGCGTCCAGGCGATTGCCGTTGGTGAGATAGATGTCCAGCCAGCCGTCGTGATCGAAGTCGAAGAAGGCGAAGCCGCTGCCCTTGGCTTCAATGATGGAGCGTTTGTGGTCGACGCCGCCCCAGACGTTCGGAGATGTCAGACCGGCGTGCTGCGCGACGTCGACAAACTGGACGGAAGGCGAGTCCACATTCGCTGAGGAGTTCGCCTTCACGGTCTGCAGCAGCGCTCGATCCTTCCATTGCCAGAGCGGAGTCGCTACCGCTTCGAGCAGAGCGTTGCCGAGAAGGAAGGAGGACGATCCAAGAAAACGCCGCCGGGGAAGATGCATACTGCGCGATTATAGGAGACCAGGCCCGGCGAATGCTTCAGTTAAGGCGAGGCATCGAGCGCCTGAAGCGCCTGCTTGCCTGCCGCGCTCTCTGGCCGTATGCGAAGCAGATCTTCGAGAACACTTCTCGATTTTGCCTTGTCGTGCTCGACGACGTAGAGGCGCGCGAGATTCATGTACGAATCGTCAAAGTTGGGAGCGAGGCGAATGCAGGTCCTGAACTGCTGCTCTGCCTTGGCGTACTCCTGCCCGCGAACGAAGAGGACACCGAGATTGTTGAGGGCCTCCGGGTAGCTGGGGCGCAGATCGACAGCCTTCTGCAGATACTGCGCGGCAGGCTGCGGTTGGTTCTGTTGCGCATAGAACATGCCGAGGCTGTAGTTTGCCTCGGGATCATCCGGCTCGAGCGTGAGCGCGCGGGTCAGGCAGTCCTGGGCCTCGGCGAAGGCGTGCTGGCGGCGGTAGACGTTGCCGAGGTTGAGGAGCGCCGTGGTGTAGGTAGGCCGCAGTTGCAGGGACTGCTTGAAGTTCTGGATCGCCTCGTCCGCATGACCCTCCTGCGCGGCCATCATGCCGAGATTGTTCCATGCCTCCGGGTAGTTCGGCTTGAGTTTCAGGGTTTGCCGCAGATACTCTCGCGCCTGTGCGAAGTTGTTCCGGCGCAGGTTCAACGTGCCCAAGTTGTAGTACCCCTCCGCATCGTTTGGCTTAGCGGCAATAACCTGCTGGAAGGACTCCGCCGCTTGTTCCAGATAGCCGTGCTGAAACATGGCTACGCCATAGGTGAAGTCGTTCCGGTGAAACTCGCTTTGATAGAGGGTGCCGGCAAAGGGGAGAGCTCTTCGTATCCGTTCGGCGGGTGTTGCCGGCAGAGAGCGCACATCGTCCAGCAGTCGATCGAGAGCGAGCGCTCCCTGAAACACCTTGACGATCATGCCCCCGCGATCGAGCAGAAAAGAGGTCGGAAGCGCGAGATCTCTGCGACGGTCAAACATGTATCGGTAGATGATGTTGTAGATGCCGGCTATCTCTTCAGTAGCGAAGAGCACGGGGAACGAAAGCTGCTCCTGCGTCGCGAGAGCGCGGGCCTGGCTGACGGTCTCCGCAGCGTCTATGTTGACGGCCAGG
Organism: uncultured Acidobacteriaceae bacterium; assembly: GCA_964246835.1. Lineage (GTDB taxonomy): Bacteria > Acidobacteriota > Terriglobia > Terriglobales > Acidobacteriaceae > Edaphobacter. Next base: position 83,785 of record CAXTRT010000009.1, on the reverse strand, counting down.
ACGCTGAGCTGGTGGGAGGCGATGGCGGCGCGCTGCCGCTCAAGCTGCTTCAGCTGATGGCGGCAGAGCGGGGACGTTGCCGCCCAGAGATAGAGAAGTGTGACGCGGCCTTCCGTGGAGGCAAGGGTCTGCGTCTTGCCGGCGAGGTCAGGCAAAGAAAAGGCCGGCGCCTTCAGCGGTTCGATCAACCAGGTTTCGACCGACTGTGGCGACGCTTCCTGAACGATTGCGGGTGCCAACGACTTGGTTCGATATGCAGCGGCGGAAGCAGAAAAAGGTGCTGCCTCGAAGGTCGCTGTGTTCTCTTCAAGACGAATGCGGCTGTTTCGCGGAAGATTGTCAAAGTGCTGCGTAAGTCCGCTGGGCCAACGCACTACTGCCCGAACCGCGGCGTTTGCTGTACCGAGCCCGAAGAACATCTCTTTGGAGTGCTGCGCCAGAAACCCCGAGCCGGCCTGCAGATACTTGGTCTGGCGGAGATCGCCTGCTTCGAGCGTGATGGCCGTGCCGATCGCGTCGCGATTGCTCCTGGTTCCGCGGAGACGAAAGGCAATCGAGTCGCCCAGATGTTCAGCCGCGTTGCGCAGGATCCGAAGCTGAGGCGCGTTCCTATTTTTGACGACCACCTCCAGCCGCCCGTCTCCATCCAAATCGGCGAGAGCGAAGGAGCGGCCATCCTCAAGGAAGTCCAGGCCGACGACACTGGAGACCTCGGAGAAGGTTCCATCACGGTTGTTCGCCAGCATGACGTTCCGCTCGTGTCCGTTCCATGACGAATCGGACCGGATGAGCTCGTTGAGAGCATTCCATCCATGCTCGTAGGCCAGCGAGGGCGAGGCATCGTCCGGAGACTTGGCAACGACCTGCCTCCAAAAAAAGCTGTCGAGATCCCTGATGTGCCGGCCGGACTGTGACGACGCTGGCGCGGTGATGTAGCCGTTTACGACGTAGAGGTCGGAGAAGCCGTCGTGATCGAAGTCCCAGGAATCGGAGCACCAGGCCCAGCCACCTCGCTCCACGCCTGCCTGCTCGCTGCGACTGATGAAAGTGCCGTCTCCGTTGTTCTGGTACAGAGAATTGCCTCGTGCGTGACGCCTGTAAAGTTCGCGGATGGTGCCGGACGTGTTCTCGTGAAAGGACCTCTGCTGTGAGACTCGCTGCCCTGCGGCCGACCACATGTTGGCCGCGTAGAGGTCGGCGCGGCCATCGTTGTTCATGTCGGCCCAGCACGCGCTCATTCCCGCTCCCACATCCTCAACGTGGGACCGAGTCGAGGAAGCGCGAAACGTGCCGTCTCCGTTGTTGACGTAGAGATTACTGCGGCCGAAGTCGTTGACCACGTAGAGGTCAGGTCTGTTGTTTGCCATGGACTCGCCCCACGCGCAGGCGAAGCTGTAGCGATCATTCTCGACATCCAATCCCGCGGCTTCGGTGCGATCGCTGAAGGTGGCATTGCCTTCGTTATGAAGCAGGAAGTTGGGGGGGCCATTCCGCGCGTCGAAGTATGGAGCCGGATAGTGATATTGATCGAGGCCGAGATAGTAGCTGTAAACGCAGAGATAGATGTCGAGCCGGCCGTCACGATCGTAGTCTGCGATCGCTGCATGCGTGAAGGTTCCCTGGGGCGGGCGCGCGAACTGAAAAGCATCGCGCTTGATCCGGAACGTGCCGTCTCCCTGGTTGAGAAACAGCAGCGGCCCACTTCCGCAGACGACGAGAAGATCCTGCAGGCCGCTATTCCGTAGATCGGCAAAAAGGGCGCAGGCCGTGTTGTCCAGAACACCCACACCGGCGCGCTCGGTGACATCCTCAAAGGTTCCATCGCCACGGTTGCGGTACAGGCGATTCGGCAGACCTGCAGGCTGCGAGACATACAGATCATCGAAGCCGTCGTTGTTAAAGTCACCTGCCGCCACACCGTTATTGCCGTAGACATCGATGCCGCAGGCGCCATCGAGCACGGTCCTCCAGTGGTCGGAGCCATGCAGCATCTGCGACGTGTAAGACGACGTGCCGCCGAGCGCCTGCTGCGTGACATCAACAAACACTGGCCCATGGGCCACACTGCGCGTTTCAATGCCTGCCTGCCAGCGCTGTGCCTTCCATCGTTCCGCTTCCTTTGCCGACGCGTCGCGGGCCCATACGATCAGCCACTCCCCTGTGCGCTGCTCGCGCTGCGCCTCCTTTCCTTTCAGAACGAAGCTGTAGCGAATACTCGATCGAACGGTCAGCGGAACTTCGCCCATGACATCGATAGCTGTGATCGCGAAGGCGACCTCTTCCACCTCCGTCCCCGCTCCGATCCACGCCGCGAGCTGTCCTACAAAGCGATCGATGCCGGGCAGAACGGCCTCAGAGAACTCTCGCCGGAGGCAGTCGACACCGCTACCTCTGCGAAGTGGGGTCTCCCTGGCCGGCATAAAGGAACAGGCCTCCAGTGAAGGATCAATGGAGAGTTTGAGGTCGCGCAGAGCACCAGCCCGGAAGATAGTTTTCCATTGATCGAGGACGAGCTCGATCTCATAGGCATATCTCTCCGTGACGTATTCGTCAGAGCCGGGCGGGACCAGCCGAAGCACATCTTCCAGGGGCGATCGAACCGGGTACCGAGGTGTGAAACGAGCGTCCGTAAACGCGAGATCAGGACCTGTCTGCTCGAGTGAAGCAGGTAGAAGAGAGATGCCAAACAGGGGAGAGGGGCGGAGAAGAAGCGGCACCAGCCCGAGCTGCTTGAGGAGGCCGCGCCGGCTCAGGCGCAGGTCGTCATAGATTTCTTGCGCCATTCGGCTCGTATCGAGGACAGCCTCACCTAACAGGACTGCGGCCTTCTCGCCTTACTATAACCGAGCGCGTCGCGTGCACTCTCAGGGATTCCGAACGCAGCCGATCTCCCGAACTGAAGGCCGGCGTCAATCGGATTGATATACCACACGCTGTTCAGCTTCGGATCAATCTTTTGATTGACATCCGTTAGTTGCGTACCCTAGTCTTTCGCCCGGATAGGTACATAGGTTTCTCTCATTGCTGAAACTCGAGTGGCGCGACCGAAGTCTGGCATCGCGTGGCCGGCGGCAGGAGAGCAGGGGATCTTAGGATGGCTAGTAGACACACAGTTCGCGGACGGCTTCGACAGATAAGTTTCTTCCTTGCCGCAGCGCTCTTCTTCCTTCAGCTTTCTCCGGCATCGGCATGGGCCCAGGTCGATCAGGGATCGATCACCGGCACGGTCCAGGACTCGAGCGGGGCCGTTGTCCCCAATGCCAAAGTGACGTTGCTCAATACCGACCAGGGCCTCACGCTTGAGACGCAGTCCACGTCAAGCGGCAGCTACACCTTTTCGCCCGTCCGTATCGGAAACTACACGGTTACAGTCAGCGCTCCTGGATTCTCAACCACCACGCAGCAGAGTCTGACAGTTGCGGTTGGACAGGATCTGCAAGCAAATATCTCTCTGCAGACTGGCTCCGCCTCGGAGACAGTGACAGTCTCAACCGCGCCCCCGCAGTTGCAGACCGATGAGTCCTCTGTCGGCCAGGTCGTCGATGAACACACGATTGTGACGCTGCCTCTGAACGGTCGTAACTTTACCTTCCTCGCCCAATTGAGTGCGGGTGTGAATGTGGCGCAGGCAGATACGCGCGGCAACGCAGCCTCCGGGGCTTTTACCGCGAACGGGCTACAAGCGTCGCAGAATAACTACCTGCTGGACGGCATCGACAACAACTCCAATGCCGCGGACTTTCTAAATGGAACGAACTTTGTCATTCTGCCGCCTGTTGATGCGATCCAGGAGTTCAAAGTCCAGACCGCTGACTTCAGTGCAGAGCTCGGACGATCCGCCGGTGCAGTGCTCAACGCAACAATTAAATCCGGAACCAACTCCTTTCACGGTGCAGTCTGGGAGTTCTTCCGCAATGACAAGCTCGATGCCGCAGACTGGTTTGAAGACAACGCCGGCATCAAGAAGGGCAAGCTGCGGCAGAACCAGTTCGGGGGATCCATCGGTGGACCAATCCTAAAAAACAAGCTGTTCTTCTTTGGCGACTATGAGGGCCTGAGGCGCGTGCAAGGCACAGTGCTCTCCGGCGCGGTTCCGACTCTTACCGAGCGAAATAGCGGCTTTACGGATCTCTCAGACCTAATTAGCCAGCAGGGCGGTGCACCGCGAACAGATAATCTGGGCCGGTTGGTACCCTTCGGCACCATCATGGATCCCGCTACGACGCGTGCTGTGACGGTGGGTGCGGTGGACCCGGTCTCAGGCTTGGTAGCCGCCAAATCGGGATATGCACGCGATCCTATTAATACGAATTGCCCGGCAAGTTCGCAGTCCTTCGTCACTGGCTGTACTCTGAATCAGCTTCCGGCTAACCGTCTTGATCCAAACGCAATCAAGCTCCTGAATCTCTATCCAGCACCGGTGAATAACAAGTTTACAAACAACTTTACAAGCAGCCCGAGCCTCTACGAGCATCGCAACGCCTTCGATACACGTATTGACTACAACATCACGCAAAAGGACCAGGTCTTCGGCCGTTTCAGCTATGTCGACGATCCAAACTTCATCCCAGGCATCTTCGGCGGTATCGCGGACGGCGGCGGGTTCCAGCAAGGCGTTCAAACAGCCAAGTCCGACCAGGCGGTTCTGGCCTATACGCATGTCTTCACGCCCAGCACCATCAATGTGGCGCGCGTGGGCTTTAACCACCTGCACACCACCCGCACGGGTCCCTCAGGTGGAGTAAGCGGTATTCCCGCCCAGTTCGGCATTGCGGGTATTCCTCAGGGGAATCTAAACGGTGGGCTGCCAAACATCAATATCTCCGGCCTGAATGCGCTCGGTAGCAATGACTTCCTCCCATCGGATGAAGTGAGCCAGACGCTTCAGATCGTCGACGACTTCACGAAAATCTACGGTAAGAACAGCTTCAAGATGGGATTTGAGTACCAGGATGTTCACTTCAACACCCTGCAGCCCGCCTACTCGCGCGGGGAATTCGACTTCAATGGTAATTTCGCCGGTGTTCCGTCACAAACCGGTGACCAGACAGCCCGGGCGCAGCTTCTGCTTACGCCTACAGCAACCACAGTACCCGGCGGAGTGAACTATGTAGGAGGTGCGAATCAGGTACAAGCCTCTAACATCAGCAAGACCTACGACAAGAGAAGCTACTTCGCCGGCTACTTTCAGGACGACATCAAAGTTGATCCGAAGCTGACCCTCAATCTCGGATTGCGCTGGGACTTCTTCTCCCCCATCTCTGAGACGAATGGGGGGCAGGCCAACTTTATACAAAGCGGCCCGCCGAACGGGACGCCGACCTACCTCATTCCCGCGTCCGGCAAGGCGGGTCGGCAGTTATCTTCCACAGCCAATAATTCCGCACTCAAAGGAAATGGCTTTCTCGATCTGCTTGCTAAAGACGGTATCGCGCTTGAATCAACCGATCGCTATGGACAGGGCCTGGGTCTGGCACAAAAGAACAACTTTGCTCCGCGCGCCGGCTTCGCATATGAGGCAACTTCTAAACTCGTGATGCGCGGTGGTGTGGGTCTCTTCTTCAATGCCTTTGAAAATGCTGGTTATGGGCCGAACATTGGGAGAAACTACCCCTTTGCCTACAGCTTTAACTTCCAGGGCAATGGCTCCGACTCCGCGCCCTTCAGTTCAGGACCGAACCCTTACGGAACTTGCGCGACTGCCGGGCCGGGTGGAAGTGCAACGATCGGGACGGGTCTGTCCTGCGCTGCATTTACGCCCCTGGCCGTAAACGCTTCGGGTCTGGGACTCTCTGGACTTCAGTTCGATTTCAAGACACCGAACACACTTAGCTCGAATCTCAGCCTTCAGTACGCTATAACCCAGAACGTGTCCGCCACCGTGGCCTATGTGTACACGCACGCCAGCCATCTGCAGGTAGGCATCGGCAACAATACAGTCTCCCAATTGGTGCCGTTCAACACCCCTTTGACCAGAAACCCAGCTCTTCCTGATACCCCAACCAACCATAACTATGTTCCATTTCCTGACTTTGGACAAAATGGTAACTATCAGCAGACACTCGGCGCCAGTATCTACAATGGCCTGCAAACAAAACTCGAACAGCGTCTCTCCCACGGGTTGAGCTATCTCATCACGTATACCTACTCAAAGACACTTACCGACGCGGGAGATCTACTCAACGGAGGCAGCGTCACCGGCTTCCGTGCTCCCAATGTGCCAGGTTTCGGGCCGCGTTTCGACTATGGTTTGGCGGCGTTTGACATTCGCAACGTCTTCCATTTCAGTGGAGGATATGAGTTGCCGGTAGGAAAGGGAAAGCAGTTTCTGGGTAGCAGCGGCAAGCTGACGGATCAGGTTTTGGGCGGTTGGAGCTTGAACTACCTCGTGACACTGCAGGGTGGGCAGCCAATCGGGATCCCCTGCCCCACGGGGACAACCTCCGGCACTAACTGCAACGCGTTCAAGGTGCAGGGTCAAGATCCGAAACTTGGCCTGCACACTGATGCGGCAGGAAAGTTGAGCTGGTTCGGCAATCCTGCGGCTTTTCAGCAGCCGTGTCAACTTGGATTCAACGGTCCCATCCCCAACTCAGTCCCGGGTTGCATCCCGCTAACTGGGGCACAGATTCTAGGAGGCGGTCCGTCCACCACCTTTGGTCCGGGATTTCATCGCTTTGATCTATCCTTATTCAAAGGCTTCCAAGTAAGTGAGCGCGTCTCTATGCAGTTCCGATCGGAGTTCTTCAACATCCTTAACCATCCAAATTTCAACGCCCCGGGGTTTGGCGGTAATGGTGTCACTGCAATTGGCAACTCACTGAACTTCAATAGTTCGACCTTTGGCGAGATTGGATCGACGCGGGATGCGCCGTACGACCCGAGACAGATCCAGTTCGCTCTGAAGTTGTACTACTAGGAAGGTCCCAGTAGATGGACGAGCCCGGAGCGCCATTCAGGCGCTTCGGGTTGTTTGTTTCGCTTTTGTGAGTTGCATGTTGATGCTCAATGAACGAGCCCCGGCGTATCGCCCGCGGAACTTTGTATGAAGGCAACGATGACCCGAGACTTAGGTCTACATCGTGTGGTGCTTGGTCTTTTCATGACGAGCGTGCCGCTCCTTGCAGCCCAGCAGCCTTCTGATCCGTCAAAGCAGGCCGGAGTTCTAGATCAGGAGTTCAAGGCAGCAGTCTCCGCCTACGATGCAGGAAAGTATTCTCAAGCCGAGGCTAGACTACAAGATTTAGCATCACGAGTTCCCACGAGCTTTGAAGTACACGAATTGCTCGGTCTAGCCTATGCTGCACAATCGAAGAGCGTAGAGGCGCTCGGAGAGCTAAAAATTGCGGTTCGGATAGAACCCAAATCTGCGACTGCCAGAAGTAATCTAGCTACAGCTCTCATTCAGAGTGGTGATCTCCAGCAAGCTGAGATTGAATGCCGGGAGGCGCTCGATCTAAGCCCGCAAAGCTACAACACGAATCATAATCTTGCTGTGCTCTACCTGCGTGAGAGCAAAGTCGACGACGCGCTTCCGCTTCTCGAAGCGGCGCAACGAATTCATCCCGCCGCTTACGACAATGGGTACGATTTGGCTCTCGCCTACCTTCTTGTCGGGAGATTGAAAGATTCGAGGCAGCTGACAAGTACCCTAGTAAGTCAGAAGAACTCCGGCGAACTTCATATGCTGCTCGGTCGAGTGAACGAGAAGGAAGGTCATTTTCTGGAAGCGGCAGACGAATTTGCCGTGGCGGCGCGCATGGATCCTAGTGAAGATAATCTGTTTGCCTGGGCAAGTGAGCTGCTGCTTCATCGGGCCTATGAGGCAGCAATTGAAGTTTTTAAAATTGCGGCACAGCGATACCCAAAATCTCCGAGATTGTGGACCGGGCTCGGTATGAGTCTCTACTCGCGCGCGGAATATGACGAGGCGGTACGCTCTCTCGTAACTGCGGCTGATCTGAACCCGACCGATCCCCGATGCTACCTATTTCTCTCGAAAGCATTTCTTAGCTCGCCCAATCAGGCGCAGGATGTGATTGGCCGGTTTCAAAGGTACACAGAGATCGAGCCGAACAATGCCCTTGCACAGTTTTATTACGCAGTCGCTTTGTGGAAAGGGCACAGGGTAGAAGGTCCTCAGACCGACTACAGGGCGATTGAATCCATACTGCAGCGCTCGATCGCCCTTGACGAAAAGCGGGCGGAGACGCACCTGCAGCTTGGAATCCTCTACAATGACAATCATGCTTATGAGAAGGCTCTACCGGAGTATGAGCGAGCTCTGGAGCTGAACCCCAGCCTTTCCGATGCGCATTACCGACTTGGCCGTCTTTATCTTCGCAATGGGGAGAAGGTGAAGGCGGAGCACGAGTTCGATCTTTTGAAAACTTTCCAGGCGCAGCATCAGGCCGAGATCGATAAAGAAAGTGCTGACGTTCAGCAGTTCGTAATAGCGACTAAGGTGTCTTCGCCGGTCGAGAAATAGTGCCGATGTTTCTAACTGATTTGTGATCGGCAGGTATTCATAAATGGATCGCTCATGAGCTTTATATCCCAACACATGCGGCCGAATGTTTTCCATACCGAGACGGCCCGACATATCGGTAGTAGCCGGCGTGACTTTCTTCGGGACGCCTCCGGACTGATTTTAGGTTCAGCGCTGTCGGGCAGCAGTGCGTTCGTCAATGCTCAATCCCTACAAAAGAAGCGAAAAGTCATCGTAGTCACCTTTGGCGGAGGTGCTCGCGATCAGGAGACGTTTGCGCCGGAAGGACAGGCAAATATTCCGCATCTGCTCCATGAGCTAGCCCCGCGCTCAACCTTTTTTACTCAGATGATGAACAAAGGAATCCTCGGCCATTATGTAGCAACTGCCAGTTTGGCAACGGGTGTTTACGAAACGCTGAATAATTTCTCTGCAGTTCCTCCTGGGCATCCAACCGTCTTTGAATATTTCCGCAAAGACCTCAATCGATCTTCATCAAATACATGGGTGATTGCCCCGAGCAATGGATTTAGTCGCATAGGGGAGAGTGACGAGCGCGGTTATGGGCCAGGCACGGGCGCGCGCGTCATTCTTCCTAAGCACCTACTGAAAGTGGCGAACTCCGGCAATCCTTCCGATCTTAGCCATCTTCTGCTGGATAGCTATGAGACGCCGCTGTATACCCCCCATATCGGTGGAGGTGAGATAGAGCTGCATCAGTTAGAGATGATCCTTAAGCTTTCAGTGAATGACTTTATGTCACATGCGCGGTCTATCGCGAGTCCGGACGAGCTATCGATGTACATCGCAAAGCGATTGATGCGTCAACAATCACCGAGTCTTCTCTGGATTACGATGCATGATATCGACATTGCACACTCTGGAGCCTACTCGCTCTACGTTGAAGCCATTCAGCGCACAGATCGCCTTTGCGCAGAGCTTTGGAAGGCGATTGAAAGTGAGCCAGAGTACGCAGGCAACACAACTCTATTCGTCCTTCCGGACTTCGGCCGCGATGCCGATGTGGAAGCGGGAGGGAATGGTTTTCAGCACCATCGGACCGGTGATACGGCTTCACGTACAACGTGGATGATGGTTATGGGTGCAGGTGTTCGGGAGGGTGTAGTTTACGACCGGCCAGTGCAGTCTATAGATCTCGTTCCTACTCTTGGCGCCATACTGGGCTTTTCGGCAAAGCGTTCACAGGGCAGCCTCATCAGTGAGTTGTTATAGCTCATGTTACCAATCCAGCTTACCGCAACGCAGTTCGCTCAGTATCCACCTCAGGCAAAGGCGCTTGCTCTCGAGTATCTGCCTCTTTTACGCCAGGTGCCCCTTGTGTTTTTGCCAAGTGTTCTGCGGGAACTCGTTGAATATGACTATTCTTTCCCGGCGGAGCGGACTGAGCTTGAAAGGCAGTTATCCTACCTCAACAAGCTCAGCCCAGAACAGCTTGCAGGATGTCTGTCGAATTTCGCCCATCTTCGTCTGGCACCCTCGCACGAGACCTTCGACTGGGTCAATCAACCGGGGCAGTTTACCGAACAGCTTTCTGCGTATCTCTGGAGCACTAACCAGATGGATGCGTTTCATACCGCGGCCACTCTCTATGGCGATCGTATGCGATCTATAGCCATCCCTGACCCACTTCCTATGCGGCGCTTGGGTGTCGCGGTAATCGGTCAGGGCGTCAGCGCGCATAAGCAACAGCTTTTTCAGAGATTGCAGATGCACGGAACGTACTTCAGCAAAGTTGTTCCGGCGAACGGTCTCGCCGAGCTTGTAGCGGCGTCGTCATCGCGTGCGCAGGCACATCCGGTTCCGTACGCTCACTGGTATATCGACGGTGGCGATCTGGTGAGCCACGAACCATCGCTTACCTGTATCAGTTATGCGGCGCTTGCACCTGTACGCGATGCTTTGCTTGGCAGGATTCAGGAACAAGTGAGTAAGCCGGGAATGGGTCCTGAACAATTGCGATCCTACCTTACGAGACTTTCGCCGGCCCAACTTGGCATGCACGGAGATGCGGTGCTCGATCGCTTTCAGGTCAAGCTGCTGACCGAGGGGTCCGGTACGCAGATCTTCAGCACTACCTTCTCGCAATGGGCTACGCGCGAAGCACTACGCCGAGCGGCAGCAACAACTGTGCTGGTGCGCTTTGCTCCGCGACAACGCCAAAGGCCGATGAGCGAACTACTTTCAACTGGCGGAAACACCCTTGAACTCGACCCGTCCGGCTCGTTAATCGACGCAGATATGGCAGCCTACTATCACTGGATCAATCAACAGCGCCTGCCCGGGGCCGATCAATCGTCTTTTCTGGTGTGGTTTGAAGGACACACCCAGGCTCTTGCGATCAGCCCTTCTCTGCCTCGCGGCACACGATCGGAGTCGTCTCTCACATTAAAAGAGCTCGTCACGCTTATCACAACATAGCCCTCCAAACGATGAAGGACATCACTGTAGTTCAGGAGTGAGTGGGCCCACCAGGACTTGAACCTGGAACCAACGGATTATGAGTCCGCTGCTCTAACCAATTGAGCTATAGGCCCGTCGGCCGCAGACATTTACAGAACGACTGACCGATCTGTCGATTGTACCGGGCATATGCTTTACCGGGTCATGATCATGACTTCCGTCGATTTGATGACGGCCGTGACCGTGGCACCGACCGTGAGGCCCATCTCTTCTACGCTCTGGCGCGTGATCACGCTCTCCAGCAGGGAATCGCCGGCGATTCGCACCGTCACCTTGGCAGTGATCGTGCCGAGGGCGATCTCTTCGATCGTGCCGACGAGCTGATTTCGTGCGGAGATGGTTTTACTCGGTGTAGCAGCTTCCATAGCCATACCTTCCTCTAATCTTCCAATGCGATTCAACCTGTTGGCTATCTGTTCGAGAGACGACAGCAATGCTACTTCTCGGAGAGGCTGCCGGGTGTTGCATTGGTATCTTCCGGGGCCGAAGGATTGAGATGGCCAAGACGGTTTTCCGGTGTCTCTGAGCGTACCGCGGTCTGCCCAGGGCCGGCTGTGGATGGATTTCCGCCGGTATATCCGGAGGGTTCGGCTTTGGCTTGCTCCGGTGTCGGAGGAACAGGCTGTGTGGGGGTCTGCTTGTGATCGTCGGAGGCTGCCATTCGTTAGATCTCCTGAGTGAAGCGTTCAGCGCTGTTTGACCATACATAGTCACCGGCAGTTGCCTTGTTTCGTTGCCTGCGGAACAAACTTCGCTAGACTTGAGGCGAGGCAGCCGGCGTGCGCCGCTTCTAACACGGGAGATGATGAGACGGAATGCAAGAGGCAACGCAATGGCGGTAGAGCGCGCGCCACTGTCGAGACAAGAGGTCGCTAGACCTGATCGTCCACTGAAGAAGCGATCTTTTGGCCGTTCAGGTTGCAGACATATGCTGCTGGCTATGGCCGCTCTAGCGATTGCGTCGCTACCCGGAAGCACAGGAGCGCAGACGCAGATGCCCAACCTGTTCTCCCCACTGACCGCGCAGCAAAGCGCACCCCAGCCCGGTCAGAGCGCGGCTCCTTCCTCCGCTGCACAGGCGAGTGGGCAAGGACAGGCCGCGCCCGCTCCAGCGGCGGATGCGGGCGCATCACAAAGCAGCCAGGCCACGGAGAACAGCGACGCGGGTGCTGCCGGACGCACGCCGGGCAGCTCCCAGCAGGCCACGCAACGAAGCCTACCGGCCAGAGTTCCAGAGCAGCAGACAGAGTTTCAACGGCTTATAGAAGCAACGACCGGACAACGGGTGTCGACCTATGGCGCCACTCTGTTTCAGGATGTCCCATCGACCTTCGCGCCGGTCGAGAACATCCCGGTCACCCCTGAGTATGTGATCGGGCCCGGCGATCAGATTCGCCTGCAGGTCTATGGTCAGGTCAATCAGCAGGGATCGTACGTGGTCGACCGCAACGGGGAGATTGCGATTCCTCAGGTTGGTACGATTCAGGTAGCCGGCGTGCACTACGCCGACCTCAGCGCGTTTCTGCGGTCGCAGCTCAGTCGCGTGTACCGGAACTTCGATGTGACGGTCAATCTTGGTCAGCTGCGATCGATTCAGGTGTTTGTAGTGGGGCAGGCGCGCCGGCCCGGCAGCTACACGGTCAGCTCGCTCAGCACCCTGCTCAACGCTCTCTTTGCCTCAGGCGGACCCGCCCCCCAGGGATCGCTGCGCGACATCCAGGTGCGACGCGGCAGCGAGACGATTGTGCACTTCGATCTGTACGATCTGCTGCTGCAAGGAGACAAGAGCAAGGATCTCCGGCTGCAACCGGGTGATGTGATCTTTGTCCCGGCTGTCGGCCCGCAGGTCGCGCTGCTCGGCAGCGTTAACAACGCGGCGATCTACGAGCTGCGGGGCGAGACCCGCGTCAACCAGCTGCTGCAGCTCTCGGGAGGGGAATCGACCCTGGCCGCGGGAGCGCAGGTGCGGGTGGAGCGAATCTACCAGCACGAGTTGCGAAGCGTACTGGAGATCAACGAAACGCAGCTGGCGGAGACGCCCTTGCAGAACGGCGACATCGTCACCTTCCTGTCGATCGTCGACCGGTTTCGGAACGCGGTGACGTTGCGCGGGAACGTGGCAAACCCCGGTCGATACAGATGGCATGCCGGAATGCGCGTGACGGATCTGATCCCAAATCGGGAGATGCTGATCACGCGGGATTACTGGCAGAAGCGCAATCGCCTGGCCCTGCCGGAACCTGTCGAATCAACGCCGAGCCCCGCGGGTTCCGAGGGATCGCTCCAGGTCTCCTCCAGCCCCGCGGCCGGCACCGGATCGACGGGATCGGCGCCGAGCCCTGCGCGTGGGACGACCTCAGCCAGTGGCGGCGGCAGTTCGGTCGCGGCCGCACTCGCTTCGGGCGAGTCGCTCTTCGCGCCGCGAACCGACGTGCTGCTCAGCGCGCCGGATATCGATTGGAGCTACGCGGTTATCGAGCGCCAGAACGCCGTCGATCTGAAGACGTCGCTGATCCCCTTCAACCTGGGCCGTGCCGTGCTCGATGGCGATGCCTCGCAGAATCCTGAGCTGCTGGCGAACGACATCGTGACTATCTTCTCGACCGCGGATATTCGCGTTCCGACCTCGCAGCAGACGCGCTTTGTTCGTCTGGAAGGCGAGTTTGTGGGAGCCGGGGTGTATAGCGTCAAGCCGGGTGAGACCCTGCGCCAGCTGGTACAGCGCGCAGGTGGCTTTACCGAGGATGCGTACCTGTACGCGTCGGAGTTCACGCGGCAGTCGACGCGGCGCGTGGAACGGCAGAGACTGAACGACTACGCGGACCAGCTCGAAGCGCAGGTCGCGACGGTGACCGCCGGCAACAGCTCCCGGGCGCTGAACGATCGGGATGCGGCAGCGGCGGAGAGCGCCGCCACCGGTGCGCGCTCCTCGATCGGCAGGTTGCGGCAGCTGCAGCCGGTCGGGCGAATCGTGCTGAAGCTCAAGCCCGACAGTGAAGGTGTAACGAGTCTGCCGGAGCTGGCGCTCGAGGACGGCGATCGCTTCATCGTCCCGAAGATTCCGGCAAACGTCTACGTAGAGGGCCAGGTCTACAGTGCCAATGCCTTCGTTTTCACGCCCGGACGCCGCACGACAAACTACCTCAAGCTGGCGGGCGGACCGGATCGCGAGGCCGACCGGACGCGTGCGTTTGTTCTGCGTGCCGACGGCTCCGTGCTCAGCCGGCAGTACGGCAACTTTGAGCATGCGCTGATCTATCCGGGCGATACCATCGTCGTGCCGCCGATGATCAACAAGCGCGCGATCCTGCGAGATCTGGTGGACATCTCATCGCTCATCGGACAGTTCGGGATCGGGGTCGCCGCAATCAATCTTCTGCGGTAAGGGCCGGAGTGTGGCATGGAAACGACACGGGCGGGATTACCGCATCGTTGTAGACAGGCCGCGGGCGCGCGCTCGTAGGATAGGGAGGAGGCCAGGCTTTGACATCTTCACGCAGCATTCTTGTAACCGGCGGCGCCGGCTTTATCGGCTCGAACTTCATCCTTGACTGGCTGCAACCCGGCCGGGAGCTCGGCCCCGTTGTGAATCTCGATAAGCTGACCTATGCCGGCAACCCGGAGACACTGGCCTCGGTTGCGTTGTCCCCGCTCTACACCTTCGTCCACGGTGATATCTGTGACGCGGAGCTGGTTCGATCGCTGCTTGCCCGGCACCGGCCGCGGGCGATTGTACACTTCGCCGCGGAGAGTCATGTCGACCGATCCATCCTTGGGCCTGACGCATTTCTGCGCACCAACATCGATGGCACCTTCACGCTCCTGCAGGCGGCACGGTCGTACTTTCAGGGCCTCGAAGGCGGCGAACGGAAGCAGTTCCGCTTCCTGCACGTCTCGACCGATGAGGTCTTTGGTTCACTCGAACCGGACGACGCTGCCTTTCATGAGGCGACGCCGTACTCCCCCCGCTCGCCATACGCCGCGAGCAAAGCGGCGAGCGATCATCTGGTCCGGGCCTGGGCGCACACGTACGGGCTGCCCGCGATCATTACAAACTGCTCGAACAACTACGGCCCACACCAATTCCCGGAGAAGCTGATCCCGCTGGTGCTGACCTACGCTCTGCGCGGCAAGTCGCTGCCAATCTATGGCGACGGCCAGCAGGTGCGCGACTGGCTCTATGTCGGCGACCATGCCGGCGCAATCCGGGCTGTACTCGATGGCGGACAACTGGGCGAGACATACAACATCGGCGGCAACAATCAGCGAAGCAATCTTGACGTGGTCCTCGCGATCTGCGCGCTGCTCGATGAGCTGGTGCCGAACTCAGCCTATCGGCCGCACCGGCAGTTACTGACTTATGTGCAGGATCGGCCCGGCCACGACCGTCGCTACGCCATTGACGCGCGCAAGATCGAGCGCGAGCTGGGATGGCGGCCGGCGGAGAGCTTTGAGACTGGCCTGCGAAAGACCGTGCAGTGGTACCTCGACAACACGCAGTGGGTCGAGCGCGTCACGAGCGGCGCCTATCGCGAATGGGAGCAAACCAACTACGGGGATCGCGCGTCGGCAGATCGCAGGTTTTCAGAGGCGGAGACGGCACGGTGAAGGGAATTATTCTGGCCGGAGGCTCGGGGACACGGCTGCACCCGGTGACGCAGGCGATCAGCAAGCAGCTGCTGCCGGTCTACGACAAGCCGATGATCTACTACCCGCTCTCGGCGCTGATGTTGGCCGGGATTCGCGAGATCCTCATCATCTCGACGCCGGTGGATACACCGCGCTTCGAGCAGCTGCTGGGCGACGGTGCGCAATGGGGCTTGCGTCTGCGGTATGCCGTGCAGCCGAGTCCGGATGGCCTGGCGCAGGCCTTCCTGATCGGCAAGGATTTTCTTGCAGGCGAGGGCTGCTGCCTGGTGCTCGGCGACAATATCTTCTACGGCCACGATTTCCAGAAGACGCTGCGCGAGGCGGCAATGGAGACTGCGGGCGCAACCGTCTTTGCCTACCCGGTGCTCGACCCGGAGCGCTACGGCGTGGTGGAGTTCGACGCGCAGGGCAAGGCCATCGGCCTCGAAGAAAAGCCGCTGCATCCGAAGAGCCGCTACGCTGTCACAGGAATCTACTTCTACGACGCGCAGGTCGTCTCTGTTGCTGAAGGTCTTAAGCCCTCCCCGCGCGGCGAGTTGGAGATTACGGACGTCAATCGCTGGTACATGGAACGCGGCCAGCTGCGCACACAGGTGCTGGGCCGGGGCATGGCATGGCTCGATACCGGCACGCACGACTCGCTGCTGGAGGCCTCAACCTTCATCCACACCATCGAGCAGAGACAGGGTCTCAAGGTCTCCTGCCCGGAGGAGATCGCCTTCCGCCTCGGCTACGTCACGGCCGAAGAGCTGCGTACACTCGCAACGCGGATCGGTAAGAGCAGCTACGGCCAATATCTGCTACGGCTGCTTGAAGAACGGGTTTTCTAGCCGCTGAACGAAGCGGAAGCTCTAGTATCCTGATGGCTATGGGCAAACTGGAGCCGACGGTTTGATCGCTGCCTGCACGGTCATCTCGCCTAACTACCTGGCGTTCGCGCGAGCACTCGCCGCCTCCTATCTGGAGCATCATCCGGGCCATCGCTTCTTCGTCCTGATCGTCGCGGATCTGACCGACGCAAGCCTCTTCGCCGGAGAGCTGTTTGAGCCCGTAGTGCTCTCCAAGATCGGGCTCGCGGATCTTCGCGGCGAGGCCATGAAGTACGACATCCTCGAGCTGAACACCAACGTAAAGCCGGCGTTTCTTGAGTACCTGTTCCGAACGCACGGGCTCGAGCAGCTGGTCTATCTCGATCCGGACATCTACGTCTACAGCCCGCTGGAGCCGGTGTTCGCCGCGCTATCGCGGGGCGCAGCCGCGGTGCTGACCCCGCATCTGACGACACCGCTGTCCGACGACCTCCTGCCGAGTGAGCAGGACCATCTCTACAACGGCACCTACAACCTCGGCTTTGTGGCCTTTCGCCGCTGCGCGGAGGCGGACCGCATGCTGGCTTGGTGGAGCGAGCGCTGCCTGGCTCTGGGCTTCAGTGAAGGCCGAACCGGCCTCTTCGTCGACCAGAAGTGGATGAACCTGGCGCCGGGATTGTTTGAGGGTGTCGCCATCCTGCGCGACGCAGGCTGCAACATGGCGTACTGGAACCTGCATGAGCGATCGTTACTGCTGACAGATGGATCTCCGATCGTCGCCAACGCGATCGGTCCCGCAGTGCCGCTGCGCTTCTTTCACTTCAGCGGTATCGATCCGGCCGACGAGAGCAGTCTCTCCCAGCACACAAACCGATTTACCCTAGCCGACCGCGCCGATCTTGAGCCTATATTCCGCCAGTACCGGCAGGCTCTGCAACGCTCTACGGACGAGCGGCTGCAGGCGGTTTCTTATGGTTTTGACCGGTTCACGGACGGCACAGCCATCACTCGCCTGGCGCGGCGGATCTATGCCAGGCATCAGGCTCGCTGGCATGGGCAGGATCCCTTTGCGGCACGCGGCGAGTTTGCCGGCTTCGCTCGCCGGCTGCGGCTCGTAGCGGGCAAGGCTGCCCCGCCCAAGTCCACGTGGAAGGAGTTCAACCCACAGGATCGTCGCGTGCGGATGGTGCATCGCGGCTTGAAGCTGGCGCTGCGACTTCTAGGTCCACACCGCTACGAGCTGCTGATGCGCTATCTGGCGTTTATCTCGGTTCTTCGCAACCAGTCTGTCTTCCTGGACGAGAGATAGGCGGCGCCATGGGACGAGTTCTTCTGGTCAAACTGGGCGCGATCGGGGACGCGGTCATGCTCCTGCCCGCCGCGCACGCGCTTCACATGCAGGGCCATGCGATCGAGTGGCTCTGCGGGCAGCAGATCGCGCCGCTGCTCGGACTCTATCCCTGGATCAGAACGACCGTCACCGACGAAACAATTCTTCTGCGCGGCAGCCCGGCAGCCCGGCTTGCGGCTGTTGCTGCCCTATGGAAGCGCCTCGCAGGCCGTCGCTATGACCTGATTGCGACGGTGTACTACGACCACCGCTACCGGTGGCTGACGAGCACGACCCGCGCCGGCTGCCGGCTGTGGCTCTCAACGCAGGACCGCGACCGCCGCATCCTTGCCGGGCGGCGCCATACGGACGAGTACGCGCGGCTCCTCCTGAGGCTCAAGGACGACGTACGGCCGTCCGCACTGGCCCCCGTCCAGCCGCCCGCCTGGCCCGCCTCGCCGGTGCCGCGAACGCAATCCGTATCGCGGACGCAAACGGTCCCACGCATCGTGCTGGTTCCTGCGGGAGCGAAGAACCTCGTTCGCGAGGACGCATTGCGGAGATGGCCCGTCGAGAACTTTGTCTCCGTCGCCAGAGATCTGCTGAGCCAGGGGTATGAGGTTCTCCTCAGCGGCGGCCCCGGCGATGGCTGGGCATCCGCAGCCTTCGCGGGTCTGCCGGTCCTTGATTGCATCGGCCGGCACACACTGGTGGAGACGGTCGGGCTCTTTGCTTCGAGCGATGTCGTCGTAACGCCCGATACTGGACCGCTGCATCTGGCGGGGTTGACCAACTCCTCGATCGTCGCGATCTTCGGTCCGACGAGCCCGCACTTCTTTCTGCCGCAGCGTCCGGGTATCGTGGCCCTGTGGGGAGGCGAGGGATTCGCCTGCCGGCCCTGCTACGACAGTAAAAACTACGCCCCCTGCCATGACAACGCCTGTGTGCAGCAGGTTACGCCGGCGATGGTGCTGACAGCGGTGAACGATCTGCTGGCAGCGCGCCGTGAAGGAACTCTGCCCGCGCCTCGCATCGAAGTTCCGCCCAGCACGATCGTTCCCGCGCCTCTCCAGCCGGTACAGTGGAGAGGGAAGACGCTCAATGACTGACCGCGCACTCTTTCTCGATCGGGACGGCGTCATCAACGAGGAGGTCGGCTATCTGATCCGGCCGTCGGATGTGCGCTTCGTTCCCGGCATCGTCTCGCTCTGCCGGACGGCGCAGCGGCTGGGCTACCGGCTGGTCGTCGTCACCAACCAGTCCGGCATCGCGCGCGGCCTCTACACCGAGGCCGACTTCGAGACATTAATGCAGTGGATGCGCGAGGCGCTCGGCCGTGAGGGTGTTGCTTTGGACGCGGTCTATCACTGCCCCTACCACCCGGAGCACGGAATTGGCGCGTACCGGCGCGAGCACGAGGATCGCAAACCCTCGCCGGGCATGCTGCGCCGGGCAGCCTCCGACCTGAGCCTCAACCTCGCGGTCTCTGTCATGGTCGGAGATCGTTGCAGCGATGTCGCCGCGGCGAACGCGGCGGGCCTGCGCCAGGCCTTTCTCCTCAAAGGGACAGAGACCGAGCCCTGCGCGGGTGAGTATCTGCCGATTGACTCGCTTGAAGAGCTGGAACGATGGCTGCTGGCGCACGAGGCGCTTTAGCCCCTCCAGCGTCTACGGCAGCTCTGCCTCCCGGAAGCTCACCCCCGCCGCGTCCTTGCCGCTGACGCTGGGCGGCTCCCCCCCAAGCAGGTGCAGCGGCCAGCCGATAGCCAACTCGGCGTCGCTCCACACGATCGACCGCTCGCCTGCCGGGTAGTACAGATCGGTCGTCTTATACAGCACCTCAGCCGTCTCGGAGACGACTAGAAAGCCGTGGGCGAAGCCCTCCGGGATCCACAGCAGGTCCAGATCGCCGGTCTCGGTCAACGGTTTCAGGTCGAATCCGGCCCATCTGCCGAAGTCAGGCGAGTCGCGCCGCAGATCGACCGCCACGTCCCAGATATGGCCTGAGAGCACACGCACCAGCTTCCCCTGCGGCCGTCCGAGCTGGTAGTGCAGGCCGCGAAGAACACCCTTTCGGGAGAGGGACTGGTTATCCTGGGCAAAGCTCGCCGGCAGACCGGCGGCGGCGAACCGCTCCGCGTTGAAGACCTCGGCGAACCATCCGCGGTCATCGCCAAAGCGCTGCGGCCGAAGCCGTTTTACCGCTGAGAGGGGTGTGTCGAGGATTTGCATCCAAGCCATTCTATAGAGGGTCTGGCGCTCGTTAGAGAGAAGCGACCTCCCCTGAAAGGGTTATTTTTCTGTCGGCCCGCGGCAGAACCGCAGGATAGACTAAAGCGGAACTTCTGCGGCACTTAGACTCCCTGCTCCCGGCTACGCCCTCTTATCTGGGCCATACTACGATCACCTCGATCGGATCTCTCGAGAGATCCGGAATCACGAATGCGCAGCGCTCGACCCAGCTTGATCCTTCTGTGGGATCACAGCCGACGACGAAACAGGAAGTGAACCGGTGGCGCATCCGCCACCCTCCTGGTAAACCGCATGCAGTAGATCACCACCTGGGGGGCCGCCGAACTCGTGCACAGACAGGAACCGCATGCAGCATGAGGAGCAGTTTCCGGCATCGCGTGCCGTAGCGCTTCAGGGCCCCTACTCCTACACCGCCACGGCGGAGGCCGGGTCAGGATCCGAGCGGCAAACTCGATCCCTCGATGACCTGCCGTCCAGATTGCTGCTCTATCGCTCGAAAAGGCTGATCGACATCTCTCTAATCCTGCTCTCGCTTCCCGTCACTCTGCCGATTCTGGGCGTGCTGTCGCTGATCGTTCTGCTGAGCACGCCAGGCCCCGTCTTCTACTCGCATCGCCGGATCGGCCGCAACGGAGCCTTCTTCTCCATGTGGAAGTTCCGCACCATGTGTGAGAACTCGGCGGAGGTGCTCGAAGAGTATCTGGCGCGGCACCCGCAGGCCCGCATCGAATGGAGCCGCACTCACAAGCTGCGCTATGATCCGCGAGTCACCCGGATTGGCCGCTTCCTGCGCCGCTACAGCCTCGACGAGCTGCCTCAGCTCTGGAACGTGATGATGGGCAAAATGACGCTCGTCGGACCGCGGCCGATCGTCGCGGCAGAGGTGGAAAAGTATGGTGACGGCTTCCGCTTCTATCGCCGGGTCAAACCCGGCCTCACCGGCCTTTGGCAGGTCTCCGGACGCAGCCAGTTGACCTACCCGCAGCGGGTGCAGCTGGACTGCGACTACGTGGAGCGCTGGTCGATGCGGCGCGACTTCGTCATTCTGCTGCGGACGTTTCTCTCCGTCGTCAACCAGGATGGCGCGTACTGACGGCAACACTCCCGCGCTTTGGAACGCGATAGGCTTGTCCCGTGCGGGTTGCGCTGGTTCATCATTGGTTTGTGACACGAGGCGGCGGCGAGCGCGTCGCCGAGTGCCTGGGCTCGCTCTTTCCGCAGGCCGAGCTCTTCACTCTTGTGGCCGAACCTGAAGCGATGCCGGCCGGGCTGGCCGGGCGGCCGCTCCATACTTCGTTCTTGCAGACGATGCCGCTGGCCCGCCGCTTCCATCGCCACATGATGCCTCTCTACCCGGCCGCCACGGAGAGCCTTGATCTACGCGGCTTCGACCTCGTGCTGTCCTCCGATAGCGGCCCTGTTAAGGGGGTTCGTGTGGACCCCGGGGCCACGCACATCTGCTACTGCCACTCGCCGATGCGTTATCTCTACGACGGCTACGACGCCTACCGGGCCGGCATGGGCAGGCTAACCCGGGCCGTCTTTACGGCGACCGCCGGCCGGGTTCGCCGCTGGGACGTCGCCGCCGCTCAAAGAGTGACGGACTTCATCGCCAACTCCCACTACGTTGCCGCCCGCATCGCCCGCTGCTACGGCCGCGAGAGCACGGTCATTCCGCCGCCGATCGATCTCGCGCGGGCTCGCCGCGGCACGCCCGGCGAGCACTACCTGGCGGCGGGCCGTCTGGTGCCGTACAAGCGGACCGAGCTGATGATCGAGGCCTGCCGGCGGCTGGGGAGGCCGCTGCGAATCGTCGGCGCCGGCCCGGAGCTCGCGAGGCTGCAACGGCTGGCCGGACCGGAGACAACCTTTCTCGGCGAGCTCGCAACGGACGATCTGTGGAACGAGTACGCCCGCTGCCGCGCGCTGCTCTTCGCCGCTGATGAAGACTTCGGCATGGTGCCGCTCGAGGCACAGGCCTGCGGCAGGCCGGTGATCGCCTATGGTGCGGGTGGCTCGCTCGAAACCGTGTGCGGCGCGGGACCCGCAGCCACAGGGGTCTACTTTAAGCAGCAGACGGCCGAGTCGCTCATCGACGGCATGCTCGCGTTTGAGGCTGCGGCACCGAGCTTCGATCCCGACGCGGCGCACGCCTGGGCAGAGAGCTTCCGAACGGAGGTCTTCCTTGCTCGCATCCGCGCCCACATCCTCAAGATCCTGCCCGCCGCCGCCGCGGCGATGTCGCCCGCGCCGGACAGCCTTCCCGCCTCTGCCGCACAATAGAAGGACGGAGGCAAACGATGCAGGGAATGCGCGAGTTGCTGCGATCGTCGCTGGGCAAAAGCCTGAGCGCGCTCGAACCGGCGGATAAGCTGGCGGCGGCATGGCCGGTAGCCTGCGGCCGTTCGATGGCCGAGCACGGCATCGTCACCGGCTACGCCGACGGCTGCGTCACCATCGAGGTAAGCGACAGCACGTGGCTCGACCAGATGCTCGCCATGCGCGCGCAGCTGACAGCCGAGCTGCGCCGCATCGCCTCGGTCGAGCTCCGCGAGATACACTTTCACAGGAGCGGAGCCGCACGGCCGGGCAGTAAAGCAGGCCCGTGGGTATCGCCAAAGCCGCGGCCCGCCAGTCTAAAAGGGTCCGCCAGACCAAATCGGAGCAAGACGTGAACCTATCGAACGAAAGCGCCAGGACAGTCACGCGGGATGAGGTACGGCACGTCGCGGAGTTGGCCAATCTGCGCTTGACGGCTGAGGAAGAGCCGGCCATTGAACGCGATCTAAACGCCATTCTCGCGCATATCGCGCAGATGAACGAGCTCGACACGGCCGGTATACCCGCGATGGCGCAGGTCGGCGAGATGCTGGCGCTGGCGCCGGACGACACGGGCCAGGACCTCCGGCAGGATGCCGTACGGCCCTCCATCGATCGCGCGGCGGTGATGGCCGATGCCCCTGAGACCGACGGCCGTTTCTTCAAGGTTCCCAAGGTGCTCGAGCGTTAAAGATCGGTAAAGACGGATGGAGGATGGGTTGGACGCAACGAGTTTGAAAGGCCACACGATCGTCGAGGCGCGCTCCGCCGTGGCAGGCGGGCGCATCTCGGCCGTCGCCCTGGCGGAGCAGCACTATGACCGCATCGCTGCCGTCGACGGACCGACGGGGCAGGGAATCAACAGCTATCTCGCGCTGAGCCGCGATCGTGCGCTCGCGCAAGCTGCCCGCATTGATGGCATGGTAGCTGCCGGTGAGCCGCTGCCGCCGCTCGCCGGGGTGCCCGTCGCGATCAAGGATGTGCTCGCCATGCAGGGAGCGCCGGCCACCGCTGGGTCAAAAATCCTGGCCGGCTACCGGCCGCCCTATGATGCGACGGTCGTTCGCAAGCTGGAGGCCGCCGGCGCGGTCTTGCTGGGTAAGCTGAACTGCGACGAGTTCGCTATGGGGTCGTCGAACGAGAACTCGGCCTATGGCCCCGTGCGCAATCCACGCGCGTTGGACAGGGTTCCGGGAGGATCGAGCGGTGGATCGGCGGCAGCCGTCGCGGCCGATCTCTGCGTCGCCAGCCTGGGCACGGATACCGGCGGCTCGGTCCGGCAGCCGGCAGCGTTCTGCGGCGTGGTGGGTGTTTTGCCAACCTACGGCCGCGTCAGCCGCTACGGCCTGATCGCGTTTGCCTCCTCGCTCGATCGCGTCGGTCCGCTCACCAAGACGGTGGAAGACGCAGCCATCCTGCTCGAGGTGCTGGCGGGCGTTGACCCGTGCGATGCAACCAGTTCGGATCGCCCGGTTGGCAGCTACAGCGCCGGCCTCACGCAGCCGATCGCCGGCCTGCGTGTCGGAGTTCCGGCTGAGTATTTCGGCGAGGGACTCGATCCCGAGATCCGCGCCTCCGTTGAGCGTGCGATCGAGGGTCTTCGCGCGCAGGACTGTGTCGTTAAACCTGTCACGCTGCCGCACACGCGCTATGCCATCCCGGCCTACTATGTGCTGGCGACGGCGGAGGCCTCGTCCAACCTGTCACGCTTCGATGGCGTCCGTTTCGGCCTGCGCGCGGAGGCTCCCAATACCCTCAGCAGCATGTTTCGCGAGACGCGCGACGAGGGCTTCGGGCCGGAGGTCAAGCGGCGCATTCTGCTGGGCACCTACGCGCTCAGCTCCGGCTACTACGACGCCTACTACCGCAAGGCGCAGCAGGTGCGCACCCTGTTGACACAGGACTTCCTCACAGCCTTCGCGGAGGTCGATGTTCTGGTCGGTCCGATGACGCCGACGCCGCCCTTTAAGCTGGGTGAGAAGACGGACGATCCGGTCGCCATGTATCTCGCCGACATCTACTCCGTCGCCGCCAGCTTGGCGGGCCTGCCCGCCGTCAGTGTGCCCTGCGGCGAAACGGCCAACGGTCTGCCGATCGGCGTACAGATCATGGGCCGGCACTTTGATGAAGCCACCATGCTGCGGGTCGCCGCCGCCATCGAACAACAGCAGGCGCCACATCCACAAACCGCACGTTAGCCAAGCCGGCCGTGCCGTGCGCAGGCGGCGGATCGCCGCACCAGTAAGGGAGAAGTATGGGTCTGATCGAGAAGCTCTTTGGCAAAAAGGAAGTCGCAACACCGGATGTGCGCAAGGACGAAACAGGAAACAACGCAGGCGGGTCGCCGCCGGAGACTCCGCCGCATGAGCCGCTGCCGACGGTTGAGGTTGCGCCCGTTGCTACGCCACCGGTTGCAACGGCGATGCCCACTCCTGTCGCAACGCCGCCTGCCCCGCCATCTCCACCGGAGGCGCTTAGCCCGCCGCTCGAAACAGGCGCCGGTCCGGTTCTCGTCGATGATACAAAACACGATGCCGACATCCAGACGGCGCAAGCGGAACAGCCTGTCCAGCCGACGATCGAGCAGATGCGCAACGACCCCAACTTCGTTCGCGTCTACGACCAGTACGGCCAGGAGGTCTTTCTCACGCGGCAGCAATGGCGCGACGAGATTCTGCCCGGCAGCCTGCAGGCCAACTGGAACGCACCTGATGAGCTCTACGCGATCCTGCTGAACGCCATGAACGACGGCATGTTCGCGGAGATCGAGCCGGCCGCGGCGCGGCTCCATGCGATCGATGACAACCCGATCCGCGGCGCCTGCGTGTACGGCATCGTGCTGCTTCAACTGGGCAAGATCGACGATGCGGAGCGCGTGCTGAACGACTACACCACGCGTTTCGGCGAAGAAGGCGCTGTGCTCACCAATCTCGCCAAGGTCTACGCGGCGCGCAATGAGCCCGAGCGTGCCGAGGCGACGCTCTGGCGCGCCATCGAGCTCGATCCCAACCTTGAGAACGGCATCGGCTGGTATCTCGCCACGGAGTTTGAGCGCGGCGGTGAAGAGGCCCGGCTGCGTGCCATGGATCGCGTCGCGGCTCTGCCCAACAGCTGGCGCGTGCGGCTTTGGCTGGCCAAGGTCGCGCTCGGCAACAACGATCTGCCGCGGGCGCTCACACTCTATCGCGAAGGCCTCGCCAGCTTTCCCGGCCCTGTACCGACCGAGTTCCTCTATCCGATGAGCGGCGATCTCGGCATGAGCGGCCATCTGCGCGAACTGATCGATATGACCGGCCCTCTTTTTCTGCCGGAGATCCACGGTCTGATGGTGGGCAACAATCTCATCAAGGCGCACGTGGATCTTGGTGAGCTCGAGCCGGCCGCGGCTATCGTCAACCGCCTCTTCGCACAAAAGCGGCCGGACTGGCGCGAGACGCTCGGCTTCTGGGAGAACACCATCGCTCGCCTGCGGCAGAGCGGCACACCGCGTGATCCGCAGCTGCCGCTTGAGATCGGCATGCTGGAGATGATCGGACCGGTCTGGAAGCGCTCCGGCGGCCCGCTGACCGAGGTCTTCGGCGACAAGCCCGAGACTGCGCCGGTAGTCACAATTCTTGGCGGAACCGCGGAGTTTACGCCGCCCGAGGGCCCGCAAGGCATGCAGCTGGCCGATGCTCTGGGCCGGCTGAGCCGCGCGCTTCTGCTCTTTCTGGCGGAACAGTTGGAGTTCCACACGGAGGCTCGCGTCCGCACCCTGATCCCGCGTGTCACGCAGGGCGGCGCCGGCTTTGTGCTGCGCGGCGGCGAGTGGACAGACAGTGAGGCTATCGAGTCGGCGTTTGAGGCCGAGCTGACGCCGGACTTCATCGTCAAATCTCACCTGAACGCCACCGGTCAGCAGTGGCTCCTGCTGGCAACGGTGTTGCACGCGCAGACCTCCGCCGTCATCGGCCGGGTCCAGGCTGCGTGTCCGCCGGGTCAGCCGGAGCTCGCCGTGCTGCCGCTCGCGCGCGATCTGGCCGAGCTGCTCGCCGGCAACGGCCTCGCCCCCGAGACGCCGTCACCGCTCTATCTGCTGCCCGAAGGCCCGGCTCTGGCCAACTACATGATCCGGCTGGAGCAGCTGCTCGCCGTCCGCTCGGCGATCGGCACAGGCGACGAGACGCCGGCGATCGCGGGCGAACGCGACATCCTTGAAGGCACGCTCTTTCTCGCGCTGCAGCAGCCGCAGAGCCCCGCCGTCCGGGCGCTGCTTGCAGCCATGGTGGTCGCAATGCGCCGCATCCGGCCCGAGATCGTCGAAGAGTATGAGGATCGCCTGACCATGCTGCAGCGCGATCGCCCACTGGGCGAGCCGCTTGATGAGATTGTGCACGACATGGTTACAGATGATTAGACTACCGATCCTGCGCTGGCCTTCGCGCCCCGAGATGCAGACGGACAGCACAGAAGCGGTTACAGATGCAGGATCCGGTCCGTACCCAGAACCAGCCCAAGCGTGATAATCGCAATCACAATCTCACCCAGCGCACTCACGATAAAGGGCCGCGCGCCCTGCTTTCCGAGATCCCGCAGATTGGTCCGCAGCCCGACACCGGCGAACGTCAGCAGAAACGCCCATCGGCTCAGATTGCCCAGCACCAGCAGCTGCGGCTTGCTGAATCCCAGAGCCGCCACCGCCGGGTTTTTGGACGCGCCCAGCGTTGCCAGCAGCGAGATCACCAGGAAGCCGAGAACGAACTTCGGAAACTTGGCCCACAGAAACGCGCCCTTGTGCTCCAGCTGTGTCGAAGTCGTTCTGTTGGCGATGCCCTTGCGCGCCCATTGCACCGCGTAGCCGAGAACGACGAAGCCGATCATGGCATTGCGGCAGGTCTTAGCCAGCACCGCGAACTTGCCTGCCGCGTCCGAGTAAAGCGCGCCGGCCGCTGTCGCCTCCGCCGTATTGTCGACGGCCAGCCCAGCCCACAACCCATACGCCTGATCCGACATGTGCAATCCATGCCCAACCAGCGGAAAGGCGATGAGCGACAGCGCGCCCAGCGCAAGAATCGCCGCGATGGCGGTGGAAGACTCGCGCTCGTCGGCCTCGATCGTGCCCTGTATCGCAATAATGGCCGACACGCCGCAGACCGAGCTGCCGACAGCCAGCAGCGTCGTCAGCTTCTCGCCGAGGCCGAAGCGCCTGCCCAGCCAGGTCATGAACGCGAGCGACAGCGCAAGCTCGACAAAGACGAGCACCAGCGAGCGGCCGCCGAGCTTGGCGACATCGCCCAGCACAAAGCGCGCGCCGAGCAGGATGATGCCGGCCTTCAGCCAGAACTCGTACGTCGCTACACCGGCGCGAAAGATGCGCGGCAGGCCAACCGTGTTGGCGATGACCGCGCCAAACAGGATCGCCCACAGCACATACTCGATATTCGGCAGGACCAGGTGATGCGCCTTGCCGTAGCGATTGATCGACTGCTCGGTAAACTTGCCGGCGAAGCCGACGGCAGCCAGCAGGAGCACGCCCGGCACAAGATCAAGCAGAGTCGTGCGCGGCGCCAGCCGGCTTGCGGCCGTTGCGGCCAGCGTCTCTGTAGGGGTACTGCTTGCAGGAGTAGCCGTCATTGGGAACATCCTCAAATATTCGTTGCGTGCCAGAGCGGACTGGCGGCTGAGCGCGGACTACCAGGGAACGGAGCGGATCAGTCCGAACCGGACCGTGAGGGCGAGCACCAGTGCGAGCACGACAGCCCACACATCAAGCGAGAGACGAGGTCGATCAGACATGAGAGTCCTTGGGGTATGAACGTGTCTTCAGAGAAGAGTGCGTCGCTCGCTTTACAATCAACACACGCGATCAGCATGCGACAAGAAATGGGACGAGGGGGCTGCGCGAAGAAGGTTCTAGCGACAGCGACAACAGGTCGGCATGCGGTGCAGCAACGCGGTTTGGTTGAAGACCGTCATGGTGGCCATAGTGTACAGCAGGATTCATCGTGTATGCCCTGAGGCGATGCATGCTACACTTTTGCTAGTAGCCCGATTCTATGCGGGCAAACGGCAATCGCAGGCAAACGACGCACCGCTGCACTGAAGAGGACTGGCAGGATCGATCTCTGATTCCCAGTTTCGCAGCGAAGCAAGTCTGGCCAGAGACTGCGATTGTTCTTCCACCCGATCTCCTTCGCACAGTCTGTGAAGGTCCGGCTGGTTGCTCTGGCTCAGATGGCAGCCTCATCGGAGGCCGCCTCGCCACGCAGCAGCAGCGCTTCGCACCACATGAGCCATGCTGAACGGAACTTCAGTCATCAGGTGCTACGGCACCCCTGCACCATGCCCTCGCTCCACCCTCCTCTAAGGACATATCTTGACCAGCGCAACACTTGAACCCCAGGCCGCGCACGGCCTCTCTGAGACGCCCATCTCCAACTCCAATCCCTTGAACCTTCCCCTCGTCGAAGGCGTTCAGTTCTCTGACTTCGCCATCTCCGACTCGCTCAAGCAGCGTCTCGCGGCCGCGAAGTTCATTACGCCAACGCCCGTTCAGGCCGCGGCCATTCCGCCGGCGCTTGAGCAAAAGGACATCCTCGCCACCGCCTCGACCGGCACCGGCAAGACGCTCTCCTTCCTGATCCCCATGATCGAGCGCATGGACGCGACCTCCGCGCCATCGACACGCGGCAAGCGCGGTCCGATCCGGTCGCTCATCCTGCTGCCCACGCGCGAGCTCGCCATGCAGGTGCTGGAGGCCTACGGCAAGCTTGTCCCCCAGGCGCGGCACGACTCCGTGCTCGTCTGCGGCGGCCTCTCTGAGAACAACCAGCTCGATCAGCTCGACCGTGGTCCCCGTTTGGTCGTCGCCACGCCGGGCCGGCTTGAAGACTTCCTGCGCCGCCGCGAGGTCAACCTCGGCGCCGTCGAGATGCTCGTTCTCGATGAGGTCGATCGCATGCTCGACATGGGCTTCCTGCCTGCTATCCGCCGCATCGTAGGCGCTCTTCCAAAGACCCGTCAGACCATGTGCTACTCCGCGACCCTCGACGCCAACATCACTGAGATTGTCAAGGACTACGTACAGAAGCCGGTGCGTGTCCAGATCGGCTCTACCTCGAAGCCGAGCGATCGTGTTGAACTCGTCGTCTACACGGTCATGCAGGATCAGAAGACCGGCCTGCTCGACCAGATGTTGAAGGAGCACGAGGGCACCTTCCTCGTCTTCTCACGCACCAAGCACGGCGCGGATCGCATCGCCAAGAAGCTCGAAAAGCTCGGCCACGACGCGGATGTGATCCATGGCGATCGCTCGCAATCGCAGCGTACGGCGGCGCTCAAGGGTTTCACCACCGGCAAGCATCGCGTGCTGGTCGCAACCGACGTCGCGGCGCGCGGCATCGACGTGCAGAACATCGCGCACGTAGTGAACTACGATCTGCCGAATGCCTCCGACGACTTCGTGCATCGCATCGGCCGCACCGGCCGAGCCGGCGCCAAGGGTGTTGCCACCACGTTTGTCATGCCGCAGGAGCGCTCCGATGCCCGCAAGCTCGAGCGCGAGCTGAAGATCAAGTTCGAGTGGCGCGAGGCCGACAAGAACCTGCAGAAGGAAGAGCGCAACAAGCCCGTCGACCTGAACACCGCGACCTCGAACGGCGATATGTCCGGCCTGCTCGCGATGGAGACGCGGTCCTGGAAGTCCGGCGATGCGGCCGGGTCGAGCGCGCCTTCGGGCGATCGTCCCCGTTCCAATCGCTCCTCTGAGAGCCGCAGCGTTCGCGGCGGCTTTCGAGGCGCCTCAAACGGCCGCTCCGGTCCCGGCGGCTCGGGTGGCGGTCGCAGCTCGAGCGGTCCCGGCGGCGGTCGTCCGTCCAGCTCGCGCAGCAACTCCG
Organism: uncultured Acidobacteriaceae bacterium; assembly: GCA_964246835.1. Classification (GTDB taxonomy): domain Bacteria; phylum Acidobacteriota; class Terriglobia; order Terriglobales; family Acidobacteriaceae; genus Edaphobacter. Next base: position 53,581 of record CAXTRT010000009.1, on the reverse strand, counting down.
GCTCTCGTCCAACCCGCGGCAATCGCGGCCGCTAAACACCACAATCGCAGAGCTCCTCCCATAGGTCGCGTCCTCCGCGTCCTGCGGAAGGAGCCCGCGAGCTCATGAATGCTCCCATGTCAGAAAACCTCCCCAATCTCAAAGAGATCTCGACGCTGGTCTCGGACGACAGGAACTTCGTCCTGCGTATCGTGCAGCCCGGCCTCGCCGGTCTCATGGACGGCTCCGTCTCCACGCTTGCGCCCATCTTCGCCACCGCCTTCGCCACCAGCAACTCGCGCACCGTCTTCCTGATCGGCGCTGCTTCGGCGGTTGGCGCAGGGATCTCGATGGCCTTCTCCGAAGGTCTCTCCGATGATGGCGAGCTCACCGGGCGGGGAAACCCCATCGTTCGCGGTCTCATCACCGGACTGATGACGTTCATCGGCGGCTTTCTGCACACCCTGCCCTTCCTAATCCACAACGTGCACACCGCGCTGATGTGGGCCTACGGCGTGGTCGGGGTTGAACTGCTCGCGATCGCCTTGATCCGGTATCGCTACTTCAAGACCAGCTTCGCGCTCTCCTGCCTGCAGGTCATCGTCGGTGGCGGGCTTGTCTTTGCCGCGGGCGTCCTGATTGGCCGGTCGTGAACGCGGTCCGGGGAGCTGCAAAGCGGTTTAGGGAGCTACTTGCATCGTTTCGCGAGAGAAGACCATCCGAAAGATCGTATGACGGCCTCCGGCACTCCTGACACCCTGCAGCTAGCCCCTGAACAGTTTCAGGCGATCGCGCGGACCCTCGCCGATCCCCGCCGCTTCGCCATGCTGCAGCAGATCGCCTCCCGTGAAACCATGCTCTGCGGCAGCCTGGACGCGCAGACCTGCATCAGCCCCGCCACCATCTCGCACCATCTTCGCGAGCTTCAGGAAGCCGGCCTGATTGACGCCATCCGCCAGGGGCGCAGCATGTGTCTCAGCCTTCGCCGCCCCGTCTGGAACGCCTACATCCGTCAACTGCAGCAGATCTGACCCGCCTCGACTTTCTTTGCGACTATCGGTACCAAGCCACATCTCTTAGATGAGCGTCGAAGTATTTACCGCGAATCGAAGGAGAAAGTTCATGGCAAAACTGACGGGTAAGGTGGCAGTCGTAACAGGCGCGTCGAAGGGTATCGGCGCGGGGATCGCAAAGGCGCTGGGCGCCGCGGGCGCAAGCGTCGTCGTTAACTATGCGTCCGATAAGGCCGGCGCCGATCGTGTCGTTGCCGAGATCACCGGCAAGGGCGGAAAAGCCATCGCGGCCGGTGCCAGCGTAGCCAAGCCCGCAGAGATCGACACCCTCTTCGCCGAGGCCAAGAAGGCCTACGGCAAGGTCGATATTCTGGTCAACAACGCGGGCGTCTACGGCTTTTCACCCATCGAGCAGATCACCGAGGAGGAGATCCTGCGGCAGTTTAGTGTCAACGTCACCGGTCTTCTGCTCGCCACCCGTGCCGCGGTCGCCCTGTTTCCTACCGAGGGCGGCAACGTCATCAATATCGGCTCCGTCATCTCTGAGACCACCTTGCCGCAATCTGCTATCTACAGCGGCACCAAGGGTGCTGTGGATGCAATAACCCGCGTCCTGGCCAGGGAACTCGGCCCCAAGAACATCCGCGTCAACGCCATCAACCCGGGCCTTACGGCGACTGAAGGAAACGCTGCCTTTCGCGGGCCGGATAACCCCTTCGAACAGTCCGAGGTCGCCAAGACCCCGCTGGGCCGGCTCGGCATGCCCGACGACATCGCCGACGTAGTAACCTTCATCGTCTCCGAAGACGCTCGCTGGGTCACAGGCTCCCTGCTGCAGGTCGCCGGCGGACTTCGCTAGACGAAAACGATAGACAAAAAATATGGTCTGCGCGGGCCCCGCATCTTCCAGCCCGCGCAGCCCCCATCCACGTACAGTTCACCGACCACCTACAAGGGGCACCCTCATGAATCTCTTCCTGCTTCTTCTTCCCACCCTCCTCGTCGCGGCAAAGTACGTCTTTTCCCACGCGCGTGCGAGCGCACCCACCACCGCTCCTGCTGAGTGCTGCGTCTAGCGTTAACACGGGCTTTCTCGCGATTTATGGCCGCTCTGTGAGAAACTTAGTCTGATGATCTCTGTCTCGAATGTCACGATGCGCTATGGCTCGAAGCTCCTCTTCGAGGATGTCTCCGTCTCCTTTACCGACGATCGCCGCTACGGCCTGACCGGTCCAAACGGCGCCGGCAAGTCCACGTTTATGAAGGTGCTGACCGGCGAGATCGATGCGCAGAAGGGCTCCGTCGTGCGTCCGCGCAAGCTCGGCGTGCTCAAGCAGGATCAGTACGCCTTTGACGCCTATCGCGTCATCGATACCGTCATCATGGGCAACACGGCTCTGTGGGCTGCGCTTGAAGAGCGCGAGCGGCTCTATGAGAAGGCCGAACTGACCGATGAGGATGGCTCCCGGCTGGGCGAGCTCGAAGGAATCGTTGGCGATGAAGACGGGTATGAGGCCGAGGCCAACGCCGCCGTGCTGCTCCAGGGTCTCGACATCGCCGATGAGCTGCATGAGCGCAAAATGAGCGAGCTGCAGGGCGGCCAGAAGGTCCGCGTGCTGCTCGCGCAGGCGCTCTTCGGCAACCCGCAGGCGCTGCTGCTCGATGAGCCGACCAACTATCTCGATCTCGAATCCATCCATTGGCTGCAGGACTTCCTCAACCGCTATAGCGGCACCGTCATCACCATCTCCCACGATCGCCACTTCCTGAACAACGTCTGCACGCACATCGCGGACATCGACTACGAGACGATCATCACCTACAACGGTGGCTACGACGATATGGTGCTGCAGAAGACCAGCATCCGTACACGGATCGAATCGCAGAACGAACAGCGCGAGAAGAAGATCGCCCAGCTCAATGACTTTATCGCCCGCTTCTCCGCCGGCACTCGCTCCTCGCAGGTAAACTCGCGCAAGAAGGAGGTCGAGCGTCTCGCTACCTCGGAGCTCGCCCGCTCGAACATTGCGCGCCCCTATATCCGCTTCGATATGCTTCGTCCCTCCGGCAAGAACGTGCTCGAGTTTGAGAACGTCAACAAAAGCTACACGCAGCCGGACGGGAAGACCGAGCACGTCATCAACAACTTCTCGGCCTCCGTTCTGCGCGGCGACAAGGTCATCCTTATGGGGCGCAACGGGCAGGGCAAGACCACGCTGCTGAAGGCCCTGCTCGCCAACGGCCCCGGCATCGACGAAACCGATGTGTCGATCGACTCCGGGTCCGTCAAGTGGGGTCACGAGGCGCAGATCGGCTACTTCGCACAAGACCATAAAGGCTCCATCCCGCACGGCAGCACCGCGGCCGAGTGGCTGCACGGCTTTGATCCGCAGGCCACCAAGGAAGACATCCGCGGCATTCTCGGGCAGATGCTCTTTCGCGGCGAAGAGGGCAATAAGAAGACCGAAGCGCTCTCCGGCGGTGAGGCCGCCCGTCTGCTCTTCTGCAAGATCATGCTGCAGAAGCCGAACGTCCTCGTCCTCGATGAACCGACAAACCATCTCGATCTCGAATCGATCAACGCGCTCAATCAGGCCATTCAGAAATATGAGGGCACAGTCTTCCTCGTCACGCACGATCAGGATCTGATTGAAGAGGCCGGCACACGCATCTGGCACTTCGAGGGCGGCCCGACAGACTTCCACATCACAGACCACAAGGGTCCGTATGAGGAATACCAGCAGCTCGCGCTGGTAGCGAAGTAGTCCCAAGACTTCTACAAACTCTGCACGGAGCGCACCTCCTTTGGTTGTCATTCCGAAGGGATCTGTTATTGCCTCCGCTTCATCTAAACCGGATCGCAGGCGATGCAAGCACCCTCACGCCGCGCGGCATCTCCTCCTTTTGATGGATGGTCAACGCCAAGAGCGGCGGGCTATGATTCGAGGTCGGGTCCTGCATGCCTGGAGGTGATCTTGGGCTTTGCAACGGAACCCGGTGCGAAATGCTGTATGAGCCGCCTACAACAATCGAATTCGGTGCTGAAGGCCTGCCTGGGTCTCGCGCTTCTTCTCTTGGGCGGCTCAGCTTGCATGCTGGTTCGTCCTACGCCGGTTCGCGCGGGCTCTGATGCGGCGAACGCCGCCGATCAGCACAGAGCCTTCAACGAGAAAGCCGCAAACAAGTACAACGATCACTTCGGCAAGGACCTGCACTTCCTGCCGTCGAATGCGACTACGACCGACGGCCAGTTCCTCGATCCCAAGCTCTTCCCTACAGCGCAGTACTGCGGACATTGCCACCAGGAATCGCACAAGGAGTGGCGTGAGTCGGCGCACTCGAACTCCAACCGCGTGCCCTACTACCTGCGCAACGTAAACCTGCTCGCCGCCGAGAAGGGCATTGAATACACCCGCCACTGCGAGGGCTGCCACGACCCGCTCGCGCTGCTCGCCGGCGGCTTGACCCAGGGCGCGCCGAAGACGCGGCCGTATGACCAGGACGGCGTGACCTGCATGGTCTGTCATTCGATCGCCAAGGTCGACGCGCGCGGCACCGGCAGCTACGTCATGGGAACACCGGCCGTGCTCCTCGATGAGGCCGGCCAGCCGGTCACTCGTCCGGTCTCGGACGCCGAGATCCTCGAGCATCTCGATCGTCACTCCGCGGCTGTCATGAAGCCGTTTTATAAGACGAGCGAATACTGCTCGTCCTGCCACAAGGCGGCTCTTCCGCACGCACTCAACGACTACAAGTGGCAGCGCGCCATGTCGCCCTACGACGAGTGGCAGAACAGCTCCTTCGCCAAGCAGTCGCCGCTGCCGTTCTACGTCAAGGACTCCGTCTCCAACTGCCAGACCTGCCACATGCAGCGTGAAGGATCGCTGAAGCTGCCCGACCCCGGCATGAAGAGGGGCGAGCTCGCCAGCCATCGCTGGCTGGGCGCGAACACCCTCATCCCCAAGCTCTACGGCTTTGATGAGCAGTCCGCGCGCGTCATCAAATTCCTGCAAAACTCCGTCTTCAACGTCGATCTCTTCGCCATCGAGCACGGCGACGCCTCCGAGCCTTCCACCCCCGTCGTCGTCAATGCGCCGCTCGGCCTCGTCGCCTTCAACGTGCAGCCCGGCGAGCGCCTCACCACCGACGTCATCATCCAGAACAAGGGCGCCGCGCACTCGCATGTCCCGGAGCAGCGCGATATGTACGAGTCCTGGGTCGACTTCACCGTCAAGGATGCCGCCGGAAAGATCCTGCATGAGAGCGGCTTCCTCAAGCCCGACGGCAACCTCGATGAGAGCGCGCACAGCTTCACCAACCGGCTGATCAACATCAACGGCACCTTGAACGACATTCACCAGGTCTGGAACAATCGCGTCGTCGCCTATAACAACACCATCCAGTCCGGCCGCTCGCAGCTGGTGCGCTACAGCTTCCGCATGCCGAAGCAGGCTGCCGGCCAGGTGACGATCACGGCGACCGTCAAGTACCGTCGCTTCAACCAGCACTTCATCGACTTCGGCATGAACAAGCACTACGAGCAGCCGGTCGTCGATATGGTCTCCCAGAGCCGCACTCTCACTGTCGGCGACAACAAGCCCTCCGCTCCTCTGCCCAACGAGAATAAGGAGTGGATGCGCTGGAACAACTACGGCATCGCCTTACTTGACGCGCAGCAGTACGCGGCCTCAGTCGATGCCTTCAACCACGTTGCAAAGCTTCGGCCAGACTACGTCGATGCCTACACCAACATGGCTCTGGTCGAGATTCAATGGGAGCAGTACGACGCCGCCAAGCCGCATCTCGAGAAAGCCCTGGCGTTGGCTCCGGATAACGCACGTGCCCTCTACTACCGCGCCCTGGTCAAGCGCAACGCGGGCGATCTGGACGGCGCAATCGACGATCTTCAACTTGTCGCAAAGGCCTTTCCCCGCTCCCGCGATGCACACCGCGAACTCGGCTTCTCTTTCTATCAGCAGCACAAATACGAGGACGCCCGCGCCGAGTACGTGATCGTTCAGAGCATTGACCCCGACGATCTCGCCGCGCACTATAACCTCGCCATCCTCTATCGTCGCCTTGGCATGAAAGACAAAGCCTCCATTGAGTCCGCTGCCTTCGCCGATCAGAAGGACGATCCCACCGCCAGCATCTATGCGTTGCAGTTCCTGCGCAAACATACGGAGATCGCCAGTGAAAGCGTCGTCTGGCACACGCATGATCTGGACGGCCCAGCGCCGGGAAGCGCAGGCAGCTCTGCCATGCCCAGCAGCTTCTCCGCCAACCAGTAAGTACGCGCCGTTATGAAGAAAGCCGCGCCAAGGTGCGCCTCTACAATCAGACTTGTCATGCTGCGTTCCTCCCTTCGTATCAGCACTGTCTCCACAGCGGCTCTTCTGGGCTCACTTCTGGTCGTGTCCTTCTGTTTCCAGCCGCGCATCTTGGCTGTGCACGCATCGGCTGCCTCCAACCGGGCCGCGGGCCGCGCGCTCTTTCACGAGAAGGGCTGCGAACACTGTCACGGCGTTGACGGTGTGGGCGGCGAGAAGGGACCCGATCTCTCCGGCATCGGGCGCGAACGCAAGCCAGAGCAGATCAGCACACAAATTCTTCACGGTGGCGATGCCATGCCGCCCTTCGCCGACGTTCTCGCGCCTGATGAGGTCAAGCTGCTGGTCGAGTATCTCTCCGCAAAGAAGAGGGTCGTGAAGGTCAAGCAGACTCGATCCTCGCCCGGAGTGCCCGCGTCCAAACCAGACTCCGGCGGGTCCGATGATCAGTAACTGTTGCAGTCACATTTGTCTCTCTCTCGAAAGGCCATCCATGGCACGTTCTCTCTCCGCCGTCCGGCCTGCGCGATCGCTCGCCGCCATCGCCCTTCTGCTCGGAGTCGCCGCCGCCGCGCTGCCTGCCCAGAGCCCGCTGCCCGCAAACCCGCTGGAGCAGCAGACGCCGAAGGCCACCGAGGGCTCGCAGCCCGCATCCTCCTCCGGCGTCAACACCGGCGGCGCGCATCCGCCACTGCTCGACAGCCAGCACCGCCCCATGACTGCCGGCGGCTTCGTCAAAACTGGCCCCATCGTCTTTGAAGATATCGCCGCAAAGGCCGGGCTCGCCGCCTGGCATCACCAGATGGGAACGCCGAAGAAGGCCTACATCCTTGAAAGCATCGGCTCGGGTGTCGCTCTGCTCGACTTTGACAACGATGGCTGGCTCGACATCTACCTCGTCAACGGCTCCACAATCGAGGCCGAAGCCGGCAAAGCGCCCGCCCCGCACGCCGCGCTCTTCCACAACAATCACGACGGCACCTTCACCAACGTCACCGCCAAAGCCGGCGTCGCCAACGACCGCTGGGGCTTCGGCGCCGTCGTCGGCGACTTCGACAACGACGGCTGGCCCGATCTTTACGTCACCAACTTCGGCAAGAACCGCCTCTATCGCAATAACCACGACGGTACCTTCACCGACATCGCGGAAAAAGCCGGCGTCACGCTCGGCAACTGGTCCACCGGCGCTACCTGGGGCGACTTCGACGGCGACGGCCAGCTCGATCTCTTCGTCCCCGGCTACGTGCACTGGGACCTCGCGAGCCAGCCGCTGCAGGGCGACAGCGGCGTCTCCTTCTCCTTCTGCACCTTCCGCGGCGTCAACGTCATGTGCGGCCCGCACGGCCTCAAAGGCGAGCCCGACCACCTCTTCCGCAACAACGGCGACAGCACCTTCACCGACGTCAGTGCGCACGCCGGTGTTGCAGACCAACGCGCCTACTACGGCCTCGCCTCGCTCTTCATCGACATCAACGGCGACGGCAGACCCGACCTCCTCGTCGCCGATGACTCCACCCCGAACTACCTCTACCTGAACAAAGGCGACGGCACCTTCGACGATGTCTCCTTCGCCTCCGGCTACGCCCTCAACGAGGGCGGCCGCGAGACCGCCAGCATGGGTATTGCCGAAGGCGACTTCACCCACAACGGCCTCATCGACCTCTTCAACACCACCTTCTCCGACGACTACAAGCCGCTCTACCGCAACGACGGCGACGCCAACTTCACCGACATCAGCTACCAGGCCGGCATCGCTGAGCCCACAGTCCCGTTTCTCGGCTGGGGTACCGCCTTCTTCGACTACGACAACGATGGCTGGCTCGATCTCTTCACCTCGAACGGCCATATCTATCCCATCGTCGACCAGCAGCCCTGGGGCACCAGTTGGAAGCAGCGGCCGCTCCTGCTGCATAACGTCAAGGGCAAGCTCGAGTTCGTTCCGCCCGTTGAAGGTACCGGCCTTGCCAAGCTCGCCACCGGCCGCGGCATGGCGTTCGGCGACCTCTTCAACGACGGCCGCATCGACGTCGTGATCAACAATCTCGACTCCACGCCGACTCTCCTGCGTAACGTCGCGAAAAACAGCAATCACTGGATCGCCTTCAAGCTCGTCGGCGGCCCGAAGAGCCCGCGCGACGGCGTCGGCGCCACCGTCTATATCACCGCCAACGGCTTTCGTCAGCGCGCGGACGTCATCGCCGGCGGCTCCTTTGCCTCCAGCCCCGACCAGCGCCCGCACTTCGGTCTCGGCCCCGCAACCAAGATCGAGAAGCTCGAAATTCACTGGCCGAGCGGCCTGAAGGAAGACGTGCCCGCACCCACCGCAGTCGACTCCTTCTACGTGCTCACAGAGGGCAAGGGCGCGGCAAGGATTCCGTAGCGCCAACTACGCCGATACGAGCGAAGTCTCTTGGTTGTCATCCCGCAGGGATCTGCTGTGGCCTTTGCTTCTCTTCAGGCCGTCAAGCTACTTCATAGAGAGCGCCAGCACCTGCACCGCATAGGGCGGAATCGTATGTGTGAAGTTTGCCGCCGCAATCTTGACCGTCGACTTGACCGGCACAATCCGTGTCGGCGCGGCAAGCGTATTCGTCTCCGCCGCATTTGTGCCGCTCAGAGTTACAAGTGTCGCTTCCTTCGCCACCGCACCCGCGCCGGTCAAGTCGAGCTTCACCTCCTGGGCCTCGTTTGAAGCGTTGACCAGCTTCACGAACGTCATGCCCTTCGCCGTATCGCGTGTGACCGACGTAAAGAAGCGCCGCCCGCCGCCCATCACCGTCGTCGCCGGCACCTCCGTGCCCAGATACTCCGCGAATATCGCCTGCGCGTAGTAGCTCGGCGAACCATAGCTCGTCAGCGCGTCGTAGCCAATCAGGTCGGACTCCCACTGCATGCCGCCCGTATTTACGTTCACCAGCATCGGCGCATACGACGCCAGCACGATCAGGTCGCTGTTGCGCTCCATGCCGGTCATCCACGCCGCATCGCCCAGCGCCGCGCCCATGTTGGTCGTCGGGCTGCCCTCGCGCGTCGCCCACTCGCCCACAAAGATCTTCGGCCCGTTCCGATCCGCGTCATCGTACTTTTTCACCATGTCGAAGAACTCATCGGCCCGCTTGTAGTAGTGGTCGTCGAGTACATCCGGCTTCATGCGTGTCAGCGGCGCTGTCGCAATCAGCTGCAGCTGCGGATACTTCGCCTTGATGGCCTTGTAAAACTGCGCATACCGCCCCTCGTAGCTGCCCGATGTATCGAACCAGTCCTCGTTCCCGATCTCTACATACGTGAGCGGAAACGGCGCCGGATGCCCGAGCTTCGCGCGCACCGCACCCCACTTCGTTGAGCCATCGCCGGTTACAAATTCAAGCTCATCCATAGCGTCATCGAGAAACGGCTGCAGAGCCGGGCCGGGCTCGATATGGATGTGCTTCAGCGAGTAGCCGGCATACACCGCCAGCACCGGCTGGATCTTCAGGTCTTCAGTCCATTCCAGAAACTCGAGCAGCCCCATGCCGTCCGACGACTGGTAGTTCCACGGGCTGCGATGCGTCGGCCGATCCACCAGCGGCCCGATCGTCGTCTTCCAGTTGAAGCGCTCTTCAACCGTATCGCCTTCCAGATAGTTGCCGCCCGGCTCGCGCAAAAACTTCGGATGCATAGCCGCCATCTTCTCCATCAGGTCGGGCCGGTTGCCATTCTCGCGATCCTTGTACGTCGGCGGAAACAGGCTGACCAGCGTCATCCAGATCTTGCCTGTGTGCCCGACCGTCAGCCGCAGGTGGTTCTCGGCCGAGGCCTCCACCTTCGCGCCCGTCGTCAGGCTGAACTCATACCGCTTCCACTCGGTCGTTAGCGGCTGGGTGCTTGCCGTCGCCAGCGGTCTGCCACTGTTGTTGCTCATCAAGGTAACGTTTACCGGACCCGCCGCGGAAGAGTCGGCCTTGGCGTATAACGAGCCCTTGTAGGTCGTGTTCGGCCGTACCGCCATCCCCCAGAACCCTTCGTTCCGCACGCCCGCCTGGTTCCTGACGTCCGCCTTCGTCACCGTCAGAGCCAGGCTGCGCCCAAGCGCGGCGCTCGGACCCTCGTTACGGTCCAGGTCGAAGCTCGCCGCCGCGTCTCCATCGTGCACCACATCCCACCGCGCCAGGCCGGCCCAGTCATGGTCCTGCATCGCGCGGTTCCGTACCATCTCGGCATATAGGCCTCCGTCGTAGGAGTAGTTGATCTCCTCAGTCATCAGCCCATAGAGTGTCGGGCTCACGCCATGGAGCGCCGGCTTATCCAGTGCGATCGTCAGCGTTGCCGGCGGCAGACCCTGCGCCGCCGCATAGGTCGTAAGCACTGCACCCATCATCAGCGCGCCCAGTGCCGCACCCCATCGTCTCTCCATCCGCATGCCCTCACCTCAAACTCTTCAAGCGATACGATTGTGCCCGCCCGCCGAACCGGCCACCAGTATGCCGGAAAGCTGCAATCGCTGGATAGCCCGGACAATCGTCCGGGCGGACCTCCGCGCCGTTGCCGTCGCCAGACGCCCGCGCTCCCTGTATCCTGTCCTCGATCGGCTTTGCTCTGCTTACGCAGAAACATTGCCGGCTGAGCGCCTTCCTTTCATCACTTGATCGCTTCGGAGCACCCTTGACTCTCGTGCAACAACCTTCCTCTTCGGCGCACAGGCGCATCGGTATTGATCTCGGCGGCACAAAGATCGAAGGCGTTCTGCTGGATGCAGCCGGGTCCGTTGTAGCACGGCAGCGCATCGCAACCCCGAAGAACGACTACGAGGGCACCGTGCGTGCGCTCATCGGTGTTGTTCACCATCTGGAAGGGGAAGGCGGCAGCGTCACTCCCTCGGTGGGGATCGGAATACCCGGCAGCATCGTGGCGTCCACAGGGCTGGTCAAGAATGCCAACTCCACCTGGCTCAATGGCCGCCCGCTCGAGCGCGATCTGAGCCAGACACTCGGCCGGCCCGTCCGCTGCGCCAACGACGCCAACTGCTTCGCCGTCTCTGAGGCCACCGACGGCGCCGCCGCCGGCGCGGGTGTCGTCTTCGGCGTCATCGTCGGCACCGGCTGCGGCGGTGGCGTGGTCTTTCATGGCCGGCCGCACAATGGCCCGCACGGTCTGGCCGGTGAGTGGGGCCACAACCCGCTGCCCTGGCCCACCGTCGACGAAACACCCGGGCCTCCCTGCTACTGCGGTAAGAACGGCTGCCTCGAAACCTGGATCTCCGGCACCGGCCTGATGCGCGACTTCTTCCATCAGACCCAGCGGCCGCTCGACGGCCCTGCCATCGTCACCGCCAGCGAGACCGGCGACCACCAGGCCGTCGCCGCCATGGATCGGCTGGAGAACCGCATGGCGCGCGCCCTCGCCACCATCGTCAACGTGCTCGATCCCGATATCATCGTGCTCGGCGGCGGCCTCTCCAAGGTCGAGCGCCTCTACCGCAACCTGCCCCTGCTCATCCAGACCTATACCTTCGGCCCAGCACCCGACGTCCGCATCGTCCGCCCGCTCCACGGCGACGCCAGCGGCGTTCGCGGAGCCGCCTGGCTGTGGGAGTAGCCGATCCCAGCTTTGCTTTACCAGACCTTGCCTCATCCAATAAAGAAGGCCGTCATCTCGACCGAAGCGCAGCGCAGTGGAGAGATCCCCGTATTTCGCACAAAGGAGACTCTGAACATCGTGCTTCTCGTCCTTCTAATTCTGGGCAACGCGAGAAACCTGCTTTTGTTCAAACCGGCTAATATTTCTTCGACTTAATCAGACCTTCCTATGTTTGTCATCCCGCAGGGATCTGCTGTTGCTTTGTCTTTGCTCTCACACCAGCAATCCGCTCCAACCAGCCGAAGCCACTACACTCATCCTCAAGGAAGGCATCACATCCTCATGCGAATCAGCCCAAAGCTCCTGACGACCGTGCTCGGCTGCTCCCTCGCCGCCCTCCCTCTCGGCGGCTGCCACTCTCCCTCGGACCCCACCCCTGAAAACTTCACCAAGGGCCTCACCAAGTTCCTCGCCGATCATCCCGACTGCCTCTACAAGACGGCCCTCCGCTTCCCCTACGAGACCTCCGACAAGGAGGAGATCCGCCAGCTCGACACCCTCGTCGCCAACAAGCTGCTCGAAAAGGGAACCGAGCCCGCAATCCACATCACCCGCTACAGCGTCTCAGAGTACGGGCAGAAGTCCGCACCGCGCTTCTGCTACGGCTTTCGCCACGTCACCGGGATCACCAGTTCCACGCCCCCCGCCAAAGCCGCCAGCGGCTTCAACGAGTCGAAGGTCACCTACACCTACAGCCTTGAGGACACACCCGTCTGGGCCAAATCATCCGGCGTGATGGCCGCCTTTCCCGAAGAAGCCAAAGCAGTCTCCGCCGCTGGCACGGACACCATCACCCTCGCGCAGACCGGCGTCGGCTGGCAGGTCCCAAACTAAGTACATAGCAACGTCTACGCCACGAGAAAAAGGGTCTCCACCGTGTCATCCCGTTCCCGAGTTGTCGGTTCCGCCGCTATCGTCGTGCTGGCCGCGGCGATCAGCGGTTATGCCGCCGACCACCTCATCCTGAAGATGGCTCTCGAGCACCAGACGGCATCGCCGCAGCTCGCAATGGCCGCGGCGATGGGTGGTCTGTTCACAGCCGGCCTGGTCGCCCTGCTGGCAATCCTCATCCTTGTCCGTGCCGGCTCCCCACGCCCCTAACCTTAGATCTCCTACTCCTGCGGGAACGTCACAATCATCGCCTTCGCACCGTCATCCCCCGTGGTCATGTACTGCCGCCGTGTCCGTCCATCGATCCAGCCCACATCGCCGTTCGTCAGCAGCTGCCGCTCGGTCGGCGTCGTCAGGCACAACGACCCCTCCATGACATAGATAAACTCGAAGCCGGGAAAGATCTTCGGCGTGAACTCGCAGCTCTCCTCACCCGGCCGAAACTCCGCCAGACACGGAATCAGCCGGCTATCCGGCACGAGCGAACTCAGGCTCTCCGAGATAAAACGTGAGCCATCCTTCAGGTTGCGCGTCAGCCGAACTCGATCGCTCTTCTTCAGCGATCGAAAGCTCACACTGCGATCCTGCCGAAAGAAGTAGGCCAAGTCCTTTTCAAACACCAGAGCGATCTTAGCCAGATTCCGAATCGTCGGAATCACCCGGCCTGTCTCCAGCTGCGACAGAAAACTCGCCGAGAGCCCCGTCCGTTGTCCCAACTCCACCAGTCCCATCGATCGCTTCAGCCGAAGCCGCCGTATCCGATCCCCTATGCCCTTATCGTCGATCGTCTGCTCGACCTTCGCCGTTTCCACCACATCGATTTCGTTCTCTGCCGCTACTTCCATCACCTTAGCCATTGGAAACCCGTCCCTAACCACACTCGCCGCGAGCGTTCTTCGTGCCATCCCGGTCTATGTGTTGAGATGACGAAACTCTTTGAAGAGCTTCCTGGCATCGAGTACTCCAGAGTAACTATTCGCCGGCCGCCGTTCCGTCCTCATTGATCGCCCGCTTCGGCCGCGACCCAAAGATCGCCGTGCCCACCCGCACCGCCGTTGAACCCTCCTCGATTGCCACCCGAAAGTCGTTCGACATCCCCATCGAAAGCTCCCGCAGTCCCGGATACTCGGCAGTCAACCCGTCCCGCAGCTGCCGCAGCTGCTGAAAGTACGGCCGCGCCGCCTCCGCATCCTCATCCCATGGCGGCACCGTCATCAGCCCGCGTATCTCCAAGCCCTCTAGGTTGCCGATCGCCGCCATCAGCTCCGGCAGATCGGCCGGCCCCACCCCGTGCTTTGACTCCTCGTGTGACAGCTTCACCTCCACCAGCACCGGTAGCCGCTTGCCCATCGCCATCGCCGCCGTCGAAAGCCGCTGCGCCGTCTTCACCTCGGCGACCGTATCGACCGTGTCAAAGAGCTCCGCCGCCTTGCCCGTCTTGTTGCTCTGCAGCGGCCCGATCAGGTGAAACTCCGCCCCCGCCAGCCCGCGCACCGCCTCCGCCTTCGCCTGCAGCTCCTGCACCCGGTTCTCGCCGAACACCCGCTGCCCCGCCTCATACGCCTCGATCAGCCGCTCCGCCGGATGCACCTTGCTGACCGCAATCAGCGTCACGTCAGCCTCCGCGCGCCCCGCCGCCCGGCACGCCTCGCCAATCTCCGCCCGCACCTTCGCCAGATTCTCTGCAATCGACATACCCCAAGTCTACCGATCGCCCCGGCCTCTCAGGTGACAGCACTTCACCCCGTCAAACGCCCGGCCGCAGATCCGTCACCAAGCCTCTGTCTCACCAGCGGCGCCACCGCCGTCCCCAGCAGCTCCGTCGCCCCCATCAGCTCGCCGTGCGTCAGCGTCGCCGCGCTCATCTGGAAGTTCAGCCGCGCTACACCGCCCAGCGCCTCATTCACATGCGCGATCTTTTCGGCCACCGTCGCCGCATCGCCCACCAGCAGCGCCCCAGTCGGCCCCAGCAGCGCATTGAACTGCCGCCGCGTCACCGCCGGCCACCCGCGCTCCTTGCCGATCTCGGTAAACGCATGCGCATAGCCCGGAAAGAACGCATCCTCCGCCTCCTGCTTCGTCTTCCCCACATACCCCAGCATGTGCAGCCCCACCTTCAGACTCTCTGCCGCGTGCCCCGCCCGCCGCCCCGCCTCCCGGTACAGATCGATCAGCGGCCGAAACCGGTGCGGCTCCCCGCCAATGATCGCCACCATCAGCGGCAGTCCCAGAGCTCCTGCGCGCGCAAACGACGCCGGCGTTCCACCCACACCCAGCCACACCGGCAGCGGATTCTGCAGCGGCCGCGGATACACGCTCTGCCCCGTCAGCGGCGCACGATGCTTGCCCGACCAGTGCACCTCCGTCTGCTCGCGCAGCTGCAAAAGCAGGTGCAGCTTCTCCGCAAACAGCGAGTCATAGTCCTTCAGCTCCAGCCCGAACAGCGGATACGCCTCGACAAACGACCCGCGTCCCGCCACAATCTCCGCCCGCCCGTTCGACAGCAGATCGAGCGTCGCAAACTCCTGAAACACCCGAACAGGGTCCGCCGCGCTCAGCACCGTCACCGCCGAGCTCAGCCGGATCGTCTTTGTCAACGCAGCCGCGGCCGCCAGAATCATGTGCGGCGCCTCATCCACAAACTCCGGCCGATGGTGCTCGCCCACGCCAAACGCATCCAGCCCCACCTGGTCTGCCAGCGCAATCTCCTCCAGCAGGTCGCGCAGCCGCTCCGCCGCCGTCGGCGCCTTGCCCGTGCGCGGGTCCGGATACACCGCCGCAAAACTATCAATCCCAATCTGCATGTCATCTCCCGCCCGCCTCTTCAGCCGACGGCCTCAAATACTTCGATGTCGAACCTTATGCAACGATTCACCTTGCCTGAACGCACCTCACATTTCAGCAGATCCGATCAAATCCTCCCTCGTTGAGGGCATGGCTTCAGCCATGCCGTAAGTGCCTTCCATGCAATGCGGCTATAGCCGCCGAGGTCAGTTTGGTCATGCTTCAGGACTAAATCAGGACCCTTCCTGGTTGTCATCCCGAAGGGATCTGCTGTGGCCTTGCTGTTGTCTTTGCCATAAAAGAGACTCTGAACAAGTCCTTTGCTTTTCTTTCTTCCATTCCGACCCTGAGCGAAGCCGAAGGGGAGGAACCTGCTTGTTGTCCGGATCGGCTAAATACTTTTCGACTTGATCAGACTTTTCTTAAACCAAGTCACCGATCCGACCGCCCACGCCTACTGTAGAGTGGACCGCCAATTTACTCACCACGAATGCCGTCATCTCGACCGGACCTGAGCGAAGCCGAACGGGAAGTAGGGAGAGATCCCACAGTTCGTCTATTCACCTATCGAATGCCGTCATCTCGACCGACCAAACGGGAGCGGAGAGACCCCCGTATTTTGTCCAACTGTAGTCAAAGCCGAAAAGAGCTTGTTGCCGCTACCATGGAGCGCCGTCTACCCGCCAAAGGACGATCCACCATGCCTCGCACCCTCAGCCGCCGTACCGTTCTCCGTGACGCCGCGATCATAGCCTCCGCGTCCACCCTCCTGCGCCCGCTCCGCCTCTTCGCCCAGAGCGCATCCGAGAGCTCGATCGTCACCGCCCCCATCGGCACCTTTCGCGGCGCCATCGAGCAGGGCGTCCGCGTCTTTCGCGGCGTTCCCTTCGCGGAGCCGCCCATCGGCCCGCTCCGCTTCCGTCCTCCCGTCGCGCTCAAGTCCTCCTCCGGCGTGCACGATGCCACGAAGTTCGCCGCCGAAGCCATGCAGAAGGCCGACGCCAACGTCGCCCGCAGCGAAGACTGCCTGTACCTCAACATCTGGACGCCCGCGGGCAAAGGTCCCTTCCCGGTCTTCGTCTGGATCCACGGTGGCGGCTACACCGGCGGCAGCGCCTTCGCGCCCATCTTCGACGGAGCCGGCTTCGCCCGCGCCGGCATCGTCGTCGTCACCGTCGCCTACCGCCTCGGCGTCTTCGGCTTCATGGACCTCGAACCGCTGCTTGGCCCGAGCTACGCCGATAGCGCCAACAACGGCACCCGCGACCTCATCGCCGCCCTCCACTGGGTCCACGAGAACATCGCAGCCTTCGGCGGCGACCCCACCCAGGTCACGGTCGGCGGCGAGTCCGCCGGAGCCAAGGTCACCGCCGCCCTGCTCGCCATCCCCGAGAGCGCGGCGCTCTTCCACTCCGCCATCTCCGAAAGCGGCGGTGGCGAGCGTGTCCTCACCCGCGAGCAGGCCGCCAGTGTTGCCCAGAACTTCTCCGCGCTCTGGAAGGCCGGCACTACGCCCAAATCCGCGCCCGAATCCGTGAGTAAGGATCTCCGCACCGCTCCAGCCGCCGCCCTGATCGACACCCAGGAGACGCTGATCGCCACCTCATCGCTCCACTTTCCCTTTCGCGAGCAGATCGGCGGAGCTCTGCTTCCGTCGCGGCCAGTCGACATGATTGCGGCCGGGTCGTCGCGCGGAAAACGGCTGCTCATCGGGTCCAACCGGGATGAGAGCGCACTCTTTCTCGGACCGCACCCAAAACCGCCCCTCAAACCCTCGGACCTCGGCAACTTGCCGCTCAACCTCGCCGAAAACGTGCTGAAACAGTACGCTTCTGTGTATCCAAATATGCCATTGTCGCAACAGGAAATACGCGCGGTCACGGCGGAGGAATACTGGATCCCGACCGTCCGCGTTGCCGAGTCTCACGTTGCAAACAAAGCAGATACCTGGATGTACCGGCTCGACTTCGCAAGCTATGGCGGCCGCATGGAAGGTGAGGCCTACCACTCCGAGGACCTCGGCTTCGTGTGGGACAAGCTCTCTCCGGCGGAGCGCCAAGATGAACAAGCCAAAGCCCTTGCGGCCCAGATGCACACTGCCTGGATCGCCTTCATCCAAGGCAAAACGCCCGCCGCCGCCAGCCTGCCGGCATGGCCGCAGTTCGACCTGAAGCAGCGATCGACCATGATCCTCGACCGGGTAAGCCGGGTCGAAGACGACCCGAACGCAGCAGAACGGGCGCTCTGGACCGATCTAATGTAAGAAAAATGCGCTCTCCTACGAAAACACACGCTAAAACCAATTAGAGGCTAGTCGCAGCAAGCCAAGGACGCGACTGGTTGCTCAAGTGCAACCTCGCCGCGGTCTGTATCAGTTACATCCGCTTTAGCCGTAAAGAACGCCTCCACCTGGCCCAGCACCGCCGCCCCGGTCTTTGCCTCGAAGATCGCCCGCCGCAGCCCCGCGCCACCCGGCACGCCATGCGTAAACCAGCTGGCAAACTGCTTCATCTTCCCCACGCAATCACGTTCGATCGCCTTATTGGCCGAAGCGCCCAGCACCGATCCCACGCCGCGCTCCTCCGCCGAGACCTCATCGACCAGCATCTCGAAGTACGTCCGGATCATCCGGTAACGGTCCTCATCGGTCGCCACGTCATACCGCCCCGTAGCCGTGTACTGCGCGATCTGCCGGAAGATCCACGGGTTCGCCGGCGCCGTGCGCCCAATCATCACAGCGTCGCAGCGCGTTGCCTCGACCATCGCCGCCGCATCCTCCGGCGTGCGAATATCGCCATTTCCGATAACGGGGACTGTTACCGCATCTTTGACTGCCGCGATCCACTCCCAGCGCGCCTGCCCGGTGTATCCGTCCTCACGCGTTCGCGCATGCAGCGCCACCGCGTTCAGCCCGCAGCTCTCCGCCATCCGCGCCAGCTCCACGCAGACGATGTTCGCGTCGTTCCAGCCCATCCGGAACTTCACCGTAAACGGAATCGTGACCGCCGCCCGCACCCGCTCAAAGATCACCTGGATCAGCGGCAGGTCCTTCAGCAGACCCGATCCGCCGTTACACGCAACCACCCGCTTCGCCGGGCACCCCAGGTTCAGGTCCACAACATCGAACCCGGCATCTTCCACAATCCGCGCCGAGTCCGCCAGCGTCTCCGGGTTCGACCCAAACAGCTGCGCCGAGATAGGGTGCTCGTCCTCGTAGTACGTCAGATACCGCTTGCGCTTGGACTCCCGCATCCGGCTCAGCCCGTCAGCCGACGTGAACTCCGTCATAATCAGCCCGCAGCCTGACTGCTCATTCGACGTCTCGCGCTCAACCCCATCCTTTTTATTGTCATCCTTTGCGCAGCGGAGGATCTGCTCCGCGTCTTTACCGGCTCCCGCCGAAAACACGCTCGCATTCTTAATAAACCGTCGAAAAACCGTATCCGTCACGCCAGCCATCGGCGCCAGCACAGTCGCCGGCGCGATCGCGACCGCCCCAACCGCAAACCGTGCCGGCACACGCGTCCGCTCGGGCATCGCATGCGCCACTGGAGCGTCCCATCGGTTCTGGTCAAGCGTGTACCGTTTCTTCAAGCCGTCCTCTAGTCTGCTTATTGATCTGTTCGTTTTTTCGAAAAAATCTAACCTATCGGCCAATCATGTTCATTTTTTCAACCTATTCCTGAACTTAGGATCTTTAATACCTCATCGTTTACATACAAAAGCTCACGCCCCAGCTTTTCGGGCCGAAGAACTTCAAGCTCAGTCAATCGTTGAAGATATGTCGACGCTGTTTGCCGAGTCACACCCGTTGCTTGCTCGATAAAGCGAATGCGGCAGTAAGGATTACTGAAGACTGCTTCGATCAGGTCTTTGCTGTAGATGCCTGGAGATACAAGGCGTACTTTTGCTGAAGTAATCTCAATCTGCTCTAACAACCGATTGACTATCCGGGACGACTCCTGAGATGTCTCCTCTATGGCTTTCAGCATGAAAAGCACCCAATCCTCCCATCGTCCCTCCTCTGTTACCTGCCGTAGACCCGTATAGTACGTTGCCTTATTCCGCAGGATGGAGTGAGAAAGATAGAGAATCGGTAGATCGAGCAAACCTCTTTCCACAAGGAAGAGCACATTCAGAATGCGCCCAGTCCTTCCGTTTCCGTCGCTAAATGGATGAATCGCCTCGAACTGGTAGTGCATGACTGCCAGCTTGATGAGCGGATCGATCGTATCGTCTGAGTAAAGGTATCGCTCCAGATCGGCAAGCTTATGGCGCAATAAGGTTTCGCCCTCTGGGGGCGTGTAGATAATCTCGCCTGTCTTCGTCTTCAATGCGGTGCCAGGCACGGTTCTTATCCCGATCTCCAGCCGCCTTATGATTCTGACGATCTCCACCATAAGGTTCGTACTGATCGGCTTCTGCTGTATTTGCTCGAAGCCATACCACAACGCCTCTCGATAGCGAAGAACCTCCTTGGTATTCGGTTCCGCGGGACTGTCCATACTTGCCGCCGCCCGATACAGCTCATCATTGGTTGTCAGAATGTTTTCAATCTCGGAGGAGAGCCGCGCCTCTTGCAAAACAAGCCCATTGATGAGAATGCGAGGGTTCGGAATACGCGACGCTGTGCCTCGCAACTCAGCCAAAGCTCGGGCCGTCGCAATCGTCTGCTTCAGGACGCGATGCGTCTCAAGCTCCACGGATGGAGGCAAAGAGGGCAGATCGTTGTAGGGCACTTCTCGCTCAAATGACATGAGGACCTTGTCTCAAACGAGAGCTTCAACATAAAAGGCCTCCACGCCGTGGAGGCCTTCCGCTGTCTGCTTGCTTGCTGTTACTTGGTTGCAGCCTGCGCCTTGCCCGCATCGGACTTGGCAAACTTCTGCCGGAAGCGCTCGACCCGGCCTGCCGTATCGATCAGCTTCTGCCTGCCGGTGAAGAAGGGGTGACAGGCCGAACAGATTTCGAGCACGATGTCGCCCTTGTGCGTCGACCGCGTCTTGAAGTTTGTGCCGCATGCGCACTTTACGGTGATGTCGTTGTAGCTGGGGTGGATATTTTCTTTAGGCATTGCTGAATCCTTTCGCATGGAGCGCCTGCCGGTGTGCGGTTCGCTTGCAACCGGCCAGGATCACGGTCACATCGAAGGCCTGTCGCACCTCGCGGCTCACGTGTACTCAACGTGCGGCACTTTCCTCAGTATACGTTCGATTCCCACACCCGGCAATTGGATTCAGAGCCTGCGATACTGGTCTTCGGAGGCCCGGTCTGCTTCTCCAGTCTGCTTCCTTTTTCGCGGCCGATCCTCTCATTCCTGTGACCTCTCCCTGCCCCACCTGCGATGGCTCCGGCCTGCTCATTACCACCGACGCCCGCGGCAACCGCTTCGCGCATGAGTGCCAGTGCCGCCTCGAACTCCGCGCCGAGCGTGCTCTCGCGCAGTCCCGCATCCCGCGCCGCTACCTCGACTGCTCCCTTGCGAACTACGAGACCGGACACTCCTCGGCGCATTCCAGCCTGGGTGCCGCCGCTGTCGTCGCCGGCCGCTTCTCCGCCGCGTACCCGATCGAGACACGCGGGCAGGGCATTCTGTTTGTCGGCGCCAGCGGACTCGGCAAAACCCACCTCGCCGTCTCCATCCTGCGCTGCCTGCTCACCGAAAAGGGGGCTATCGGCCAGTTCTGGGAGCACAAGGAGCTGCTCGACAAACTTCGGTCCATCTACAGCCTGCGAACCGCCGGTGCCGAAGACAAGCTTCTCCGCTCCGTCATCACCTGCGACCTGCTGGTGCTCGACGATCTCGGCGACATCACTCCCAGCGACTGGAGCTGGGACACGACTGCCTACATCCTCAACGCCCGCTATAACGAAAATCTCTCCACCATCATTACCACCAATCTGGCGAACGAACCGCCCTTCGGCACCCCCGCCGACGAGCCCGTCAGCCGTGCCGAAGCCCGCCGCATGACGCGCCGCGAGACCCTGGGCGACCGCATCGGCGAACGCATGCGCTCCCGCGTGCAAGAGATGTGCGTCACCGTCGAGATGCAGGGCAAGGACTTCCGGCAGACTGTCAAGCGCGCCACCTTCACCTGACCCGCCTTCCTCGCGAGAGACGCGATAGAATCGCAGCCACCATGCCCGAGCCATCGACGCCGACCTTCCGCTCTCCCAGCGAGCCTACGCAGCGTACCTTTCCGGCAGCCGCCGTCGGTATCTCGGGAGGCGTCATCGCGATCGTCGTGGCCGTCCTGGTTGCTTTGAGCACGCGCCATCACAGCGCAAATCCCAACCAGCCGCAGCCGCTCGATCCCTATGCCGGCAGCCTCGCCCTGTCGCAGCTCGCGATGAGCGAGTCCACCAGCCTCTCCGGCGGCAAGAGCACCTTCCTCGACGGTCACATCGCCAATAAGGGGGCGCGAACCGTCTCCGCGGTCACGGTCCAGGTCTTCTTCAAGAACGACGAAGCCATGCCGCCGCACCTCGAAACCCTCCCGGTCGCGCTGATTCGTACCCGCCAGCCTTATGTGGATACGCAGCCGATCTCCGCCGACCCGCTGAAGCCGGGCGACGACCGTGAGTTCCGCCTCATCTTCGAAGCGATCCCGGACAACTGGAACACGCAGCTTCCGGAGGTTCACATCGTCCGGGTCCTTACCCGCTAGGTTTCACCAGCAGATGTCTGCTGCCCCGCTGCGGGCAAATCTTCCCCGCTGGGCGAAAAAAATACGTACCGCATTCCGCTTTCTCACCTTTCCGCTCATGCCCGGGAATCATCTCAACCCTAATCGAATGAACATAGTAGTGCTTCGGAGGAATTTGGCTCTCCGTGTGCTCTATTACTTCTCGGAACGACACGCGACTCGTGTCGCCCTACCCACTGTCGATTGTGACAGTGCGGGAACAGAAGCAAGAGTCCAAAAGAACTTCTCAGGAGTTGACTTACCATGATGAAGTCAAATAACACACTCGCACTTTCGGCGATCCTACTTAGCGGCGCCCTTTCGCTCCCTGCATTGGCACAGACATCCTCGACACAGACTGCGCCCGCCACAGATCCAGCAGCCTCCACACCGCAGCAGAGCGCAACCGACAGCAGCACCTACGCCACCGGTAAGCCGCTTGAGCAGCAATCGAAGGAAGGCTTCTGGGGCCATATTAACCCGCTGGCACGCAAAAAGTGGGTAAAACGGCAGCTTGATCCGATTCGCGATCGTACCAACGAACTGGATCAGCTTCAGTCCAAGAACCGCAATGACATCCGCGATGTAGACTCTCGCGCCACGGCCGGGATTAGCAAGGCTAATGCCTCTGCAAGCCTTGCCGACCAGCACGCGCAGGACGCGGCGAACCGGGCCAACTCGGCCAATGGCGTCGCTACCGATGCAAGCAACCGAACTACGACTCTCAACGGCACGGTACAGAATCTCGACCAGTATCAGCAGGTCAGCGCTGTGACGGTTCCATTTGCCGCCGGCCACATCACCCTCGGCACGACAGCCAAGTCGGATCTCGATGACGTCGCCACCAAGCTTGCGGCCGAGAAGGGCTACATCATTGAGGTGCAGGGCTACAGCCGCTCCGGCGTCAAGGCCTCGCAGGACATGGCGGACGCTGTAGTTCGCTATCTCGTGACCGAGCATCAGGTGCCGATCTACCGTATCTATAAGAGCGGTCTCGGCAAGCAGACTGCCACCGCGGCGACCGACACCGATCCGGATGCAAAGCCGATTCGCAACGGCGTACGTGTGACCCTGCTGCATAACAGCTTGGCCAGCATGGGCGGCGGTACCACAGCTTCGAACAGCACACCGAGCGCAACTGGCACCAGCAACCCGCCAGCAAACCAGTAATCGGCTCTCCCCATCAGGGCGCGCGAGACCACTCGCCGCCCGCAAGTTTGCCGGGACCGCGCCTTAGAGCAGGCCCGACAATACACTCTCCTAACCAGAGAGAACCAAGGCAGATTGGCCCCTCACGCGAGGGGCCGCTTTTTTTAATCCGCCCGTGTGGCCCTACAGGATCCTTCCAAGAAAGCCGTCATCTCGACCGAGCATCGTGAGCGGAGAGATCCCCGTATTTGCCATTAGTAGCGAACCAAGATTCCAGAGACAATAGCCACCACTCCCTCCTCATCCGTGTATCCTAAGGCGAAGAGAACGCGAAATGTTGATAGCCCTCCTCCTCCTCACCGCCATCACTCTCCTTGCCGTCCTCGCGCTCCTCTTTCGTAAACCCATCGTTTCGCAGCCGCAGCAGGATTCCCGTCTCCTCGCCCTCGCCGACACCCTTCCTACACATCTTGCGCGTCTCGAAGCCACGACCTCCACCCGCTTCGACACGCTCCAGGCCGAGCTCGCAGCCACCCGCCGCGACGCCGCCGCCGATGCCCAGACTCACCGCGACGCTATCAATCAGTCCGCCGTCCATCTCCGTGATGAGGTCACTCGCATCCTCACGCATCTGGGCGGAACGTTAACCACGCACCTCGCCGACCACCGCGATCACTCCGCCAGCACCTTCGGTGCACACCGAAGCGAGAGTGCTCAGGCTGCGGAGGCGCTACGCTACGCCGTCAAGCAGGATCTCGACGCCATCTCTCATCGCCTGACCCAGTTCATCGATGTCAGCGGTCGCCACCAGACCGACGCCCGCGAGTCCCTGCACACGCGGCTCACCGAGCTCGGCACAGCCCAGGCCGCCCATCAGGAAAGCCTCCGCTTCACCGTCGAAAAACGCCTCGACGCCCTGAACACCACCAACGCCGCCAAACTTGAAGAGATGCGTGCCACCGTCGATGAGAAGCTGCACGCCACCTTACACACTCGCCTTACCGAGTCCTTCGGCCAGGTCACCGATCAGCTCTCGAAGGTCCACTCCGGCCTCGGCGAGATGTCCAAGCTGTCGGAAGGCGTCGACGGCCTGTCCCGCATCTTTACCAACGTGAAATCCCGCGGCGGTTTTGCCGAGGTCCAGCTCGGCATGCTGCTCGAGCAGATGCTCGCACCCTCACAGTTCGTTCGCAACGCCCGCATCAAGCCCCGAACGAATGAGGTCGTCGAGTTTGCCGTGCGCTTTCCCGGGCACTCCGGCGAGACCCTCCTCCCTATCGACGCCAAGTTTCCCCGCGAAGACTTCGAGCGCCTCGAGACCGCCTACGAGTCCGGCTCGCCCATCGAGATCGCCGCCGCCGGCCGCGCGTTTGAGGCCGCCATCCGCACCGAAGGCAAGCGCATCTGCGACAAGTACATCGAGCAGCCCGTCACCACGCCCTACGCCATCATGTTTCTGCCCACTGAAGGCCTCTACGCCGAGGTCATGCGCCGCGAGGGCCTCCAGGCCGAACTCCAGTCCAAGTGCCACGTCACCATCGCCGGCCCCTCCACCCTCTCTGCCATTCTCTCCTCCTTCCAGATGGGCTTTCACATGCTCGCCATCCAGCAAAAAGGCGACGAGGTCTGGAAGGTCCTCGGCCAGACCCGCTCGGAGTTCGGCAGGTTCGAAGTTCTGATGAGCAAGATGGAAAAGCAGGTCGGCACCGTCCAGAACACCATCCAGGACCTCGGCGTCCGTACCCGCGCTATCAATCGCACCCTGCGCGATGTCGGCGAACTGGACGCTCCCACCGCCGGCCCTTCGCTCCACCTTGAAGACAATCCCGCCGGTGTTCTGCCTCTCCTCGCGGCTGAGGCGGACGACTGACGGCTAACGCCCTATAGCATTTCTCCTGAAGGTGTAGAGAAGGTCGCTCCCGTCAATGCCATTTTCTCTCAAGGAAAATGGCCTCCCTTGCACTGGAACAACGCCATAACATCAGGAGAAATGCTCTAGTCCGCGGTTTCTTCTTCAAGCAGGGCGCGAGCGCCTTCAAGATTCAGGGTGACTCCATCGACGAGAAAGACCCAGTCGCCGGCGTTCTCGGAGACGGCTTCGACGTGCTCGACGGTGTGGCCCTTGGCACGTAGTTGCTGGGTGATGAGACCGGTATCGACCATGCGCTTAATCTACAGGAGACAGAAGACGAAGGCAGATCCCTTTGGGATCGTACGCAAAGAGAGACCAAGGCTCCAGGTGGTGCGAGCCGGCTTTAGAACGTTTATCACTTCGCGGAGAGCAGGCCGAAGACGGCGACGCTGTTGGGTGTGCCGACAAAGACCTGTCCATTGACGATCATGGGTGTGATGAACTTATTGCCGTTGCCAAAGGCGTCGCGATGGCTGGCGGCCTGGTTGCTGTTGTAGAGCTCGTGGCTGAGATTGGTCGCGTCGTAGGCATGGAGAACAGCGGGGGCGCTGTCCGCGCTCTCAAGAGCCCAGACGATGCCGTTCTGGGTGCCGTTTGCCGAGACGGCGGGCGTGGCGCCGGGATAAGGAAAGCTGTTTGCGGACTGGCTGGTAGGGGCTGTCGAGAGCTTTGCGCCGGTGATGGTGTACGCGCGGAGCACATCGTTCTGCCCGCCGTAAAAGACGGTGTTGTTGAAGTAAGCTGGGCCGGACCAGGCGCCACTGGGGAGAGCGTCGGCGATCTCCTGGTAGAGGTTGCTGTTACCCGCGGCGTTGAACTTGCCGAGGTTGTCGCGGTCGGCAACGTAGATGTTATGGTCTTTGCCCGCGCCGACCAGCAGGTGGCGTGTGATGCCGGAGGCATCGGTCAGGTCGGGCAGGAGCATGGCGCCGCCGGAGCCGAGATCGGCGTCGTTGTTCGATTCAGCGGTCGTGTTGAAGGGCTCCCAGAAGTCGGCCACTGCGAGGCCGGAGGTGGTGGAAAGCTTGAGGATCGCATTGCCGAAGTCACTTTGGCTGGGAAAGCCGGCCGGGGTAAAGCCAGGGTCGAGGGTGCCGTTCGCATCGAGCAGGTAGAGAGAGCCGGCGGAGTCGGCGGCCAAGCCGTAGCCGCTCATCCAGACGGAGCCTTCGCTGCCGTTCGGGGTCAGGTTGAGGACCGAGGTCTGCGCGAGCGAGCTCTCGTTATAAGCGATCACCCAGCCGGTGTAGGGCTGAAAATCGCAGTGGCTGGTCCAGGCGGTGTAGATCGTGCCGTTGACAAGGGTAAGGCCGACCCGCTCGGCGTACTGCGCGGGGTCGAAGATGACCTTGCCGTTGGAGCTGTTTTCGCCCGTGCCAGGGTAGTTGGCGGCAATCTCGGCCGGGCTGCCGGCGAGCTCCGCGCCGGTAAGCAGATCGAGCGCGTGCAGGCGCTGGTGGTAGTGGCCCGAAGCGTCCTTGCTCATACCGACAACAAATATGGCGCCATGCGTGCCTGCCGTGCGGTCGATGACCGGCGTGGCGGTGATGCCGATCTCGGGTGTGATCTGGTCGCAGCCGTGGCTGTCGGAGGTGATCTCGCCGGCAGCCAGAACGGAGGTCTTCCATATCTGCGCGCCGGTAGAGGGGTTCAAGGCGTAGACGCTGTCGTGCTCCGTGACGACGAACAGCGCGTTGACGGCGCCGGAGGCGAGCGGCAGGTTGGCCACGAACAGGGGCTGGGCGTCGACCTTGCCGTCGACCGGGTAGTTGCCGAGCAGGCCAAATCCGGCGCTGTTGACGTTAGCCAGGGTGAGCGTCGTCTCGTGCGCGTTCAGGCCCTGGCGGGTGTTGTCGTAGTGGTAGGTGGTGACGTCCGGAATCGTAATGGCGGGGGGCGTCGTCGGGGCCGGAGTCGTTGTGACGGGCGAGCTCGGCGTTGCGGGGGTACTTGCGGGCGTAGTCGAGGAGCTGCAGCCGGCGAGCCAGAAGGGCAGCACCGCCGTGGAGACGAGAAGGATGGAACGGAGTTTGGCAGGATGCATCGGGGGAGGGCTCCTGAGAACGGGACACAGCGTGTAATGACTGCTCGCGAGATACTATTTGCCCGCACGATGAATATGCAAGTAGTTGCGGACGGGCGTCTGCCGGGCGAGCGTAACGGCGGGGCTCTCCCCTGTGTAAAGCCGGAACTGTCTTGCTTCGGTCGAGAGGACAGACGTATACCGCAACGGCGAGCAGGTTTATAAGGCGGGGGTCGGATCGGGGAGAGGCTGGTAGTAGCGGCCGGCGGGGTCCGCGCAGCCGCGGCAGATGGGCCGGGCGAGATCGTCCGGGGTAAGGGTGAAGCGGTCGAAGTTGATGCCTTCCCCGCAGACCGAGCAGGTGACGCGTGCGCCGCGAAAGCCGGGGAACTCACTCGGCGGAAGGTGGACAGAGACCCGCTGCGCGCGAAAGAGGTCGGCATCAGGCAGATCGCGGTAGGCGCGCATCTGCTGCTGGTTCTTATCGGCAAAGGGCGTGCCGTCGGCGTTCGTAGGGAAGAGCTCGCGCGCGCGGTCCTTCGAGGACTCGAGGGCGACGAGGCGGAGGGCGCGGAAATGATCGGGCTGGCCGTCGATCTCCGCCGGCGGGATGGGGCGGGCGAGATCGAGAAAGGTCGCGGCCATCTTGCCCCAGTCGCGGAGCTTGAGGGCCCGCTTGCCAACGCGGCAGCCGGTCACGACGGCGATGGCGTCGGTGGCGCAGCGGTCGATCTCGACGAAGGTGACAAGTCGTTTGCGGTCGGGGCTTTGCTTCGAGCGCGGGTCGTGGATATCGAGCAGGCGGCAGGCAAGCACGGCCATGCGGACGCCGAGAATCTGGCCGGCACAGAGGTGGCCGTGGGCAAGCTCGGCGTCATGTAGAAGGGTGTCGAGCTCAGCGATGGGCATGGGGTGATGGTACGCCGTGGGAGTGGGCCGTTGCGGATATCAGCTGGTGCGTGTGACCACGCGGCGGATCTTCTGGTCGGTATTAAATTGGCTGAGCGCATAGACGGCCCAGATGGTCGCGGGAATCCATCCGAGCAGCGTGAGCTGGAGCACGAGGCAGATAACTCCTGCGATCGGTCTGCCGATGGTAAAGAACGTAAGCCAGGGCAGCAGGAAGGCGATAAGCAAGCGCATGGGGATCTACTCTCCTGCAGCTTTGACGAGGTTGAGGTCCGATGGGTCGCAGGATTCTGTGACGAGGCAGCGAGATTTCGCAACGAGGACTCGAGTGACGCCGCAGCGCGGGCAGGCGCGGCCCTTGCGATGGAGAATCTTCGACACCAGAAACACCTTGCCGCAGGCGAATCAGGTGACGGCGGCATTGTCGCCGTACCAGTCTTCGGTGAGGGCGAGATCGTTCTTATCGAGTTCGCGCATAGGGGTCTCCGAAGCTGAGTGTAGCGGAGCCTACTCCTCTTCGTTATCGCCCTCTTCGACCAGCGAGGTGGAGCCTACGACATCGAAGGTGACGGGGTCTCCCGCGATGGGTTGTAGGGTAGCGCGCATCGGCAGACGCTGCCACTTGGCCGGGGTGCAGACTGGGCCGGCATGTTCGGGCTGCGGCCAGCGGCCTATGGCACGTTCGGCGACAGCCTTCCGCCCACCCGCCTGCGCGATAACGGCAACCAGGCTGCCCACCCCCTCAGACTTGCTGCCTCGGCTGGTGGCGGGGAGCGTTCCGCAGTAGGCGGCGTAGTCGCGGAACCAGATTGCATCCGAGACCGCGGCGTCGAAGGCGGGCAGGTGTAGAGCGGTGATGTGACCGGTGGTGCGATCGACGACGATCCAGCTGGCGGGCTGCCAGACCCAGCGCTCGCCGGGATCGTTGGGCAGGGCGTCGTTGATGTGCAGCGCGCGGCGTATAGCGAAGGAGCGGTCGGAGATGTTGTGGAGCTCGCCGACCGTCCACTCCTTCTGCTTGCTGTCGACGAAGAGCGGGCGAATCTTAAGGGTGGTGCTGTCTTCGTCCTTTGAATCGGGCGTGCTGAAGGCCGGGGTGTAGGGCACTTTATGCATGGGGCCGAGCGTGACGGTGTGGACTTTTGGCGGTTTGGGTGCAGCGGCAAGGGCCGGGCCGGTGAGGGCGGCGAGGAGGATACAGTGGAGCGGGCGCATGGGGCCTCGGGGCGCGGAAGTGAGTTCGACCTTGAGGGTAGTGGGAGTAGGGCCGTCGCGGGATACGACTTTGGCGGCAGCGGTGTGGCGTTGGGAGTCGACCGTTCTCCGATGACCGTTCTCCGTTGCGAACAACAGTCAACAAACAACGGAGAACGGAGAACGGTCAACGCCCAACGATCCAGAGCCAGGAAAATCCTGCCGGCAAATGGGCGGAACTTTCCAGGCTGAGTGAAAGGATTGCGGCTCGAACGGTAGCCCGCCTCGATTCCTCCTCAGATATCTCTTGACGGAGGTGGCGCAATCCCCCACCGGTAGTATGGTGGAAGGAATGAGTGCGGCCTGTGAGATCCGCGCGCAAGGCCGCGACGAGAGCGGAACCATTTCGAAGAAGACAGGAAGGATACCAAGAGCTATGTGGAAACCGAATCAGCCCGGCAGCGGAACTCCGACGACCCCATCGACACCGGAGCCAGTGCGCCCCGCGGCGTCGCCGAGCACGTTTGAAGCGAATGCAGCACGACCGGCCACGCCAGCACCAACTGGCACTACAGCGGCGGGAGCAGGAGCAGCAGCCACCGGCGAGCAGGCGACGATCGGCAAGAGCCTGATCGTAAAGGGCGAGCTGACCGGCTCGGAGTCGCTCTACATCGACGGCAAGGTCGAGGGCGCGATCAATCTGCCCGGCAACCGCGTAACCGTCGGCCGCAACGGCCAGGTCGCGGCCAACATTGTGGCGCGCGAGGTTGTGGTTCTCGGCAAGGTCCGCGGCAACTGCCAGGCGAGCGATCGCGTGGATATTCGCAGCGAAGGTTCGCTGACCGGCGATGTGATTGCGGCGCGTATCTCGATCGAGGATGGCGCGTTCTTCAAGGGCGGCATCGATATTCGCAAGCCGGGCACGATGGAGACCAAGGGCACGGATGCGGCAAAGACGGGCTCTTCTGTCAGTACGCCGGAGCCGGTCGCGACCACCGTTTAGTTTGTAGCTCATTCTGTTACATAGACAAAGCCCCGGCCTGTTTGCCGGGGCTTTGCCGCGTCTGGACATCACAGCGAGACATTCCGGGCCACGGTGAAGAAGGCCGAGGCGACGAGAAGGAAGCAGGTTGTCGCTGTAGGCATCTCGGGAAAAGGGTTCGCACGGTCGTGCCAGAGATTGCGCAGCAGTAAGCCTGTATAGAGCAGGGCGAGCGGCAGCAGCAGGAGTACGAGTGCATTCAGGCGCCAGGCCTGCGCAGGTTGGCCGTGGAGCAGTGCGGAGAGCGCGCGGGTGGCTCCGCAGCCGGGGCAGAGAAGACCGAGGTACAGGTGGATAGGACAGGCGGGATAGATGCGGGAGAGCCCCGGCGCGCGAAGGGCGACAGCAGCGAGTGTGACGCAGAGGACAACGGCCGCAGCTCGAAGGCGAGACGCGAGAGGACGGCCTTGTCTCGCGGCCGCGCAGAGCCTTGCCCAAGGTCGTCTGATGTCTATGCCCGGAGCGAAAGGCACAGGACTCAGCGAGGATATCCTCCGAAGGCGGCGGCCCGCTTGATGGTATTAATCCGGTTCATTACGGACTGCAGGTAGATGCCGCCGAAGAAGAAGGTCAGTACCGGGTTGATCTCAAGGCCGATCGGCTCGACCGTGTTGTAATGGCGCTCCAGATCCGCGCGGAAGGTGAAGCGAGCGATTAGGCGAACGACCCAGCAGGCGATCGCGACCACGCCATATCCGGCGTAGCCCCTGCCGTGCGCCACGTGGACACCGTGACGCCCAGCCATGAAGCCGATGGTCTGCCCAAAGGCCCCCTGCGCAAAGATCAGAACCGCCGCCGCGGCATAGAGCAGAAGCACCTTGGTGGGCGGATAGATGCGGCGGAACCAGGCGGCAAGGACCAGGTTCCAGATGAGCTGGAAGAGGCTGCAGGTGAGCACGTCGAAGAGCAGGATTAGACCCCAGTTCAGGTCAGGCGGTCCGGCCAGACCCGAATTCGCGCCATATCCCGCAGGCGCTGAGTAACCGCCAATTCCGTAAGCGGGAGGCGCATACGCCGGAGGAACCGGGCTGCCGAACGGTGTGGCGCCGCCGGCTGTTGCAGACGAAGAGCCGCCGAGCAGCTCCGAGACCGGCACCCAGTCGGCCATCTCCTCGCTCTTGACCGTGTCGGTCAGCAGAACGTGGCCGGACGCAATATAGCGCCGCAGGTCTTCCAGGGTGTACGGGCCGTAGACCTGTCCGTTTCGTGCAACGTGGTAGTGCATGCCAGCTCCTGTGCCGCCCCGGTCTGCTTCCCGTTTTCAGTGGATCGTTGCGGGTCGGGCCTGGCGTGTTCCCAGCATCAAAACACGAGACGGGCATCGAGACAACGAAAAGATTCCGGCGGAGACGAGTGGCCCGTACAGCAGAGATGCGTTAGCGCCCAAGAAACGCACTAATATGCTGATTGAGGAACCTGCCGTCTTCAGGTGAGGCTCCGGCCCCGGCAGGGTGGCCCCACAGCGACGGGATCGGCAGCAGCGTGCAATGAGGGATAAAGCCGGCCTCGTAGCGCGCGTCCTCGACAGGAAAATAAAGGTCGGTGGCAGACGGCATATAGAGCACGGGCACGCGAATCGAGCGCAGCGCGGCCTCAACGTTGTCGTGCTGGCCGGGCGTGTGGCCCACGTCATTAGACTCCCAGGTGCGCATCTGCAGGATGAGGTTGTTGGCGTCGGCGTTAGGGATGAAGTTGTCGCGATAGGAGGCGATGACCTGCGCGAGCGTCGTCAGCTTCGGGTCGTCCTGCCGCCACAGCTCGCGACGCCACCACTCCTGCGAGAAGAGCCACGCGGTCCAGACCAGCGAGAAGGCCTCAATACCCTTCTTCGGCTGCGCGGTGTAGTTGCCGCCGTTGAAGACCGGATCCGCGTCGATGGCGGCGATCTCGCTCTCGAGCCGAACGATGCCGTGGCCGTAGGTCTTGGCCGTTCCTGAGGTGGCGACAATGCGGTCCATGAAGTCGGGATAGCTGACCGCCCACTGAAAGGCCTGCTGCGCGC
Organism: uncultured Acidobacteriaceae bacterium; assembly: GCA_964246835.1. GTDB lineage: Bacteria > Acidobacteriota > Terriglobia > Terriglobales > Acidobacteriaceae > Edaphobacter. The sequence continues at coordinate 21,051 of CAXTRT010000009.1, read as the reverse complement.
CCATGGAGAAGCCGATGACAGCGCGAAGATGCTTGACGTGGAGGTCGTCCGCCAGGAGTTGATGGACGGCGGTGACGTTGTCGCGAATGGTCATCACAGGGAAGCCCGGGCCGTGAAAGGGCTCGGGCGTGTTGCTGGGTGACGAAGACCGGCCGTTGCCGAAGAGCTCCGTTGTAATGAGGAGGAGCTTGTCAGGATCAAGGGCTTTACCGGGTCCGATCAGCCACCCATAGCCGTGCATCTCCGCCATGTAGTGCGAGGGAAGCAGGATGGCGTTGTCGCCGGCGGCGTTCAGATGGCCGTAGGTTCCATAGAGAACGTGCGCTTCCGGCAGCACGATTCCGCTTTCGGTATGAAAGTTCTTGAGCACAAACTCATGCTGCGTCGGCTGCGGCTCGGGCGCGGCGGCGGTGGTCTGGGCCGGCGCGAGACTGGCGCCGGCAAGCATGAGGGCGAAGCCGCGGAGAGTTGTTCGAATCATCGGAGCACCTGCACACGAGTCAGTTCGTCTTTGATAACAGCGCCACCCTTCATCACAAAGGGAACATGTTCGAGCACTTCCACGTGCTGAAGCGGATCGTCGTGAACTGCGATGAGATCGGCGAAGTGGTTGGGGCTCAGCTCGCCCACGTCCTGGGCACGGCCGATGAGGTCGGCGGCGCTCGACGTAGCAGCCTGGATTGCCTGCGCAGCGCTCATGCCGTACTGCACCATAGAGTGAAACTGTTTAGCGTTGTCGCCATGCGGATAGACGCCGGCGTCTGTGCCGAAGGCCATCTTCACCCCAGCCTGGAACGCCTTGCGGAAGTTGTCGCGCTGCAGCTGACCGAGCGCGCGCTCCTTCGTGGTGAGCTCTTCGGGGATGCCGAACCTCTTCGCTTCACCCAGGATGTAGGTGTCGTCGTAGATATCCATGACAAAGAACGTGCCATGCTGCTTCGCCATGCGGATGCCCTCGTCATCCACCAGCGAGGCGTGTTCGATCGAGTCAATGCCGGCTTCGATCGACCACTTGATGCTCTGCGCGCCGTGGGCGTGCGCAGCGATCTTGCGGCCGGCCTGGTGCGCGGTGTCGGCCGCGGTCTTCAGCTCTTCAAGCGTGTACTGCGGCGCGCCCGGCTGGTCGCCCTTGCTGAGCACGCCGCCGGAGGCAAGGATCTTGATGACGTCAACACCATACTTCACCTGCGCCCGCACGGTCTGGCGCACCTGATCATCACCGTCGGCGATGGCGAAGTCGCGCTGCGCGGGAAACATCATGACAGAGGTCTGCGGCGAGTAGTTGTTCAAATCGCCATGTCCGCCCGTGATCGAGATGCCGGGGCCGGAGGCGACCACGCGCGGACCTGGGATGAAGCCGGCATCGATGTTGCGGCGCAGATCGACAGCGAGAAATGGTGGTGAGCCGACATCGCGGACGGTAGTGAATCCGGCGCGCAGCGTCGTGTTCGCATTCACGACGCCAGCGATGGCGGAGTCGAACGGAGACGTGTCGAAGGAGTGAATCGGATCGTAGCGATCGGCGCGCGCTGAGAGGTGTGTATGGCAGTCGATGAGGCCCGGAAAGACGAAGTCGGCGGAGAGATCGACTGTGTGGGCGCCAGCCGGAATCGCGAACGCGGCGTCCTCAATCGAGCGGATGCGATCGCCTTCAACGACCAGCACAACATGCGGCCGATAGCGGCCGGTCCGGCTGTCAAACAGATTGCCGGCTTTGACGTAGGTGACGGTTGCTGCGGTCGCGACGGAGCTGAGAGCGGCAATGACAAAGCCGGCTGAGAGGGCTCGGGGAAGAAGACGCGGCACGGGATCCTCATGTGGGAAGCAGAATGAAAGGCAGAGAGATCATTGTTGCAGACTGCCGGGCGCGGATGAAGGCCAAGCTACAGCCAACGCAAATTGAAAGTGAGATGGAATTGCCAACGGCGCTCGAAGCAGGCTAAAGTGGCCGTCGCGATCAGCCTTGAGGATTCTCTGCTATGAAACTGCTTTATCGTGCCCGTATGCGGTCTGACCTTGGCAGACACTTGGCCGTCCTACTTGCTTTGTTGGCGCTGCATGGGATGCTGCTCGCGCAGGCGCAGGAGAGCGAACAGGCGAAGCGCCTGCCGCTCTTTCCGGAGTTTCAGAACCCGCTGACTTTGAATGATCCGGCGACCGGGCCAGGGGTGAGCTGCCCGGATCCGGCGATCATGAACGAGACGATCAAGGGCGTCAATAACTGGTATCTGTACTGCACGGGCGATCCGCTGAACGCGAACGACAAGGACGCGAAAGGCAACCTGCGCAACCACTACATCGCAACGTGGCACTCGATCGACCTGATTCACTGGACCTACAACGGCGACGTGTTTCCGGCGGACCCGGCATGGGTCGGAGTGGAGACGAATCTGTGGGCGCCGGCGGTGAAGCACTTCAACGGCAGGTACTACCTGTACTACACGGCACCGCAGACGGGTGGACCGGGCGGCCCGTCGGAGATTGGTGTTGCGACCGCGCCGCATGCGGGCGGTCCATGGACGGACCTGGGACGGCCGGTGGTGGCGACCGAAAGCGCGCCGTGCTGCACCAACACAAACCGCGCCGTGATCGATCCGGATGTCATCGAGGACGCTGCGGGCCAGCGTTATATCTCCTTCGGCAGCTTCTTTGGCGGAGTGAGTCTGCAGAAGCTCTCGGCGGATGGATTTACTGCGGACAAGGCGAGTGAGCGGCAGATCGCGGTCGATAACCTGTACGAGGGCGGATCGTTCTACAAGCACGACGGCTGGTTCTATCTGTTCGTCTCGTCGACGAACTGCTGCAACGGGCCGGGCTCGGGATACTCGGTCGATGTGGGTCGTGCGAGAACGCCGATGGGTCCGTTTCTGGACAGGAACGGTGTAGAGCTCACGGCCACGACCGGCGGCGGAACGAAGGTGATTGCAGCCAATGGCAACCGATGGATCGGGCCGGGCGGCAACGTGATCTTCAAGGATGCGTCTGGGCAGGATTACATGCTGTACCACGCGATCGATAACGCAGCGCCGTACTTCGATCTGTACCCCGGCTTCACCCGCAGGCCGGCGCTGATCGATGCAGTGGACTGGGTCGATGGATGGCCGACGGTGCGAAATGGGCACTGGGCGTCGGCGGGCCGGATTGCCGGACCGGTAGCGCAGCCCTATCAGGTGAGTCTGCGGTACAACGATCCCAAGCAGGACGACGAGCCCGGAGAGCTGATCCCGGCGCTTTCAGACGAGTTCAAGCAGCCCGTGCTGTCGAAGCAGTGGCACTTCCTTCATCCGCAGGCAGATAACAGCTATGTGCTAACGGGCTCGGGCTATCAGGTGCAGACGCACGGTCCGGATGAGAATGGAAATCCGAACCTGGTGGCAATTCTCGCGGAGCCGGTGCCGTTGCAGAGCGACTGGTTGGTAGAGACCAGGATGACCGTGAGCCTGCCGTTTGATGGCTCGTGCTGCTACAACTTCTCGCAGGGCGCGGTGTTTGTCTACGGGGACGATCGCAACAGCATCAAGCTGGATGTCTTTGCCGACTTCGACACGCGGCAGACGGAGTTTGCCAGGCAGCTAAGCCCTGTTCCGGCGAACTATCCGACCTACGGCAACGCCTTCATTGGGAACCCGGCGCAGACGACCTGGCTGCGGATCGCGCGGCGCTCAGCAGGGGACGGCGGCGAACGGTATACAGCCTACACGAGCGCGGACGGATACAACTGGACGCGCGGCACGACATGGCTGCACCAGCTCGGGACCGGCGCGCAGATTGGGCTTGCGGCCCAGAACGCCGCGGGAGCTACGGTGACGTTTGAGTATGTGCGGGTGTACTCCCTCAAGCATTGAGCGAACCTGCAATGGAAGCAGATGGTACCGCCCACGCTGCTCGTAACCGCAGTGTGCGCGGCGCAGCTATTTAGACTGCGTCGTCGCACCCCTGCCAGCAGCTTCGGCCCTGCTGGCACACAGAGCGATGAACGAAGTGGTCGTCCGGACCGGCCTTTCCCATCGTGCGCAGGCACCAGTAGGTCGTGGTGGCGCCCATCAGCTCGACAAGCTCCTCGTGGAAGTCACCGAAGGCCCCGTAAGAGGACTTGCTGCGGAGCGACTCGCAACGGATCTGAACAACTGGCGTGGTAGACATGTCGATTCTCCTAGCCGATCGAGCTCGGGTCGCGCTGCATCTGCCCGGCCGCGAGCAGCACGGTGCGATAGATGGCGGTCTGAAAGAGTTGCGTTTTGAAGGCGTTTTGCGAGAGCGGAGTCGCGCCCTGCATGGCCGCCTTCGCAGCGGCGCGCGCGGTGGGCTCGTCGATCGTCTTGCCGATCAGGATAGCTTCGGCTGCCTGCGCGCGAAGGGGCGTCGGCGCGGCCACGCCGAGAACGATCGCGGCGGATCGGCAGTGTGTCCCGTCCATCACCAAAACAACGCCGGCGTCGGCCAGCGGCCAGTCGAAGCTCTCCTTCTCGCCATACTTCTGGTAGGCGGAGCGCGTGCCGGGCGCAGGCGCGGGAACGAACAGGCTGGTAATCAGTTCACCGGGTTCGAGAACCGTTTCGTTGATCAAGCTCTTCTCTGGCGCGACATAAAAATCGCTCATGGCAACGCTGCGTTTGCCGCGCTTTGAGATGAGTTCGACCTGTGCGTTCATGGCCAGCAGCGGAACGGCGGTCGAAGACGGGTGAACCATGGCGCAGGTGCTGTTGTTCATGATGGCGTGATACTGGTTCTCGCCCTCATGCGCGTGGCACTCGTCACTGGTGCCGCCCTTCTTCTTGCAGTCGAAGTCGCTCGACCGGAAGTACCAGCAGCGCGGCCGCTGCGTGATGTTGCCGCCGAGAGTCGCCATGTTGCGCACCTGCGGCGTCGCGGCGTGGCCGGCGGCGTCTGCAAGAGCGGCGTAGCTGCGCTGGATCTCCGGATGCACGGCGATCTCACTGAGAGTGGAGAGCGAGCCGAGACGCAGGCCCTCTTTGGTCACGGCGATGCCTCGCAGAGCATCGATGTTGCGGATGTTGACCAGCTTGGGCGGCGATGTAATGCCGTCCTTCATCAGGTCCAGCAGATCGATGCCGCCGGCTTTCACTACCGCTCCGTCGTTGAGCTGTCCGAGAGCCTCGTCGACCGTGCTGCAATTGACGAACGTGAACTTGTTCATGCCTGCATCTCCTGGGGCAGTTTGCCGAGCGCGTTCAGGACGTTGGCTGGCGTCATGGGAATCTTGCGCATACGTACGCCGGTAGCATTGTAGAAGGCGTTTCCGATCGCCGCCGCGAGGGTGATAATACCGGCGGACTCGCCGATTCCGGCGGCGTCGGTGGAGCTCTGCGCGATATAGTTTTCGACCAGGACCACCTCGATCTCCGGCACCTCGCGCGCGCCCAGGATCTTGTAGTTCTCGAGATTGGCGTTCAGCATGTACCCTGCCTTGCGGTCCATCACGCGTTCTTCAAACAGCGCGTAGGAGATACCCTGCAGGATGCCGCCGTTGATCTGGCTGATGACGCCGGTGGGGTTGATGGGACGGCCGCAATCATGCGCGCCAAAGACCTTCTCGATGTGGACACGGCCGGTCTCGGTATCGACGGCGAGCTCGACGTAATCGACGCCGCCGTAGGTGATCTTTTCCTTGGAGTACTCGGCGACGCGCGTAGCGCGGGCGGAGATCTCACTGGTCGGCAGCTTGGCGGTCGCCTGCTTGAGCGTGTAGCTCTTCGCGGGATCGTTCCTGAAGTGAACCCGGCCGCCCTGCATCACCAGGTTGTCGGCCGTGGTGCCCAGCTTCGGCGCAACCGCCGCAAAGAGCTGCTGCTTGGCCTGGAAGGCCGCGTTGCGCGCCGCGGGCGAGATGGAGCCCGTCGTCACGCTGCCGCCGGAGTCCGGGCCGATCGGGAAGCGTGTGTCGCCGATGCGGATACCGACGCTCGCCGGCGGAATACCGAACTCCTCCGCGACCACGATGGCCAGCATCGTCTTGGTCCCGGTGCCGAGATCCTGCACCGCCGACATCAATTCGACCGAGCCGTCGCGCGAGACGCGCACCTCGCACGAGGAATCCATGTTGACGAAGCGGTACCAGACCGACTGCGCTATGCCCATGCCGCGCTTGATCGGGCCGGTATCCGCGCCCGCGGGTCTGCGATTCTTCCAGTTCGTGCGCTCAAGGATGACCTGGCGCTCCACGCGGCGCGTCGCGAGCTCGTCAATCTTGTCGCGATAGGTGAGCGGATCGACGCCGAGCTTGACGGCGAGTTCATCGATCGCCTGTTCAAAGGCAAAACAGCCCTGCGGATGACCGGGAGCCCGAAAAGCCGCGCCCGGACCGGCGTTGACGAAGACGTCATACTCTTCAGTCAGCAGGTTGGGGCACTTGTACATGTTGGTCGCCGGGCCTGCCGTTCCCGCGCCGGTACCGACGCCCGCCGTGCCATAGCTGGTGAGCTGGATCGCGGTCAGAGTGCCGTCCTTCTTTGCGCCGATCTTAAGCTTCTGGTGCGAGTCCGGCCGATTGCAAACAATGTGCTCCTGCCGGCGGTCGAGCATAAGTTTAACCGGCAGGTTGGCCTTGCGCGAGAGGTTCGCCGCGACCACACCTTCATTGCCCGCGCCGAACTTCGCCCCAAAGCCGCCGCCCATGTACTCGGTGATGACACGAATCTTGTTCTTCGGCAGCTTGAAGACATCGGCAAACTCACTGCGGACGCTCGCCGTGCCCTGTGTGGAGGCGTAGACCGTGACCTCGTCCGGCTTCCAATCGACGACGAAGCCGTGTGTCTCAAGCGCGGAGTGCGTCTGCACCTGTGTGAAGTACTCGCCTTCAACGATGACCTCGGCCTCGGCGAAGCCCTGCTCCGCATCGCCAACCTTCTTGCGCTGCGGGCCGTGCACATTGCCGGTCTGCGGTACATCCTTAGGCCCGCCGCCGCCGCCGGCGCTTCCCGCGGCATCCGCGGGTCCGGGGAAGACCACGGGCGCGTCTGCGGCGCGCGCGTCCGTGCGGTCGACGACGAACGGCATCGCGTCGTACTGCACCTTGATTAGAGCCGCGGCGTCGTTGGCGATCTGCGGCGAGATCGCGGCCACACCGGCGATGGGCTGCCCGGCGTAGCGGATAACCGGATAGCGTGACGGCGCTTCCTTGCCGGGATCGCGCAGCTCGGCCACACCGTAGACGTGCTCGATAACATGAACGGCCTTGACGCCGGGCAGCTTCTCCGCCGCGCTGGTGTCGATTGAGGTGATACGGCCGTGCGGGATCGTGGCGTCGACCATGCGCGCATAGAGCATGCCCGGCAGCTGCACATCCGCGGTGTACTTGCCGCGTCCCATCGCCTTGGCCGGACCGTCGTAGCGCAGCGTCGGCTTGCCGATGTAGGCGAGCTCCGCGTTCGGACCGAGCGGCGGTGGCTCATCGAGTCGAACCTGCCGCTCCTTCCGCTGCAAACCGTCCTGCGGAATGCCCCAGGCAAAGCTCTCAGTGCGTTTCGCCGCGTCCGGCGTCGCGGCTGCGGAGGGCGTCTGCGCGTCCTTCTTCTCGGCATCGCGGGTCGATGGAGCCTCGCCCTGAACGCCCTTCGCGCGTGACTTCTCCTGCGTTGCGCCGGTCTGCTGCTGCTCGTCGTACAGAAGTGTCTCAGGCGTCATGCCAGGCCTCCCTCGGCCGAGGTAAGAGTGACGAGGCCCGCGGTCTGGCGGCGCTGCTGCGCAACCTCAAGCGTGGCCGCGAAGACCTTGGGATAGGTGCCGCAGCGGCAGAGATTCCCGCTGACCGCATGCTTCACATCATCGAGGTTGGGGTTCGCATTGCGCTCGAGCAGCGCCGCGCAGCTCATCACCATGCCCGGCGTGCAGAAGCCGCACTGCATGGCGTCATGCTTCACAAAGGCTGTCTGCAGCGGATGCATCTGCTCGCCGTGCGAGAGGCCCTCGATCGTCGTGACGTGACGCCCCACAGTGTCGATCGCGAGGGTCATGCACGCCAGCGAGGGAACCTTGTCGATCCACACCGTACACGCCGAGCAGGAGCCGCGGTCGCACACCACCTTCGTCCCTGTCAGGCCAAGGTGGTCGCGCAGGGTCTCGGCCAGCGTGTAGCGCGGCTCGATGGTGACGGCGTGCTCCTGCCCGTTTACCGAAAGCTTGACGGGAACGGCGTCGGGCCCGGCCGACCGGTCGCCGTGCGCCGCGTCCTTCGCATCGCGGGCCAGCGCGGTTGCTGACTCGATCACGGTCGTGGCCGCCGTGAAGCCCGCACCCTTCAGAAAGCCGCGGCGGGAAACCTCAATCTTGGGAACATCACTCATGGTGTAGTCCTCGAATCTTCAAAGGAAAGCCGTTTGGTCGACTTCATAAACTCTAGCCGAATCATGGAACGGCTCGCCACAGAGCTGAGAACGCGCTTCATCCAATCAAAATAGCGGCAAACTCAAACAGCGGCAAACTCTGCAGAGCGAGAGAGAGAATTTTCGTGGCGGGGAGAGAGAGGGACCCTCGACCACAAGGAACAACGATATCAAATGACGAGGGTGCTCATCTCAAACGTGTTACCCGCATGTCACCCGAATAAACGAGGACCTCACACTCGGCAAGTACGTATACCCGAGAAGGAGAAGTATCGAGCTACCCAAACGCCGCGAACTCTGCAACGTACGCCCCGTTACACCGCCCGCAATACCCGCACCAGCAGAGTAAAGATCGCCCCCACCAGCGCAAACACCCCACCCACCACCAGCCCCACCAGCCGGAACGGCAGCAGCACCAGCCACACCAGCGGGTACAGCACCAGCATCACCAGCGCCAGCGGCCAGCACACCACTACCAGCAAACAGAAAACAAGCAACATCACCATATCGCCCAATCCTCGACCAGAGAGATTACGCTGGTTCTGTATCGAAGGTTCCGTAACCCACACGCGAATCATCTTGAAAGTGAAGCCATGAACCACGTCCTCATCGTCGACGACGAACCCGAGATTCGCGAGTCGCTCTCCGCCATCCTCGCCGACGAGGGCTACACCGTCACCTCGGCCGGCACCGCCACCGAAGCTCTCGAACTCATCAGAGATGCTTCGTATGACCTGGTGCTCCTAGACATCTGGCTGCCCGACCGCGACGGCCTCGACACCCTCGCCGAGATCCGCCAGATGGAGCCCTCGCGCATCCCCGAGGTCATCATCATCAGCGGCCACGGGACGATCGAAGCAGCGGTGCGCGCCACCAAGCTCGGCGCCTACGACTTCCTCGAAAAGCCCCTCTCCCTCGCCCGCACCCTCATCGTCCTGAGTAACGCCCTCCAGGCCCGTCGCCTTCGCGAAGACAACCAGGAGTTCGCCCGCCAGCTCGCCGTCCGCGGCGCCGTCACCGGCCAGAGCGTCTCCATCAAGGCCTTGCGCCAGCAGATCAAGCTCATGGCCCCCACCAACGGCCGCGTCCTCATCTTCGGCGAGTCCGGCACCGGTAAGGAGCTCATCGGTCGCGCCATGCACGCCGAATCCCTCCGCTCCGATCGCCCCTTCGTCGAGCTCAACTGCGCCGCCATCCCCGAGGACTACATCGAGTCCGAACTCTTCGGCTACCGCCACGGCGCCTCGCCCGCCGGCGCCTCCGCACCCGCCGAAAAGAAGGGAACCTTCGAGCGCGCCGATGGCGGCACCCTCTTCCTCGACGAGGTCGGCGACATGAGCCTCAAGACGCAGGCCAAGGTCCTCCGCACCCTCGACGAGCAGCGCTTCCTCCCCGTCGGCGCCACCCACGCCGTCCACGTCGACGTCCGCGTCATCGCCGCCACCAACAAGGACCTTGAAGAAGAGATCGCCCACGGCAACTTCCGCGAAGACCTCTTCTACCGCCTCAACGTCATCCCCTTCTTCGTCCCGCCCCTCCGCGACCGCAAGGAAGACATCCCCCTCCTCGTCAAGGAGTTCCTCGTCGAGTTCGGTCGTCAGTACGGCCGCCAGCACGTCGAGCTCACCGACGACGCCCTCGCCGCCCTCCGCCAGTACAACTGGCCCGGCAACGTCCGCGAGCTCCGCAACCTCGTCGAGCGCGTCCTCATCCTCAACCCCAAATCCCAACGCATCGAGCGCCGCCACCTCCCCATGGCCATCTTCCGCGACTCAAAATCCGCCAGCGACAACCCCCGCAACAGCCGCACCGCCACGGCCGCCCGGGGCATAGAGTCAGACCCAAGCCCCACCCTCGTCGAAGCCCGCGAAGCCTACGAACGCGACTACATCCTCAAGAAAATCGATGAATACCACGGCAACATAACCCGCACCGCCGAGTCCCTCGGCCTCGAGCGCTCCCACCTCTACCGCAAAATGAAAGCCCTCGGCGTTAGCGTCAAGGAGTAGGAAAGCCAGACCATTGCGGCGCTCTCACCCTCCCCAAAGACTTGTCATTCTGAGCGCAGCGAAGAACCTGCTTCTTGCCTTTCACGACGGAGCGTAGCGACGTACCATCGCCCTATAATTTGTCATTCTGAGTGAAGCGAAGAATCCCCGCATCTTGCTCCGGGTCGCACGAGAGCTGCTGGAAAGGCACGACGCAAACACTTACAAAAACTTCTCGCGAATTGCTGCGATGTACTCCTCCGCAAACCACCCGGCTGGCTCTTCCTCCATCTCCAGCAACTCCCTTGCAGCCTCAATCAGTCCATAAAGAGAACCATTCCTGCGCAGCATGCGAATCAAGGGTTGCGCGACTCGCGCATCATTCCGGATTCCCAGTGCCGCAGCCGCTTCCATCCTCACGTCCAGGAATGAATCCTCAAGTCGTCTTAGAAAGCTAAGCCGGATCTCCTCGGAATCAGCACGACCTTGTACGCCGAGTCCAAATACAGCCCAGTTCCTCACCTGCGAGTCCGAGTCGTTCGTCAACTCAAGCAACACGGGGATGGCGAGAGGGTCATTTGCATAGGAACCGAGAGCAACAGCGACCCCAAAGCGGACAAGCGAACGCGGATGCCTTCCGTAAGGCACGATGTGCGGCACCGCCTCCGGCAACGACAGATGACCTAAGGCCACTAGTTGACTATTGAGAGCGTCCGGATCGGTTTCAACCTCCAGACTTCGCGTAATCAGAGAAAAACTCTTGTCACGAAAAAGCCACTCAGGGCTTTCATGCTTCTCTTTTACAAGTCTCTTTTCCCCGTACCTTCCAAGCTGGCAAAGGATACTCGCTGCCCGGGATCGTTTGAGTGAATCGTGCGAAAACATCCACGCCGCTGCTCGATCGAAGACAAAGTGGCTGGCGCTCATACTCAGTCTCCGTATCGCTTTCCACGCAGCGTCTCCCTCGCGCCTTCCTCGAAGGGTCTGCGCAAACATGTGATCGACTCGTGTCACGAAGTTCGTGCGCTTGCTGGACTGCATCCGTTGGTTTTCTCCTCATCAAGCCATCTTGGCGTCCTTTGCGGTAAAGCCTCTAGTCCTCGCAGCAGCCGTCGCCAGTCCAGATCATCCCTAAATCCTCGGTTTGTAAGACACTCCTACACCTTTTATAAACAGCTCCAGAACACCTGCGTCATCATCAGCCATTTTCAATATTCACCCGCACCGCCGAGTCCCTCGGCCTAGAACGCTCCCACCTCTACCGCAAAATGAAAGCCTTTGGCGTCACCGTCAAAGAGTAAAGCGTGCCCGCTGTAAAAGATCTCCCCATAGCAGCGGCCACTACTTCATTTCCGACCCGGCTCAAAGAGGCATACCGAGAGATTGCCCAGGCTTCGCATCCGTGAAGTGAGAGATGTCCGCCATGACCTCCCGCGCTTCAGCAGCAGCGAACGATCTGTGAATGGCTCCTTCATCGCGAAAACTACACGCGCAGATAGCGATTATCCCTTCTCCGCTGCTATCTGGGAAGAAAGCCGCGACCGTCTCCAGCCCGTACTTACGCCAGCTTTCCAGAACCAGCGGTAGATGCGTATCGACGTAGTACTTACGATCAAAGCGGGTGTTTGCATCTCCGGGGTAAGTCACATACAGCATTGCCACGGGTCACTCCTTAGCGAATAGTTCCATTTCTGAATAAAGCCAGAGCTGCATCTATCCTGGCTTGAACTCTCGCTTACACCTGCGCAACGTGCTGTTCCAGCCAGTGAAGCACAGGTTCAAAGGCCGCCTCAGAGTTCTTTTCATAGATCGAGCCGTGTCCATTGCCTGCACGCCATGGTTGGGCAGGTTAAGCAACTCGGCTGCCGCGCCTGCATGCTTGAGGAACTCGACGATCTTCGGTCCAAACGGCGCGCAGTGGGCCATCGGCCCAGAAAGTCTGCTTCTCTCCATCCATTGCTGCCGTCTGGTCCTGTGTCTTACTTGTCATTGCCGTTGCCCTCTCTCTGCACGCCTGCGCGGCGCTGTGTTGCTTGTGCAAGGGCAGACCAATCCTTGTCCCCAAGCCCCTGGTCCACCGCCTGCATCAGGTTTTGCTGCACAATCTGCGCCGCCCCGAGTTCCGCGTTCTTCGCCTTCGCCGCATCCAGCGCAAGGTTGACATCCTTCAAACCCAGCGTCAGCTTGAACCCTGGCTCATACGTGTTCTTGGCAATATTCTCGCCATAGCGCTTATAACTCGGGCTCGCAAATATGGTGTTAGTCACAATATTAAGGAAGTCCGCTGCCTTCAGCCCGTAGTTTTCAGTAAGAGCAGTCGCTTCGCCCATGGCCTCGATCGCTAACGTGATCATCAGATTGCCCGCGATCTTGGCGATGTTCGCATGTTTCGGATCGTCCCCGAGGGACCACGTTTTCTGGCCCAGTGCATCGAAGAGCGGCTGCACCGTCGCAATGGCTTCCGGATCACCAGCCGCCAGAATGTTCAGTTCACCCTTCTCCGCAACGGCAGGCACACCAAACACCGGCGCTGACACGTATGCGATACCCGCACGACGATGCGCCTCCTGCAATCTCTCAACGATGGCCGGTGAGATCGTCGCCATCATTACGTGCACGCAGTCTTTGTCTGCGGAGCTGAGCACGTTGGAATCAAGAATCACGCTTTCGACAGCACGATCATCCGCAAGCATCGTGATCACAGCCTCTTTCGCAAAGGCTTCTGCGGGAGACTTCAGGACGGTAACTCCCTGTAGCCGTTTAACCGCCTCGGCGTTGCGATTCCAGACGCTTACCTGATGGCCAGCCTTCACCAGGTTGGGAATCATCGCCGCTCCCATGCTGCCAACTCCAATAAATGCAATATCCATTGCTACCCTGCCTTTCAGTGGTGTTAGTGGTAGTTGAGAACCTCTAAAAGTGCTGCTGTATCCCAGTAAAAGGGCCTCAGTTCAAGAATGCGTGCCTCGCGTATACGAAAAAATTGCAGCAGGGGCCAATCCGCCTCACGTCCGTTGCGGCGCGCTCTCGCGTACACATGCGACCGGCTCACTAGCACATTCCCAAGCTGAAAGACCTCAGCTCCTTTCACCTCAAGCGACGACCAGACTTCGCCAAACGCCTGCATCCACGCTTCGAATCCGGCATGGCCGCGCCACTCCCCGCCATACGGCAAAGAAGCCGGCTGATAGATCACGCACTCGGGATCAAGTGTGGCCGCGATCGGACCAAAGTCGGGCTCCACCGCGCCAAGATATGCAGACTCCGCTGCGTAGAAGCGCTGAAGATTGGCCATAGCCGCTGCGTCTTGCATCTGCTCTGCCATCGAAACCTCGCTACCTCGCCTTCGCCGCGGCTACATAGGCCGGGACATTCCAGTAGAACGGCCGAAACTCAACGATCTTGCCGTCACGCACCGTCACCACCTGGGCCATCGGCAGCCTCATCTCTTCGCCCGTGCGGCGCGCCCGCGTCACTAGATCGCAGGTGATCACGACCGTCTCGCCGTTCTCGTAAAACTCAGGGTTCCGTGCGTCGACTCGGTCGAAGATCGCGCGCATCGCATCGGCCCACTTGCGGTAGCCCTCATGACCCTTGAACTCGCCGCCATAGGGCAGGTCAGGGCTCTGATGAAGCACAACCTCGGGGTCGAGAGTTGCCTGCACGGCATCAAAGCTCGCCTCTCCGCCGTGTTCCGTCTGCATGTACGTCTGCTCCGCCGCATAGAAGCGCTCCAGCACCTGTCTTCGCATTTCGGTCCCAATCGGGTCTCTCATTGACATCGCGTCTTTCCATCCTTCGTCCTGTCTGCATGACGTATCTGTATCGCTCGGTCTATAATGATGGCATGGTGACCCGATCGGTTGCACATAAAAAGATCAATCCGTCCAGAAATACGACAGCACCCAGGCGCCCGCGTGGAAGACCACGGGAGTTCAATCGCGAGAAAGGGCTCCGCCGAGCGATGCGGCTCTTTTGGAAGCTGGGCTACGAGGCCACCTCAATGGCGGATCTGCGCGCGAGCCTGGGCATCACCCAGGCCAGCCTTTACGCCGCCTACGGCAATAAGGAAGCACTCTTCCGCGAGGCTGTGGACCTCTACGTGCAAACCGACGGCAACACCACGACTCGTGCCCTCTCACGCCCGGGTAAGGCCAGGGACGCAATCCACGCCATGCTGCAGGATGCCGTGGATGCCTTTACGGCTCACGGCGCACCTGGCGGCTGTCTGCTGGTCCTTGGAGCTGCGAACTGTACTGTCCAGAACAGAGCCGTACAAGACCATCTGGCGAGTCTCCGGCAAGGGACACTCGAGACCATCACCAGGCGCCTTGAGCTCGCTCAGCACGAAGGGGAACTCAGCACGAACCTGTCCATGGCGAATCTGGCTGCCTACTACGCCATGGTGCTGCACGGTCTCTCCCTCCCGGCCAGGGATGGGGCCTCGCGCAAAGACCTGACTGAGATCGTGAACCTGGCCATGGCAGTATGGCCCGGCACACGGGAGTGACAAACGGTTAGGTGGTCGAAGATGCCTGCAGGTAATCGACCGCAAGTTGGCGCAACCACCTTGCTGTGACCCATACGATAGAGACATGAGCCACACCTGTACCTCATCCTCATTCATCGCAAAAAGGTACGCCCGCTATGCATGGTCGAATGAATACTTTAGAACCTAAGTACGGGAGGGGGAGGGAGGCCCTACTTCTCCTCCGCCGCCTGCTTCGCCGCCAGATGCTCCATCTGCCGCCGCCAGTCCAGGTCATCCACAAACCCGCGGCTCGACCGCCACTCCTCCTGCACCTTCACAAACAGCTCCAGAAACACCCGCGTTCCCAGCAGCCCTTCAATATCCTTCCGCGCCGCCGTCCCGATCCGCTTCAGCATCTCGCCACCCTTGCCGATCAGGATCGCCTTCTGCCCCGTCCGCTCGCAGATGATCGCCGCCGCAATCTTCGTCAGCGGGGCCTTCGCGGCCGGCGAACGCTTCTTCGGCCCAGAAACAGGATCCTCCCACTTCTCCACCACCACCGCCGACGAGTACGGCACCTCCTCGCCCGTCAGCAGCAGGATCTTCTCCCGGATCAGCTCCGCCACTAGAAATCGCTCCGGCTGGTCCGTCACCTGATCGGCAGGGAAGTATCTCTGCCCTTCCTTCAGGTGCCCGATCACCTTTTCAAGCAGCAGCTCCAGCCCCTCGCTCCTCCGCGCCGAGATCAGCACCACATCCGCGAACGTGTGCAGCCCGCTCCAGTGCGCGATCAGCGGCAGCAGATCCGCCTTGTCCACCGCATCGATCTTGTTCAGCACCAGGATCACCGGGCACTCCAGCTTCTTCACCAGCGAGAGCGCAAAGTCATCCTCCGCCGCGCTCTTCGCCCGCTTGCTCGCCGTAAACTTCTTGCCCCGCGCCGCTGTCTCCGCCGCCTCCTCGCCCTCTACCTTCACCGGCGCACTCTGCGGCAGCCGATGCGTCGCATCCACGAGAAACAGCACCGCATCCCGGCCCTCAAGCGCGTCATGCACCTCCTGCAGCATGCGCCGGTCTAGCTGCGTCTCCGGCTTGTGCACGCCCGGCGTATCCACCAGCACTACCTGCGCCGCCCCGTGGCCCGCCCCGCCTTTACTCTTCTTCGTCGCCGCCACTTCCAGCACGCCCAGAATGCGTGTCCGTGTGGTCTGCGGCTTATGCGTCACAATCGCCAGCTTCTGTCCCAGCAGCGCATTCAGCAGTGTCGACTTGCCGGCATTCGGCCGACCGATAATAGATACAAATCCCGAACGTAGTGCCATGCCGCTAGTATCGCCTCTCCCCGCATGAAACCAATCGCGAATTCATTGCGCTACACTCTCCAGCATGCGATTCGCCTGCGTCCCGGCAGCCTTTGCCCTCCTTCTGCTTTCGCTCTTCACCTCCGCTCAGAGAGCCTCGGCGCAGACCGCCGCCGCACCGCCACCACCGCCCGTCTTTGAGTCCCCCATCGTCAACCCCGATCACACCGTCACCTTCAAGCTCTACGATCCCGCCGCGACACAGGTCTTACTCGCCTTCGATGGTGCCCCTGAGCCGCAGCCCATGACCAAGGGTGCCGACAACGTCTGGACCGCCACCACGCCAGCCCAGACTCCGCAGATCTACGGCTACCACTTTCAGGTCGATGGCATGGATCGCCTCGACCCGAAGAACACCCAGATCACTACCAACCTGCTCAACCTCAGCAATATGCTCGACGTGCCCGGCGACGCCCCGCAGCCCTGGGAGCCGCAGAACATCCCCCACGGCGAAGTCCACCACCACGTCTACACCACAGCTGTCGTCACCGGCCTCGCTCAGAATCAGAGCGACTTCTTCGTCTACACCCCGCCCGGCTACGATCCGAAAGCGAAGAAGACCTACCCCGTCCTTTATCTCCTGCACGGCTTCTCGGACGACGCCTCCGGCTGGACTGTCGTCGGCAAGGCCAACCTCATCCTCGACGCCCTCATCGCCCAGAACAAGGTCAAGCCTATGCTCGTCGTTATGCCCCTCGGTTACGGCCAGATGAGCTTCGTCCGCAACGGCGGCGGCTCGTGGCACACGCCGGAAACGGTCGCCGGCAATACCTCCGGCACACAAGCAGCCCTGCTCACCGAGATCCTCCCCCGGGTCGAGAGCGAGTACCACGTCTCTACCAAGCGGGAATACCGCGCCATCGCCGGCCTCTCCATGGGCGGCCTCGAAGCCCTCTCGACTGGCCTTAATAACACCGACAAGTTCGCCTACGTCATCGGCCTCAGCTCCGCCGCCGCCTCCATCGACCGAGCCAAACTAGCCACCCTCGATCCCAGGTCCGCCAACCTCAAACTCCTTTGGATTGCCTGCGGCACCGAAGATCACCTTATCCAGCCCAACCGCGACTTCATTACCTTTCTCAAATCCAAAAACATGCCCGTCACCGTCATCGAAACTCCCGGTATGCACGATTGGATGGTCTGGCGCGACAACCTCGTCCACTTCACGCCGTTGCTCTTCGGGAAGTAACGCCCCCAAGCCTTAACTGTCATCCCCGTCCTGACGGTCTCAACCTCTCTCCGCTACACTTCTCCCCATGAAGCTCGCCCGCACCCTGGCTGCCCTTGTCCCTCTGGTCCTCACCCTCGCCGCAAACGCGCAAGCCACCTACCCCTTCAACTCGCACGAAGCCAACCCCGACCACACTCTCACCTTCCGCTACGCCGATCCCGCCGCTACTGCCGTCGCGCTCAACTACGACATGGCCGCCAAGCCCGTCCCTATGACCAAAGGTGCCGACGGCCTCTGGACCGTCACCACGCCACCACTTCCGCCCCAGATCTACTCTTACCGCTTCGACGTCGACGGCCGCCCGCAGTTCGACCCGAACAATCTCACCGGCATCACGCCGAACCTCGTCTATCGCGGCGATGAGGTCGAAGTCCCCGCCGATACCCCGCAGCCCTGGGATCTTCAGCCCGTCCCGCACGGCACGCTTCACGATCATCGCTACACCACAAAGTCCGCCATCGGCCTGCCCGCCAACCAGAGCCGCTATATTGTCTACACCCCGCCCGGCTTTGACGCCCGCGCCAAAAAGCCCTACCCCGTCCTCTATCTGCTCCATGGCTGGTCGAACACCGTCGACACCTGGACCACTACCCTCCAAGCCGATCTCATCCTTGACAATCTTCTCGCCCAGGGAAAGATCAAGCCCATGATCGTCGTCATGCCTCTCGGCTACGGCGACATGAGCTTCCTCAACGGCTCCATCGGCGAGATGTGGAAGCAGAAGGATCTCGTCAACCGCAACACGGATCTCTTTTCGCAGGCCCTGCTCACTGAAGTCATGCCGCAGGTTGAAGCCGCCTATCCCGTCTCTCGCGATCGCCAGGGCCGCGCCCTCGCCGGCCTCTCCATGGGCGGCCTCGAAAGCCTGTCCATCGGCCTCGCCAACACCGACAAGTTCGCCTGGATCGGCGGCTTTAGCTCCGCCGTTCACCTCATCGATCCACCCACTCAGTTCGGCAATCTCACCCCGAAGTCCACCGACCTGCGCCTGCTCTGGATTGCCTGCGGGGTCGACGATGGCCTGCTCAAAGCCAACCAGACCCTCGCTGCCTACCTCAAATCCAAGTCGTTGCCCGTCACCGAGGTCGAGACCCACGGCGCCCACGTCTCCTTCGTCTGGCGTGACAACCTCGTCCACTTCACGCCGCTGTTGTTCCAGTCGAAGTGAGCGAGCCCGGTCCGCTCGCGCGGCTCCGCATCCAGTCCACCGCCTCAACCGTGGCGAGCGCTGCCAGCGGCATCGTCCACTCCATCCACACCCGCGTCTCCGTCCACACGCCGAACCACAGCGTGATCGGCACACAGGCGGCACAGCCATAGAGCAAAGCGCGCTGGACTCGCGAAAGCCGCCGCCGTTCGAGCCACACGAAGATCACCACGTAGCCGCCCGCGCTGAAGAGCTGCGGCCAGTGGTGCGGAAACAGAATCTCGTGAACGTTCTGCGCCAGCCGTGAATAAGTCAGGTTCAGGTTCCCGGCAAACCGCCGCGCAATAAGCAACCGGATCACGGCCCAGTACACGCCCATGCCGGCTACCAGCGCGGCCGTCCTAATCCACCGCGCGGCCGTGGCTCCCTGATGGACGAACGCCTGCCGCTGCTGGACGAAAAAGACTGGAGCCAGCATCAGGATCGAAAATAGGGCCGTCTCGCGCAGCGGCACGTCGATCAGAAAACATACCAGCATGCCGCCCCAGAATCCCTCGAGCGCCAGGATCGCTCCGATACCGAAGAGCGCGGCGTGCGGCAGGTCATAGGCGTACCAGTAGTTCGTCGTTGCCCGCATCGTCGCCGTCACCGTCATGATCGTCAGCACCAGCACGTTCGCCAGCCACCACGGCCGTATTCTCTGGCGGCGGCTCCACCAGAACGCCGCCAGCATCATCGCGCTCAGAGAGGCCAGCCCGAGCAGCAGACTGACGAACTTCTCCACCGTCACCGGTTCGTAGTAGAGCGTTCCAACTCGCACCGTAGCGGCGTAGCGGCTCGCGATCGCCTGCATGCGGGAGCTGTTCTCGGCCCAGCGAAACAGCGGCATCAGCGCGGCTCTTCCCTGATACGGGAGCGGCGCCTGCCCGTGGGCGTATGCCTGCCAGTCGAGAAACGTGTCGTTGACGAAGAAGTCGGCGCGAACGCACTGGATCGTCGCCAGCAGCAGCATGAACGCGATCAGCCAGTCCCGCCCGCGAAAGCCTTCTCTCTGTGACTCGCGCGTACTGCCGGCAGTCAAGCCCCCGTTCGCCATACGGTTACGATAAACCAGCCGCGCCGGCTCACACTTCGAAGTCGGCGGTGGTTTCGCCGCGTACGCCTTCGCGGGATAGAGGAAATTTCCTGAAGGTGTACAGCGAGTCAAAGACCGTATGGCCGTTTTTTCTCAAGAAAAACGGCGCTCCTTAAACCTGTCCGCCTGGCAGTATCAGGAAATTTGCTCTAATACGAGTACGCCGGCATGGACTCTTTCTTCTCGCGCTTCAAAAACTCGCTGGTTCTGGTAGCGCTGCTGCTGATCCAGACCATCGGTCTGGCGGTCCAGGTGCGCCGCCCCGCCGCAAGCGCACCCGGCATTATCGGCGCAACCGCCTCATCCAGTCTGGAAGCGCCCGACAGCCCGCACGTTACAGTCGCTCGCTCCTGGGTGGTCGCCGTCCTGTCTCCGGCCGAACGCGCCGTACACGGAGCCAGCACCTTCGTCCGCTCCAGCTGGAGCAGCTACCTCGACCTTCGCGGCGCGCGCCGGCAGAACTTCGATCTCCGCCATCAGATCGATACCCTGCGCCTCCAGCAGGCCGCCATTGCGGAGGACGCCCTTGAGGGCCAGCGCCTGCAGTCGCTCCTCGCCTTCCAGCAGCACTACATCAGCGGAACCGTCGCCGCCCAGGTCATCGGCACCAGCGGCACAGATCTCTCGCGCGTCCTCTACCTCGACAAAGGCGCCGCCGACGGCCTCAAGCCCGACATGGCCGTCATCACCCCGGACGGCATCGTCGGCAAGATCCGCGAGGTCTTTCCCACCACCGCGCCGCACGTCGCCCAACTGCTCCTGATCAACGACCAGACCTCCGGCGCCGGTGTTCTGCTCGCTCAGACTCGCGTCCGCGCCGTGCTTCGCGGCACCACCGCCGGCTTCCTCCAGATCGGCAATCTCACCCCGGACGACCGCATCAAGCCCGGCGAACAGGTGCTCACCTCGGGCGGCGACGGCATCTTCCCCCGAGGCCTGCCGGTCGGCGCCATCGAGTCCATCACGCCCGACCTCGACCACCAGCCCTACACCGCGATTCGCATCCGCTCTGCTGCCAATCTCACCCGTCTTGAAGAGGTTCTGATCATCACCGGCACCGAAAACTCGCTGCCGCCGGCGACTCTGCACGCACTCGCCAAAGGCGCGGCCGCAACCGCCGAGACCCGCGCCGCCGCGCAGAAAGCCGCCGCGGACCGAGCCGCCGCCGCCGATGCCGCAAAGGAAGAGGCCGCACGCTCCGCCGCGGAGGTCGTCGCCGACCGCCTGCCCGGCCTGCGCGACCCCAACGAGTCACCCGCCGATCGCGAAGCCCGCCTTAAAGCCACCGCCGAAGCCGCCGCCAGTCCCAAGACCGCCGGCGGCACCATCCCCCGACCGCTTCCCACCGTCCACACCGATCGCTACAGCCCCGGCAC
>CAXTRT010000008.1:0-105905 GCA_964246835.1 uncultured Acidobacteriaceae bacterium | reverse complement strand
ATACTCGGGCGCGGCGAGGACCCGGCGGCGCGGCTGCGGGAGCATGGGGGCGGGGTCGCGATCGTGGCCAGGGATGTGATCTTCGAGCTGTGTGGCGGGCGTGGTGGCGAAGACGTTGGTGGGCATGGTGTCCTGGCGTGGGGTGTGCGTTGTACGTTGTCCGTTCTACGTTGTGCGGGTTGCTATGGGGGTGTCGGAGGCTGTGGTCTCCAGTTTGACGCTGATGCTGTTGGCGTGGGCGGTGAGGCCTTCGGCTTTGGCGAGGCGGATGGCATGGGGAGCGATAGTGGCAAGGCCGTCGCGGGTGTAGCGCTGGACGGTGATGATCTTGACGAAGTCGAGCACGGAGAGGCCGCCGCGCATACGGCCGTTGCGGCCGGTGGGAAGGACGTGGTTGGGGCCGGAGATGTAGTCGCCGAGGGACTGCGGGGTGTGCTGGCCGATGAAGACGGAGCCGGCGTTCTGGATCCAGCGGACGTCCGAGCCGTCATCGACCGAGAGGTGCTCCGGGGCGAGGCGGTTGGTGAGGGCCTGGGCTTCGGTAACGGATTCGGTTACGAATATGAAGCCCTGCGCGGCGAGGGACTGTTGCGCGATGGGATTGTTGGCAGATTGCAGGCCGGCTTCGCGAAGGACGGCTTCGGCGAGCTGCATGTTGGAGGTGAGCAGGATGGAGAGGGCTTCAGGGTCGTGCTCGGCCTGTGCGACGAGATCGGCGGCGATGCCGCGGGGGTTGCCGGTCTCACTGGTGACGACGATTTCGGTGGGGCCGGCGGGCATGTCGATGCCGCAGAGGGTGGAGACGGCGATCTTGGCGGCGGTGACGTAAAGGTTGCCGGGGCCGACAATCTTATCGACCCGGGCGATGGTGGCTGTTCCGTAGGCAAGCGCGGCGACGGCCTGCGCGCCGCCGATGCGGTAGAACTCCGTGACGCCGGCGAGATGCGCGGCGGCAAGGGTTTCAAGCGCGGGCCTGGGCGAGCAGACGACGATGCGGGGGACGCCGGCGACCTGCGCGGGCGTGGTCGTCATGAGCAGAGTGGAGGGCAGAGGATAGCGGCCGCCGGGGACGTAGCAGCCGACGGAGGCGAGTGGGCGGACGACCTGGCCGGTCTCGATGCCGGGCCCCTGCTGGGTGCTCCAGCTTTTGGGCAGCTGGCGCTCGGCGAAGGCGCGGATGTTGGCCTGGGCGACGAGCATGGCGGCCTTAAGGTCGTCGGGGATGGTGTCCCAGGCGAAGCGCATCTCTTCGCGGGAGACGCGAAGGCCGACGATGGTCTCGCCATGGAAGCCGTCGAGACGGGTGGCGAGGTCGAGGAGGGCGTCGTCGCCGCGGGTGCGGATGGCGGTAAGGATCTCGGCGACGATGGGCGCGACTTTGGCGGTGTTGGTGTCGCCGCGATGTTCGATCTCGCGGAGGAGGGCTTCGGCCTGGTCGCGGGTGTCGCCGAAAGTGTGGATGAGCTTCATGGTTCCTGCTTGTGTGCTACGAAGGTGGTTACAAATTGGGTTAGCGGATTTTGTTGATGGGGGGCTGGTAGCCGGACTGGGTTCGCTGGTGGAAGCGCCGGGGATGCTTGAGCTGGGCCTGCATGAGCTTTTGCTCGGTGCGCGAGCCGGTGAGGGTGACGCGCTTGGCGGCCTCGGGCGTGGCGGGATAGACGAGCTCGGGCTTTTTGGGGTCGACGACGACGATGAGGCTGAGGTTCGGGACGATGCGCTGGCCAGGCGGAAGGCGGGTGCGAAGCCGGGCCTCGCGCAGTGCTTTGGCGGGCTCCTGGATGCGGAGCACGATGTCGTGCAGGCCAAGGTATTTGAGCCAGCCGCCGACCTTGGCGGCGGAGACGACGATGCCGTAGAGGACGAGGCCTTCGGTCTGGATCTTCTGCTGGGCGCGGCGCTGGCGGAGGTAGTTGATACCGGAGGCGAGGGCCAGGATGACGACGATGCTGAGTGTGATGATGAGGGTGAGCTTCATCGGATGGGTACCTGTGGGTTAGAGGACGATGGCGGGACCGACGATTGCGGTAGAGAAGCAGATCCCTACGGGATGACAACAAAAAGAACAGAACAGAGAGGCGAAACAGAAAAGCAAAGCAGAAGAATGGGAAGTATTAGAGGACGACCTTGCTGAGTGGGTACTCGACGATGCCGGTGGCGCCGGCGGCTTTGAGTTTGGGGATGACGTCGCGGACGACGCGCTCGTCGAGGATGGTGTTGAGGGCAACCCACTCGGCGTCGGAGAGCTGGGAGATGGTGGGGAAGTTGAGCGCGGGAAGGACGCGAAGGACGTCGGTGAGGTCGGTCTTCATGACGTTCATCATGAGGCCGACGCGGCCCTGCGCAGCGATGGCGGCGTTTAGCATGAGCGAGAGATTCTCGATCTTCCTGCGCTTCCAGTCATCCTTGAAGGCCGAGCGGTTAGCGATGAGCTGGGTGTCGGACTCCATGAGGGTTTCGATGATGCGGAGGCGGTTGGCCTTGAGGGAGGAGCCGGTCTCGGTGACTTCGACGATGGCATCGGCGAGCATGGGCGGTTTGACCTCGGTGGCGCCCCAGGAGAACTCAACTTTGACGGGGATGTTGCGCTCGGCGAAGTAGCGTTTCGAGTACTCGACGAGCTCGGTGGCGATGATCTTGCCGGCGAGGTCTTCGGGGCGCTGGTAGGGCGAGTCTTCAGGAACGGCGAGGACCCATTTGACCTTGGTGCGGGACTGCTTGGAGTAGGTGAGGGAGGTGATACGTTCGACGTCGGACTGGTTTTCGAGGATCCAGTCGTTGCCGGTGAGGCCGGCGTCGAGCGCGCCGTGCTCGACGTAGCGGGCCATCTCCTGCGCGCGGACGAGCATGCACTCGATGTCGTCGTCGTCGATGGTGGGGAAGTAGCTACGGCCGTTGGCGAAGATGCGCCAGCCGGCACGTTCGAAGAGGGCGATGGTGGCGTCCTGAAGCGAGCCTTTGGGGATGCCGAGGCGGAGTTTCTTCTGACCGCTCATCGGATAGCCTCTTGCTTGGTGTTCGCGGCGACTGCAATGGAGATCGGCCGGGTGAAGCAGGAGACGGTGCCCTCGTGGCAGACCAGGCCGTCGCCTTCGACGGCGACCTTGAAGAGGAGCGCGTCGTTGTCGCAGTCAGTGGCGGCGGAGAGAATGCGGAGCCGGTTGCCACTGGTCTCGCCCTTCATCCAGAGTTTGGAGCGGGTGCGGCTCCAGAATGTAACGAAGCCGGTCTCGAGGGACTTTTGATAGCTGATCTCGTTGAGGAAGCCGAGCATGAGGAGCTCGCCGGATGTGGCATCCTGGACGATGCCGGGGACGAGGCCGCCCATCTTGTTGAAGTCGATGGTGGGCATCGCGATAGAGTTTGCTGTGGTCATGAGGTCCTTCTTGCGGTGAGCGGGCGGAGGGTTCCGAGCGGGTGGCAGAAGAAAGGCCCGCTCGCGGTGGTCGCGTTGGCGGGCCTTTTAGAGGTCGTGAGGAGCGATCTGCTTACGCCACACCAGACTCCGCCGCCATGCGGTGCGCATGATGATGGGAGTGTCCGTGATGGTGGAGGCGAGTGCTCATCAGTTTCAACGGTAAAGGGTACGCGGGGCGGTGTCAAACGGGCAGAGAGGGAAGATGCAGTTTTCGTCTTGCGCCCTCTTCCATGTGCCTGAGAGCATGACGGTCATGGCCTCTCTCAACAACGGACAGCCCGATTCCGAACTGGCCCTCCAGGTAGCGAAGCTGTGGCCCCATAGAGAGCATGAAGCCAACGTTATTTTGGCCCAGTTCTGCCGGGCGGGGTTGCACCGCTGGCGCAGGCTGGATCTTAGGACGCTTGTTCCGGGGAAGGATATTCTCCATTGCTTCTCGTGCTCGAAGATCAAGATCGACGGGGTCACATATGACGCGTAGCCAAACGGCCCGCAGCTCACTCTGGAGAGCCGCGGCGTTGACCTCTTTGTTGCGGTCGTCTAGGCTGTGTCTCGCATTCGCTATTCACTAACACATTCAAGGAGAGCTCCTATGACTTTGGTTCGTCGCATTATCGCCGCTGTTGTCTTGTTTACTGCCCTTCCGCTGTTACAGGCACAGGCTTCAAAGACGACACAAACCTCTACGGCTTCCAAGTCGCAGGCGGCCGCCGCCACAACCGGCGACAAGCTGGACATCAATACCGCGACGGCGGATCAGCTTAAGGCGTTCAACGGGATCGGCGATGCGTATGCCAAGCGGATCATCGATGGGCGGCCGTACACGATGAAGACGCAGCTGGTGAGCAAGGGTGTGCTGCCGCAGGCGACGTACAACAAGATCAAGGACAATATTGTGGCGTCGCGGGTGAAGAAGTAGGGCGTGGTTCGCGTCGCTTCGCTCCGTCGTAAAGGCGAGAAGCAGGTTCTTCGCTGCGCTCAGAATGACAAATCAAGAAAAAGGCGAGAAGCTTCGCTCCGAATGACAAGCAAAAGAGACGAGCGGGTTACTGGAGGTCGGATTTTAGCTGCATGACGGCGATGCGGCCGTCGGAGAAGAAGCTACCGCCGGTGGCGGTTTTGGCGGTGCGGAGCGGGTCGGTGGGGGTGACGTAGGCGGCGCTTGAGAAGGCGCCGGTGGCGTCGAAGCTATCGACGAGGAACTTGCGTTCGATGTCGATCTGCGGATCGATCTTGTGGGTGGTGCCGCCGTTGCGCTGGTCGCGCTCAAAGCCGATGTCGTGGGTGGCGGAGCCGACCCAGAGGGGCTGGCCATTGATGAGTTCGGCGCTCTTCCAGACGCGCAGGTGATGGCGCTCGGCGGCGACGGTGAGCGGGTCGGCGCGGGCGAAGGAGAGATCCTGCGGGCGGCCGAAGAGGTAGAGGGTGCTCATCGGCATCTCGACGTAGGCCTGGTGGCTGAGAGTGGAGAGCAGGCCGTGGAGGACGGCGGTCTGGGTGTTTTTGTCGACGGCGACCCAGCCGGCGTTCTTGAAGGCGGCCTGGATTTGGGCCTGGGTGCCGATGAGGCCGAAGTTGACCATATCGCCCGGCGCTCCGGCTTCGTCGCCGACGCGGCGCGGGATGGCGGCGAAGAGCTGCGGCGAGAGGGCTGAGGAGAGCGGCGCGGCGACGGCGGTGGCGGGGCGCTGAGTGGAGACAGCGGCGGTGGTGACAGGGCGGATCGTGACCTTGAACTCGCCTGAGGCGGTGAGATCGGCGGTGAGGTTGGCGCGTAGGTAGAGGTGGCCGCTGGTAGGCATGACGGCGTCGACTTTGGCGCCGAGGAGAAAGGGGACGGAGGCGCCGAGATCGCTGACGCGGCCGATGAGCGCGCCGGTGTTGGCCTGGTTGAGCGGGAACTGGCGGAGGAGATCCTTCCAGCCGCGATCGAGACCATCGGCGGTGATCGATCGGCCGTCGGCGAGGGTGAGGGCGCCGGTTGCGGTGATGGCGAGGTGTTCACCGCCGACGACGCTGAGGTCGGAGTCGAGCCAATCGTTGCCGGTGACGGAGAGGTCGTAGGACTTCTTTCGGGCGGCGGAGGGAACGGCCGCGGCGCCGGTGGCGGGATCGCGCATGCTGACAATTGGCTCGACGGCCTGGGCGGGAGCGGCCGGCGGTGGGGCTACTGTTTGGGAGAGAGCCGCGCGGCTGACCGGAAGAGCGAGGCCGAGGACTGTAATCAAGCAGATGCGTCTCGTCAACCCCCCGAAGGTTCGGGAGTGGGCAGCGGAAAATCGGATAAAGTAGCTCATATCGCCGTGCCATTTCAGATGCATACTTTCGGTTCTATCGCCGCGCTGGGGACAAGACTCCGACGCATGCCGCTGCGGGTTGCCGGCGGCATGATGCTGGCGCCGATGTCGCTGCTGCTGGCGGGGTGCCAGGCCGTGGTCAGCAGCTCAACGGCGTCGCAGGTGCGGATTATTACGGCCTCGCCGGATGCGCCGGGGCTGGACCTCTATCTGAATAACAATATTCTTGCGTACAACGTCGGGTTCGCGAAGGTCAGCTCGTATATCGCGGTGAACGCGGGCACAGACACGGTTGCGGCAGACACGGCGGGTACGAAGCAGACGCTGATCTCCGCGAAGAATACATTTGTGAACTCAAGCCAGTACACGGTGCTGATCGGCAATGTGGCGGCGAACCTGCAGGAGCTGGTGATCAAGGATCAGTCGCAGGCGGCGCCCTCGGGGCAGATCTCGCTGCGGTTTATCGACCAGGCGACGCAGATTGGCGCGCTCGATGTGTATCTGGTGCCGATGGGCCAGAAGTTTACGGCGGTGACGCCGTTGATTACGAACCTGACGTTCGGCAATGCGCCTTCGTACCTGAATGTGCCAACAGGAACGTACAGCCTGGTGCTGGTGCCGACGGGAACGATCCCGACGAGCATGACGGTGGCGACCTACACGGGGGCGCAGGTGGCATATTCGGGAGGGTCCGCGACGACCATTGTGCTGGTGGATCAGCAGCTGGTGACGACGCCGGGCGTGCAGGTCATTCCGGCGACGGATTACACTTCGCCGACGGCGACCAATTAGACGCAACCCGGTCGGAGCCGCGAGCATGTTCCCGCGGTTGCGAGATTGCTACGGAATGACAACATAAGGCTATAAAAAGCGGAATGGCCGCGAGGGGCGAGCTCGCGGCCATAGTCTTGCGTTGCTATGAGGCTTAGTAGCGGTAGTGGTCGGGCTTGTAGGGACCTTCGGGCTGAACGCCGAGATAGCCGGCCTGCCGGGGCGAGAGGGTGGTGAGCTTGACGCCAATTTTTTCAAGGTGAAGGCGGGCGACCTCTTCGTCGAGGCGCTTGGGCAGTACGTAGACGCCGATCTTATAGGTGTCGCGGTTGGCCCAGAGGTCGAGCGCGGCGAGGGTCTGGTTAGAGAAGCTGGCCGACATCACGAAGCTAGGGTGGCCGGTGGCGCAGCCGAGATTGACCAGACGGCCTTCAGCGAGAATGAAGATGCTCTTGCCGGTGGTCGAGAAGGTGTACTTGTCGACCTGCGGCTTGATGTTCAGGCGGGTTGCGTTTTTGTCCGTGTTGAGCGCGTCCATCTGGATCTCGTTGTCAAAGTGGCCGATATTGCAGACGATGGCCTGATCCTTCATCTGCTGCATGTGCTCGTGGGTGATGATGTCGAGGTTGCCGGTAGCGGTGACGTAGATGTCGCCGCGGCCGAGTGTCTCCTCGATGGTGGTGACCTCGTAGCCTTCAATGGCGGCCTGGAGGGCGTTGATCGGATCGATCTCAGTGATGATGACGCGGGCGCCGAGACCGCGCAGGCTGGCGGCCGAGCCCTTGCCGACGTCGCCGAAGCCGCAGACGACGGCGACCTTGCCGGCGATCATGACGTCGGTGGCGCGCTTAATGCCGTCGACGAGCGACTCACGGCAGCCGTAGAGGTTGTCGAACTTGCTCTTGGTGACGGAGTCGTTGACGTTGATGGCGGGCACGAGGAGCTTGCCCTGTTCGAGCATCTTGTAAAGGCGATGGACGCCGGTGGTGGTCTCTTCGGCGACACCGCGCCACTCCTTGGCAATCCTGGTGAAGTGCTGGGGGTCTTCGGCGTGCATGGATTTGAGCAGGTCCTTGATGACGCCCTCTTCCTGGTTGGAGGCGGGCTTGTTGACCCAGGTGTCGCCGTTCTCAAGCTCGACGCCCTTGTGTAGAAGCAGGGTGACGTCGCCGCCATCGTCGATGACGAGCTGCGGACCGAGCCCTCCGGGGTGATTGAGGGCCTGCTTGGTGCACCACCAGTACTCTTCGAGGGACTCGCCCTTCCAGGCGAAGACCGGAACGCCGGCGGCGGCAATGGCGGCGGCGGCGTGATCCTGTGTGGAGAAGATGTTGCAGCTGGCCCAGCGGACGTCGGCGCCGAGCGCGACCATGGTCTCGATCAGTACGGCGGTCTGGATGGTCATGTGCAGCGAGCCGGTGACGCGGACACCGGCGAGCGGCCTGCCTGCCGCGTACTTGTGGCGGATGGCCATGAGGCCGGGCATCTCCTGCTCGGCGATGTCGATCTCTTTGCGGCCGAACTCGGCCAGACCGATGTCGGCAACCTTGTATTCGGTTGCGATGCCCTTCGCGGTTACTGCCTGATCCTGTCCGATCGTTGCCGTTGCCATGTGTAATTTGCCTCGAAGTTACGTGTGTTTTGACATCTCAGAATAGCATTCGGGCCCGGTCGGGCAGGGTTTTATGGAAAGCTGTGTCCATGGCGTGGAACTCGCATCTTTCTGTAAGGGAACGGGCACATGTGGCCCGGGTACACTTAGGAGAAGGCTTCAGAGCGAGTCATACATGGCGCGGTAAAGCTTGTCCGTCAGGCCGGCGATCTGAATCTGCCGCTTTAGTAAAGGGAGCTTAACCTCGCGGTGGTTGGGGATCGACAGAGTAATACGTGGATGATCAGTATGAGTGAGGATGATATGGTTTCCGTCGCTTCGTACGATCCAGCCAAAGTTTCGAAAGACGCGAGCATGGATGACACCGCTTGTTTGCGGCAAATCCGAAAGCCCCATCTCAGGCAACAGCCTCTTCGGTCGATATCTGCGGTGTCATACGGATACGCGCCTGCTTCGAGATGTCGGTGTAGATGATTTCACTTAGATTTCGCTGTGCCAATGTTTCTTTCAAGACGTCCTCAAAGAGGACGGAGAGACAGTCGCGAATGGCATCCGTGATGTTTGCCATCGCTTCCGCTTCGGTTTCACCTTGCGAAAGGCAGCCTGGAAGCTCCAGACACTCGGCGACAAATCCATTGCCGTGCGTGTCATGGAAGACGATCGTCATGTCATGAGTGACAGCAAGGGTTTCGCTCATACGGCCTCGAGTCTAGTCTACTTCAGAGGCTCCGCGATCTTCAGAGGCTTTGCCGATCAGGCGCGCTTTGCTTCGGGCTCCTTGCGGCCAGGAAGTAGGATGCAAAGGACGGCGGCGAGTACGGCGAGGCCGGCGACGGCGAAGAGGCCGGCGGAGAAGCTGTTGGTGGCGTCGCGCAGGCGGCCTGTGAGGTAGGGTCCGGCGAAGCCGCCGAGGCTGCCGATCATGGTAATGATGGCGACGCCGCCGGCGGCTGCCTGGCCGCCGAGGACGTAGGTAGGGAGCGCCCAGAAGGGGCCCATGAGGCTCCAGAAGCCGATAGCGGCGAGCGTAAAGGCGAGCAGGGCGACCAGCAGCGAATGGGCGAGCGCGGCCCAGGCAAAGCCGGCAGCGGCCAGCACCATGCAGAGCACCATGTGCCAGCGGCGCTCGCGCAGGCGATCGCTCGACCAGCCGAGGATGACGGTAAAGATGGCGGCGGCGACGTAAGGGAGTGTCGCGTAGCGGGCAATCTGGCTGGCTCCGGCGCTGGCGCTAATCTCTTTGGCGGCGGCGGCCGCCGGGTGCACGATGCTGTTAAGGACGAGCGGCATCCAGAGATTGACGGTGTAGACGCCGATCTGATCGAGGAAGAAGATGCCGGCGAGCACCCAGACCATGGGCATTTTGAAGGCGTCGAGGAGGTTGTGGTTTTCGGAGGCGCCGCCGGCCTTGCGGTCTTTTTCGAGCTCGTCATCGAGCCACTTCTTTTCCGCATCGGTAAGCCAGGGGGCGTCGTCCGGGTGATCGCGCAGCAAGAAGAGGACGGAGATGCCGCCGAGGATGGTGGGCAGGCCTTCAACGATGAAGAGCCACTGCCAGCCGTGCATGCCGGCCTTGCCCTCAAGCTTGAGCAGGAAGCTCGAGAGCGGGGCGCCGACGACGCCGGCGAGCGAGGTGGCGGTCATGAACTTGGCGACGGCGCGGGCGCGCTCTTCAGATGGGAACCAGTAGGTGAGATAGAGGATCATGCCGGGAAAGAAGCCGGCCTCGCTGACACCGAGCAGGAAGCGCAGGAGATAGAACGAGTGCGGGCCTTTGACCAGGCTCATGCATGTGGCGATGATGCCCCAGGTGATCATGATGCGGGCGATCCAGAGGCGCGGGCCGACCTTGCCGAGAAGTAGGTTACTGGGCAGATCGAAGAGGCCCTGGCCGAGGAAGAAGATGCCGGCGCCGGTGCCGTAGACGGTAGCCGAGAGCATGAGGTCGCGGCGCATCTCGAGCGCGGCGAAGCCGACATTAACGCGGTCCAGGTACGCCAGGATGTACAGGAGAAAGATGTAGGGAATCAGCCGCCAGCTGATCTTGGAGAACAGAGCGCTGCGGTCGACGGAGGCAGTTTGGGCCGTAGGCATAGTTGCAAGAGATGCGGCAAGGTCCGAGCTGGTGCGGACTTCTTTGCTGGTAAGTTATATGGGCAACAAAGATGCGGCTTGCTTCTACTACGATCAGGCGGTCACGAGGGTGCCGAGCGGTTCGCCGCCGACGACGCGGGTGATGTTGCCTTCTTCGCGCATGCTGAAGACCATCATGGGCATGGCGTTGTCGCGGCAGAGCGAGACGGCGCTGGTGTCCATAACGCGGAGATTGCGGGCGAGGATCTCGCTATAGGTGATGGTCTCGAAGCGGGTGGCGGTCGAGTCGGTTTTGGGGTCGGCGGTGTAGATGCCGTCGACGGAGGTGGCTTTGAGCAGGATGTCGGCCTTGATCTCCATGGCGCGCAGGGCGGCGGCGGTATCGGTCGAGAAGTAGGGGTTGCCGGTGCCGGCGGCGAAGATGACGACGCGCTTTTTTTCGAGGTGGCGCATGGCGCGGCGGCGGATGTAGGGCTCGGCGACCTCGTGCATTTCGATGGCGGACATGACGCGGCAGAAGAGACCGCGCTTTTCGATGGCGTCCTGGAGTGCGATGGCGTTAATGACGGTGGAGAGCATACCCATGTGGTCGGCGGCGACGCGGTCCATGTCAATGGCCTGCTGGGCGACGCCGCGGAAGAAGTTGCCGCCGCCGACGACGATGGCGATCTCGCAGCCGAGGGCGTGCACGTCGGCGATCTCGGCGGCTACCTTGTGGATGAAGATGGCGTCGATGCCGAAGCCGCGCCCGGCAGCCAGGGCTTCGCCTGAGATTTTGAGGAGCACTCGCTTGTACATGTCGAGCCTCAGTATCGCATGCGGGTGCAGATGGCGAGGGGAAGAGGCAAGCGCGAGGGTGGAACTTTTCGGCGAAGGCAGACGTAGCTTTTGTGTCTGGCTGCCGCGGACTCGCGGTACCATTCATCGCGAAGGAGACCGCGCCATGCAGAGCCGCATTGTTGGAACCACGATGCCTGTCCTTGAGCTGCTGCTCGAGCCGAATGAGAGTGTTGTTTCGGAGGCGGGCGAGCTCTCGTGGATGTCGGGCAGCATTCAGATGAACACGCACACGCAGATGGCGGGCGGAGGCGGGCTGCTGGGGGCAATACGCCGCGTGGCCGGCGGCGGAACGCTGTTCATGACGGAGTACACGGCGTATGGCATGCCGGGCGAGATTGCCTTTGCGACGAAGGTTCCGGGCCACATCGTGCCGGTGCAGGTGGGTGCGGGGCAGGAGTACTTCGCGCATCGCCACGGGTTTCTGTGCGCGACGCCGGGGGTGCAGCTGGGGGTGGGATTTCAGCAGTCACTGGGAGCGGGGATCTTCGGCGGCAGCGGATTTCTGCTGCAGCGCATTGCGGGGCAGGGAACGGCCTGGCTGGAGCTCTCGGGTGAGCTGATCGTGAAGGATCTGCAGCCGGGCGAGACGCTGCGGGTGCATCCCGGCCATGTTGGAGCGTTTACGACGGGGGTCAACTTTCAGATCACGCGCGTGCCGGGGATTCGCAACCTGATCTTCGGCGGCGATGGCATCTTCTTGGCGGCGCTGACAGGACCCGGACGGGTGTGGCTGCAGACGCTACCGATCGCGAGGCTGGCGCATGCGCTCCAGGAGTATTTGCCATCGGGCGGCGCTGTCGAGCGGACGGAGGGTGGCGTGGTCGGGGGCGTGGTCGGCAGCATTCTGCGCGGAATGTAGATGGCTTGCCGGAGAGCTTTGGCCGCTGTGTGCTTTATAGACGACTGAGGAAGCTGAGCTTCACTCTTTTATCTCCAGCCGCCGCGAAGTGCACTAGCGCCATATCGCCGTGAGATTCCTTGACCTTGCCATCACCGAACTCGCGGTGGCGCACGAAGTCGCCCTTTGCGGGACAGGGTTGGTCGGCACAGGGCTGCGGCAGGGTCTCGGGTGCTGTGGTCACGATCGTGCCGTGGATCGTCTCCTTGTGCACGACGCTGGCGCCATCGTGGGCTTCGTCGGCGCGGCGAGTTTCTGCGTGCGCCGCCGCCAACTCAAGGCCGCGACCGGGGCGCGACTGGGCTGAGGCCTCGGCATGGACGCGCGCAGCATGGGTGTCTTCCGGCGATTGCCGCACTGCGCCGGAGTGGCAGTTATCGCAGCGTTCGCAGGGCTCACCTGTGTCTTCGTTGAAGTATCGCCGGATCAGCTGGACGCGGCACTCGGTCGACTCCGCGTAGTGCATCATTTCGGAGAGCCGATCCTTGTCGGTGTGGGCGCGATCGGCGTAGGTCTTGAGCAGATCGTCGAGGGCGGCGGCCGTTGGCGGCTGTGTCGCTGCGAGGGCGAAGCCTCGGCGGCCGCGGCGCACCATGCCGGCGTCTCGTAGAAGGTGCAGGATGACCTGGGTCTTTTTGAGGCTAACGCCGGCTTTTTTTGCAATTGCGTCCACGGTGCTCTCCGGAGCTGGGTTCGCCACGGCTGGCTTTGCGGGTATGCGACCGTCGACGGCTTCGATCGCGGGAGTTTCGGCGGGATCGGATGGCGGCGCCATCATGGCCTCAAAGACGATGTTCAACTCGGATGTCTTTGGGTAGCGGCCGCCGAGAAAGAAGCTCTGGATGCGCTTGTCTTCCAGGCGGTAGAGGAGGATCGCGCGGCTGGGCAGGCCATCGCGGCCGGCGCGGCCAGCCTCCTGGTAGTAGGTCTCGAGCGAGTCGGGAAACTCGAAGTGGCAGACGAAGCGGATGTCCGGTTTGTCGACGCCGAGACCAAAGGCCTTGGTGGCGATCATGACCGTGTGCTCGCCCTGCATGAAGGATCTCTGGACCTGCTCGCGTTCGCGCGTCTTCATCTTGCCGTGATAGTGCCCGGCAGAGATACCGTGTTCGGTCAGCCAGGTATAGAGCTCGTCGGCGCTGCGGGTGCTGGCGGTGTAGATGACGCCGCAGCCGTCCTCGTGCTCGAGAAGATTGGCGATGCAGGCGAGCTTGGCGTCAGTGTTGACGGTGGGATGCACGCTAAAGCTGAGGTTGTCGCGCTCGATGCCGGCGTTGACGATTCGAGCGTCTTTCGCGTCAAGACTTTCAAGGATCTCGGCAACGACCTGATCTGTCGCGGTGGCCGTCAGCGCGAGGACGGGCGGCATGCCGAGAGCCTTGCGCGCGTAGCCGATGTTCAGGTACGCGGGGCGAAAATCGTGGCCCCATTGCGAGATGCAGTGGGCCTCATCGACGACTAGAAGCGAGATGCCGCCGGCGTCTTTGAGCTGCGCGATGAACTCGCTATTTTCGAGACGCTCCGGAGTGACATAGATCAGCTGTGCCGTGCCGGCATCGATGTTGTGCTCGGCGGCGCGTTCCTCGTGTGAGGTGAGGGTGGAGTCGATCTTCTCGACGGCGATGTCGGCGTCGGCGGCGTGCTCCTGCTGGTCCTGCATGAGGGCGATGAGTGGGCTGACGACGACGACGGGGCGCGGCAGGAAGAGCGCGGGGATCTGATAGGTGAGGCTCTTTCCGGCGCCGGTGGGCATGAGGCCAAGCACGCTGCGGCCGCTGAGGACCTCTTCCAGGACATCGCGCTGGCCGAGACGGAAGTCGGTGATGCCGAAGCGGGCTTTGGCTTCCTTCAGAATCTTCGGCCAGGGAATCGGCTGCGTTGTCGTGCGCTCCTTTATCTGCTGCGGGGGGCTGGCTTGTCGCTGTGATCGCGAAGTGCCGGTGCGCCGTTCCGTCTGGGAAGCTGGTTGGGTGGGCACGTTGGTGCGGCGCTGTCTCGGGCTTTGGGTCGCCTCATGGGTCATGCTGTGTGTCTCCGTCAGGGTGGTGGGATGCGACGACGAAGACGATGTTTTCCACTTCCGGGAGGCTGGCTACGATCCTGCGAACATGGCGCAGGCCACTCTTCCGCCGAGGTGAAGCGAGGCCGACGGAGTGAGTCTTTCGATTGCCGCGTGCGCTCCGGCGGGCTACACTCGCGTGCATGACCCGACGCCGTGTGCTCACTCTTACTATCTTTCTTTTGCTGCTGTCGTTTACCGTGCCATCGCGCTCTGTGTGGGCGCAGGACTGGGCGAAGGCTTCGCTCGATAAGAGCCCGCGACACCGGGAGTATGTCGCGATCCAGGCGGGCGGACGGGTGGTCAATACGTTTGTGGTCTACCCCGAGGTGAAGTCCAAGGCGCCGGTCATCGTGCTGATTCATGAGATCTTCGGGCTCTCGGACTGGGCGAAGCTGATGGCGGATGAACTCGCGTCGAAGGGTTATATCGTACTGGCGCCCGATCTGCTGTCAGGGACCGGCCCGGGCATGATGAATCCGGAGTCCGCGGCAGCCGGGACCGAGGCGGCGGCGCATGCGGATCATATGGCCGGCATGGCACAGGGTAGCGCCGCCGGCAAGGGAGCGGCCACCAGCGGGACCGACAGCTACAAGAGCATGGACGACATTACAAAGGCCGTCTCCGGGCTGCCGCCCGCGCAGGTGCTGTCGGATCTGGATGCGGTAGCGGACTACGGGGTGAAGCTGCCGAGCGCGAGTGGCACGCTGTTCGTGGCGGGCTTCTGCTGGGGCGGTGGAAAGACCTTCGCGTTTGCAACGCACCACGCGGGCCTGAGCGCGGCGTTTGTCTTCTACGGACCGCCGCCGCCGGCTGCCGATATGGCGAAGATCACCGCGCCGGTCTACGGCTTTTATGCCGGGAACGATGCGCGGATCGACGCGACGCTTCCGGAGACGGTAACGGCGATGAAAGCCGCGGGAAAGACGTTTGAGCCAGTCACCTACGATGGCGCGGGGCACGGCTTTATGCGGGCCGGGCAGGCTCCGGATGCAACGGCGGAGAACAAGAAGGCATTTACGGATGGGTTGAGCCGGCTGCTGACGCATCTGCAGGCGGGCAAGTAGGTCAGCGGGGATTGCTGTGAACGAGAAAAGCCCCGGCGGGTGCCGGGGCCTCTCTCGTTGGCTGGGTGCTCAGGACAACAGCAGGTCCCTCCACTTCGCTGCGCTTCGGTCGGGATGACAAGACCAAGGCGGCTTTCCGCGAAGAATAGAAGCCCTTATGCTTCGGACTCTTCGGCCGCGAGCTTGGTGGTGGCGACGGTCCAGTTGGGATCGCCGACCTTGAAGCGGGCGAAACGGCGGACGGAGATGTTCTCGCCGAGCTTGGCTACCTTGGACGCGATGAGCTGCGCGATGGTCTGCGATTGCTCCTTGATGAAGGGCTGCTCGAGCAGGCAGACCTCTTCGTAGAACTTGCTCATCTTGCCTTCGAGGATCTTTTCGACCACGGCGGGCGGTTTGCCGGTGGCGGCAGCCTGCGAGCGATAGATGTCCTTCTCGCGATCCATATCGTCGGAGGTGACGTCTTCCTTGCGGACGTATCGCGGGTCGCTGGCGGCGATGTGCATGGCGACGTCGCGCAGCAGGCCCTGGAAGTCTTCGGTGCGGGCGACGAAGTCCGACTCGCAGTTAAGCTCGAGCAGAACGCCGATCTTGCCGCCGGCGTGGATGTAGGTGCCGACCGCGCCCTCGTTGGTGGAGCGCGTGGCCTTCTTGGCAGCCGAAGCCATGCCGCGCTTGCGCAGGACGACGAACGCCTCTTCCATATTGCCCTTGGTCTCCTGCAGGGCCTTCAGGCAGTCGCCCATGGGCGCGCCGGACTTCTCGCGCAGCTCCTTGACCAGCTTGGCATCGACCTTCGGTGTCTCGGTTGCAGTACTCATACTCTTCCCTATCCTTCATGTGTGCTGGTTGTTGTGTGAATCCGAGCCGGCGCGGGGAGCGTGGGCAGGTGCATTCGTTCAACAGAAAGAGCGTGGGGCGAGAGGCCGCTTGGTGTGCGGCTCCGGCCTCCACGCTCTCAGGGGATCTGCTCTCTGATTCGTGTGGCCGGCTTAGGCGCCAGACTCGGCGGAGACAGCTTCGGGCTCGTCAACAGTAGCTGCGGCGGGAGCCTTCTTGATGTTGCCGCCGAGCACCGCGGCGAGATCGACGTTTTCGTCGTCTTCGACGGAGGCCTCCGCGGTTCCGGCTGATTCCGCAACCGGCTCGGCAGGGGCAGTGACTTCACCCTCTTCGCCGACGAAGTGCGACTCGACGGCTACCTGCTGTACGTCGGCGTACTCCTGCGAGAAGGCCTTGTCCGAGACCATCTGTACACCTTCGGCTGCCGAATCGGCGATCTTGGTGGTGAAGAGGCGGATGGCGCGAAGGGCGTCATCGTTGCCGGGGATCACGTAGTCGACGACGGTCGGGTCGCAGTTGGTGTCGACGACGGCAACGACCGGGATGCCGAGCTTGCGGGCTTCGGCGACGGCGATGGCTTCGTTGTTCGAGTCGATGACGAAGAGGGCGTCGGGCAGGCGCTTCATGCTCTTGATACCGGAGAGGTTGGTCGACAAGCCCTTGCGCTCGCGCTCGAGCTTGATGACTTCCTTCTTGGTGAGCAGATCGTAGCGGCCGTCAGTCGACATATCGTCGAGCTCCTGCAGGCGCTTGACCGACTTCTGCACTGTGACCCAGTTGGTGAGCAGACCGCCGAGCCAGCGGCTGTTGATGTAGGGCATGCCGGCGCGGTTAGCCTCTTCGGCCACCGCATCCTGCGCCTGGCGTTTGGTGCCGACAAAGAGGATGAGCTTGCCCGAGGAGGTGAGATCGGTGACGAACTTGGACGCATCTTTGAACATCTTGAGCGTCTTCTGCAGGTCGATAATGTAAATGCCGTTGCGCTCGCCGAAGATGTACTCCTTCATCTTCGGGTTCCAGCGCTTGGTCTGGTGGCCGAAGTGGACACCGGCTTCGAGCAGTTCTTTCATGGTGATGCTGGCCAAGGTTGACTCCTTCTGTGCATCCACGGCGATGGATCCGGTGCCGGGATTGAATGCCTGCGGAATTCGGTCGTTGGAGGACCCGGATCGTAAGCAGGAAATTGAACTCCTGACCATGAGCGTCAACCTCATGGGTGGTGCGACGGCCAGACCGTTGCGGGTCTGGCCGAAAAGCCTGAAGCAAGAACGAACAACAGCAAAAGACTTTGCTGAAACGCGTTTTCTATCGCTTCGAGAACTGGAACCGGGCGCGAGCGCCCTTCTGGCCGTACTTCTTGCGCTCCTTGGCGCGGGAGTCGCGGGTCACGAGACCCTCGCTTTTGAGAGCCTTGCGCAGTTCGGGGTTGAACTCCATGAGGGCGCGGGCGATGCCGAGCTTGACGGCATCGGCCTGGCCCATGACGCCGCCGCCACGAACGGTGGTGATGACGTCGAAGGTCTCGCCGATGTCCTGGATGGCGAGCGACCGCTTAGCTGCCGCGCGCTGCTGCGCGGTGACGAAGTAGACGTCGACTTCTTTCTTGTTGACCGTGAAGTTGCCGCTGCCCGGGCGCAGGAAGACGCGCGCGATGCTCGACTTACGCCGACCGGTGCCGTAGTACTGAATCAGATCCGCCATGCTGCTCCTTGAACTGCTAACTCCGTCTTGAAGCTGGAGTTCCATATGGAAAGTCTCCAGCAGGAAATCTTAGGCAACCACTTCCATCGGCTGCGGCTGCTGGGCGATGTGCGGGTGCTCGCCGCCCTTGTAGACCTTGAGCTTGGTGGCCATCTGCTTGCCCAACTTGGACTTCGGCAGCATGCCCTTAACGGCCTGCTCGACGATGACCTCCGGCCGGCGGGCGAGCAGCTTGAGGAACGACTCTTCGCGCAGACCGCCGGGGAAGCCGGTGTAGCGGCGATAGAGCTTCTGCTCGGACTTGAGGCCGGTGAGAACGATCTTTTCGGCATTGACGATGACGACGTGGTCGCCCATGTCGATATACGGCGTGTAGAGCGGGTTCAGCTTGCCGGCCAGAACGCTGGCGGCATGCGTGGCCAGACGACCGAGGGTCTTGCCGCTGGCGTCAAGGACGAACCACTTACGCTGAATGTCTTTGCCGCTCGGGATGGTGGTGGACATATGTCTGCTGCTCCGTTGATTTCCTTGAGAACTGTACGCTGGTTCCAAGCTGCCGGCCGCCATCTAAAGGGTGCAGAGGACGCCGGGAGCGCAATGCCTTCGCACAAGAGCCTTGATTCCGGATCTGTGACGTGGGTGCTTTGGAGACGGCCGGCCTGCTGGCGGTCCCGCGTGGATCCACAACGATGCCTCTTCCGCCCGCCGGCTGCAAGGAACTGCACGACAAACACGCGGGCACGAGACTGCGCGAAGCTCTATCGTAACGGAGGAGTTTTTACTGCGTCAAGCGTGGATTGCGGCGGGACTGGGCGTCGGCGTTGTTTTGAGGTTTGGAGCAGGGCAAACAGATCTCTGCGGGATCAAGAACAGAAAGGCAAGAACGAGAAGCAGATCCCTGCGGGATGCCAAACCAAAAAGGCCGCTACTGGGTGGCCACCTGCTGCAGATCAAGGACGAAGAGCCTGCCGTCGTCGAAGATGTGGCGGCGGGTCTGGGCGAGTTCTTCGTACTGATGGTGCGCGTCGAGCTGCAGGGCGTTCTCGCTGTGGATCCACTGCGTGGCGTGGGGATCGTGCATGGTGTAGGTCGCTGCGTCGTCGGTGAGCTCGACGCCGTCGTTGTAGGAGTAGGCGAGATAGCGGATGCCGCAGCGCTCGAGGTAGCGGGCGAGGGCTTCGCCGGACTGGCGGGCGGGCCAGCCGGGCGGAAGGCTGGCGCCGCCAGGGACGTCGGCCATGTAGATGGGGTGCTGGCGGTAGTCGAGCAGGAAGGCGTAGGCCAGGGTCTCGAGCACGGCGCCGTCGTTCGGGATAGCTGCCTGGAGCGCGGTGTACTCCGAGCGAACGTCGGGCGAGGTGATGCGAAAGTCGGTGAGGCTGGCGCGGAAGGATCGCAGATACCAGCCGTACTCGTAGGTAAAGGTGTTCAGCCCGACGTAGAAGGCGACCAGCAGGATGAGGCCGGCGCTGGCGAGCTCGGCCAGGCGCCGGCGGCGGCCCTCGGTTGGGGACGTGGCGGAGAGGTTGGCGCGGCTGGCGAAGACGGGATAGAGCAGCAGGATCGCCGGCAGGATGCAGGGATAGTTGTAGCGGCGGACCGAGTCGCCGCCAGTGGCGACGCCGACCAGGATGGAGGCGATGGCGGCGGCGATGGCGAGGGTCATGGCGCTGCGGCTCCGGGCGTCTCGGCGGCCCTCCGCATCGCGAGAGCCCCAGACCCAGAAGCCCAAGGCGATCACGACCATGGGGAAGTTGAAGGGCAGAACCTTCTTCATCACGATGCGCAGATCGTAGTTGCCGGGCGGCGGATAGAGCCTGTAGCGGCTGTAGTGGTAGCCCTGCCCGAGCGACGGGTAGAACCAGGTGGCGGAGGCCTGGTGGTTGGCGAGCATCCACGGAGACATGACGAGGAGGCAGCCGAGGCCGGCGAAGGCGAGGACCTGGACGCCAGCGAGCAGGCCGCGGCGGCGCGCCGCCAGCAGGGCGAAGACGACAAAGAAGAGCACGCCGTGGACGATGTAGGTGGACTTGATGGTCCCGATGCCGCCGGCGGTGAGGCCGAGCAGAAGCGCCTGCAGCCAGGGTTTGCGGGCAAGGGGGCCGGTGTCGGCGGCGATCGAGACCATGCCGAGAAAGAGCGCGCTCGGCAGGATGACGAAGGTGAGATTGAACTGCAGCTGCGGCATGACGAGCGTGAGCGCGGCGAAGGCGGCGGTCTGGGTGCGGGTGAGGGCGAATTGGCGGGAGAGCCGGAAGGCAAGCAGGGCCAGCAACAGGAGGCCGACGGCGCGATCGGCCATTTGGATGTCTTCGACGGGAAGCGCGGAGAGGACGAGGACCTCAAGGAAGTTGTTGCCGCCGAGCGAGGACATGATGCGCCGCTCGCTGAAGGGGTCGGCCGCGAAGTGGTGCGTCTCGAGCATCTTCACGGGCGAGGCGAGATAGAAGTTGTAGTCGTCGGAGATCTGGTAGTAGGGGGTGTGGACGGAAGCGCCCAGGCGAAGCGCGAACATCAGGGCGAAGACGGTCAGGAGAGCCGTCGCGATCCAGGTGCGAGGAGTTGAGGCTAATGAGAACCCGTCGGCTTCCTGCCCGGCCGCGCCGCGCTGCACCCAGCCGAGCGCGCCGGCGACCAGGCCAAGGACGAGGAAGCCGTAGAGCACCGGCACGGTAATGAGACCGCGCAGGTTCAGCAGGCCGCCGAGCAGAAGCGCCACACCGAAGCCCGCCGTGGCTGCCGTCGCAAGCGCGGCACGGCGGACTCCGGCGAGACGAAGCAGAAGGCTGCCATAGCCGGCGATGCTGAGCAGGATGAGCACGGACCAGAGGATGGCGCCGGCGAAGTGAAGCAGCGAAAGAGCGGTGATAGCCGGCAGGAGCGGCATGGGGATGCTGTCAGGAATCAAAGCAGACGCTCCTGTGTCTCCGCGAGAGCGTTCCCCGTCGAAGGGGAGTCGAGTGGGTCGGGCCGGCGCTCGGAGATCTCCGGCTGATGATGGCGCACGCTGAGGGCGAGGGTGCTGAGAAAGAAGCTGAACAGCATGGTCTCTACGCCGAGCGCCATGGCGGTGGCGGCGGGGATGACGAGCCGGGCGGTCTGGCTGAGTTCAAGCTCGCCGAAGGCCTGCCGCTTCCAGGTGACGACCGAGTAGATCGCAAGGCCGAGGCCAAGCAGCAGAAGCAGAAGACCGGCGACGAGGCCGCGCTCGGTCGAGAGGCTTTCGGATATTTCTTTTGACCGGCGGCTGGTCGGGTAGAGGTCTTCCTGTACGGCATAGGCGCGGGAGAGCTGCGCGAACATGAGGCCCTGAAAGCCGATGAGCAGACCGAAGGCGCAGTAGATAAGGGTGTCGATATCGAAGTGGAGCTGGCCGATGGTGAGTGGGCCTGCCTCGATAAAGCCGCCAAGCACCAGCGCGGCCAGCATGAGGGCGGCGCCGGGAAAGAGGAAGAGCCAGTTGGGGCTGAGCAGCAGCATGAAGCGGAGATGCCGCCAGCCGTCGCGCCAGGGGCGAAGGTGCGGGGGGCGGCTGCGGCCGTCGGGCGAGAGGGTGGTCGGCACCTCGGCCAGGCGCAGGCGCATCTGGGTGGCCTTGATGACCATCTCGGAGGCGAACTCCATGCCGGTGGTGTGGAGGTCCATGCGGAGGAAGGCGTCCTTCGAGAAGCCGCGGATGCCGCAGTGGAAGTCGCCGAGCGAGGAGCGGAAGAGCAGCTTGCCGATGCCGGAGAGGACGGGGTTGCCGATGTAGCGGTTCTTCCAGGGCATGGCGCCGGGCTTGATCTCGCCCGAGAAGCGATTGCCCATGACGAGGTCGTTGCCGTCGCGCAGCTTGGCGACGAAGGCGCTGAGATTCGAGAAGTCATAGCTGTCGTCGGAGTCGCCCATGATGAGGTAGCGGCCGCGCGCCGCCATGCAGGCCGCGTAGAGCGCCGCGCCGTAGCCGCGGATGGGGACGTCGATGACGCGGGCGCCGTGCGCGAGAGCGATGGCCTGCGAGCCGTCGGTCGAGCCGTTGTCGCCGACGATGATCTCGCCGGCGATGCCCGAGGTCGCGAGAAAGCGCTGCGCTTTATTCAGGC
Organism: uncultured Acidobacteriaceae bacterium; assembly: GCA_964246835.1. GTDB lineage: Bacteria > Acidobacteriota > Terriglobia > Terriglobales > Acidobacteriaceae > Edaphobacter. The sequence continues at coordinate 84,220 of CAXTRT010000008.1, read as the reverse complement.
AGATCGCGAGCGTCTCCGCTTCGTTCAGGCACGGCATGACGATGGTCAGTTCCAGATTGTTCGTTTGCAGGCTGTTGCTTGGCACGCTGTTTGTGAACCCACCTTCCATGCGGCAGCGGGGCAGCCGAGAGCTCCCGAGCACTGACCCCACACGCCGCCAGAGTAACATCCCGGCCCTGGTAGGGCGGGTGCAACTCGTGTGGCTGGTTGGTCTTGCCGGTTGTGATCGCGAGACGGAGACGCCGTAAGAGCAAGGTGTACGTCGCTCCGCTCCGTCGTAAAAGCGAAATGCGGGGATCCTTCGCTGCGCTCAGGATGACAACCAATAAAGCATTAGGAGTGACCCGATAAAGCATGGGAGTGACCCGAGATTGCCTCAGTGCTGCAGCTGGCTTTCGCTGGGCTGCTGGCCGAGCCGCGAGATCAGGCTTCGCGGCAGCGGACGCCGGCGCTGGCGGACCGGCGGATGATAGCCCTTGGCGGGATCCAGGCGATAGAGGATCAGCAGGTTGCGCTCCGGATCATCCAGCGCGGGAAAGGCCGCGATACGCTCCAGGTGATACCGCGGCGTGAGCGCGTCCATCTTGTCGTCGTCGACCTGATTCCAGCTGACATACCAGCCGGGCTTGTAGAGGGCGACACGGTCTTCGAGTTCGAGGGTGCCAAAGTCGTCGCAGATGGAGGGCAGGCCGGTCATCAGTGAGAGATCGGAGCCGCTGATGGAGAGCAGCAGCCTGCTGTGGGTGCGGTCGGCCACGATGAGGTCGCGGATGCGATGGGCGGCGGAGAGAAAGGTGTACTCCGGTCGCCGGATGTAGCTGAGGGTCTCACGTGCCTCAACCGCTGCAACGACAACGAGCAGCCCCGCTACGGCGGCTGCTGCGATCCGTGAGCCCTGCCATAGGGAGCCACGCCACGGCCGGCCGGGTGGGGCGGCAAGCGGATCGCGTGTCCAGGCAAGCTCCAGCACGAGCGCCAGCAGAAGGGTGAGCGGCACGGCGACGACGAGGTAGTAGCGCGGCTGCAGATTGTTGTGATACGCGAGAAAGCAGCCGTAGCCGCCGGCCCACAGCAGCAGCGACATGGCGGCGGCGTTCGAGCGCAGGCGCGGCCAGAGCGGGGTTGCCGCGCCGGCAAGCAGTGCGAGAGGAAAGAGGAGTGGGCCCATCCATCGGCCGTCGCGCACCGTGTTGGTCAGCACCTCCACGGCGGTTGCCAGCGTGATGCCGGTGTAGGCGTTGGCGCTGAAGAGGTAGCGATAGTCCTCAAGAAAGCGTGGCCGCACGAACAGGCCGAAGTAGAGCAGCCAGAGTGTGAGCCCGGTCGCGGCAGCGAGACCGCCCCAGCGCAGAAGCAGCGGCGGTCGAAAGCCGCAGCGCGCGGCCAGCATCCAGGCCACGGATGGAAGCAGAAAGATGGCGGTCGTCTTGGTCAGGATCATCAGCGGCAAGAGGAGACCGAGCACAAGAGGCGGCAGCACCCGGCGCGCGCGTGTCGGAGCATAGGGCGCAACGGTCGAGGCCACCAGCAGCGAGAGCAGCGTGAGCAGCACCAGCAGCGGCTCGAGAATCGCCATGCGCATGAAGGCGTAGCAAAAGGGGCTTGCAGCCAGCAGCAGGACCGCGCCCGCCGGAGCGAGCTTGGGGCTGCGTGCAGGCAGGGCCCGCAGCAGAAAGCCATAGGCGCACAGCAGCGTGAGGCCGAAGACGCCGACTGTGAGAGCGCGCGCCGGAACGATGCCGACGCCGGTGAAGCGGAAGACCACGCCTTCGAGAAAGGGCCAGACGGGAAGGGCGGCGGCGGGATTGAAGTCGCCGCGAACGTACCAGTGGCCCAGATCGAAGTGACGGATGGCTGCATCGCCGTACCATCCCTCGTCGGTGTACTTGGCCCAGTCCATCCAGGGCGAGTGGTTCGGAAAGTCGGCTGAGAGATGGAGGAAGTAAAGGGCGAAGATCAGGCTGGCCAGCGTCAGCAAGACTATCTGCACCGTTCGCTGTCGCCAGAGCAATGCGATCTCCCACGGTTCGTGGCGAAGCGTTTTTATCGGCTTCGCCTGTGCCAAGGTCTCAGGCGCGCGTTCCTCTTGCTGTTTCTGCGCCATGCGTCTTTCTGGTCCGACTGTACGCGAGCCCGTGCGTTATTCGTAAGCCAGGGCGTCGATGGGATCTTTGCGCGCGGCCTTGAGCGCGGGATAGAGCGCGCCCAGCATCGCCCCGGTAAAGGCGATCGCCATCGCGAGCAGGATCCAGTGCGGCGTTACGGTGAAGTCCGTGCGCGGCGACTTGATGTGCAGGATCGTTCGCAGCGCCAGCGTAAAGCCGATGCCGGCGAGGATCCCGACGATTGCCAGCAGACCTGTCTCACGCAGGACCACGGAGACGATGTAGCTGCCGGAGGCGCCGAGCGACTTCAGCACGCCGATCTCGCGCGTGCGTTCCATCACAGCGGTATACATGGACTGGAAGATGACCAGAAAACCTATCACGACCGCGATGCCGATCACGATGCGCATGGCGATATTGAAGCCGGGCAGATGCTCGGGCGTCATCAGGCTCAGCCACTGGTCGAGCGTCTGCACGTCGTACTGCTGCATGCCGGGCGTGGCGCCGATCTCCTTCTTGACCGCGTCCTGATTCGCGAGATCGTCGGTCTTGACGTAAAAGGCGTTCGCCTTGCCGGGATTATTTGTGATCTCGCCCATGGTCACGATCGGGATAAACTTGCGTCCGCCTTTGCCGTGTTCGACGATGCCGCAGATATGGAAGGTGTGATGGAGGATCTCGAGAGAGTCGCCGACTTTGTGGCCTACATCGGAGTGTACGAGATAGTCGTCGATGATGACGTCGTCGGGTCCGCGGAACGGGCCGCCCGCGAGGAAGACGAAGGGCTTGAGCGCGTTGAAGGTGTTGTAGTCGATGCCGAAGATGTTTTCGAGCGATGTGCCCATCGAGATCTGCACGTTGACCGGCGACGCGACCGCGATGTGCGGCAGGCCGGCGAGAACGTCAGCGACCTTGACCGAGGTGGCAGCGGAGCTGAGCGCGGCGAAGTTGGTGGTGCTGCTGGGGCGCACAAACATATCGAGCCCGATGCCGCTGGTCTGCGACTTGTTTCCATTCAGCATGCCGAGCATGATCCCGGCGATCGAGAGGATCATGGTCACTTCAATAGCGACGGCCAGAGCGCTGATGAGCGAGCGGAGAGGGCGATGCACGAGATTGCCGACGACGAGGCGATTCATGTGCCTTTAGTCTATGCGATCGGAACGCTGCTGCTGCCTGCGAAGCCTAGCGATCTAGCGATCTAGCGATCATCGGAGGCGGAGGCGGAGGCGCGAAGAACTCTCGGAGCAGCGCCCCGCACCGGAGCGACGACGCGGCTGCCGCCGGCCTTATTACCGGGACCGATGATGAGGCCGCCGAGGATGGGCATGACATAGCCGGTAAGGACCGCGGCGAAGGTGATGGCAAAGGTGACGTAGCCCATCGCATAGACGATGCCGGCAAGCAGGCCCTCCGGCGCGATATGGGCGAAGTAGGTCAGCGCGAGCAGGCCCCAGGGGCTCTTTCGCACATCGCCGCAGAGCGAGTCAAAGAGCATAAAGAGGGCAAACCACAGGCAAGGGGCCAGCACCAGCATGCCGACCCATCGGCCCAGGTGGTAGGCCTCGCCCGAGGGAGAGAAGGAGACGCCGGTACTCAGGTCGTCGTCGGCAATATTAACGCCCGCCTCATGGGCATAGATGTTGCCCCATAGAAACTGCGGCTTGCCTGCCCAGAAGAAATGGGGAACCAGGTTTTCAAAGTCTTCGAGCACGGGATAGTAGCCCTCGGGACCCTGCCGCTCGGTCGCATCGATAAGCATGTCGTCGAACGAGATCATCTGCAGACGGTCGAAGATGCCATGCGACTTGTTGAAGTAGCCGGCGGTCTGTCCGGCGAGATCCGCCGCCTGCTGCGCTTCATACTTTTTTCTCACGGACGGCAGATCGGACAGGAGTTGAGCGGCGACCTGAAGGCTGGGGCCCAGGCCGGGACGCGACTGCGTTCGGCCGTACTGCGAGTAGGGCACCATGTAATACGAGAGAAACAGCAGCAGAAGGCCGCCGGTAACGATCTGACCCAGGCTGAGCCGCAGGCGTTGCGCGCTGGCGGCGAGCGTCCAGCAGATCAGCGGCGTGAAGAAGCCTTCCTTCGAGAAGCCGAAGAAGCCTCCCAGAATAATCAGTGTGGCCCCTCCCAGGAGTACCGGCGTGTTGAGGCTTCGCCGGCCGCCGGAGCGACGGATCGTGTTTGTGACGCCGAGGATGATCGCGAGCTCGCAGAAGCGATTGATCTGGAAGAGCGCGCTGATCGCTGTGCCGGAGCCGCGCTCGACGGATCGCGTGGCGATCGAGAGAATCATCCCGATGACCAGGCAGCCGACGGTCGCGCGCGAGAGATTATTGTCGCCGACCAGGTTTTCGAGGAATGGGCGCTTCTTCGAGAATTTGCGAGAGGCCGCCGCGGCCAGCAGCAGCATGACGCTTGAGACGGCATAGACGGTGATGGTTATGCGCGGCCGCAGCAGGTTGCTCTCGCCCCGTTCGCCTATAAATGCCTTGACGGACAGGCCGAGAATCACTGCCAGGACGCTGTAAAAGAAGATGTAGCCACCCGAGGGCCGCGTGAGGCCGCCTGCCACGTTGAAGGCCAGGGCGGCGATCACAACGAAGAGAAACGAGCAGGCGCTGAAGTAGAGAGAGGTATGTTCCAGCTGCTGCAGCAGGAAGAGCCCCGAGGCGTAGAGGAAGGCATAGAGCAGAGGGACGCGCTCAGGCAGGGAGATGCGCGCCATCGTCTACTCTCCCGCCCGGACGGCCTGTTGCGTGGTCCGCGAGTCTTCGCTGCGATCGCGGAGTGCCGGCGCCTGGTAGACATGACCGCGGCGCAGCAGGCGATTGCGCAGGCCGAGCGAGGGCTGTTCGACGAGACGGTAGGAGAGCTCCGCGGCCAGCAAAACCGCAATCCAGTTCAGAGGAAAGCGGCCCATCCAGCTCACGCCGGCGAAGACGCCGGCATTCATGTGGTGGAGGAACAAGGTCTGCCAGAGATACATACTGTACGAGAGGACGCCGATATGGGTCACGACACGTGCGTTGAGCACTCGTCCGGCCAGGCTGCCGGGGTTGCGCACGGTCCACAGCAGGACGGCGACGATGAGCAGGCCCGTATAGGTCTCGCCGATAGGGAAGTTCCAGTAGTTCTGGAAGCGCATTTCGAGGTAGCTGCCGAGAGCGAGACCGACGACGGGAAGCCAGGCGATGCGGGTCAAGGCGCGATAGGCGCGCTCAAAGCGGGCTCTGCCCTCGAGCAGCGCCGCCGCGCATCCAAACATGAGAGCATCTGCGTGCATGTGGAAGCCCGCGCTCTGGTGCAGCAGCACAGTGTGGGTGCGGAAGCTGACGATGCGGATCAGCGGAGAGAGCACGATGACCGCGCCGGCGATGCCAGCTGCCCGATCTCTTCCCACGCTGCCCCGAAGCCGCAAGCAGAGGATCAGAAGCACCGGCCAGATGAGATAGAACTGCTCCTCTACGCTGAGCGACCAGAAGTGCTCGATCGCCCAACAGGTAGAAGTGGCCGCGTAGTTATGAAAGAAGAAGAGCGCGCTGACGACATCCCACCGGGTGAGCGCCAGGCGGCCCGCCGCACCCAGCAGCACCAGCGCGGCAACGTAGACATAGAGCGGCGGCAGAATGCGAAAGGCGCGCTTCACGTAGAAGCCGAACATGCTGATTGCGCCGCGTGTCTGCTGCTCATAGAGCAGCAGCCGTGTGATGAGGTATCCACTAATGACGAAGAAGATGGTCACGCCGAGCGAGCCATTCAGCACGACCGACCACAGCAGCCCCGGCGCATGGTCCGGATGGTCCGCAACATAGCGCTGCACGGTGTGCAGCCCCATCACCAGGACGATGGAGAGGGCGCGCAGCCCGTCGAGACTGGGGATGCGGCGAAGAGAAGCCGTGCGCGCCGAGGTGTCTTCTAAACTCATGGGTGCTGGGCGAGGATCCGCTATGCCGATTGTACCCAGCTTCTAACCGCCGGGGCCTTTGACTCCATCCCCCGACAGGGCTATGCTCCGGAGAAACTGCGGAGATCAGGCGCCGCGGAAACGGTCCAAAATCCAGGCCGAGCGGAGTGAATGGAGACATTTTCGGACGATCTACGACGGGAACGTGAGCGGCAGGGAGTCTCGCTTGAGACCATCAGCCATGTCACCAAGGTCTCGGTACGCCACCTGCGCGAGCTTGAAGCGGGCGACCTTGCCAGTCTGCCCGGCGGCGTCTTCCGCAAGGGCATCCTTCGCGGCTATCTCTCTACCTTGCATCTGGACCCCGCGCCATGGCTGGAGCGGTTTGAGTTCTGCATCGCGGAGCTGGAGCAGCCGGCCGGCTCGCCCGAGACCATCGCCACCTTTGCCGAAACCATCAGCCGGAACCGTGCGGAGCCGCCGCGCGAGCCCACACGCTGGCCCGGTGTCGTGGCCATGCTGCTCCTGCTGATCGTCTTTGGCTGGTGCGTGTGGCGCTTTGCGCTGAAGGGACACGTCGTGCTCACGAAGGGATTACGACCGTCCCATACGCCCGCTTTGAGCGGCGGCGCAAAAGGCTGATCTCCCGTTGACAACCTTCTTCGGAGCAGCTTAACTCGGATGTAACCAGACATTCATGCAGGCTTCAGGAGTAGCTCACTTCAGTCTCTTCTCGCTGCCTCATTTCACTTCTACCTCGAAACGATGGAGCTCGGTGCGCGTCCCGATCGCCCGATGTCTCAGGAGATTTATGATGGACCGCCGCCTCTCCTCGTACCTGCGTCTCGCGTGTGTCGTCTCGACAATGGGCTGTGCGCTCTTCGCCCATGCCCAGGACGTCAGCGGAAGTATTAGTGGCACGATCAAGGATCCGAGCGGCGCCGTCATCGGCAATGCGACCGTGACCCTGACCAACACGGATCGCAATGGCTTCGTCCGTGTGGTCAAGACCTCAGGCGCCGGCACCTACACGGCGACGTCGCTTCCACTGGGGAGCTACTCCGTCGTGGTCGCCGCGCCGGGCTTTGCGGATCTCACCCTGACCGACATCGTCCTGCACGTCAATGACACGCTGACCATCAACGGCGATCTTAAGATAGGCAGCGGCGCTGGCGAGGTCGTCGCCGTCACGGCCGGCCAGCAGCAGCTCAACTTCGAGAACTCGACGCAGGCTGGTCTGATCGACGGCACGCAGGTTCGGCAGCTGGTTCTTTCCTCGCGCAACTACGAGCAGCTCGTCGGTCTGCAACCAGGCGTCTCTTACACCGGCGGCGATCAGATCTACATCGGCCTTTCAAACCCAAGCGGCTCCACCAACGTCGTCAACTTCTCGGTCAACGGCGCGCGCACCAGCGGCAACAACTGGACGGTCGATGGCGCGGACAACGTCGATCGCGGATCGAATACTACGCTGCTGACCTATCCCTCGGTCGACGCTATCGCCGAGTTTAAAACTCTGCGCGGCAACTATTCGGCGGAGTTCGGCCGCTCGGCCTCCGGGCAGATCAACGTCGTTACCAAGTCCGGCACCAACGACCTGCACGGCAGCGCGTATGAGTTTGTGCGCAACGATATCTTCAACGCCAATGACGTACTCAACAAGCTCACGACAACGCCGAGCGGCGCCGCGAAGACCACCTCGCCGCGCGGCCGGCTGCGCTACAACGACTTCGGCTACACCGTTGGCGGCCCGGTCTTTCTGCCGCGCCTCTACGATGGCCGTCGGCACGGGACCTACTTCTTCTTCTCGCAGGAGATTCGCCGTGTCATCACGTACCGGGCCTTCCAGTTGACCGGCGTTCCCACGGTTGCGGAGCGCTCGGGCCAGTTCGCCGCCACGGTCTGCGCCAGCGTCAACCCCGGAAACGGCACATGCAACAACCCCGGAACCAACACCATTACAGCAATCAGCCCACTTGCGGCGGCCTATCTCAAGGACATCTACGCGGGCGTGTCGGATCCCGACGCCTCCGGCAACCTGACCACGCGGCCGCTGCAAAACATCTTCAACGCCAACCAGCAGATTGTGCGCGTCGACCAGCAGCTCGGGCCGAAGCTGAACGTCTTCTTTCGCTTCATCAACGACGCCATCCCAACGGTTGAGCCGGGCGGCCTGTTCTCCGGCACCGGCTACCCCGGCGTGCAGGTCACGAGCACCAATTCGCCGGGCCGTATCTATCTTGGCCATGCGACGTATGTGCTCTCGCCGACGCTGCTGATCGATGGCGGCTACGCCTACTCGCAGGGTGCGCTGCTCTCGGATCCGACCGGCAGCGCGCTCAACGCCAACTCACCCGATGTCTCCGGTCTGGTAAAGCTGCCGTTCGCGTCAAGTCTTGCGCGGGTGCCTGCGCTTACCTTCCAGAACGGCACCGGTGTTACCACCTATGGCCCCTATCGCGACTACAACCGCAATCACAATGTCTTTGTGAACGTCGTCAAGTCGGTCGGCCCGCACACACTGCACTTCGGTATCGACTACAACCACTACAATAAGACGGAGAACAACGGGCTGAGCAATGCGGGCTCCTTCGCCTTCACCAACGCAGGCATCATCACGACCGGCAATAAGGCGACGCAGGCCCAGGCCTACCAGCAGGCCTTTGCCAACTTCCTTACCGGGTTTGTCTCAACCTTCTCGCAGGCCTCAATCGACGTCACGCCGGACATTCGCGTGAATCAGATCGAAGCTTTCGTGCAGGACGACTGGAAGGTGAATCCGCGGCTTACGTTGAACATGGGGCTGCGCTACTCGCGCTTCAACCAGCCTATCGACGCAAATCACGAGCTGACCACCTTCGATCCTTCGCTCTATAACGCGGCCATCGCGCCGGCCATCGACCGCAGCACCAGCGGCAATCTCTGCATTACGGGCGCGCCCTGTGCTGGCGGCGTTACGCCGAACCCGGGCGCGAACCTGCTGAACGGCATCAGCATCAATACCGGCAGCTCCACTGTGGCCGCCACCTCGCCCTTCGGCAGCAAGGTGGGCAAGGCGGACGCCCTCGACTTCGGCCCGCGCATCGGCTTCGCGCTTGATGTCTTCGGCGACGGCAAGACCTCGCTGCGCGGCGGCTACGGCCTCGCGTATGACGCCTCGCTCTTCGGCATCTATGAGCAGAACATCTTCGCCAACCAGCCCTTCGTCAATACGCCCACCATCTCGAACACCAGCTTTGATAATCCCGCGGCTGTGCAGGCCAACGTCAGCTTCTCCACGCGTGCGCTCACGGCGACGGCGCCGCGCTTCAAGACGCCCTACGACCAGCAGTTCTCGCTCGACCTACAGCACACCCTACCCGGTGGCGTGGTACTCGATATGGCCTACGTCGGCAGCCACCAGGTGCATCTGCTCGGCTTGATCGACATCAACCAGCCCGCGCCCGGGCAGTATCTGGCGAGTGGCCTCTCGGTTCTTTCGGGCAGGCCTGCACAGCTTACACCGGTGACGACCGTCAACACCTCAAACGTGAACGCGCTGAACCAGATTCGCCCGTATCGCGGCTACAGCGCCATCAACTCCGTGCAGCCGGTCTTCTCCGGCAACTACAACTCGCTGCAGATCTCCGGTCGCAAGCAGTTCAAGCACGACTCTCTGATTTCGGCCAACTACACCTGGTCGCGCGCGCTGACGAACTCGAACGCCGACCGTACCGGCGCGCCGCAGATCAGCTCCAATCTCACGGCGGAGTACGCCCGCTCCGCCGCCGACCGAACGCATATCTTCAATGTCAACGCCGTCTACTCGGTGCCCTTTTTCATCGAGCAGCGCGGCCTGGTTGGCCACCTGCTTGGCGGATGGGAGGTCTCGGGCGTGGGCTTCTTCAACTCCGGCCTGCCGCTGAATGTCACGACGAGCGGGCTTGATCCGGCAGGTGTCGGCGTCGTCCTCGGAGCAAGCGCGGCCAGCGGCAGGCCGGATCGTGTGGGCAACCCGAACGACGCAAGCGCGGCGAACGGCCCGATCCACACCCGCCAGCACTGGTTCAACATCAACGCCTTCGCCGCCGTTCCCGCGGGCCAGGCACGCGGCGGCAACACACAGCGCAACATCATCGACGGACCCGGCTGGTGGCGCGTCGATCCCGGCCTCTTCCGCAACGTGCGGCTCTATGAGCGGCTCACCCTGCAGCTGCGCGGCGAGGCCTTCAACGTCTTCAACCACACCAACCCCGACACCGTCTCGACCGCCGGCCTGATTACCTCGACCGGCTTCAACGCGAGCGCGGGCAACATCACCGGCTATCGCGATAAGCGCATCCTGCAGCTTGGCGCGAAGCTGGTCTTCTGACACTGCGCTCCCACTCAATGCGGCGGGCCGCCGTTAGCTTACGATCTTTGACAACCGGCTGCGTCGCTTTGCCCCAAGCTTTGCCGATCTGCGTAAAATGATGAGGGACCGAAGCACTGCTATCCGCATCACCCCTGGAGGAAGTTCCTTGGCTACACGCGACCGTTTTCTTTTCACCAGTGAGTCCGTCACAGAGGGCCATCCCGACAAGATCGCCGACCAGATCTCCGACGCCATCCTCGATGCCTGCCTGGAGCAGGACCCACTCAGCCGCGTCGCCTGCGAGACCCTGACCTGCACCGGCCTGGTGGTCATCGCCGGGGAGATTACGACCAAGGCCTACGTCGACTTTCAGGGCCTCGTCCGCTCGACCGTCGCCGAGATTGGTTACACGCACTCGGATCACGGCTTTGACGCGAGCACCTGCGCGGTCATCTCGACCATTAACAAGCAATCGCCCGACATCGCACAGGGCGTGGATACCGGCGGCGCCGGCGACCAGGGCATGATGTTCGGCTACGCGACGAACGAGACGCCGGAGCTGATGCCGCTGCCGATCTCGCTCGCGCACCGGCTAAGTGAAAAGCTGTCGGAGGTTCGCAAGTCCGGCCTGATGCCGTATCTGCGGCCCGACGGCAAGAGCCAGGTGACGGTCGAGTACGCCGAGGTCGGCAAGCCCTCGCGCATCGATGCGGTCGTCATCTCAACCCAGCACGACTCTGACGTGACCAACGAGACGCTGCGCGCCGAGATCGAGAAGAACGTTATTCGGGCGGTGATTCCGGCCGAGCTGCTCGACGCGAACACCAAGTTCCACATCAATCCCACGGGACGATTCGTCATTGGCGGACCGATGGGCGACTCCGGCTTGACTGGCCGCAAGATCATCGTCGACACCTATGGCGGCATGGGCCGGCATGGCGGTGGCGCGTTCTCCGGCAAGGATGCGACCAAGGTGGATCGCTCGGCGGCCTACATGGCGCGCTACATTGCCAAGAACATCGTCGCCGCGGGCCTCGCCGAGCGCGTTGAGGTGCAGCTCGCCTACGCGATCGGCGTGGCCGAGCCGGTCTCGGTTTTGGTGGACACCTTCGGTACCGGAACAATCGAGCCGAAGCAGCTGGAGGACCTGGTTCGCGCGAACTTCCAGTTGACGCCAAAGGGCATTATCGAGAGCCTGAACCTGCGCCGGCCGATCTACAAGCAGACGGCGGCGTATGGGCACTTTGGTCGCACCGGCGCGGACTTTACCTGGGAGGCGACCGACAAAGCCGCGGCGCTCAAGGCCGGGGCCGCGAAGGCGGAGCCCGTCGTAGCGGCCCGCTAACCGCATCTCTCTTTCACCTCTCTACGGATCGAGCGGCAAGCCCTGTGGCGAGCCGCTCGATCTGCGTTTGGGCGCATTCGTGTCGGGCGGGTCGAGGCAGCTATCATCACCCGTGACCCACGTGCCTCTCGACCTTCCAGCCTCGCGCCTGCGCTTTCTCTTCGCCGTGTATATCGCAGCCATCGCGCTCGTTACCTGTGCGTTCGCCTTGCAGCATGCGCGCGTGGCGCACCCGTGGGTGATCGGTGAGTGGCTCCTCAACTACAGCGGTGGCTTTGTGCGGCGGGGGCTGCTTGGGGAGGGCCTGCTGCTGGCGCATCGCGCGACGGCTCTGCCGCTCGTGGGTCTGACAGCGGCGCTGCAAGTCCTTCTCTACCTCGCCTTCTACGCGAGCCTTCTTCCGCTGTTGCGCGGTGTGCGATGGAGTCTGGCGCTGGCCGCGCTGCTGCTCTCGCCCGCCACGCTGGCCTTTACCGTGCTCGATCCGCCGACCTCCATGCGCAAGGAGGTGCTGCTGTTTCTCGCGCTCTCGCTGCTCATCAATGCACTTCTTTTTTTGCGCCCGCGGCCGTGGCAGCTCAGCCTCGGCCTCTCGCTCGCGGCCCCGGTGCTTCTGCTCACGCACGAAGCTCTCGCGGCCTTTCTTCCGTATCTGTTCCTGCCGCTGCTCGTGAGGAGCGCAGGCAGCCGCACCATCCCGCGGCTTCGAGACGCAGGCCGCGTTGCCCTGATCCCGCTGCTGCTGAGCGCGCTTGCTCTCGCCGCGGTGCTCACGCATCCCGGAGATCGTCGCCAGGCACAAGCCGTCTGCAGTTCGGTGGGTGGGCATCTCGACGGGACGCCCGGCGGTCTGTGCAACGGCGCAATCGCCTACCTTGCATTAGCGCCGGTCCAGGCACGCGCCGAAACGCTGCGGGCGATCCTCTTCTACAGCTATCGCACGCGCTATCCGGTGCCGATCCTGCTTACGGCGCTACCCATCGTGCTGCTGGTCATAAAACGTCTGAGGGCGGATCGCACGCAAGCCGATCGTCTGCGCGAGCATGGTGGCGACCCTGCGACGCGCCGCCTGCTCCTCGTAACGGGAATCGCGATCCTGGCTTCGCTTCCACTCTTCGTCGTCGCGCGCGACTGGGGCCGCTGGATCGAGATTCACGCGACCTGTCTGCTGCTGCTGTTTCTGCTGCTGGAGCGCCTGCCTCGCTCATCAGCCCTGAGCTGCGAATCTCCGCTCGGCAGCGACGGTCTGCTGCTGCCGGCGACGACTGGTCCGCGCATGCTCCGCCTCGTCGCCCTCGCACTCTATGCCATCTGCTGGACTCTGCCTGCCGTCGGCATCTTTCCCGGCCGCTTCGGATACATTGATCTGCTGCGCTACCTGCACAGCTACGGCAGCAAGCCTCATCTCTCCACGGCAGCTGCTTCGATCGAAAACTAAGTACCGTTAGCCGCTCGCACATGCCATGCGCAGTGCCGCGCTTTGCTCTGTCTCCGGCAAAATGCAACCGCAGCGCCAGCAACTCCGTCTAAATGAGATCAGCTTTTACACTCAAACGATTCGCTGGCTTTTTATAAGGCAGGAACGCATGCGCCTTCTCTCCGAGTACGACATTCAGTTTCAGCTGCCCGCACCGACGGCGATGGTGGCCTTGCTGCACCTGCATCCCTCTCTTGACGCCCACTTGGTCGAGCCCGACACCCTGCTGATCGAGCATGTGGACGAAACCTCCACCACCATCCTCGAACCTGGCCTTTACCTGGACAGCTTCGGCAACCGGTGTGCCCGCTTCTCCGCACCGGCGGGCGGCCTGCGCCTGAGCGGTCGCAGCGTGATTGATATTCCTGCTGAACCCGACCCGATCCACATCGCCGCGACCCAGGCGCTGGTTCACGATCTGCCGCCCGAGACCCTGCAGTTCCTGCTCTCCAGCCGCTACTGCCAGGTGGACCAGATGAGCGGCATTGCCGGCGACCTCTTCGGCTTTACCTCGCCCGGCTGGGCCCGCGCCATTTACATTCGCGACTGGGTTCACAACCACGTCGCGTTCAACTACAAGATGGCTCGCCCGACCAAGACCGCGCTCGATGTGTTTACTGAGCGCGTGGGTGTCTGCCGCGACTTCCAGCACCTCGCCATTACGCTGAGCCGCGCCATGAATATCCCCGCCCGCTACGTGACCGGCCAGCTTGGCGATATTCGCCACCACTACTCGGGCCCGGGCGACTTCTCCGCCTGGTATGAGGTCTTCCTTGACGGCCGTTGGTGGACAATGGATGCCCGCCACAACGACCAGCGATACGGGCGCATCCTGATGGCGACCGGCCGCGATGCTACTGATGTTGCGTTGACCACCAGCTTCGGCGTCGCCAACCTGACTCATTTCTACGTCGAATCGAACGAGATCGACGAGCAGGGCAACAAGCTGCCGGTTCCGCCCAATCCTGAGTTCGCCCGCTACGCGCCCGCGCCGATCATCACGGCCTGAGTCGCTCCGCATCCCTTCGACTTCGCATTGCGCTTTATACTTGAGCCCAGTTCACATGGCCTGCGCCACTGTGCGCAGCGCCTCGTCAAGGAAGTGCATGGCCGCTCTGATTGAAGCAATTAACATCAAACGCAAGTCTGTCTTTGAGTTCGAAAATGCTCCCTACGCCTGCCTGGACGCGGAGATCAGCTCTCCGACCGCGCGCGGCGGGCAGACGCTGGTTCGCCTCAAGATGCGCAATCTGCTCACCAGCGCCGTCTTTGAAAAGAGCTTTAAGGCTGGCGACAGATTCAAGGAGCCGGACCTGGTGCTGGTGCCGGCCTCGTATCTCTACAGCGACAACGACGGCTCGCACTTTCTCGACCAGGAGAGCTATGAAACCCTCACGCTCGCGCCTGAGACCATTGGCAACGCGCTCGATCTGCTGATCGAAGGCGCCATGCTGCAGCTGCACAAGTACAACGGCAATCCGATCGGCCTGCAGCTTCCCATCTTCGTCGATCTCGATGTGGCCTACACGGAGCCGGGCGTGCGCGGCGACTCGTCAAGCGGCAGCGTCACCAAGTCGGCACGGCTTGAGACCGGCCTCGAGATCCGCGTGCCGCTCTTCATCAAGCAGGGTGAGAAGGTCCGTGTGACAACCGAGACACGGGAGTTCGCCAGCCGCGCCTGATCGCCGGGCGACACTAAGGCGTTTCTCCTGAAGGTGTGGAGAAGGCCACTCCCGTCGATGCCATTTTCTCTCAAGGAAAATGGCCTCCCTTGCATTCAAGTAGTGCCGTCGCATCAGAAGAAATGCTCTACACCGCCTTCATGTAGGTCGTGTACATCCGGTCGCCGATCTCCGGCCACGGCACAAACAACCGCGTCCCGGTTTGCGTTTTAACCGTCCACTCGCTCTCGCCGCTCTGCTCCGCGCTCAGCAACGCATCCGCAGACAGACTCAGCACGCCGCTCTCCCATGCATCGCGGATCGCGAACAGAACCTGCGGCCCGCGCAGCAGCGCTACCGTCTCCAGGTGCATCGGCCCGCCGTTGCTCGGCAGCGCCTCCAGTCGAAGCGCCATGGGCAGCGTGAAGGTCAACTCGTCGCCCTGCCGCCAAACCCGTTCTACCCGTGCGAACCCCTGTTCGAGCGTAACCGGCACATGCTCGCCGTTTACCGCGATCGTCGCAGCGCCGTTCGCCCAGGCCGGTACACGCAGCATCACGCGTAAGGGCACCATGCGCGGAGCCGTCGCGAGCCGCAGCCTCACGCGGCCATCACGCGGATAGTCGGTCGCCTGCTCCAGCATCAGCGTGTCCGCGCCCTCTTGCCAGCGCAGCGCGGAAGGCTGGTACAGGTTGACCCACACTGCGCCGGGCTCCCGCAGATAGCCGTTGATCCCGTAGTCCGCCGCCAGCTGCGGCTGCGTGCCGGAGCAGCACGGCCAGCGATGCACGCTGTAGATCCGCTTCGCCATGACGTTGTAGTCCGCATAGTAAAAGGAGCGGCCATCCGGCTCAAGCGGCAGCGAACCCAGCGCCGCGTTGTGAATTACCCGCTCCATGCTGTCGCCATAGCGCCCATCCCGCGTGGCTCGCAGTAGGTACCGCGTCAGCTTGGTATGGGCGTAGCTGCCGCACGGAACCTCAAAGCTGTTATGCGTGTTGGTCAGGCTTGCCGCGAGCTGGTTGTAGCCCGGCTTGCGAAAGAGCTCGTCCGGCCCCCACCCGCCGGTGACGAAGCTCTGCGCCTCAACCATCGCAAATGCATTCGTCGCGGCCTTCAGGTGCATCGTGCTACCGTCGACGAAGTATGCCTGCATCGCAGAGCAGAGCGAGTTGAGATAGCTGTACGCATGCCGGTCGGAGAGCCGGTTCTCTCCGCGCGCCAGCGGCGCAAAGAAGCTTTCATCTTCGAGGTACGTCCTCGCCATGCGCCGGTACTGCGCGCCCGCGCCTGCGCTCGCGGCACGGTAAAGATTTTCGGGCAGAGTGTAGCTCTCGTCCCACATGTAGGAGGCGTCTTTGCCCACCGCCCATTGCCGGTCGCGCTCGATGGGCTGCCCCGGAAGCGAAGGCGTCGCCGCTCGCGTCACTCGATCGAGCGTCTCCCATGCCCGCGTGTCTCCGGCCAGCAGATGCGCATCCACCAGCCCGCCCACCAGCTTCTCGTAGCTGTAGGCAGGGAAGCGCGTCTGCGCAAAGTACTCTGGCGTGATCTCCGCACGCAGAAGGTCATGCAGCCGTTGCACACGCTCGGCCATCGCCGTCTCGCCGCTAGGAGATCCCGCATGCAGGCGTGCCAGCGCTGAAGTCCATTGCCCGAACGTCGACGCCGGCGCGAAGCCTGCATCGTCATGGTGGAAGTCGAAGTCGGGCTTCCACTCGTACCATCCGCCCAGGTTCACGCCCAGGCCGGCAGCCGGGTTCGGCCCATAGCTCATCTGCCGAAACGGCTTCATCAGGCTGTTCTCGTCCAGGCCCATCAGGACGCCGCCCGCCTGCGATCGCTGTCCGCTCTCGAGCCTGCCGCGAACCTCCACCTGCTCATGGCCGAACTCCGCCAGCGGGGCCGCAGCCGCCTGTGCCACCGGCCTGCCATGCAACACTGTTTCCGCACGCCCACTGGCCGCCGCAACCGTGCTCACCGCTGCGATCCCGCGCAGCATCTCCCGTCGCGTCAGCTCCAAGACTCATTCTCCCGATCGCGCCCTGTCTCAGCGCACGCACTCAGCCTACGCCTGTGCCGCGCGCTCTGCGATTCGTACTTGCACTGCCCAATGACTTCTGCCCGGAAACCGGAGTGTGGTCATACAGCCGTCCGCGGCACCATACTATCTATGGCCACCTTCTCCATGCCCGCACCCACTCCAACCCGCATTCCACCCACCGGCGACTTTGCCGGCAAAGCCTGGCAGCAGGTGCTCGCCCGCGACCCGGCCGGCGACGGCCACTTCGTCTACGCCGTCCGATCCACAAAGATCTTCTGCAAGCCGTCCTGCCCCTCGCGCCGGCCCACCCGCCGCAACGTCAGCTTTTTCACGCTTCCGGCCGAGGCCGCGGCCGCCGGCTATCGCGCCTGTCTGCGCTGCAGGCCCGACGAGAACGCCGCTGCGCCCGACCCGCTCATCGCCGCCCTCGCCGCCGCCACCGACTACATGCAGCAGCACGCCCGGCACGCGGTCAGCACGCGCATTACGCTGGCTTCGCTTGCGGCTGCGATCGAGATCGATGAGGCAACGATCGTGCGCGCCTTTGAGCGCATCCTGGGCGTGACGCCGGCGCAGTATGCGCGCAGCCATCGCCTGAACGCCTTCCGCGCGAGCCTGCAGCCGCCGTCATCACACAGCCCGGCTCCTGCAACACCATCCGCCACGCCCAGCATCACGGAGGCCATCTACGCCGCCGGCTTCGGCTCGTCGTCGCGCCTCTATGAGAGCAGCGCCGAGACCCTCGGCATGACGCCCTCCACCCTGCGCAGCGGCGGCGCCGGCGCGACCATTCACTACATGCTCGCGCCCGGCCCGCTTGGCCGAACCCTCATCGCCGCGACCGCGACCGGGATCTGCGCGATTGCCTTTGGCGACTCCGACCCGCAGCTCCGCGCCGACCTCGAGACCCGCTTTCCCAAGGCCGCGCGCCGCCAGATCTACGATCCCGCGTCGCTGCTTCTTAAAGATCGCGACGCGTCCGGCGAACAAGAAGGCTACGACGAAAGGACCGCGCGCTGGCTCGCCGAGGCCTCGCGTTTTGTGCTCGCCGCGCTTTCAGAGAGCCCGCTCGCCCGTAACTTTCCGCTGGATGTACGCGCCACTGCCTTCCAGCAGCGCATCTGGCAGGCTCTGCAGGCGATTCCGCGGGGTGAGACCCGCAGCTACGCCGCCGTCGCCCTATCGCTTGGCCAGCCTACCGCCGCGCGCGCCGTCGCCACCGCCTGCGCGGCCAACCCGGTCGCCCTGGCGATCCCCTGTCATCGCGTGGTCGGCGCCGGCGGAGCGCTCACCGGCTATCGCTGGGGTCTCGCTCGCAAACGCGCGTTGCTGCAAGGAGAGGGCGCCGCGGCAGCGACTCTACCTGGCATCGATTGAGAAGTGACGTTGCGTTCGCGCCAAGCGCACCGCAGAGAAAGCTCTTGACAGAAGGCGCTCGGCAGCCCGAAGCTCGGTAGCACTGTGGGCCCGGTATTGGATTGGAGTTGCACCATGCGCTATCGTCCCGCCGCCCTGACCGCTTTTGCAGCCCTGACCGCCTTTGCAGCCCTGACCGCGACCGCCCGCGCCGACAGCTTCGACATTGTCACCTTCTCCTTTCCCGTGACCACGATTCCGCTGCCGTTCGGCCAGCCGCCCGACGTCGTCAGCGCGATCGACCGTAGCTTTGTTCTGCCCGCGTCTCCAACCCCGGTCTCCGAGCCCTTCTTCGTCAGCCCGGGCACCTTCTGGATCGACCCCTTCGGCAACCCGCCCGGCGCGTTTCCTCCTCCGGGTGACATGTCGTTTTACTTCTCGCCGGCCGGGGAAGGCTTCGTCTTCACGCAAAACATCAATAGTCCACGCGCCTACTCCAACTTCCAGTCGGCCCAGCTGTTCACCGGCCCGGCGACTGCGCCCAACTTTCTCCCGGGAACCTACACCGCGCAATTCTCTGTTCCCGTCTTCGGCTACGGGTACGACTTCGGCACCATTACGATCACGCCCGCGGCCGGCTCCCCCGTCCCTGAACCCGCCTCGCTCGCTCTCGTGGCCAGCGGGGCACTGGGCGTGGTCTCGCTGCTTCGCCGGCGGTTTCCCACACGATAGCTCGCCTCGCCACCGAGGCTGAATGTCAGTTCCGGATTTTGACGCAACCTTCAGGCAAGGGATGTGTCCAATCACAGACAAGCCAACCCTGCCGCCCGGAGTCTCTTATGGCGCCGAGCCGGTACACTGGCCCATCCGACCCTCGTGAGCACGACCGTCCCCATTCCGGCCACTGCCCGCTCTGCGACTGCCTCCCCGCACCCCCGCAAGCCGCCTTTGCCCGCTCTCAGCGGGGTGCGTACGCTGCTTGCCATCAGCATCATGCTCTTTCACTTCACACCGCCGCATATAGAGTGGCTGCACCCACTGCTCGACAACTCCTTTATCTTCGTCGGCTGCTTCTTCCTGATCTCCGGCTACATCCTGACCTACAACTACGGCGACCGCGCCCTGACCCTGGTTAAACGCGACTTCTGGTTTGCCCGCTTTGCCCGCCTGTATCCAACCTACTTCTTCGTCCTTCTGCTCTCCCTGCCCATGCTGTTTGCGGAGTGGCAGGCCCGCCCGCACAGCGAGTTCTGGCAGGGACTGATCCTAACCCCGCTGCTGCTGCAGGGCTGGAGTCCCTCGCTCGCCACCTTCTGGAACACCGTGGCCTGGACCCTCTCGGCCGACGTTCTGCTCTACTTTGCCTTTCCCTTCCTCATCCTTCTCTGGGCGCGCAACAGTCACTGGTTGGATCGCCCCGCCCGGGTGATCGGCGTAGTGCTTCTGCTCTGGCTGCTCGGCCTTGCGCCGCACACGCTCTATCACTTCCTGAACCCCGACCGCCTGCCCGCACCGGCTGACCGCTACACCGGCACCTACTGGATGCGCGTGCTCAAGTACACGCCGCCTGTCTATCTCTGCACCTTCCTGGCCGGCCTCGCGCTCGCCAAGCTGCATGCGCTGCTAACCCTCACAGAGCGCCAGCGCCTGGCCATGAGCGCCGTCGCCCTCACGGCCATCTGCCTCTTCTTCTATCTCGCCGCGCCGCATATCCCGTATGTCATCGTGCATGGAGCGCTGCTGCTGCCGCTCTTCTGCCTGCTAATCCTCGGCCTGAGCGGCCCCAACTTGATCGCCAGCGCCTTTGCCCTGCGCCCGCTCGTTGTCCTCGGCGAGACGACCTTCGCCCTCTACCTGCTGCACTTCAACATCTTCGAGATGATCCACAACTACCGCTTTCTTGAGCGCCTCCATCTCACCACACTCGATCCCTGGATCTCCTACGTGGCGATCATTGCGCTCGCGTACGCCACCGTCCGCTGGGTAGAGAAGCCCGCCCGCAAGCTCATCCTCAACCACGCCAAGAAGCATGGCGAGATCACCCGCAAAGAACCGGTTCTCGAGCCCAACCCAGCTCCCTAGCCTCTCTCTCTGTGATCCCCGATGAATCTGCATCTGGCATTTCTTTTGAGACAGGTTTATTCTTCGATCAGACATCTTTGTCGGAGGATTTCATGGCTACAACGCTTCCAGAACTGCACGCCGCATTCGGTGCTCCTGTTGTTCCGGTCGATACCATGGAACGGCTCGAGGAGCTTGCTCGTAAGCACGGCTGGACTGTCGACGAGGCAATGAGCAGAGCCTTGTCGCTGACAGAGATCGTACTGGAGGCACAGGACGAAGACCCGGCCTCGAAGGTATACATCTATCGGAACGGAAAGCGCTATGCCGTTCAGATAGAGGAATAAAAGTAATCCGCTTTCGATCGAAGGCTCCCACCCGGGAGCCTTTTCAGTGTCAATCGCCCCGTGAAAGGTCACATGGCAGCACCACCTGCGCTTCCCAGTCGTCCGCCTCGTGCAAAGCAGCTCGTTACGGTCAAGTACGACCCGGAGCCCCGGCGTGACTGGATTCGGGCGGGAATCACGCTCGGGCTTATCGCCGCTCTTCTTGGCCTGATGGGATTCGCACTGTATTCCACGCATGCCGACTATGAGAAGACCATGGTCGTATTGGATAAGCTGCTTCCCGCTCTGACCGGTCTGATCGGCTCCGCGTTGGGCTTCTACTTCGGTTCAAAAAACAGCCAGAGCTGAGGGTATACAGCAAGGCCCCGCTCATCTGCGGGGCCTCAGTCATTCTCAGAGTGAATAGGGAGTTACTGGTTATTGACGACCTGCGTCGCGTGCTGGCCGTTCGCTACTGCAACAATACAAGTGGGCAGCCCCGAGGCCGGATAGGGCGTGTTCTGAATCTGCTTCAGCGTGCCGTTATTGGGGCTGAGCTGCAGGCCAGAGATCGTCTGGTCGCCGTTATTTGAGGTGTACAGATAAATTCCGAGAGCCGGCTCGATGGTGACGCAGGTCGGGTTCGTCTGCACGCCAACCGCACCGGACCCTACCGAGCCTGAAAGATTGCCCGTCGCCTGATCGATCGAGTAGGCTGTGACCGATGACGCGTTGAAGTTGGTGACGTAGAGGTACTTGGCGCGCGGGTCGATGGTCAGGCTGGAAGGGAACTGCCCGGTCGCGAAGGGCCCGTTGCGCATCGCCTGCGGCAGGCCAGTATTGGTGACTAGATAGCCGTTTACCTGGTTAGACAGCGCATCGGTCACGTAGAGGAATCGTGATGTGGGATCGACGAGAATGCCGCTCGGCTGCACGCCTGCCGAAATGCCCAAGGATACTGTTTGTCCAGGAAGAATCGGCTCGCCGGCCGTCACGCGTGTCAGCGTTGTGCTCCCCTGCGTCTGGGCAAAGGTCTGGATGAAGCCCTGCGGCTGCGGGTTTACGGTTCCCGTCGCCGTCGTCGTTTCGCGATCCGCGACGTAGATGTAGTGCGTGTTCGACCCGGTCGGATAGCCCGAGACGGTCACGCCGATCGGCGTATTGCCGGTTGCGACAACTCCCGGGTTCGCCATCAGGGTGCCATCTGCCGTATTGATCTGGAAGATTGTCAGGTTGCCCGGCCCGGGAAGCGCCTGCGTGAAGCCGGGCTGATAGGTGGAGGCAACGTAAAGATAGGATCCAGTCGAATCGATTGCCGCCGCCACCGGAAAAGTCCCGACCACGTTATAAGTGTTCTGCGGATAGATTTTACCGTCGGTGCCTACTGCGAACTGCACCACGCTCGCATCAAAATTATTGATCACATAGATATATTTCCCGCTTGGAGCGGCAACCAGCGTGACCGGGTTTCTGCCGCCCGACATGGTCGGCGAGTTTGCCAGCTGCGTCAGCGCACCTGATTGATAGTCAACTAGGTAGCCATTGACTAATCCCGTTGTGCCCTGGGCCGCCGTCGCGTACGCATACGCCACCGTGAAGTCGCGGCTGCAGGAGATCGTTCCGAAGCCGAGCGCCGCCGAGACCAGTGCTGCCACGCTCCCGCGGCCAATCGCATTCCAATTCATTCGTCTTCCAACCCTTCGCGGCCTTTGTAGGCCGCTGCCTTCCGTTCGGTGCTGCTCCCCCGCGTGTGCCGCAAGAGGAGCAGCCGGTGTACTGCCATTGCGCATCTCTAGCTCGTCGCTCCGCTCACTGCCAGGCAGTTTGCGTGCGTGACCGCCGTAAAGCTCGATCCATGCTGTAGCGGCCCCAGCGATCCATCCGACAGGTTCAGTCTGAGCCCAGTTACGGTCCCGTCCACGCTATTGGACGTGTAGAGATACTTATTTGTGGGATCTTCAATCATGCAGGTCGGACCCGAGCCCACCGCGAACGGATTGTTGGCGCCGCCGAGCTGGGTCAGCTTTCCAGTGGAGTCAATGCTGAACGCCGAGATGGAGCTATTCGGCTGCGTGGCATTGTTGTTGGACTGGTTCAGCACGTAGACGAACTTGCTGTTGCGCGCCTCGGTGATAGTCCACACCGGATTGCGCGCCGAAGGGACGTTTGCGAATGGGCTGTTGACAACAGCATTCAACGCACAGTTGGTTCCCACCGAGTAGGCATAGATGTTGCCGGCGGTGCTGGGAGTTCCATCCGGATTTTTCGCGACTCCGACATCCGTCAGGTAGAGGTACGCTCCGCCACCATTCGTGATGGACGACATATCGGTGGGACCGGTGGGCACATTTCCGCTCACAACAGTTGTCAACTGCCCGCCAGCCGCAACCTGATAAGGGAACACATAGCTCCTGTAGGGGTCTGAGGCCGAGTTCTTGTCAAGAATGAAGAGGCAGCTGCTGGCTGCGACCCGCATCATGGTCGGGTTCTGACCCACTGGGAAGAACCTGATGTTGATGTTGTTCGCGTCCTTGATCTGCTGGTTGGTCACGATAGAGAGCCGGCCGGTATCGCCCGCGATTGAAAACACCGTGACATCGCCCTGGAAGTTCGTGTCGTAGCCCGAGCCGGCCGGGGCCAGGCTGTCGAGCGCGTAGAGATAGCTGCCCGAGCTGTCGATCGCCGCCCACACCGGTGTGCCGCCGGCCGTCACGTAGTTCTCCTGGAAGGTCAGCGTGCCGTCGCCCCCCACCAGAAACTCGGAGATGTTGCCGTCCCTATTGGGAACGCCGTCTGGCTGGGTGGGAGTGGGAGGCCCAAACGTGCCCTTATTCACCACATAGACGTACCGCCCGCCGGTCCGCACCACCGGAACGCCCGGGTTGACTCCGACGGAGTTGAACGGAGACTTGGGAATATTCGTTAGGTTTCCGGTAAAGTCGTCGATCTTGTAGCCAACGATGGAGCTTGCCGTCGTCGAGGTCGAGGTGGTTCCCGTTACCCACATGAAGCCGATCGTTCCGCCGCCACATGCCGTCATACCCAGACCGAGTGCTACCGAGGCCGCCAGTGCCATCGAGACACGGCCAATTCTGCTCAACTTCATGCGCTTCCTTCACCCTTGCAGATCGCTTCCGGCGCGGGGTTCGCGCGGGAGAGGACCGACATGCCTTCAGGGATTCATTTCCGTAATTGTAGAAGCTGGCGAGCGTTTGCGCCACTTACCCGGCAACCTATGCCAGCCTGCCATCATCCCCTCGTGCGCCGACAGGGCTGGATGGCAAAAGAAAAGGACCAACGCCGATGGCGTCAGTCCCTTCCGTTCGGCAGAGCATCGTTTTACCAGGTGCGGCACACGTTGGCCGGCATCATCGGCTGTCCGGTCTTGCAGCCGAAGGCCTTGCCGAACTCCTCGAAGTTTTGCACGGTGCCATTCGTTCGCCACTGGCCCGAGCTGTGCGGGTCAGTCTTCGCCAGCACACGCGCGCTCTGCTCTGTACGGTTCTCGCACCACACCTGCCCAAAGGAGATGAAGAAGCGCTGCTGCGGCGTATAGCCGTCCTTCTTGCCGTCGTTGAAGCCCGATCCATCGCCCGACTTCGTAAGCGTCTCCGCGAGCGCCTGGAAGGCGATGCGAATGCCGCCGTTGTCCGCCGTGTTCTCCCCGAGCGTCAGATGTCCGTTCAGCTTCTGCCCCGGCGCGACCTCGAATCCGTCGTACTCCTTGGCGGTGCACTCGGTGCGCTCTTCAAACTTCTTCTTGTCTTCATCGGTCCACCACTGCCGCACGTTGCCGTGCAGATCGTACTTCGATCCCTGATCGTCGAAGCCGTGCGTCATCTCGTGCCCGATCACGACACCGATACCGCCGAAGTTCACCGCGGGATCCTGATGGTTGTCGAAGAACGGCGGCTGCAGAATGCCGGCCGGAAAGTTGATGTCGTTCTGGGGCGGGTTGTAGTACGCGTTCACCGTCGGCGGCGTCATGCCCCATTCCTTCTCGTCCACCGGCTTGCCCAGCTTGGCAATCTCATACTTCTGCTCGAAGGTGTCCGACCGCTCCTGGTTGCCGAGCAGATCGTTGCGCTTCACGTCAAGCTTCGAATAGTCGCGCCACTTCTCCGGATAGCCGATCTTGTCCCTGATCGTATCCAGCTTCTTACGCGCCTCCACCTTGGTCGCATCGCTCATCCACGGCAGCTGCTTGATGTCCTCGGCCATGGCGACTTCGAGCGCCCGCACCAGGCGCTCCATGTTGTCCTTCGCATCCGGCGGAAAGTTTTGCTTGACCCAGTCCTGTCCGACCGCCTCACCCAGCGCGCGATCGGTGCGCTGGGTGCACTGCTTCCAGCGCGGCTGCTGCTCCTTCTGTCCGTTCAGCGTCTGGTTGAAGAAGGCGAAGTTCTCATCGACGATCGGCTTCGAGAGCAGCGGCGCTCCTCCGTGCAGCGCGTGCCACCGGAGATAGTGCTTCACCGCCTCGGGCGTCTCGGTGTTCAGAACCTGCTGCACCGCCGTTACATATCCGGGCGAGCTCACGTTCAGGGTGCTCGCCGCGCCCAGGCCGACCCCGTTCATATATGTCTTCCAATCGTAGCTTGGTGTCAGCGCGGTGACCTGCTCGATGGTCATGATGTGGTATCGCTTGGCCGGATCGCGCCGTTCGACGCGACTCATCGAGCCCTTCGCCAGCGTGGTCTCGATCCGCATCACGTCCGTCGCCTCGGCCTTGGCCTGCTCCGGCGTGTCTCCCGCGAGCGTCATCATCTTTTCAACATGCGCCCGATACTGGTCGCGGATCGTCTTCGACCGCTCGTCGTCATTCAGGTAATAGTCGCGGTCCGGCAGCGAGAGACCGCCCTGGCCGGTATCCGCGATCTGCTTGGTGGAGTCCTTCTGGTCCTGATCCACGCTCACGCTGAAGAAGCCGCCGCCGCCGTGCTCCTGAAACTCCTTAACCTCGAACGGCGCCAGATCTTTATTGCTCTTCACGGCCTCAATCAGCGCAAACTCCGGCTGAAGCGGCTTCACCCCCAGCGCGTCTGCCTTTGACACGTCCATGCAGGCCGCAAAGAAGTCGCCATACTGCCTTTGCAACGGTGTCGCCGGCGCGTCCGCCGCCTTCTTCAGATCCGCGTAGAGCAGGTACCGGTTGCGCTCGCCGAGCTCGTTGAACCGTCCCCACCGCACCTGATCGCTCGGAATGGGATTAGATTTGATCCAGTTTCCGCACGCGTACTGATAGAAGTTCGAGCACGGATCGGCCGTGTTATCGATCGCCTTGACGTCGAAGCTGATCGGCTTCTTGGGCTCACTCGTCGGCCCGGTTGCCGCGGCGTCCGCCCCTGTATAACTCTGTGCGGAACAGACCGCACCCGAAACCACCAGAACACACGCCAGCGATCGGATCACGAAGAAACCTCGTCAGGAAGGGAATGCAGGCCGCGCACGTATCGGCTCGCGCGAGCCGTGCCCCTCCATGAATACACTGCAACTCCGCCAGACGCAAAACAAAGGCTGCGCTTTGTCGCTGCGGCGAAAAAGTTCTCAGAATATCTTGAGGTGGATCGTGAGGTACTTCTTCGGGTCCGCGCGGATCGTATCGACCAGCAGCGTGCTCTGCGTGAGCAGTCTATTCAGATTCGTATAGGCTTGGTCGTCGGTCGCTAGCTTGCCCAGCGTCCCGCGTCCTTGGTCGATCCCCGTGACCAGCGAGTTTACCTGCGTCAAGGTATCCGCGAGCTGCTGCCGGAACTTCGGATCCTTGGCGAGCAGCCCCAGGCCGCCCTTGCCCGCGTTCACGTCGCTCAGCAGTTGATTCGCGTTCGCAATCGTGGCGTTCAGGTTGTTGTAGAGCTGCTCGTCCTTCAGCAGCTTGCCGGCCGAGCCCTGCCCCTGCTGCAAGTTGGTCGCAATCGTATCCAGCCGGCCCATGGTGTCGTTGATCCGGTTGTAGAGCGCGTCGTCGTTCATCAGCTTGCCGACTGTACCCTTGCCCCGGTTCAGGTTCTGCGCCAGCTGGCGCAGCTCGTCCACCGTCGCATTCGCCTTGTTGTAGAGGTCCGGATTGTTGATCAGCTGTCCGATCGATCCCTTGCCGCTCTGCAGATTATCGACGATCGTGTTCATCTTCGCCAGAATTACGTTCAGGCTCTCGATCGTTCCCTGGCTCGCCTTGACCACGTCCTGCAGGTTCGGCGTCTCGAGCGTCTTGACCTCGTCACCGTTATCAAGCGGTGGACCCACGGCGTACTGACTGTTGATGTCCACCACCGTATCGCCCAGCACACCCACCGTGCTGAGGGAGGCCTTGGAATCCTTCTTCAACTGCTTGCCGTACTTCGTGTCGAGCTTCATCATCACCTGCACCGGCGTCAGCTTGCGCTCCGGTGCGCTGGTGATCGCGATAGTCTTGACCGTACCGATCGTCACGCCCTGCAGATTGACGGCCGCGCCCTCTTTCAGCCCGGCCGAGTTTTCAAAGTACGTCGTCACCTGAATCTTGTGCGAGAACAGCCCCAGCCCCGACGAGCTCGTCATCAGAAACAGCAGCGTGATCAGTACGATCGACGCAATCAGCACAATCACGCCAACCTTCAGCTGCGACCACCGCACCTCCTGCTGACTCGGCATAGCTCTCCCTTGCGCGTCCGGACCCACCCAACAGCCAGACCGTCAGTCGAGCATATCGCAGATGCTCTGCAGCAACTGCCTGCGTGTGATCGGTCCTGGTACGGTATGTCCTAAAAAAGGATGCCGCGATGACACGAAGGTTTCAGGAATCCGCACGGGCCGGGGTTGTGGGGAAGTTCAGACCAGCCTTCATTTCGCCCGCTCCTTCAACAATCACCACCGCCATCGCCAGCTCCCGGCTGTGCGTGAGCGAGAGATGCGTCGCCGTCACGCCCAGGTCCAGCGCCCGCTCGAGCGCCCGCCCGCTCCACACGATCTCCGGCTTGCCGCCACGCTGGTTGCGCACCTCGATCTCGGTCCATCGCACACCGCGGCTGATGCCGGTGCCCAACGCCTTCGCACCCGCCTCTTTCGCGGCAAACCGCGCCGCAAAGCTCTCCGCCGCGCCATGCACCTTGCGGCGGCAGTAGGCGATCTCCAGCGGCGTAAAGATCCGCTCCAGAAAGCGGTCGCCAAACCGCTCCACACTCCGCCGCACCCGGTCGATCTCAATCAGATCCGTTCCCATACCCAGAATCACCATCGACCTCCCACAGTGTTCCAGCCTAGAGCATCTTTCCCGTGTCAAGACGGCTCGCAAGCGGGAAGGCCCAGTTCCGGAAAACCTGAGATGCGAGAGCCCTACGTGACCTCATCAAGAGTGACGCACCCAGTGTGTCGTCGTATGTCGCCCGATGCCTACACCTGCTTTTCTCGGATACGGGATTTATCGGCAGATCGTCAATGCATCGAAAGTTGTTCAAATTCAGGTTCCGTCCGGAGCGGAGAGCAGCTAGGCTTGCCCACAGCGCAACTTCGCGCCAAGGAGCTCTACCATGCAGAAGTCGATCCGTTTGTTCGCCCTGACCGCCGCCCTCTCCCTCACCGCCGCGACCTCGCTTCATGCCGAACAGACCGGCTGCAATCCGCACCCCTGGGCGGCGCGTCCGACAGGCACCTTCAGCTCCGTTGTCTACACTGTCCGTAGCTTCTTCGGACTCTAAGTAGCGGTCGGGACCCGCGTCTATGACTCTTTCGACCTTGGACACCGTGTTATGGGTGGCGAGCCTCCTTGGCCACGTCACCCTTCTCTTCGTCCTGATCGCGCGAGTGCGTTGGCGACAGTTCCCCGTCTTCACAAGCTTCGTCGCTTTTAACGTGCTGCGCACCATCGTTCTCTTTCTGGTCCGTCAACACGGAACCCGGCACGGCTACTTTCTTGCCTATTGGATTACCGGCTTCGCGGACTACCTGTTTCAGATCGCCCTCATCCTTGAGATCGCCCGCGATGTGCTGCGGCCTGCGGGGAGGTGGGTGCTTGAGGCTCGGCGCGTCTTTGTCGTCTGGGGCGCGGCGGGGCTGCTGGTCGCAGCAGGGCTTGCCCTGACGATCGGGCCGCCGGAGTCAAAGGGTCTCGATCTGTGGGACGTTCGCATCACCGTCTTCACCTCGCTGCTGACCTGCGGCCTGTTTCTGGCGATGGCGACGGCCGCGAACCGGCTCGGTCTGGGCCGGCGAAGCCACATCCTCGCCCTCGGCCAGGGGCTCACGGCCTGGGCCTTTGTGGCGCTGCTTGAAGACTTCGGCCACGTCACGCTCGGCTGGAACCGGCAGTTCATCGTCTTCGTGCACCTGCGTGAGGCGATTTATCTGGCCGTGCTGGGGTACTGGATCTGGACGTTTTGGCGCCCAGAAGCCGCGCGTCCACAACTTTCCGGCGAAAGCGACGGAATTCCTGTTGCCCTCCGCGAGGAGGTGCACTACGATCACACCAGACTGAACCGCCCACCCTTATGAGCTTTGTGGCCCTCTTCGGATGTACCGTTCTTGGTGTAGGCGCGAGCCTGCTTCAGACGCACCGTAAGGCCCGCGCTCTCTCCCGCCTGAGTTGGGAGGATCTGCTGGGCAGGCTCAAGCCCGTCAGCGTGGATGGCATCAACGCGATCGCTATCGATTACCTGCAGCCGGGCAAGGGCCAGACCCGCATCGAAACCGATCAACTGTGGGAGATGATCGGCGGTCTTGAAGGAATCTCTCGGCTACGGGCGAACTCGGATGTGCTGCTGGCTCTCGCCGGCTATGCGCAACGCTGGAACCCCGAAGAAGGCCTGATCGTCGCGGAGCGCATGCGGCGGGATGGTCTCGCGCTGCGCCGCTCCGCTCTCAAGCTTCTAGTCAGTCTCCCGTTCGGCTTCGGCAGAGCGCTTGGCCCCTTCAACGTGCAGGAGGCCGCCGGCGCGTACTACCTGATGCGGCAGCGGCTGCTCGCCCTGTATGAGAGCAGTCACGCCGGCAGGTACCCGCAGCTCGCGGCCGTGCTCTAAAGCAACCTTCAGTGCACCAGCACCTGATTCCCGCCTCTGGCCTTCACCCGGTACATCGCGCGATCGCACTGCTGCAGCAGCTCCTCCCATCCGCGCACAGTCTCATCCATCTGCGCCACGCCAAAGCTCGCCCGCACCGTCAGTACCATCTCACCGGAGACGCAGCGTGTCTCCTCGACCGCGCAGCGGAGCCGCTCGGCGATGTCGATCGCCTCATAGCGTGAGGTACGCGGCAGCAGCACCGCAAATTCGTCGCCGCCCAGCCGCGCCAGCCGGTCGTTGGATCGCATCTCCGCCTCCAGGCAGCGCGCCACGCCCAGAAGCACGGCGTCCCCGCACTGATGTCCCCAGGCGTCGTTCACGTTCTTGAACTCGTCCAGGTCGATCAGGATCGCGGAGAGCGGCAGATCGCTGGCCAGGCTGCTGATCACCTCGCGCTCAGCCCAGTGATCGAGCGCACGCCGGTTCAGCAGACGCGTTAGAGGATCGGTCATGGCCTCAAGCTCCAGCTCCGCGTTCAGCCGCGCCGCCGTCATCCAGACAAACGCGATCGTCACCGCGCCCTGCAGCACGGTCGTCAGCAGCAGCGCCCAGCACAGCGCGCCATGGCTCTGCAGGTAGTTTGCGGGCGTCCCATAGAGCAGCACAACTCCTGCCCGGAAAAGGTTATTCAGACAGAGAGCGACGAGCAGGCCGCCCATCATCCGCGTTGACCACCGGAGCGGCCCTACCGCGTTCCGCAGCACGACATACGCGCTCAGCCCCACTTGCGCGCTCAGAATCAGGCTGTACCAGAGCAGCCGCTGCCGCGTGTCCGGGACCCCCAACGTCCAGCGCAGCAGGACCCCGGCACAGACAAGCGCCAGCGCGAGCTGAAGCCACCATCCCGAGCTCCGTTTGCCAAAGAAACCGGCGCCGAAAAATCCGTTGAAGGAGCGGTGCAGAAACACATAGGCGAGCGAGAAGAAGAGATCTCCGGAGACGATCGAAAGGCTGTCCGGAATCAACCCTCGCAGCGAGATCAGCACGGCTCCGGCAAAGGCGCAGAAGGTGAACACCGGAAACCAGCTCGATCCGCGAGCTCCGCGGTGCACCATCGAATTCACGACTGTCAGCAGGGTAAACAAGCCAAGCAGCGCCGCGTGCTCGACATGCAATGTATGCATATCCATGGCGATAGCTCCAAGATGTGTGATCGCCCCTCGATGGCCCTCAGCAAGGACAGCGATGTCTTTGCTGGACCAGCGTGGAAAGGCGCCCGTTCGAGTGCAGCCTGAGCAAGCCCGTCAGAGGCAGAGAGTGAGCGGTGGCGATGATCGTAGCACGGTACTGTTACCCAGCCTAGCTACTTCTTTTCCCCGGGAATCACCATCTCCGCCGCCCGGTGAAAATAACTTTCAGCGTTCCCAATCTTGAGCCGCGCCCATGTCCAGCCGGTGTGCACCAGCACCAACCGCAGCCCGGTCGAGTCTTTCGCCACTCGGAACACCGGTTCGCTCAGGATCGAGCCACCCGCCGCAACCGGTGTCGTCAACCGTACGCCGCCGAGCCCCCGCAGCGGCTCCCAGCGCCTGCCCTGCGCGTCCACCAGATACGCTGTCAGCCCATCTTCGCTGCCCGTATGCTGCCGGTCCCGGTTGGTCAGGCGGAGGATGACCCGCAGCAGCCGCTCGCGCTCCTGTCCCCGCACCCAGAATCCCTCCGGCTCCTCAGCTCCGGTCACGGCGAAGCACATCGTTCCAAAACAGCGCTCCTGTCCCGCGGGCTGTCCCGGCCCGTAGATCTGCCCCGGCTGCTCCAACGAGACCCCCACCAAAAGCAGCGCATACAGCAGCCAGATCGCACCCAGAGTGGCCGCGCCACGACGAAATCGTCGTCTCTCCCCGCGCCAGCGCGCGACGACCAGCCCGGCCAATCCCAGCCCCGTCCAAAGCACTAACCCCAGCAAGATCAATCCACTCAGCCGCTCACCCATCCCTTATCCTCCCATTTGGGCTGGTAAACTTGCACCTGAGCCAATGAACCCTATCATCATCGCCAAGAACCTCGGCAAGACCTATCGGACAGGAAAAGTTGAAGTGACGGCTCTCCGCGGCGTCAGCTTCGAGGTCGCTGCCGGCGAGTTCGTCGCGATCGTAGGCCCCTCCGGCTCCGGCAAATCGACCCTCTTCCACGTGCTTGGCGGCCTCACCCAGGCCACCACCGGATCGGTGACGATCGGCGGCACTGATCTCGCGCCGCTCTCGGATGCAGCCCGCACCCGCCTTCGCAAGGCCAAGATCGGCTTCGTCTTCCAGCGCTTCAACCTGCTGCCGACGCTCTCCGCGATGGGCAACATCGAGATAGCGCATGAGATCTCCGGCGTCAAAACTCCGCTTGATCGTCCGCTGCTCGATCACCTTACCGACCTGCTCGGCATCAGCGGCCGCCTGGACCACCGGCCGAACGAGCTCTCCGGCGGCGAGCAGCAGCGCGTCGCCATCGCCCGCGCCCTCATCACGCGTCCGGCCATCGTTCTGGCCGACGAGCCAACCGGCAACCTCGACACCCAAAATTCCGACGCCGTACTGGTCATGCTCCGCACCTCAAGCCGCGAGCTCAACCAAACCGTGCTCATGATCACGCACAACCCCGAGGCCGCCGCCATCGCCGACCGCGTCCTGCACATGCGCGACGGCCAAATCACGCATATCGAGGCTGGCCGCCAGGCCGCCTCCGTCTGAAGCCGTGAAGCATCCAGCGACACCCGTTGGCAGCCCTACTTCGCCGATAGCGCATTATTCCCACGGTCATCATCCGGCAGCTTATGGTCTGGATCGATGACAACGCTCTCAATCGGCTTCTCGCCCGGCCAGGTCATCTCCGCCTTGTTCATCCACGTCTCGACCGGCAGCCGAAAGCGTGTGCTCGTGCCGTCCTTGTAGCGAACCTCGACCGTAGCCGGCAGCACCAGCTGGCCCTTGTTCTTGAAGGTTATGGTGTCGCCGTCGATCGACTTCACCGCGAGATCGTGCCTCCAGTTGTTGAGGTACCAGCCGCGCCAGAACCAGTCCAGATCCTCGCCGCCCTCGCTGGCCAGCGTGCGAAAGAAGTCTGACGGCGACGGGTGCTTGTAGGCCCAGTCGCGAATGTACTTGCGGAATGCCCAGTCGAACCGATCGGGCCCGAGGATCTGCTCGCGCAGCAGCACCATGCCGTACGCGCCCTTGAAGTAGCTGACCGGATGCCCAATCTGCCAGGTGTACGCGTCGGCCGGCATCAGGATCGTGGGTGCCGCGGGATTGTCGAGCACCTTCAGGATCGTATCCGCCGGCTCGCCGCCGGCCGAGTACTCGCTGTCGCGCTTTGGCCCATAGACGCCGCCCTTGAAGTCGTCCGACTCGAAGATGTCGATGAAGGTATTGAAGCCCTCGTCCATGAAGGCGTTGCGCCGCTCATTTGAGCCGACGATCATGGGGAACCAGTCGTGCCCGATCTCGTGCGCCGTAATCCAGAAGAGCGTCTTGCCCTTATCCTCGATGCCGTCAAAGACGATGCCGGGGTACTCCATGCCGGTCGAGAAGCCGGCGACGTTGATGGCGGCGGGATAGGGATACGGGAACCAGCGTCGCGAGAAGTTTTCGACCGCATCCTTGACATACTCGGTCGATCGGCCCCAGCCCTCGTCGCCCGCGCTCTCCGGCGGGTAGACGCTCATGGCGAGCGAGCTCTTGCCGCCGGGCAGGTTGATGCGCGCGGCGTCCCAGACGAAGACCGGGCTCGCGCTCCATGCTACATCGCGCGTCGAATCCATGTGGAAGTGCCAGGTGAGCGTGCCGTCCTGCTTGTTTGCCGCCGGCCGGCTCGCCGGATCCTTTACCTCCGCCACGCTGCGGATCGTCACCGTCTTGTCACTCGCACGCGCCTGCTCCAGCCGCGCGATCTGTTCCTTCGTCAGCACCTCCTTCGGGTTCATCAACTCGCCCGAGCCGGCGACGATCATGCTTGCGGGAACCGTCGTGTAGTAGTCGAAGTGGCCGTACTCGAGATAGAACTCATTGCCGAGATACGGCTGCGTATCCCACCCCCGCAGATCGTCGTAGACGCACATGCGCGGATACCACTGCGCCATGTCATAGATCTCGCCTTGCTTCGACATGCCCCACGATGTGCGCCCACCCCACACGCCGGGAATCGCATAGTGGTACGCGATGTGGATCCTGAGCTTTGCGCCCTTGGCGGCCAGGGGCTGCGCCAGCCGGATCTGCAGTCGCGTGTCCTCGATCAGGGTTTCGGCCTTGCTCTGCTGCTTGCCGGCCTCGATCTCGACCGAGTCCAGCACAAAGCCTTCACTGGTGCGGTTGTTCGGGTTCTCTTCGGAGTCCGGCACCGGCTTGCGGCGCGGGCGGCCGCTGTTCACCAGCGCCGATCGGGCATCTTTGCGATAGATATTCTGATCGAGCTGGATCCAGAGACTCGTCAGCGCCTCCGGGCTGTTGTTCGTGTAGGTAATGGCCTCGGTCGCACGCAGCTGCTTGCCCGCGGTGTCGAGCGTCGCGTGCAGCTCGTAGTCGGCCTCGTTTTGCCAATAGCTCGGGCCGGGCGCGCCGCTGCTCGATCGGTAGGCGGTTGCCGGAATCGGCAGAGTCAGCGGCGCAAAGGTCAGCCGCGGATCATAGCCGGGATCGCTCGCTGGCTTTGGTGTCTGCGCGGGCGCGTATGGAAGCAGAGCGGCGAGGGCGGCAAACACCAGAAGGCGGCAGGCGAGCATGGGCAGATCTCCTTGAGAGCCGGACAGAAAGAGTGGATTCTTCCCAGCATACCCGCAGCTGGATCGAGCGCCAGCTGCGAGAGAGCCCTGCAGCCGGCTGCTCTTTGTTCACCGGAGATGCCGGCGTCCCAGGCTGGGAGCGCACCGGAAGAGTGCGCAAACTACAAACAACCGCGCAGCTTTCATGACAGAAAAGAGACAGGCAACGAGAAATGTACAACCCCGGACCGCATGCCGCTCCATCTTTGCATCCATATCAGTACTGCGCGGCTAAGCCGCACTGAGGAGAGATCATGACCGACTATCGCGTAGCCCCGGGCGAGGCCCAGGAAGATCAAGTAACAGCAGCCATCGAGCAGGTGACCTCGAAGATTCCATCGAGCGCCTATCTTGGAATGGCATTGGCTTCGATGGCAGTTTCAGTAGGCTTCAAGGCGGCCGGCAAGAGCGATAACGCCCTGTTTGTCGGCCAGTGGGCCGCACCGTTCCTGATTCTGGGCCTGTACAACAAGATGGTGAAGCAGCATGGGTCGGACGCCGTCACCAGCCGCGCTGCCGCACTCTAAGACATTCTTAGAACCAGCTAAGAGGGCCCATCGTGGGCCCTCTTACTTTTGCCGAAGCAGGCCGCCCGCCTACCAGAGCACTCCATGGACAGGTTCAGCCGCGGGCGGCAGCTCGGTCTCTCCCAGCAGCTGCCGCAGGTTGATGTCGATGGTGCGGGTGATCGACGTCAACGGCACATCGTAGACCTTGTTATCGAACGGATCTTCAAGATCCCGCCCGATCTTGTCGAGCGCCAGAAACATGAAGCCAACCAGCGTCGACCCCAGCGGCGTAAACCAGCCCAGGTTTTCAACCATCCCCACCGGCAGCAGCAGGCAGTAGATCTGCACGAAGAGCATGGGAAAGAAGTCATACTGCTTAGGCATCGGCGTGTTTTTGATACGCTCGGTACCGCCCTGCGCGTCCGCCAGGTCGTCCAGATTGCGGTCCATCGCCTGCCACTCCAGCCGGTCGATCCAGCCGCGGTCCTTGCTCTCACGCAGCAGCCGCCCCATACTCTGCTGGATGCTCAGCGGGATATTCTTCGACACCCGCAGCGCGGCAATCTCCTCGGGATCAAGCAGCAACTCGATCTCCTCCCACGGGCTGAGCTTGCGCAGGTGCTGCCGCAGCGCGTGGGCGTAGGCGATCTGGTGCAGGACTAGCCGCCGCTTCATGCTCTCCAGATCGGCGACATCGCGGCCCAGCTGCTCCGGGTTCGGGTGCATGGTTGAGCAGACCTGCCGCGCCAGCGACCGGCTGTTGTTGACCACCTGCCCCCACAGCCCGCGCGCCTCCCACCATCGCCCGTAGGCGGAGTTGTTGCGGAAGCCGACGATGATGCCGATCGCCGAGCCGTAAAGCGCCAGCGGCACATACTTCGAGCCGACCCACTCCCAGTGCATCACCTTGTAGGCGACGACGATTGCTACGTCCCAGCCGACAAGGGCGAGCAGCGGCCAGCCGACGTATCGCAGCATGCGCCAGAGCTGGGCCGACTTGGGAACGATCATCGGCTCAGGCCTTCCGCGGTGCTTTGAGGCCAGCTTCGAGGTCCGCTTCAACCTCTTCGGCGGTTACGGTGTGGAACTCCCGCGAGCCGTCCTCGGCGATGCGCACTTGGCCCGAGCCGATGTCGTAGACCCAGCCGGAGACTGTCAGCTCACCACGCGCCATGGCGCCCGCGACGGAAGGATGGGTCTTCAGGTGCGCCAGCTGCATCAGCACGTTCTGTTCGGTGACGACCGGCATTAGCCCGCGATTGTCCTCCTTCTCCAGGCTCTCCGCGACCGAAAGCGCCGCCTTGCCGTTGTTGAGCCAGCTCTTCACTGTCGGCATGGACGCAACCGCCTCGGGATGCAGCAACGCCTTCATCGCGCCGCAGTCGGAGTGGCCGCAGATGACGACGTGCTTCACTTTCAAAGCGCTTACCGCGTACTCGATCACGGCAGAGACGCCGCCCAGCATCTCGCCATAGGCCGGCACCATATTGCCGATATTGCGCGTGATGAAGACGTCGCCCGGGCCGGAGTTGGTGATGGTCTCGACGTCCACGCGCGAGTCCGCGCAGGCGACGACCAGCGTGTGCGGCTGCTGCGGCGTGCTGGCTGCCCTCTGGTAGGCCTCGGCGTTCTGCTCATAGACGTTGCGGCGAAAGTGCCGAACTCCCTCTTTCAGATGGTTCAGGATCTCTGCCATGGCTGTTCCTTTCTGGTAGGCGGAGCAATCGACCACTCAATCCTAGG
The DNA here is from genome assembly GCA_964246835.1 of uncultured Acidobacteriaceae bacterium. Classification (GTDB taxonomy): domain Bacteria; phylum Acidobacteriota; class Terriglobia; order Terriglobales; family Acidobacteriaceae; genus Edaphobacter. Next base: position 47,562 of record CAXTRT010000008.1, on the reverse strand, counting down.
ACATTTCTCCCGCTGCCGGAACGCAGTTCTGAAGGCAAGCGATCGGCAGACGATGCATCCGGCGGAACCGGCTACAGCTATTTTCCTGAAGGTGTACAGCAGGCTCCTCCCGCCTGTGCCATTTTCTCTCAAGGAAAATGGCCTCCACCGCAGTCAAACAACGGCAAAGCATCAGGAAAATTGCTCTAAACTGGCGGCATGGAGATTCGACGCATTGGCTCGCAGCCGTCCGGCAAAGGTCCGGCAGACTGGTTTACCGGCACGGTTCGTATCGACCCGCTCTTCCAGGCGTCAGACCCGGCGCAGGTTGGCAGCGTCAGCGTGACATTTGAGCCGGGAGCGCGAACCGCATGGCATACCCATCCGCTCGGGCAGACCCTGCTGATTACGGCTGGCTGCGGCTGGGCGCAGCGGGAGGGCGGTGCGGTCGAGGAGATCCGTTCGGGCGACGTCGTCTGGTTCGCGCCCGGAGAGAAGCACTGGCACGGGGCGACTCCGACTACTGCCATGACCCACATCGCCATTCAGGAACGAGTAGACGGCAAGGCCGTGGACTGGATGGAGCAGGTCAGCGACGAGCAGTACCGGCTCTGACTGCGTTAGCCCCGCCCATTTCGCTGTTACGCCCGCCACTTGATGCTGCAGCCGATGCCGGCAGTCTGCTCCGCAACGGGCGCTGAGCCGGCAAGCACGGCATCGAGAGCCGCGCGAAGATCCTCGCCCGTCACAGGAAGATCGTTGCCCGCATTCTTCCGGCGCGGCCGCGAGCTATCCAGCTGGCCGCGATAGACCAGCCGCGCGCTCCCATCGAAGAGGAAGATATCGGGCGTGCACACCGCGTCGTAGCTGCGAGCGACCTCCTGCGTGCTGTCGAGCAGGTAAGGAAAGCTCCAGCCCAGGCGCTGGGCCTGCGCGCGCATGCCATCAGGCCCATCCTCCGGATACTGAGCAATGTCGTTCGGCTGAATGGCGACGATGCCGATGCGCTCGCCAAAGTCCTGGCCGATGCGGCCCAGTTCAGCCTCAACGTGCTTGACGTACGGACAGTGCGCGCATACAAAGAGCACCAGCAGCCCCTGCTTGCCGGCGAGCACGTCATCCCGTCCGATCGCGGCGCCGGAGAGGACATCTTCAAGTTCAAACGGCGGAGCCTGCGTGCCCAGGGAGATCATTGCGGATTCGAGCTTTGCCATAAAGCACCTTTCGTCGAGAGCCGTGCTTCTAGGATGCCTCGGGCTGATCTCGCAGCCACGCCGCGCTGCAGGAAAGGGAGCGGGGCAGGGAGGCACCCGCGCGGCTACTCCACAGCCTTCTGCGGAACGATTAACCTCGCACAGGAAGCCGATGATGCGATCCCATCCAGCCCGAACCCTGGCCGAGGCAGGCCGAGCCTCTCGCTCGCCCGATCTCCGTCGCGGGCCGAATGGCCTGCCGCTCTGCCGCTGGTGCGATCTCGAGATTCTGGCCAGGCGCCGGCGCACCTTTTGCTCCGACTACTGCGTGCACCAGTGGCGGCTGCGGTCCGACCCCGGCTACCTGCGCGACCAGGTCTTCAGCCGTGACAAGGGCCGCTGTGCCCTGTGTGCCGCCGATACCATCGCTATCTTCGCGGCGCTCAAACGCGCCCGCGGCACGGCACGGGAAGAAGGTCTGCGCGTCTACAGCATGCGATCAATCCGCGCCCGGCGATCGCTTTGGGACGCCGATCACATCACGCCCGTAGCCGAGGGCGGCGGCCAGTGCGATCTCGACAATCTCCGCACCCTCTGCCTGCTCTGCCACCGCGAAGAGACGGCTCGCCTGCGGCTCCGGATTCGCGTGCAACGGGAGGGATTACGCGCGCAGTCAGGCGAGACACGACGTGCCGGATAGCCGGCCTTCCAAAAGTTTCAGGGAGGCTGACGTCGCTACTTCTGCCGGCCCAGCCGATACACAATGCCGATATTCAGGCCAAAATTGTTCTGTATCGAGCCGTGCACCGTCTGCACACCCTGGTAGGGCGACCCATCAAACGTGGTTCCAACATACGTCGGCGCCACACGGAACGCGAGGTTCGGGTAGAAGTTGTAATCGAGATTCGCACCGACCGTAAAGGCGGCTCGCCACGGCGTGGACCAGATGCCAAGCAGCTGCGGCGGAATATTCTTGGACGAGCTGGCAAACTTGCCATACCCGATGCCGGCTGTCACGAACCCGGTCACCGACGTCTTCTGCTGCGCGTAGAAACGGTACTCCGGACCGGCCGTGAAGGTGTACTCGGAGATCTGAGGGTTCTTTAGATTGAAGATGTTGTTGCCGATCTTCGCATTGCCGTACGCGCCATGCACATCACCCAGGATGCCCAGCTTCGGGTTCAGGAAGTAGGTTGTGCTGCCAAAGAAGGTGACTTCGTTGTTCTTCTGCAGGTACTCTCCGGAGCGGAAGCGCAGGTACCCGCCGCCGCCGGCGATCTCATACCGGTGCGAGTAGGTATCCTGAATCTCGCGCTCGATCCGCGCCCGGCGATTCGCATTCGTCTCCCGTCGCGGGCGCCGTGTCTGCGCCCGGGCAGCGATGGGAAGAAACATCAAGAACAGAACGACGGGCGCTGTGAACGCCATCCAGCCAGAACGGAAACCACGCACTCCACAGACTCCTCTGCCCGCGGCTTTGCTAAGGTGAAGACTTCGATCAAGGGCGGCCTTAGCGGGCGTTCCCCCATTAGAACATCCACGGGCAGAGTCGTGCGGCGTGGTAGAGAAGAAGGCGCAGGGAACGGATGGCGAAGCGGCGGGCAACTCGGGGCGGCGCGAAGCACGCCACAGGCGGATCAGGAAAGACTCTAGGCGGCCTCGCAGTCGTGGCAGCGGTACTGGCGGGCGGCACCTACCTCTATCGACACACAGGTGCGACATCTGGTATTCCAGCCGAGCCAGTGAACTCTCCGCAGCGTCAGTCACGACCGGCTCCGTCGCGGCGCACCCCTGACCCCGTCTCTCCCGCGCGACCCTCTTCAGCACCGACCGCCTCAGCGCCCTCATCCCCCGCCGACCCTGGCGCTGGCCCTTCGTCCGCCGCTGCCTCGTCGCAGGTAACACCTGTCGGCAGGGAGCCGGCCGCGCCCTTCGGCACCAGCGAGGAGGTCTTCGAGAGCGGCGCACGAATCTACGCGGCCAACTGCGCCGGCTGTCATGGCCGCCCGGGAAAGAACGGCAAGGGCCCCTCGGCCGCGCAATTCTGGGATCGCAGCAACACTGCCGGCGGGCACGCCATCGCTCAGTCCGCCGGCAGCCTCTATCAGGCCACCGCCAAGGGAAACCTGATTGCGGGCATGCCCTCCTACGGGCAGCGCCTGACCGACACGCAGCTCTGGGACCTCGCGCTTCTGCTCAAGAGCGCGCATGACGACTTGCCCGACCCGGTGCTGCGGCTGCTGCGCGGCGGCCAATAAACTGCTAGCCCAAGGAAGGCGATGCCGCCTTCACCTTAAAAGCACTACTTCAACGTGTAGCTGATGCCCGAGACGAACTGGAAGCTGCTCTTCTGGTAGCCCGGCGATGGATTGTTAATGAAGTTATCGGTCACACTCAGGTTGGCCGCGAACCGTTTATAGACCGGAAGCGCCAGCGCCGCCGTGGCGTTGGCCGAGTAGGCGTTCGTATCGTTCCAGCTCGGGATGACGTTGCCGAGCTCCGTAAAGACGATGTTGTGCGGCAGGCTACGGCGGTAGCTCTCCGTAAACGTGGACCCGAACAGGTTCACGTTGCCCGCCGTGTTGAAGAACGCCTGCTTCTCGTAATGGACGTCGGCCTTCAAGTCCAGCCGCTGCTTGGCGCTCATCACCGGCGTCCAGCCGACGCCGCCACCATAGATCTGCTGCAGGTTCAGACCCAGCGCATAATTGTGGTCGAACGCGACCTCGCCCAGGTAGTAGAAGCGTTGGCTCAGGTACTCATCCTGCTCGGCATCCGCGTGGAAGATGTTCGTTTTGACGATCTGCTGCGGCAGCGGCGGGTTCGTCTGTGGAATCGCGCCCGGCGAGCGCTGCGTACCGTAGGTCTCACTCAGGTCGACCAGCGTGCGATTGCGCGGCGGCAGGTAGGCCACCGTGGGAAAGGTGCGGATCAAAGCCGCGGCTGCATTGAAGGTGGTCGCGCTCTGGGTCGCTCGCACCACCGTGGCGCCGGCCGAGACGGTCCCGTTCCAGCCATACCAGATGCTGGGGTGCGGGTTCGCCTCGCGGCGGAAGGTCGGCTCTTCAATCAGGTAGCCCACATCGCCGACCGGGATAGTCTGCACCACCTGCTCGCCTGAGGTCACGCTCAGCTTGCCGTCCTCAACCTTGACCGAGCCCGGACGCACCAGGGCCCCGATCACCTTCCGATCCTTCTCCAGCAGGGCATAGCTGCCGCCCGACCGCAGCTCCTTCACCTTGTCGAAAGGCACGCTGATGTCGCCCGCCATGTCGCTGTGAAACGTAATGGTTCCGGCGATCGCCTGAACCAGCTTTCCGGTCAGCTGGTCGCCATCCGAGAAGATCAAAATATCCGGCGGAGCTTTGGGCGCGGCCGCCTGCGCGTGCAGCAGGTATGAGCCGAACACGAGCAGTGTCACGACGGAGAGCCGCAAAATGGAGCAGAGGTTCAGTCTGAATCGAGGCATGCCCCAAGGTAAACCCGTGCACCGGACAGCTTCAATTTTTTTCTGTAACAAGGCATTGCCAACTCTGGTGTGGCGGGCTTACTATCCGTCTCGCATTCGGCACAGTTTGAGAAACAAGCGCGCCAGAGTGTTAGGAGGCCGACGAACGAGGTTGGTCGACCCGTGGATTTTGTCCTCGCGCCGCACGTTTGAGGTTCAGCCGGGGAGTTTTTGAGGAAGGTCAGACAAGCTTATGGCATGGTATGCCTACTGTATTGCGGAGCGACAGGCGTTTCCTGCGCTCTGCCGACATCGCCGCCCCACCCCGCTTGAGGGCGTGCAGGGTCTCTTCAACAACCAGACGTTTCTCTTTCCGGCAGGGGATCTGGCCGTCATCGTCTCCGAACACCTGCCGGAGGATGCTGCCCGCATGGACCAGCCGGCGCAGCGGGACCACGCGCGCGTCATCGCGGACTGCTTCAAGCACTCCACCGTGCTTCCGTTCCGCTTCGGCACCACGTTTGGCGACGATGAGGCGCTCCGGCGTTCCGTACGTTCGAACCAAAAGCACTTCCAGGCAAATGTGGAGCGGCTGCGCGGCAAGGCCGAGATGCACCTGAAGGTGCTCGTGGACGATACCTGCCCCGGCAACTCGCTGCGCGATATGACCGTCGGCCAGCAGTACCTCACCAGCCTGCGCGAGAGTGCGACACGGCAGCGCGAGCGCCAGAGCAAGGCCCGCGCCCTCTCCGTCCAGATGCATCGCATGTTCCTTCCCCTTGCCGAAGAGATCACCTGCAAGCGCATGGAATCAGGCAAGATGCTGCTTGATATCGCCCATTTGATCGACGGCAAGACGGTTGAACGCTATCAAAACAAGTACAGCTCCGCGACGCAGCAGCTGAAAGAGTGCAGGATGCAGCTCTCCGGCCCTTGGCCGCCCTATCACTTTGTGCAGCGGTCGAGCGGCGCGCAGGCGTAGCCGAAGCCACAGAAAAACGCCGAATCTGGCCCGGTGGAGGCAATCGCCGGGCCAACCTGCTCCATCACTGAAAACGAAAGTGTTAGCACGTGAAGGGACGCATGGACGAACCTTTGCCGGTGCAGCCGCATCGCATCAACTGGCCGTGATTTCCCATTGAATGAACGAGTTTTCGAGGAGCTCGGCCAGCTGTCTGTCAGGAGATCGATCGTTTATGAAACGCACGTCACACATACTTCAGGGCGCAAGCGCCCTTTTACTCGCCGGCCTATTCTTTTCCGGTTCCTCTCGCTCCTTCGCTCAGGAAGCAAACCCCACCTCCAACATCACGCCGCAGGAGGCCCGAGAGGCCGTACAGCAGAAGGACGGGATCTATCTATATCGAGTGAAGGTGGTCCAGCGCGATCTGGATGCCGTCAACTACTTTCATCGCAGCGGCTCTACCAAGATCGGATTTAAAGGAACGACGCTTTTACCCGGCGGCAAGGGTGACGCGACCGTCAAGAGCGAGCGCGGCAGCATCACGATCGATGCCCGGTTTCAGGGTCTGACCCCAGCAAACGGCTTCGGCCCCGAGTATCTGACCTATGTTCTGTGGGCCATTACGCCGGACGGCCGCCCGAATAACCTCGGTGAGGTTCTGCCGGCGGGCACCAAGAACAACATCACCGTCACCACCTCACTGCAATCCTTCGGTCTGATCGTGACGGCCGAGCCCTACTTCTCCGTCTCGCAGCCAAGCGATGTCGTTGTAATGGAAAACCAGATCATTCAGGACAAGACGCAGGGCGTGCTCGAAAAAGTCAACGCACACTACTCCCTGCTGCCGCGCGGTGCTTACGCGGAGACGGATGGCTCAAAGACAAACGCTAACCCGATCACGCGCGACGAAAAATCGCCTCTCGAGATCTATGAGGCCTATAACGCCATGCGTATCGCGCAGGCCACGGGCGGCGATAAGTACGCGCCTGACATCATGGCTCAGGCCACTCAGGACCTTAAGAACGCCTCCGACATCGATCGCAATAAAAAAGGCGACCGGAAGATGGCGATCACCTACGCGCGCCAGGTCGTGCAGCGGGCTGAAGACGCACGCATCGTGACCCTGCGCAAGCAGGCCGCCGAGCGGCAGCAGCAGGCCGTGGACGCTCGTCGTGAGGCAGAGCAGCAGGCTCAGGCCTCGCAGATGCAGGCTCAGCAATCGCAACTGGAGGCGCAGCAGGCCGCCGCGGCCAAGGCACAAGCCGACGCCGAACGTGCCCGCGCCGAGGCTGAAGCCGCCGAGGCTCGCGCCAAAGCCGCGGCCGCCAATAAAAGTGCTGACGATGCCAACGCCATCCGCGAGCGTCTGCGCGCCCAGCTCAACAGTGTCCTCGCCACCAGCGAGACCGCCCGCGGCCTGATCGTCAACATGTCCGACGTTCTCTTCGATACCGGCAAGTACACGCTGAAGCCGGACGCGAAGATCGCACTCGCCAAGGTTGCCGGAATCCTGCAGGCGTATCCCGGCCTGAAGCTGCAGATTGAGGGTTACACGGACTCGGTCGGCGGCGACGACTACAACCAGAAGCTGTCGGAGAACCGTGCCGGCAGCGTACGCGACTTCCTCGTGTCGCAGGGTGTCCCAATGGCGAACACCTCAGCAACCGGCTACGGCAAGAACAACCCCGTGGCTGACAACGGCACGGCAGCCGGCAAGGCGAAGAACCGCCGCGTCCAGCTTGTCGTCTCCGGTGATGCGATCGGCGTGCAGCAGGCAGCGCCCAGCGCGGGCGGTGACGCGCCGCTGCCGCAGGGAACCTCCAACCCGCAGTAAGGTTCATCACAGATGCTGTAGCAAAGCCGGCCGGCATAGTCCGGCCGGCTTTGTTCAGAATTCAACTTCGACTTTTGGTTGTCATCCCGCAGGGATCTGCTTTGCTCTAACTCGGCCTTTGCTGCCGCAGGATTAAGCCCAAGTTCCCTCAATTTCTTCAGGAGTATTCGTCATGGCTGGAAAAGATGACGCCATTCGCGGAAAAGTAGTCCTCATCACCGGTGCCAGCTCCGGCATCGGCGCCGCTACTGCTGGTGCCTTTGCGGAGGCCGGCGCGAAGCTGCTGCTCTGCGCGCGCAGGCTGGACAAGCTAAAGGCCCTTGAACCCAGCCTCAAGGAGGCAGGTGCGCAGGCCGTACACAGCGCAGAACTCGACGTCAGAGACCGTGCCGCCGTCAATGCTTTGCTTGGCGAGTCCGGCAGCCTTCCCGCCGAGTGGCAGGCGATCGACATCCTGATCAACAACGCCGGCCTAAGCCGCGGCCTGGGCAAGCTCTACGAGGACGATCCGGAAAACTGGGAAGAGATGATCGACACCAACACCAAGGGCCTGCTCTACGTCAGCCGCACCGTTGTGCCAGGCATGGTGCAGCGCGGCCGCGGCCATGTAGTCAGCCTCGGCTCGACGGCCGGCCACCAGACCTACGCCGGTGGGGCTGTTTACTGCGCGACCAAGGCGGCCGAGCGTGTTCTCAGCGAAGCGCTCAAGCTCGATCTGATGGGAACGCCTGTGCGTGTGACCTCGGTCGATCCCGGTATGGTCGAAACCGACTTCAGCACTGTCCGCTTTCGCGGCGACGCAGCCCGGGCAGCCAAGGTCTATGAGAACATCACGCCGCTCCAGGCCGCTGACGTAGCCGACGCGATCCTCTGGGCCGTCAGCCGTCCCGCGCACGTCAATATCCATTCCATCCTGATGACCAGCATCGACCAGGGCAACTCCACCACCTTCAACCGGCGCGATCCAGCAAAGTAGGATCGCGAGCAGGCGCTAGAGGTGGATCGACTAGCCCAGCTCAGTTAGCTTCTCTTCCACATCGGCCAGGGCCATGGAGAGAGCAGATCGTCTGTGCGGGCTCGACGTGCGCTCTGACAAAATGCGCTCGCGCTGCATCTCGAGCGCCTGCCGCCTGCGCTTCGTTTCAGCATCCGCGGCGTCGGCCACGCGGGTGTTAGGCGGCGGAACCTTGACCTGCGCTTGCTGTTCTTCCACGGATTTGCTCTCCCATCCACGTGACATGGTCGTATTCTACGTCTCCGTTTTTACACCGGAACAAGAAAGTAGGTGAATTCCGCGGCAGCAGGCTCATCTTCCCTACCTCTCGTCCGGCTGCCGCTCCGAACTGCCGGCCTGCCTATAATCGATCTTGAATCAAGATTGGCCGCAGGCCCCCGGAGTCTCTGCACGTGATCGTCGCGATTGAACATCTCCGTAAGGTCTACGACGGCAAGCAGCAGGTCGTCGCTGTCGACGGAATCGACCTCAGCGTGCGCGAGGGCGAGATCTTCGGCCTGCTCGGTCCGAACGGCGCCGGCAAGACGACCACCATTAGCATCTGCACCACCCGCGCGCTGCCTACCTCCGGCCGCGTGCACATCGCCGGCATCGATGTCGTCGCGCACCCCGCCATCAGCCGCCGCCAGATCGGCGTCGTGCCGCAGTACAACACGCTCGACCGCGCCTGCACCATCTTCGAGAACCTGCACTTCCACTGCCTTTACTTCGGCTTCTCCCGCGCCGATGCCACGGCCCGCACGCGCGAACTGCTGGAGCAGTTTCACCTGACCGAGCGCGCCGAGGCCCGGCCACAGCAGCTCTCGGGCGGCCTCGCGCAGCGCGTCCAGATCGCCCGCGCCATCGCGCATCGGCCCAAGGTTCTATTCCTCGACGAGCCCAGCGCCGGCCTCGACCCGCAGAGCCGCATCGCCATGTGGGACGCCGTCCGCGCGCTGCGATCCCAGGGCATCACCGTCGTCCTCACCACGCACTACATGGAAGAGGCCGACGAGCTGTGCGAGCGTGTCGCCATCATCGACCACGGCAAGATCCTCGTCGAGGACACGCCCGCGGCGCTCAAGGCCTCGGTTGGCGCCGGCAAGATCTACGAGCTCGACCTGCACGACCAGGCCGGCCGTAGTAGCCTGCCGGAGAGCCTCCGCGCCCTCACCGGCATCACCGCCGTCGAACAGACCGAAAGCGGCGTCCGCGTCTTCGCGCAGCCCGTCGACGGCTTGCTCTCCGAGGTCGTCCGCAACGCCGATCCCTTCGGCCTGCGCGATCTCACCATCACCGAGCCCAGCCTCGAAACCGTCTTCATCCGGCTTACCGGCCGCGATCTGCGCGAGTAGCCCGCGCGAGTACAAGGAGCAGCCATGGAAGCCGTAGCCGTCCTCACCGCATCGCCCGCCACACGCCAGCAGCAGTACCTGCGCGCCTTCGGAGGCCTCTTTCTGCGCGATCTCTTCGTGCTCCGGCGAGAGCTGCTGCCCTTCGTCATCCGCGTCTGCATGAATCCGCTGCTCTTCCTCTTTGTCTTCACCGTCATCATGCCGCACATGGGCTCCGCCGCCATGACGCCCACGGCCAGCATGGCAGGCGCGAACTTCTCGACCATCCTGCTGCCCGGTCTCATGGCCGTCGCCATCATGTTCTCGGGTATCGCTGCCGTCGCTCTGCCGCTCGCGCAGGAGTTCGGCGTTACCCGCGAGATCGACGATCGCGTCATGTGTCCGCTGCCGGTCGCCGCCGTCGCGATTGAGAAGATCGTCTTCTCCGCACTGCAGAGCATGATCGCCGCCGCCATCGTCTTTCCGATGGCGTACTACGTGCCCGCCACGCCGGTCGTCGCGCACGTCTCGAACTGGGCCTTCCTGCTCACGGTGATGGCGCTTTCAAGCCTGGTCTCGGGCGCGCTCGGCCTTACCATCGGCACCAGCGTGAAGCCGCAGCAGATCGGCCTCATCTTCGGCGTCGTTGTCATGCCCATCACATTTCTGGGCTGCGTTTACTATCCCTGGGCCGCGCTCACCCACATGCGCTGGCTACAGATCGCCGTGCTGGTCAACCCGATCGTCTATATGAGCGAGGGCCTGCGCGGCGCCCTGACCACCGGCCTGCCCCACATGAACGCCGCTTTAGTGCTGGTGATGCTCTGCTTTTTCCTGGTGCTTCTAACCTCAGTCGGTATCCGCGGCTTTCTTCGTCGGGTCATCGGCTAACGCAGCCCCTTATTCCAGATTTCGCCGCGCCGACCGCGACCCCACCAGCGCCACCTCATCTTCCTCCGGCGTCATCCCGCGCAGATGGTCGGCGATCAGCTTGCCATGGAAGCGTCCGTTCTCAATGAAGATCTCGTGCGTCCGCTCGCCCGCCACGATCACCCCGGCAAGATAGATCCCCGGTACGTTGCTCTCGAGCGTAGCCGGATCGCACGCCGGGCAGCGGTCATTCGCCTCGTCCAGCCGCACGCCAAGCCGCTCGATAAAGCTGAAGTCGGGATGATAGCCGGTGAGCGCAAAGACATGATCGTTCCTTAGCGTCCGCACCCCGTCCGGCGTCGAGACCGTCACTGAGTCTTCGTCGATGCTCACGATCTCACTCTGAAACAGCCCGGTAATCTCGCCATTCTTAATACGATTATTGATGTCCGGCAGAATCCAGTACTTCACATGCCGATGCATCTCCGTGCCGCGATGCACCAGCGTCACGCGCGCGCCATGCCGCCATAACTCCAGCGCCGCGATCGCCGCCGAGTTCTTGCCGCCGATCACCACCACGTCCTGGTCGAAGAAGGGGTGCGGATCGTCGTAGTAATGGTCGACTTTTGCGCTGTCTTCGCCCGGCAGCCCCAGCCGGTTCGGCAGGTCGTAGTAGCCCGTCGCCACCACCAGCTTGCGTGCGCGATGCGTCACCGCGCGGCCGCTTCGGTCGGTACCATTCACGCGAAAGTCGCCATCCGCTCCCTCGACCGCATGCACCGTCTCATACAGCCGCAGATCGAGTGCATAGTGCTGAGCCACGCGGCGGTAATACTCAAGCGCCTCGGTCCGCGTCGGCTTAGGGTTCGAACTCGAAAAGGGAATATCGCCGATCTCAAGCAGCTCCGGCGTCGTGAAAAATGTCATGTGCGCCGGATAGTGAAAGATCGAGTTGCACAGGCAGCCCTTGTCCACCACCACGGCCCGCATGCCTGCGCGCTGCGCCTCGATGGCGCACGCCAGACCGGTCGGTCCGGCGCCGATCACAAGAACGTCAAAGAGGGGTTCCGCGGCCTGCTCGGTCATATCTTTAAGACTACAGCGCAGGCGGAAAAGATTCATGGCCGCCTCGTCTCTTCCCGCGATTCGAGCCCTCTACGCGTCCAGCAAGACCAGCTTGTGCGCAATCGCAAACAGAGCCAGCTCCAGCCGCGTGGAAACGCCAGTCTTATCGAAGATATTCGAGAGATGGCGCTTCACGGTCTCTTCGCTGATGGTGAACTCCTTCGCAATATCCTTATTGGAGCAGCCTTCGACGATCGAGTTCACCACTTCCAGCTCGCGCGGTGTCAGCCCGTAGGTCTTGCGTTCGGCCCCCGCCGCCGCCTTTGCCGTCAGCTCCCGCAGCTTGGTCACCAGATTGGCCACACGCTCGCCGCCGATCCAGTAGTCCCCCGACTGCACGGCCCGCAGTGAGCGCGTCAGCTCGCCCGCGACCGAACCCTTCTCGACGATGCCGCGCGCGCCGATCTGTAGCGCTTCGATGATCTGCTGCGTCGAAATTGTCGCCGTCAACAAAATGATCTTCACGCCCGAGGACCGGCTTACGATCGCCCGCATCGCCTCCAGACCAGGCAAACGCGGCATGGCTAGATCGAGCAGCAGCACATCCGGCTCAAGCTCCAGCGTCTGCGTGATGGCATCGTCGCCATCCTCCGCCTCGCCGACCACCTCGTATCCGGCTTCGTTCGACAGCATGGCGATCACGCCCTTGCGGACAACCAGATGGTCGTCGGCAACGACAATGCGAATGGGGTTTGATCCGGAGCCGAATCCTGCCGGCTTCCTTGGTACTTGGTTCATCTCGTCTCCTGGCCAGAAGAGCGGGTGGCTTCAACCTGCAGCCCGCGCGATGTAAGCATACGCCGGAGCCGCTCCGCCGCCAGTGGAATTTCTCGAAGCGTAGCTGCCTGGTCAGCAGCCGTGCCGGTTCCGGTCTCAAGTCGCGCGCCGAGTACACGCATCTCCGACGCCCCCAGCACGCTGAAGCCGCCCTTCATCGCATGCGCGCTCGCTTCAAGAGCCGTATGGTCTGCCTGCTCGAAGGCCGCCAGCATGCGTGCCATGTGCTTCTCGAGTTCGGCAAACGAGAGCGCAAAAAGATCGCCTAGCTGCGCGGGCCGCATCATGCTCGCAAGCTGCGCGAAGACTGCCTCATCGAGCACCTCCACCTGGATCGCCGCGGCAGAGGCCATCGGCAGCGCAACGCCCTGACGCACGCTCCGTAGCTCCTCCTCAAACTGCTCCGGCGTAAACGGCTTTAGCAGAAACGCATCGAATCCTGCATAGCGCTCGGCTGCCGGCTGGCTGCCGCTCATCGCGATCAGCGGCGCATCGGTCAACGCCCGCAGATGCCGCGCCAGCTCCGGCCCACGCAGCCCGGGCATCTGCAGATCGCAAAGAATGATGTCAAACTCGCCACCATCCGCCTCGCGCAGCAACTCAATTCCTGCCTCGCCGCTCTCCATCTCCGCCACCTCGTATCCCGCGGCTGAAAGATGCAGCTCCAGCACGGAGCGGCTGAGCTCGTCATCATCGATCAGAAGAACGCGCTTCGGCTGGAGGTCCCGCATACCGAGCCAAGACTATCAACGCCTGCACGATCTCGCCACCACTCTCGAACACTGCCGAGCGATACAGTAAGTGCCATGGCCCGTTCCATCGCGAATCCAGCCCAGGACCGCAGCGCATGATGCGCTGCCTACCGCTGGCGCTCACGCTGCTGCTTCTAGACGCCGGACCACCGACCACCTCTTTTCGCTACCAGCGGGCCGTCCGCGTCGCGCAGGCCGGGCAGAGCTGCGCCGTCCTCGACCCCGCCCTCTACACACATGCCGCCGCCTCGCTCGCCGATCTCCGTCTCTTTGCGGCTGACGGAACGCGGGAGATTCCCTTCGTTCTTCTCCGCAGCGGCAGTGCGCAGACCGAAAGCGAACCGGCTGGCATCCTTAATCTCCACGGAGCCGGCAAGTCCGTCAGCTTCGATCTCGCGATGCCCACCCGCGTCTACACCGACGTGATCCTCAAGCTGAGCGCTCCGAATCTTCTCGCGCGCACCACCGTCACCGCCGGCAACGCAGCCGGCGCATCGCTTGGCGAGTTCACCCTCTTCGACCTCTCCGCGCAGCACCTCGCCGGCGACACCACGCTCCATCTGCAGGAGACCGCCGCACCCCTTCTGCACATCACGCTCACGGCCCTGCCCGGCAGTGCACCGCTCACGCCTGCCATGGTCCAGGGCGCGTCCGTGCCGCCCAGCCGTGAAGCACAGACGCTCTACACCACCGCCCTCAGTACAGCCGCTCTCGCGCAGACCGGGCATCAGACACTCGCGCGCTTCACCGTTCCCGCGCATCTGCCGATCGAGCGCGTGCGCGTCGTTCTTGCGCCCGGCAAAACTCCAAACTTCAGCCGGCCCGTCGTCATCACGAGCCATGTAACCGGCGAACCGGAGAGCTCCGGCGAGCAGATCCGCGGCGCAATCGCACGCGTTCGTACAACGCGCGGCGGCGCGACCCTCAGCCTCGACCAAATTACCCTCCCCGCAACCCTGGGCGCCAATCTGCAAAGGCCCGCGGAGGTCGAAATTGCCGTTGAGAACGGCGCCGATGCTCCACTTCCGCTGCTCTCCATTGCGCTTGAAACCCGCCAGCGCCGAATCTGCTTCGACCTCGCCACATCGGCTGCGCTGACACTCTTCTACGGCGACTCCAGACTCGATCCCCCGCAGTACGACTACGAGCGGCGCTTCCGCCTCGACCCGGCCGCGCATGTTGCCCTCCTCGGTCCCGAGCAGGCGAACCCGCGCTATACGCCGCGCGCAGACATCCGGCCACTCACCAAACGGCACCCGCGCCTGATCGCGCTGGGAACGATCCTCGTACTTTGCCTGTTCGCAATCGTTGCCCTGCGATCAAAGAAGCTGCGCCTCTGATCTCTCCCCTTACCGCATCGCCGTATCCACCTCGTTCAGCCAGGTCGCCGGCTTCAGCAGCTCGCGCGGCTTCGATCCATCCGCTGGCCCCACCAGACCGTCGCGGTGCATCATGTCGATCAGGTGCGCCGCCCGCCCATATCCGATACGTAACCGCCGCTGTAACAAACTCGTCGATGCCTTGCCGAACTCGAACACGAGCCGTACCGCGTCGTCGAAGAGCTCATCGTTCGCCTCGCCGCCGTCGCCCGGCTCGCCCTCGGCGCTCTCCTCCTTCGGCCCTTCCAGGAAGCCTTGCACGTACTCGGCCTCGCCCTGCGCCTTCCAGAAGGCGGTCACGGCGGCAATTTCTTTTTCGGTTACAAATGGCGCATGCACCCGCTGCACGCGGCTCGTTCCCGGCGGCAGATACAGCATGTCGCCGCGGCCAAGCAGGCTCTCCGCGCCATTCGAATCAATAATCGTCCGCGAGTCCACCTTGGTCGCCAGCCGAAAGCTCATGCGTGTCGGCACATTCGCCTTGATCAGGCCCGTGATCACATCGACCGACGGCCGCTGCGTCGCCAGCACCAGGTGAATCCCCACCGCGCGCGCCATCTGCGCCAGCCGCGTGATCGCCTCTTCCACGTTCGACCGGTCCAGCATCATCAGGTCGGCCAGCTCGTCGATGATGATCATGATGTACGGCAGCGGCTCCTGATCGCGCGGGTCCTCGAACATGTCGGCCGTCGCATTCTCTACCATCTTGTTGTACTGGTCGATATTCCGCACATGGTGGCTGGCCAGCAGCTTCAGTCGACGCTCCATCTCGCGCACCGCATTCCGCAGCGCATTCGCGGCCAGCTTGGCCTCCGTGATGATCGGCGTGAACAGATGCGGAATGCCCTCATACATGCCCAACTCCACGCGCTTCGGGTCAACCAGAATCATCCGCACCTGCTCCGGCGTCGACTTGAACAGCACGCTCATAATCATTGCGTTGATCGCCACCGACTTGCCCGATCCCGTCGATCCCGCAATCAGCACATGCGGCATGCTCGCCAGATCGCCCGTCACAATGCGCCCGTTGATGTCCTTACCGAGCGCGATCGCCAGCCGCGACTTCGACTGCGCGAAGCTCTCGCACTCCACAACGTCCCTGAGCCAGATCGTCTCGCGCTCCGAATTCGGCACCTGTATGCCGACCGTTGACTTGCCAGCCATGCGCTCGATCAGGATGCTCTCGGCCGCCATCGCCAGGCACAGGTCGTCGGCGAGACCAGTCACCCGTGAGTACTTAACGCCCGCATCCGGCTTGAACTCAAACGTCGTCACCACCGGCCCGGGATTGATCTGCGTCACCTGCCCGTCTACATCGAACTCGGCGCACTTCTCGACCAGCACCCGCGCTTCGTCGCGCAGCGCATCCTCGCGCACCGTAGCGTGCTCCTCGCTCTTGTAGAGCAGGGAAGAGGGCGGCAATTTGTAACCGCGCACGCTCTTTGGCGTAATCGCCACGGCCTTGATGTCCGAGTCCGCGCGCCTGCCGAACGAGATCGCGTTCGCCGGCGCAGTCTCCATCGCAGCGGCCGGCTCCGGCGCCGCGGCCCGTGCCGGCAGCGGCACAGGTGCAGTCTCGGCCTTTGGCTCAGCAGCCCACCGGGCCGGCGGCGTCTCCGGTACGGGAAACTCGAAGCTCGTCGCCTCCGCGAAGTTGTTCTCATCGTCGAGCGCCCGCCGCGGCGTCGCGGCCTTGGCGAGCGCCTCGGCATGCGGGGCCGCGGCCGCCATCGCAGTCGAAAATGAGGTGGCCACGGGCGCATCGACCAGCGTGCGCGGCATCGCCTCCCACACACTGGCAGCCTCGCCCTCCGGCATAACGCCCGACATCTCCGGCTCAGGCAGCGCCCCAGACCGACGGCGGCTCCACCAGCCGAACAGGCCGCCCAGCAGCGTATTCCGCTCCGGAGCCGTGCTCTCCACGGAAGCCCTCGCCTCCTTCGCGCGCGCCAGCATCTCCGCGGCCTCGCGCCTGGAGCCGAACCGCTCCGTCGTCGCCTCGACCCGCGCGTTCATCCGGTTCAGCCGCCACTGCGCCCATCGATCGTGCACACCGCGGAAGAGCGAAAACCGCGTCATCAGCCACGCCCGCGCCGCCGCCAGCGTAAACGTCGTTGAAAGATAAAGCGACACCGCCACCAGCAGCATCACGACCACCGCGGCTCCCGGCAGGTTCAGATACTGCACCAGGCTGTCCGAGACCAGCCGCCCGCTCACGCCTTCAATCGGCAGCGCATGCTGCCACAGCAGGCCGCCCGGCAGCAGCGCCACCATCGCCGGAGCCGCCAGCAGCCACAGGCACAGCCCGATCAGCTTTGAGAGCGCCGATCCCGTCGAGCGCGAGTGCATCCAGCGCAGCCCCAGCCGAACCAACAGAAGCGGCAGAAAGAACGAGGCCACCCCAAACAGCTGCAGCAGCGCGTCCGATCCATAGGCTCCCAGCACGCCGATCCAATTATGTGCGGGCCGCCCAGTGGCATACGCGCCTGCCGTGTTGAAGGACGGGTCCATGGGCGTGTAGGTCCCGAGCGCCAGCAGCAGCAGCGCCGCCGCGCCCAACGTTACCAGACCGATCAGCTCATTCAGCCGCCGGCTGCGCGTCGGTGCCGTTCCAGGTCGTAGATTCTTCATAGAGGTCTCGCTAAGCCGTGGCTCTACTCCATGTCACCCTCGATCCAAAGTGGCTGGCGCGAGCCGCGGGGGCGAGACAGAGCAAGCAGGATCATCCGTCATTATTCCAGAGCAACCCGCCTGGCGAAGATCCGCAATGGTGTGGGACTCAGGATGCAAACCCATTCCCAACCGCGGCATCTATTCACAGAAGGCAACCGCATCGGACCTGCGTAAGCCGCATCTTCATACGCGCGCAACTGGAAGCGATCGCCGATCTCAAGAACTGTAAGGGGCACTATGGCTACTGACGAAGCAAAGCTGCACGAGACCAAGCGTGTTCTCACCTCGCTCATCAACACGCTTCAAGACAGCCAGAAGGGCTTTGCCGATATCGGAGAGCATGTGAAGGACGATCAGCTCAAGCGATACTTCCTGTCCGAAAGCCTGAAGCGCGCGAACTTCCGCGCCGAGCTCGAGAATGAGCTGCATCGGCTCGGCGAGCACGATGTGAAGGAGTCCGGCACCACTGTCGCCGCCCTTCATCGTACCTGGGGCGACCTAAAGGCGAAGCTCGGCGGCGGCGACCACACCCTGCTTGAAACCGCGGAGCAGGGCGAGGACCAGGCCAAGAAGGCCTACAAAGATGCGCTTGAACAGGATCTGCCCATGCCCATCCGCCAGATGCTGAGCACACAGCAGGCGGAGATCCTCACCTCGCACGACTTCGTCAAAGCGCAGCGCGACGCCCTGGCAAAGTAAGTGCCTGACAAGGAAGACGGGTGAGGAGCGATCCTTGCCCGTCGCTCTATCCTGACCGCCACCCGGAGCACAGCACCATGCGCTTTGTCTTAGCCACTGCGCGCCCCGGTCGAATCGCGATGGCCGTCCTCTACATCGTCGCCGGCAGCCTGCACTTCATCCTCACGGCGGCCTACATGCGGTTGATGCCAGACTATCTCCCCGTGCACCGCGAACTTGTCCTGCTCAGCGGCGCGGCGGAGATCGCAGGCGGTCTTGGCCTGCTCGCGCCGCAGTCACGGCGGGGCCAGCCCGGGCGCGCCGCCGCCTGGGGCCTCGTCGCCCTGTTGATCGCTGTTTTTCCCGCCAACGTCACCTTGGTTATAGATCCCGCACGCTTTCCGCAGGTCCCGCTGTGGGCCGCCTGGCTTCGCCTGCCCTTGCAGCTACCTTTGCTCTACTGGGCTTGGCTCTACACCCGCCGCAGCGCCTGGTCTCCGCCGCAAGCAGACGCTCAGTAGCCGATCGTGTGCAGGTAGAACACCACGCCCGCCGCCACGATGCAGTAGATCCCAAACAGATACCATCGCCCCGCTTCAAGCCAGCTCGAAAGCCATCGCAGCGCCGCCAGTCCAGCTACGAACGCGAACACCGCGCCTAGCAGGCTGCTCAGCACAGCCCCGCCCAGGTTGATCGGTACCCCGCTTGCAGCGGCCGTGTGCGTCGCCTTGACCAGTCGCAGCGCCTCCCGCAGCACCACTGGCGGCGTCAGAATGACCGCCAGCGCAAACGAGAAACGCTCCGCCCGCTCCCGCGCCGCGCCGGCAAGCATGCCAGTCGAGATTGTCGCGCCCGAACGCGAGAATCCGCGAAACGGCAGGCACAATCCCTGCACCGCGCCGATCCACGCCGCTTGGTTCATCGTCACCGAGGTCCGCAGATCCGGCGTCAGATTCCGCGCTGCATTCGGGATCGCCTTCCGCTCGCGCAATCCGGCAATCAGAATCAGAACACCCGCAGCCAGCAGCGCATATGCGATCAGGTCCAGCCGCGAGAACAGCTGCTCGATCTCCGCCTTGCTCTGCCCCTCGAACGCCGTCCGCTCAATCATTCGGATCAGCGGATAGCCGATCACCGCCGTCAGCGCCGTCGCCCATGCCGCACGGATCGCAAACCGCAGAAACGCGTCGCGGCTTGCAAAGTACGTCCGCTGCCACGTCTTCCAGAAGTATGCAATCACCGCAAACATTGTGCCGGTGTGCAGCATGACCAGCAGCAGCGTCATCTCCGGCGCGGAGGGATCGAGATGCAGCAGCTTCTCACCCACCACCACATGGGCAGAGCTCGAGACGGGCAGAAGTTCGGCGAGACCCTGCAGCAGGGCCAGAAGAATCACCTTCCAGATTGGCATGATCCCCATGGTAAACCGAGACCCTGAAGCGAAACTTAACGCTCTGGTTACTCCCGGTCGCTGCCAAACACGGGGATCCCCTCCCGCACCTTGTACGCGATGTTGGCCGCCCGCGCCGTCCAGTCAGAGTCCGCAAACTTCACTCGCGCCTGCTCCGCCAGCGCCTGCACATTCCGTGCCGAGGCGTCCGCATGCTTGTGCTCGTCCTGCACCGTCCACATCGTTACTGCTACACCCTCGCGATACACCGCGTTATAGAGTGCCTGCGCCGTCCGCGGCCCGTCCGGAAACTGCTTGGCATACTTCTCATAGAGCCCCGCCTCCATCTCCGGACACTTCGGCAGCCCCTGCCAGTCGCCGCACAGCTTGTTGTCGATCAGCGAGAACGCCGCATACGCCGCATACTTCGTGCCCGGGTAGGTCTTGATGACACGCTTCATCTCGCCCTCGTACACCTGCGGCCGCAGGTACGCCTCCTGCTCCTTCGCCGATGGCAGCGTTCGCACATCGTGCTGGTCGATCTGCCAGCGCACGTCCGCCGATCGCCACGCCGCCTCTGCCGCCAGCGGCGACTGCGGGAAGTACTCGAACACCCGCCGGTACAGCAGATGCGCCTCCGTCGCCGCGCTCGCCGGCGCATGCGGAGCCGAAGCCGCATCCTCCGCGTTTGCCCCGGCGCCAAACAGCACCGTATCCCCGCCCGGCGTCGCCGAAGTCACCACGCCCTTCGCCCGGATCCACCCCGAGATTGGCGAGGTCGCCTCCGCGTCCGTAAACTCCGGCTGGTCATCTTCATTGACGGAGTCTTTCGCGTCGGTGTTGGCGAAGACCTTCATCCACTCGCCGTTGCGCTCACTAATCACGACCTCATGCCCAGGCGAGACCTCGGACAGCTTCTGCGATCCCGGATCCGCCGCCACATACACGTTCGCGTTGTGCAGCAGCGTCGCCCGCGCCGCGCGGTCGTAGCCGGCCTGTGGCGCCGCCTTCTTTTCCTGCGCCTGCAGCACGCTGCCCAGCGTAGCGATCACGAAGAGGAAGACGAGGGAGCGAAACAGGCCAGATCGCATAGCTTTCATTAGACGGCACAGCAGGCCTTTCCGGCATCTCCTCAGCAGTCCATGGCCGTCGATTGGAGGCTTGAAGGATTCAATGGCCGATACTCTGTGGAGGAGGTCTGGCTTGGACGTCAGCGATCATCTCAAACATCTCGAAGAGAGCTTGCTCACCAGCGCTGTCCGCAAAGACCGGGCTCAGGTCGCAGCGCTGCTGGCAGAGGAGTTCCGCGAGATCGGCAGCTCCGGTCGAACCTTCTCGCGCGCTGAGATCCTGGATGAGTTACAAGATGATCTCCAGGCAGAGTCGCCTCTTCGCGAGGTCGCACTGAGCGACTTCAACTGCAGAATGCTCTCCGCCACCCTTGCTCTGGTGATCTACCGAACAGTCAGGAGTATCCCGGCCGCACCTCCCTCAGCGGCATGGCGAAGCTCCCTCTGGGTCTTCCGGGAAGATCGCTGGCAAATCCTCTTCCATCAGGGTACCAAAGTCCCTTAGCTGTTGAATTCAGCCAGCTCCCCTTCCAGCCGCACTCGCAGCGCCGGATCGATATTCCCACCACTGATCACCGCCACGATAGTCCGCGCCGCCGGCAACCGCTTTGCCGCAAACAAAACCGCCGCCAGCGATACCGCGCCCGAGGGCTCCACCACCAGATCGGTCGCCGCCAGCGCCACTCGCATCGCGGCAAAGATCTCCTCCTCCGTCACCGTCACGATTCCGTCCACATAGCGTCGGATATGCGCGAAGTTCAGTGCCCCCACACTCTGCGTCCGCAGCCCATCGCCGATCGTCCGCGAGGTCTTCGCTGCTGGCCACTCTACCAGCCGTCCCGTATCAAAGCTCTCCTTCGCATCCGCCGCCAGCTCCGGCTCCGCGCCCCACACCTGCACGCCAGACTCCACCATCCCTACCGAGGCCGCCAGCTTCACCGCCGCTGCTACCCCGCTCAGCAGCCCGCCGCCGCTCACCGGCGCAACCACCAGGTCCACCTCCGGCAGCTGCTCGGCAATCTCGAGCCCGCAGGTCGCCTGCCCCGCAATGATCTCCGCCGCGTCGTACGGCGGAATGATCGCGTACCCGTGCGCCGCCGCCAGCTCCTCCGCCTTCGCCTTACGGTCTGAGCTCGCATTGCCCACAATCACGATCTCCGCCCCGAGCGCCGCCGTCGCCAGCTTCTTCACCTCGGGCGCATTCTCCGGCATCACGATCACCGCCTTTGTCCCCAGCACCCGCGCCGCATACGCCACGCCCTGCGCATGATTGCCCGACGAGTACGTGATCAGCCCACGCCGCCAGACCGCCTCCGGCAGCTGCGCCGCCATGTTGTACGCGCCGCGCAGCTTGAACGACCCAATCGGCTGCGCGCTCTCCGCCTTCAGGTACACCGCGCACTCCGGCACCGCCAGACCAGCAGCCCGCAGCCGCTCCGGCTCCAGCCGCAGCAGCGGCGTCCGCACCGCCACGCCGGCAAGCCGTTCACGGGCCGCGTAGATCTCCGAAAGTGTAACCAGTTCGCTCACAGTATTAGCCCCAGTATTGAAAGCAGTACTTGTAACACTCTGCAGCTCCGTACCGGAGAGACCTGCAGCTCTGTTCCGGACAGCACTCCATCTAGCGTAAGCGAAAGCATCGCACCGTCTTTGCTGACGGTCTTCAGATCCGCTGCTGCGCCCATCGCCCGCGCCGAAATAGCACCACACTCAGCAGCACAAGAATCGATTGCGCGACCACCACCGAAACAAACACGCCATTCACCTGCAGCCACGTATGCCGCGCCAGCCACCAGGCCAGCGGAATCTCCACTATCCAGAAGGCGAACAGGTTCACGTAGGTGGGCGTCAACGTGTCGCCCGCGCCATTGAAGGCCTGCAGCAGCACCATCCCGTAGGCAAACGCAACATTGCCGCAGCTAAAGATACGCAGGCAGCTGACCGCGACCGGAACCACCGCGGAATCCCGCGTAAACAGGCCGATGATCCACGGCGCAAACGCAATAAACACCAGTCCTACCAGGCCGAGAAACAGCATATTCCATAGCCCGGTCCGATACACGGCGGAGCGCGCCCGCTCCGGCAGGCCCGCGCCCAGGCTCTGCCCCACCAGCGTCGCCGCCGCATTACTCAAGCCCCACGAGGGCAGGATGGCGAAGATCACAATGCGAATGCCGATGGTGTAGCCGGCCAGCGCCGGCGCGCCAAACAGACTCACAATGCGCACCAGCCCGATCCAGCTCGCCTGCGCAATCAGAAACTGAACGATGGCGCTCAGCGAGACACGCAGCAGACGCAGCATTACCGTCCATTCCACCCTCAGGTGGCGCGCCAGGAGGCGTAGCCGCTCCGTCCCTTGCGCGAGCCGGTAAAACTGGTACAGCACGCCGATGCCGCGGCCGGTAAACGTCGCCAGCGCCGCACCGGTAACGCCCAGCTTTGGAAACGGACCCAGACCGAAGATGAAGCACGGGTCCAGAATCAGATTCAGGATGTTCGAGACCCACAGCAGCCGCATGGCAATCGCTGCATCGCCCGCGCCGCGGAAGATGGCATTGTTCAGAAACAGCAGCACCACTACACCGGAGCCGCCCAGCGCAATCCGCGTGTAGCTGGCGCCCGTGGCGATGATCGCCGGCGAGGCGCCCATCCATCCCAGCAGCCGCGGCGCCAGAAAAAAGAACGGTAGCCCCAGCGCGAGCGACACGCACAGTCCCAAAATGATCGCCTGCACACCCGCTACCGCCGCGCCCTCAGGATCCTTCTCGCCAATGCGCCGCGCCACCATGGCCGTCGTCGCCATGCCCAGCCCCAAACCCACGGCAAAGACCAGCGTCAGCACCGACTCCGCCAGACCCACTGTCGCAATCGCATTCGCGCCCAGGCGGCTTACCCAGAACACATCCACCACCGCGAACAGCGACTCCAGCACCATCTCGAGCACCATCGGAATGGCGAGCAGCAGGATCGATCGGTTCAGACTGCCGGCCGTGTAATCCTGATGGCTGCCGCGCAGCGCCTCGCGCACAGAGCGCCAGAAGGTCGTCGTGCCCGAAGCTGCAGTCGTGGTTTCCATGCGGAGCTGCTATCGTATCGCGAAGCTGTTCAGCTGCGGCCCGTACCTACGTGGACGAACACACCTCTGTTGTCATCCTTCGCGAAAGCGGAGGATCTGCTGTTGTCTTTCGCTCACCAGCAAACGCAGGTCTACAGCTCCAGAATGACCGGCATAATCAATGGCCGACGGCTCGTCGACTTCTGAATATACCGCTTCAGCTCCTGCCGGATCTTCTCCTTGGTGATGCTGTAGTCGGCACGCTCCTCGGCGCTTGAGCTCTCAAGCACCCGCTCCACCACCTGCCGCGCCTCCGTAACCATAAGGGGATCATCGACAGCGAACCCGCGCATAACAATCTCCGGTGTCCGCTCGATCTTGCCCGTCTGCTTGTTGATCGCAATGATCGGCATCAGAAAGCCGTCTTCGCTCAGGTTCTTGCGATCCTTGATCACCAGCTCCTGCACCACATCCGAGGCTGATCCGCCCGAGTCGATACAGATTCGGCCAACCGCAACCTTGCCCGTCTTTGAGGCCTTATCCTTGCTCAGCTCCAGCACGTCGCCGTCTTCCATTAGGATCGTCTTTTCGACGATGCCCAGCGATCCCGCCAGTTCCGCATGCCGCTTCAAATGCCGGTAGTCGCCATGGATCGGCACGAAGAACTTCGGCCGTACCAGGTTGATCATCAATCGCAGCTCTTCCTGGCTGCCGTGCCCGCTGACGTGGATAAGACCGTTCGTGCCGTCGTCGTAGATCACCTTGGCCTCGCGGCGCTCCAGGTGGTCGATCACCCGTCCAATCGGCCGTTCGTTGCCCGGGATGATTCGGGAACTCAGCAGCACCGTATCCCCCGCATCAATGCGCGCGAACTTATGCGTATTCACAGCCGCCCGGCTCAGCGCGCTCATCGGCTCACCCTGCGTTCCGCTGATCAGGATCATCAGCTTCTCGGAAGGGAAGTCGCGCATCTGCCCCGGCTGAATGATCAGGCCCTGCGGCACATCGAGGTAGCCCAGGTCCTGCGCAATCTCGGTCGAGTTATCAATCGATCGTCCCACGATCGCGACCTTGCGCCCATGCTTGTGCGCTAGGTCCATCGCAATCCGGATCCGGTGTATCGATGAGGAGAAGCAGCTGAAGAAGAGCTTCTTCTTCGTACTCGAAAAAATGTCGTCCAGCGCCGGCCGCACTGCGTTTTCGCCCGGCGTGTAGCCCTTGCGATCCACGTTGGTTGAGTCCTGCAACAGCGCCAGCACACCCTGCTTGCCCAGCTCCGCAAATGCCTGCAGATCGAACGGCTGCCCATCCGGCGCCGAGAGATCGATCTTGAAATCGCCCGTATGCAGCACCACGCCCACCGGCGTATGAATCGCCAGTGCCACGCAATCGACGAGCGAGTGCGTCACCCGGATCGGCATAACCGAAAACGGCCCGATGGTGAACCGCTTGCCCGGCAGCATCTCGATCAGGTCGGCGTTATCGAGCAGCCGGTGCTCCTCGAGCTTGCCCTCCACATACGCCAGCGTGAACTCCGTCCCATAGACCGGAACATTCAGCTCACTCAGGATCCACGGCAGACCGCCGATGTGATCCTCGTGCCCATGTGTCAACAAAATCGCGCGTACCTTGGACCGGTTCTCCCGCAGGTAGCTGATATCGGGAACGACAATGTCGACCCCCAGCAGCTCTTCCTCAGGAAACATAAGCCCGGCGTCAATGACGACAATGTCGTCCTGCCACTGGAGCGCCATGCAGTTCATGCCGAACTCGCCGAGGCCGCCCAGCGGAATCATCTTCAATTTATCGTTTGCCATTCAATCTCTAAGTCTACCAGTCCGTAGCTTCGCGCTCTATCAGCTTAGAAGCGAAGCCGCGCAGAAAAGGTTGGCGAATGGTCATAGGTCTTGTAGTGCGTCAGCGCGATCTGCTCTCCCGCGCCCAGGCTTAGCCGCAGGGTGAAACGCGCGCCATCGCGCCTGCGCATCAGCGGAAACCGGCTTAAATCAGTCCCGGTGTTACAAACGTCTGCGACTTTTCATCGGTTCTGCCACCCAGGAAGTACGTGGAATTGAACTCAGTCTGGAGCTAGATATATGTCGTGGCATGAATCTGAAGTGCATTGTTCCAGGAGATCTGCCGTCCCAGCTTCGCCGCATTCGTCACCGGCAGCGATCCGCCCAGGGAGGCTGTGAGCACCACGTTACCAAACCCTTTACCCAGCTCCAGGGTCGGCGCCAGATTTGCGCAGCAACTTCCATTCCCGCTCTTTCCGGTCGGCACAGTCGCTCGCAGAAACACAGTCGCGATCGCGTTATGGTGCTCTTCATTGCTGCCGTATAGCCGATACTCATACGGAAGCCAACGTCGCCGAAACCATCTTCAATCTTCCGGTTGGAGTGTGTCATATTACGGCGGCGGACTGAGTCGGACCTCGGTTCGCCTGAACGGAATAAACTGCACCTCGTTGGTATTGCCGTAGTTCCAGGAGGTCTGTCCATCCGCCGTCGTCTGGCGAACGAAGTCCGTCCGAAATCCCTGCTCGATGCGCAGTGATGTTGTCACCAGTGGAGTCGCCCACTTCGGCTGGTTCTTCTGTGTCTGCGCAGCGTGCGCCAGATAGCGGTCAAGCAGGCTCTCCTGCGCCAGAGCGCGCTCAGATCGTAGAGAGATCACCATGGCGACAGCTCAAAGAAAGAGTCGATAGAGGCGCATCAATCAACGCTATCGGAGACAAGCGGAAGCATCTCTCGTCAAAGTCTGCTGTCGATGAACGATCCTGGTCGGAGCGCCAGATCCAGATCCATCCCTATCGCAGCAGATCTTCCAGCTCCAGCGATGCCTCCGTCTTCTCATCCCGATACTTCACGATCACCGGCGTCGCCACGCTCAGGTTCCACGCGGCCCCATTGCCGCTCGAGATCGGCCGCGACCCCGGCACCACCACCGCGCCTTCGGGAATCACCAGCGGCCTTTCCGCCGTAGCCCGATAGACCTCGCCGCGAATGATGTCGTACACCGGCGTGCCCCGCGTCAGCACCACGCCCGCCGCTAGTACCGCGCCCCTGCGCACGATCGTGCCCTCATACACCCCGGTATTCCCGCCGATCAGGCAGTCGTCCTCAATCACCACCGGCGACGCATTCACCGGCTCCAGCACGCCGCCGATCTGCGCCGCCGCACTCAGGTGCACGCGCCTGCCGATCTGCGCGCATGAGCCCACCAGCGCATGCGAGTCCACCATCGTCCCCTCATCCACATACGCCCCCACATTCACATACGCCGGCGGCATCACCACCACGCCCCTCGCCACGTACGCACCCGACCGCACGGAGGATCCCCCCGGCACCATCCGCACCCCATCCCCCACCGCAAACCGCCGCGCCGGGTATGTCCCTTTATCGACAAAAGAAAGCCCCTCGCGCGATCCCATCGCCGTCATCGACCCCAGACGAAACCCCAGCAGAATGCCTCGCTTCACCCACGCATTCACCCGCCAACCGAGCAGCAGGGAAGCATCCGGCTCCGCCGCGCGCAGCTCGCCACGTTCCAGCCCCTCGCGCAGCTCCAGAAACGCCGCCATTGCGTCATGATTGCCGGTCGCGTCCACACCTTTAGCGAACCAATCCTCAATCCGCGCTTCTAATGCCGCCATTCGCGCCTCACCCCTCATTGTTTGTCATCCTTCGCGCAGCGGAGGATTTGCTTTTTTCCGTCTATCCCAGCCGCTCCCCTACTGATCGCAACTCCTCAACCAGCCCCGCCAGCCTCGCCCGCAGCCCCTCACTTACCGGTACCATAGGCAGCCTTAGTCGCTCCTCGCCACGGCCGAGTAGCCGCAGCACCGCCTTGATCGGCGCCGGACTCGTCTCCGCAAAGTGTGCCTGCATGATCCGAAAGAAGCGAAGATTGAGCGCCCGCGCCTCATCCCACTGGCCTGCCTCGGCCGCATGCACCAGCGCCGCCACCTGCCGCGGAAACGCATTGGACGCCACCGACACCAGCCCCACACCGCCCAGCGCCAGCACCGGTAGCGCCATGCCGTCGTCCCCCGCCAGCACCGCAAACTCGGCCGGTACCGAGGCCAGCACCTCCGTGATCTGCATCACGCTCCCGCTCGACTCCTTTACCCCGATGATGTTCGGTATCCGCGCCAGCCGCGCCACCGTCGCCGGCTCCAGATTCGCCGCCGTCCGCCCCGGAATGTTGTAGAGCAGCACCGGCAACTCCGTCGCCTCCGCAATCGCGCGAAAGTGCTGGTACTGCCCTTCCTGCCCCGGCCGGTTGTAAAACGGATTCGCCGTCAGCACGCCTGTCAGCCCCGGTAGCGCGCACAACTGCTTCACCCGCTCGACCGCCACCGCTGTCGCATTGTGCGTGCACCCGGCAAACACCGGCACCCGCGCCCCCGCCGCTTCAATCACAACTGCCACAACCCGCAGCCACTCCGCCTCCGTCAGCGTTGAGGCCTCGCCGGTCGTCCCGCACGGCACCAGAAAGTCGATCCCGCTCTCGATCTGCCATGCAACAAGTGATCGCAGCGCCGCCTCATCCACCGATCCGTCCGCCGTAAACGGCGTCACCAGCGCTGTCCCACATCCTCGCAGCTGCATCATCTGTTACCGCCTAGACCCACTCACCCTGTCGCATCAGCGGCTCGCGCGAGCCATCCGCACTTACGCCATCGACATCGATTGCCGCCGACCCAATCATCCAGTCCACATGGATCAAACTCGAGTTGGCCCCGAGCTTCGCCAACTCCTCGTCGCCCATCTTCCCGCCGCCAATCAGGCACGTTGAGTACGCCTGTCCCAGCGCGATATGGCTCGCCGCATTCTCATCAAACAGCGTGTTCCAGAACAAGATCCCACTCTCGGAGATCGGCGACGAGTGCGGCACCAGCGCCACCTCGCCCAACCGCCGCGCACCCTCGTCCGTTGCAATCAGCCGGTTCAGCACATCCTCACCCGCCGTCGCATGCGCCTCCACAATCTTCCCACCCTCAAACCGTACCGAGATGTTCTCGATCAGCGATCCCTGGTGCGAGAGCGGCTTCGATGCCCGCACCGCCCCGTTCACGCGATCCTTGTGCGGCGTCGTAAAGCACTCCTCGGTCGGAATATTCGGCTGGCAGTACACGCCATTGCCCGCCGTCGTTCCGCCGCCCGCCCACAGATGCTGGTCCGCCAACCCGACCGTCAGGTCTGTGCTGCCATCCTGCGACTTGAAATGTAAAGAGTGGAATCGCTTCGCATTCAGCAGATCAACCCGCTGCTTCAGCCGTGCGCCGTGCTCCTTCCACTGCGCCACCGGATCGTCGCCATCGATCCGCGACGCCTTGAAGATTGCCTCCCACAGCTTGCTCGTTGCAGCCTCTGGAGACTCGTTCGGAAATACCAGCTTCGCCCACTCCGGCGTCGCGCACGCCACGATCGTCCAATTAATCTCGTGCCGCGTGATCAACTCCATCGCCGGCTTTGACGCCTTGCTCGCCGCCACATTCGCCCGCGCAACCTTCGCCGGATCCTGCCCCGCCAGCAGCGCCGGGTTGGCGCCCGCAATCGCCATCCGCGCCGCGCCGCCGCGAAACGCCGTCGCAATCGCCGACTGCAGCCACTCCGGCGCATAGTCGAAGCTCGTATCGCCCGCATACTTGTACCGCGCCAGCACCGACGGATCGTCACCGTAGAAGGTGGTCACCAGCAGCGCGCCCGCCTTATACGCATGCTCCGTAATCCGCCGCACCAGCGGCAGAGCCTCCATCGGTGCCGTCAGCAGCATCTCCTGCCCCTCGCGCAAGCCGAGCCCGATCTTTACCGCCACCTCGGCCAGACGATCCAGCTTCTCGTCAAAGGTCAGTTTGCTGAACGCGCTTGTTGTGTCCTGTACTGCTGTCGCCGTCGCCATCGTCCTTTACTCCTCATCCTGCCTTTACAGCACGGCCGCAGC
Source organism: uncultured Acidobacteriaceae bacterium (assembly GCA_964246835.1). Taxonomy (GTDB): domain Bacteria; phylum Acidobacteriota; class Terriglobia; order Terriglobales; family Acidobacteriaceae; genus Edaphobacter. The sequence goes on along the minus strand of CAXTRT010000008.1, from coordinate 18,098 downwards.
CATCTAAAGCTGCTTGTAAATATCCTTGAAGTCAAACGTCCCGCGCCGCGTTGCCAGCCACTCCGCCGCCCGCACCGCACCCTCCGCGAACGCCCGCCGCGAGATCGAAACATGCGTCAGCATCAGCCGGTCTGCATCACCCTCGGCGACCAACACATGCTCGCCTGCTACATCGCCTTCGCGCTTCGATGTTATTTGCACCTCGCCGCTTCCCGTCGCCGCTTGCACGGCATCCGCCAGCGTAATCGCCGTTCCGCTTGGTGCATCCAGCTTCGATGCATGGTGCGTCTCTTCCACACGAAACGTGTAGCCCGCATGCTTGAGCGCATCCGCCATCGTGCCCGCCAGCTCCAGCATCACCTGCACCCCCACCGAGAAGTTCGTTCCATGCAGCAGACCCGCCTGCCTGCGCTCCGCCAGCGCCTCCATGTCCTTCAACCGCGCGTACCAGCCCGTCGTGCCGATCACCATCCTCGCGCCCGTCGCCAGGCACGCCCGCATGTTCTGCACAACCGCTTCGGGCGTCGTAAAATCGATCACCACGTCGAACCCAGCCACAAAGGGCGGCGTTAGCGCCATCGCCTCGCGGTTCTCCTTCGCGTCCAGCACATGCACGCCGTGGCCGCGCTCATGCGCCACCTCCGCTACCAGCTTCCCCGTCTTCCCATGTCCCAGCACCAGAACGCGCATCGTTCCATATCCTCTCTAAGCTGTCGCCGCTACGTTCGCCGGCACAGCCTTTCGTGCGTTCACATCAAACACCGTGGCATCCGGCTCTGTAAAGAAGGCGCGATGCAGACTTCGCACCGCCTCCTCCACGTCATCCTCGTCGATCATGAAGCTCATATTGATCTCGCTCGCTCCCTGCGAAATCATCCGCAGATTGACGTGGCTCACCGCCGTAAACACCTGCCCCGCGATCCCGTTGTGCCCGCGAATATCCTCGCCCACCAGGCAGATCAGCGCCTTGCGTCCTTCATACTTCACATCCGCGATCCGCCCCAGCTCCTCGCAGATCTCCGGCAGCCGCTCGTTTGAGTCCACAGTGATTGAGATGCTCACCTCACTCGTCGAAACCATGTCGATTGCGCACTTGTACTTGTCAAAGACATCAAACACCGCCTTCAGATATCCATGTGACATCAGCATCCGGCTCGCCACCACGTCGATGATCGTAAGCTTCTTCTTTGCTGCAATGCTCTTGAACGGGCTTCTGCAGTGCGGCGCCACCGCCGTGATCTTCGTGCCTTCGTTCTCCGCGTCGCGGCTGTTCAGCACCCACACCGGAATGCTCTTCTGCACTGCCGGCAGGATCGTCGCCGGATGCAGCACCTTCGCGCCAAAGTACGCCAGCTCCGCCGCCTCTTCAAAGCTGATCGTCTTCACCCGCAGCGCATCCGTGCAGATCCTTGGATCGGTCGTCATAATGCCGTTCACGTCCGTCCAGATCTCGATCGCGCCCGCGTGCAGCGCGCCGCCAATCAACGCCGCCGTGTAGTCCGAACCGCCGCGCCCCAGCGTCGTTGTAATCCCGTCCACCGTCGACCCGATAAACCCGCCCATCACCGGCGTCCGCCCGGCATCAAGCAGCGGCAGCACATGCTCCATCAACCGGCTCTCGATCGCCGCCTCAAGCGGCGCCGCCTTGCCGAAATGTGCATCTGTAACCATGCAGGTTCGCGCATCTACATGCGTGCCATCGAGACCACGCTGGGCAAATGCCTCCGCCACCATGCGGCTCGAAAGCCGCTCGCCGAAGCTCACTACAAGATCATTCGTCCGCGGTGTCAGCTCACCCACTGCCGAGATCCCGCGCAGCAGGTCATCGAGCGAATCAAACTCCTGCCCTAGTGCCGCGTGCATTCCCGCCATTCGCGGCTCGTCCAACATCTGCGCCGCCGTATCCAGATGCCGGTTACGCAGTCGTGCCGCAATGGCCAGTGCACCCGGCTTGTCCCCATCGCCCGCCGCCTTCGCCGCCGCCAGCAGCTGGTCGGTCACCTTGGCCATGGCGGAGACCACCACCACCGCCCGCAGTCCGCGCGCCCTCCGTCCGGCAACGATCGCCGCCGTTCGCTCCATCGCGCGCGCGTCCTCAACCGACGTTCCGCCGAACTTCATCACCACCAGGTCTTCGCGCGCTGTGCTCACACTGACACCAGCTTCTTGCCGGCATCGCGCACCGTGTCGAACTTGCCCATCACCGCCAGCACCTCCGCGTTCAACACCGCTGCGCCCGCTGCTCCGCGAATCGTATTATGCGACAGCACCACAAACTTCCAGTCCAGCAGGCTGCACGCGCGCAGCCGCCCTGCCGTCGCCGCCATTCCCTTGCCGCGCATCCGGTCCAGCCGCGGCTGCGGCCGGTCAATCCCCTCGTCGTACTCCACCGGCTGCTCCGGCGCACTCGGTAGATGCTCCCCCGCGAACGGTTTAAAATCCCTCCACACCGCCAGAATCTCCTCGCGCGTCGCCTTCGTCTTTAGTTTTACCGACACGCACTCGGTATGTCCGTCCTCGACCGCCACGCGATTGCAATGCGCGCTCACCGTCGCCGACGCCATCACGATCCCGTCGTCCGTCAGAGTGCCGAGCAGCTTCGCGCACTCTTCTTCGAGCTTCTCTTCCTCGTTCTTGATGAACGGCACCACGTTGCCCAGAATGTCCAACGACGCCACACCCGGATACCCCGCGCCGCTCACCGCCTGCATCGTCGAAACAAATAGACTCTCAATCCCGAACCGCTCCTCGAGCGGCTTCAGCGCCAGCACCAACCCTATCGCCGAGCAGTTTGGATTCGTGACAATGTAGCCGCCGCTCTCCGCGCGCCAGCTCTGCCTCTCCAGCAGCGGCAGATGACTCGCGTTGACCTCCGGCACTACCAGAGGCACGTCGCTCGTCATCCGGAACGCGCTCGAGTTCGAGATCACCGCGCATCCAGCCGCCGCAAACTTCGGCTCCAGCTCCCGTGCAATCTCCGCATCGAGCGCCGCAAAGATAATCTTCGGCAGCTCGCCCACCGCCAGTTTCGGCACATTCGGCTGCATCGTCATGGTCGCGATCTTCGCCGGCAGCGGCGTCTCCAGCTTCCATCGGCACGCCTCGCCGTACGTCTTGCCCGCACTCCGATCGCTCGCCGCCAGCCATGCAATCTCAAACCACGGATGCTGATGCAGCATCTGCACAAACCGCTGGCCTACCATGCCAGTCGCCCCGAGAATGCCGACCCTGCGTCGTTCCATTCCTCAAGAATAGCAACAGCGGCCTGTGAGTCGCAGCCCATCCCCCGGCAAGGTGCGGGAACCATGCAGCACGCGGATGCGTAAACTCACAAAGCAGCAGTGACAGGAGATCTCCATGCATATTGCATCACTTTGGCCCTGGCTCTTCGTGATCTGGACCGCCTCCGAGATCGCCCTCGTCATCACCACGCACACGCGGCCAGCACAGGGCAGCACTCACGACCGCGGCTCCATCCTTGTTCTCTGGGCCACCATCATCACCTGTATCTCTGCGTGCGACTGGCTCGCCGACAGCTTCCCCGCAGCAAGCCTGGGCGGCGCCGCCTTACTGAAACCGCTCGCCATCGTTCTTTTCGTCGCAGGGCTCGTCGTTCGCTGGATAGCTATCCTTTCACTGGGGAGATCGTTCAGCGTGAACGTCGCCATCCACACCTCGCAAACCATCTACCAGAATGGCCTCTACCGTTCTATTCGCCACCCTTCCTACCTCGGCATGCTCCTCATCTTTCTGGCGATCGGGCTGCACTCCCGGAATGCCGTTAGCCTCACTCTCATGCTGATCGGCCCGGCAGCAGCACTGTTGTACCGCATCCACGTTGAAGAGAAGGCTATGCACCAAGCCTTCGGCGCGGAGTACGCCATCTATCGGCAGTCGACGAAACGCATCATCCCCGGCGTTTATTAGTGATCGAGCCTTGAGCTTAGTAGTCCTCTCGCCGCCGCCGCCGCGCCGAGTACCCACCGGAACCGCCCCACACTAGCAGCGCCGCCAGCAGATGGATCAAAAACCAAAGGCTCAGCCCCTGGTCCGTATAGATCAGGTACAGAATCAGCACACGGGGCAGCAGCACTGCAACTACCAGCGGCACCACGCCGAACAGATGAAACGGTGTCAGCACGCCCTGCAGCCATCCGATCGCGAGCGCCACCCGCGGTAGAAAGAGAGAGAAAACCAGGAACCACAGCGGCAGATTATGCAAGATCAATTCCAGCTTCATCGAATCAGGCCTCCAGACGGCAGAAGGGAATTGTAGCCGCTACTTCGTAGCCGAAAACACCACGGCAGCCTTCGCCGTCTCATGCGCCTTCACTGTCACCTGCACCGTCTTCTCCCCCATCTTTTCGTGTACAACTCCCAACGTGTAGTCGCCCGCCGGCAGCCCCGCCAGCGTAAAGCCGCCGTCCGCCGCGCTCACCGCAAAAAATGGCGTCGCTGAAACATTGATGAATGCGTTCATCCACGGATGGTTGTTGCACCGTACCGGCATCATTGACTCCGCATGATCAAACCGCCGTACCTGCGGCGCGCCCTTCGGCCCCTGCGAAACATCGATCACCTCATTGCCCGCCACCGTCGGCATCGTGTGAATGTTGTGCATCGTCGAGTCCGAGTTGCGAAACTCAACTGCACCACCACGCATCACCGCAACCACATGCGGCGTGTACCGGCAGCCCTTCTGGTCCAGCACCACCGGCCCGAGCGGCCCGCTCGGAGCCGCATTCATCGCCGCCGCCGGCCCGCTCTTCACGTAGACATACACATTCGCCAGTTTGCCCTTAGCGATCACGTACTGCTCGGCCTCATTCTGCCCGCCCATCATGGAGCACACCGGATCCTGGCTCATATCGATCTGTAACCGTTCCGGTTGCTTTCCTGCAAAGCTCACCACGCCCGTTAACGATCCCGCAGTCGCCGGGTCCACGGGAGACCCGCTCGGCGTCGCCGCCGTCGCGGGCTTTGTCCCGCCGTCAAGCGACTCACCTTTCTTTAGCGCCGCATCCGGCTTGCACCCCGTCAGCATCAATCCAGCTATCAAAATCGATGCAACACCCGCGTATCCCTTCATGCCTTCCCACCCTCCAGCGCCGCCAGCACCGCATCCTTGAACTGCCCCGTACCGCTCGATCCGCCCACATCCCGCGTCAGCGTCTTACCCTCGGCATACACGGCTTCAAGCGCAGTCTGGATCGCATCCGCGCTTGCCGCCTCATCAATATGCCGCAGCATCAGCACCGCGCTTTGCAGCAGCGCCGTCGGATTCGCCAGACCCTTGCCCGCAATGTCCGGTGCCGATCCATGCACTGCCTCAAAGATCGCGCACTCCACACCCAGGTTCGCGCCCGGAACCAGTCCCAGCCCGCCGATCAGCCCGCTGCACAGATCGCTCAGAATATCGCCGTACAGGTTCTCCGTCACAAGCACGTCGTACTGCCATGGATTCATCACCAACTGCATGCACGTGTTATCGACAATATGCTCCGCATACGGAATCTCAGGAAAGTCCTTTGCCACCTTGCGGCAGCAATCGAGAAACAGCCCGTCCGTAAGCTTCATGATGTTTGCCTTGTGTACGGAATGCACCTTCTTGCGGCCGTACTTCCGCGCCGCCTCAAACGCAAACTTAGCGATGCGCGTCGATCCCTTCTCCGTAATGATCTTCAGCGACTGCGCCACGCCCGGCACCACCATCACCTCCAGACCCGCATACAGGTCCTCAGTGTTCTCCCGCACAATAAGCAAATCGATCCCTGGATACTTCGTCTCGAGCCCGGGCAGATTCTTTACCGGCCGGAAGTTTGCATAGAGGTCGAACCTCTTTCGCAGCGTCACGTTGATCGACGAGAACCCGCCGCCGATCGGCGTCGTCACCGGCCCCTTCAGCGCCACCCGGTTCTGCTCGATCGACTCATACAGCGCCTTCGGCACATACTCGCCAGTCTTCGCGAACGCCTCAGCGCCGGCGTCATACCGATGCCAGTCAAAGCTCGCCCCATTCCGCCTGCCCGCGGCCTCCAGTATCTCCACCACCGCGTCCGTCACCTCGGGCCCAATGCCGTCCCCCGGAATCAACGTAATCCTGTGCGTCTTTACAGCCTCACTCATGCCTGCCCTCTACTCTTCTCTTTCCCGCTCAGCCGCTCCAACTCGCTCTGAAACTCCTGCACATCCTTGAAGTCCCTATGCACGCTCGCAAACCGGATATAGGCCACCTTATCGATCTCGCGCAGCCGCGCCATAATCATCTCGCCAACCTCTTTGGTCGACCGCTCGCGCTCCGGGCTCTCCACCACAAACGTCTCGGTCTCATCCACAATCTGTTCCAGCTTCGCCGCCGAAATCGGCCGCCGCGAGCACGAGTGCAACAGCCCGCTCAGCACCTTCTGCCGGTCAAACTTCTCCCGCCGCCCATCCTTCTTCACCACCATGTACGGAATCTCATCGATCCGCTCATACGTCGTAAACCGCTTGCCGCACTGCTCACACTCGCGCCGTCGACGGATCGAATCCGCCTCCTTGCTCTCGCGTGAATCCACCACTCGATCTTGAGAAAAACCACAGTAAGGACATCGCATCGGGACGGGTTCGATTCTATAGCAGCAAGCGGTCCCGCCTTTCCCGCCTCGATCCATGCGCGAGCTGACGCCGCTACGTTACCGACCAGATCGACCCGAAAACGCAGTCGAGAACCTGCTTCTCTACCGGGAACGCCCTCACCCGCCGGGAACAATGGTCCAACCGCATCTCTGCGACTAAGGTCAAAGCAAAGCGTCTCGGAACTTACTTGTTAAATGCAAGATTCCGGCAGAGCGATCTAGCGACCCTTGTAGTCTTGACATCGTTCTCAATCTGAGCGCCTTCACTGGCACATCGCCAGCTCTTCATCGAGTCACGCCCAATTGTTGTTGCCGAAAATCTGACTTCGTGGAAGAACCAATTCAAAGTTTAGGTTGAGTTGTGGGATCGGGATGTGGCTCGCATGAGACGATAACATCGCCGACATCAGGGCGGCACATCTGCAGCCCTGATGGATCGACTGCATATCGGACGGCAAGGTGATGATCATCGATCCACTGCACAGAGTGTCCGTCCATGTAATCATCGCCATCTCCGAAATACTCGTAAGCGATAAGTCTGCGACAACATCCTTGTTTCACCGATACCTGCGTAGCTGCGGAATCGCGAAGAGAGCTATGACTCAGGAGCGCAACTCTCTCCCCTGTCGCGGAAGTAAAACCTGTGTGTTCGCGCGGCGGGTCTGCGCCCATAAGGGTTCCGACACCAAGCACTACTGATACACAGACGAATACGATGGCGAGAAGCGTGCCTACTACACGCATGCTATTTTTGCGCCAACCGCGCACGATCTTGGGTGCCCAGATCAGATATACAGCCAAGCCAAGTATCACGGCCCAGATGATCCAAATGACGCCAGCACGCAGGCCGTCCATAAAAATCAAGAAATGCATACCCGAATTATAAGAATGCCATCGACTCCGGGGAAGTAAAACGGTGTTCCTGAGACACCGCAGCAAGGTCCGTCACTTCACCGTTCCCCCCGCGCTTCTATCTCCGCCTCGCCCGTCTTCCCCGCATCCCGCAAGCTCACTCCCTCCACCCGAGCAAACACCAGCCCCGCCGGCACGATACTCAACGACGTCACGCACAGCAGCATTGCCCCGCACGCCGTCGCCGCCTCTATCGGCGCGCCGAAGAAGCCGCGCATCGCAGCAGCCGTCGCCGCAATCTGCGTAAACCAGCCCAGTCCCGGCAGCTGCAGCAGCGATCCGCCCAGGCTCGCCGCCATCAGCAGCATCGTCCGCGAAAAGCTAAGTGTGGCAAGCTCCGGCGTCTGCGCAAACGCATGCGCCGTCTGCCAGTACGCCCCGCCGATCATCAGCCACATGAGGAGCGAGATCGCCGCCGCCACCACAAACTCCCGCACCGTCGAGATCGCCCGAAGCCCCGCCCGGAAATCCAGAATCTTCTCCGCCACCACCGCCGCAACCTTGGGCGACACCCGCGCCACGACCCGCGCAATCCACGCCGCCACCACCTCACCCCGCAGCCGGACGGCCACGGCGAAGGCTGCCAAGAACAGCGTTGCCGCCAGACTTCCCACACCCACCCGCACGAACCGGTCGCGGTGCGCGAGCCCGGCTGGCGTAAACGCCAGCGCGCTTGAAAACACCACCGCCGCCGCGCCCAGATCGAACATCCGCTCGACCGTATACAACGCTACCTGCGAGCTCACCGGCAGCCGCGTCCGCTGCGCCACCAGGTAAGGCCGCGCCAGGTCCGCCAGCCGCCCGAAGATCGCCACCGCCGTAAACCCGACAAACTGCGCCCCCAGCACCTCGCGCGCCCGCACCGGATTTGTCCTTTTTGTTGTCATCCCATAGGGATCTGCTGTTCCAACTCCCTCACCTTCGGTCATCGGCCGGCAGAACTCCGCCCATCGCCACGCCCGCAGCCAATACGTCCCGTAGATCAAAGCCACACCCGCGGCGATATGCCACCACACCACTACCCGCAGCTCCGCCAGAAATGCTCGCCAGTCAAAATGCGCGCGGTGTAGTGCAAACCCGATCGAAACCACCGCCAGCAAAAAGATCGCGTACATCTTCAGCGAACTCTTCGTGGCAGCGGCTGTTGGTCCGCGTAAGCTTGCCCGGCGAACAACCGTCTTTTCTGCTTCTGGTTCTCTTGTCGGCAACCCGTGCATCCCGTCCGCCACGGCTACTGCGGCCCGCGCGCGCTGGCCGTCGTCATCGCCGCCAGCTTGCGCCGGTTGAACTCGCGAATGACCCGCGCCACATACGCCCGCGTCTCGCGATACGGCGGCACGCCATGCCATCGGTCGACCGCGCCCGGCCCCGCGTTGTACGCCGCCAGCGCCAGCGCCATGTCATCGTGATAGCGCACCAGCAGCCCGTCGAGATACGCCGCGCCGCCATCCACATTCTGCCCGGGCTCAAACGCATCGGCCACACCCACCGCCGCCGCCGTCCCTGGCATCAGCTGCATCAGCCCGCGTGCTCCGGTGCGCGAGATCGCATGCGTCTGCCCGCCGCTCTCCGCCCGCACCACACTCGCCAGCAGATCCTCATCGATCCGGTGCGCCACCCCGGCGTGCACCAGCAACGGATGCATCTCGTCCGTCGACATCGTTCGGCCGGACGCGCCCGCAGCCGCGGATCCCGCCAGCGCCGCCGCTGCGGCCGACCCAGCCAGCTTTCCCGCCCCGCTGCCTCGCTCTACGCTCGTTGCCATCACCGGGTCCGCCGTCACCGCAATTGAGGCGACCGAGCCGGCCGCCACGTCCATGTACGCCGCCTCCGCAGCTCCTGCGGGCTCGGCCAGCAACAGTCGTATCCGGTCGCCCGCCGTCTCATGCCGCACGCAGTCCACGGTAAAGCCATTCACCAGCGTTACACGTTCCGCCGCCGTCAGCGGCAGGCAGCCAAGCCCGGCGAACGCCATCCATCCGACGATCTGCTTAATACACGTACCCTGCATCGTCACCTCAGCAGCCTACCACCGCAGAACCAAGCTTCACCTCACCCGAACGGGGTCTCTCGCCCCCCAGAGCGAGCCTAAACCGCACTTGGAACCACCACTCCAGCCTCTACTCCGGCCTCGCGTTCAGGCAGAAAAGGCTCGATCGCCCGCGCCACGCCATCCTCATCGTTGCTCCGCGTGATCGCCCAGCCGCGCTCGTCAGCCATCGTCAGCAGCTCCACTGGAGCATTGGCCATCAGCACCGGATACCCCGCCACCTCCAGCATCGAAAGATCGTTCCAGTTGTCGCCGATCGCCATCACCTCGCTCATCGCGATCCCGCGCTCCTCCGCCAAGAGCCGCAGAGCCGCGCCCTTGCTCGCACCCGCCGGTAGAATGTCGACGATGCTTAGGTCCCGCTCCGGATACTCCGTTCGGTGCAGCGTAATCTCGACCTCGCCATCAACGGTAAGTCCATCCGTGTCCGCCGCTTGCACTCCAGGCATGGACCGCAGCAGAGCCTCCGCCCGGCGCATCCGCTCCACCGTCCCGCACAGCATCATCTGGATCGGCTGACCGCGCTCCAGGCAGCGTTCGATCGGCTTCACATGCTCGATATACGGCGCATTCGCAATCATCCATTTGTCGATACTCGCGTGCAGATCCGCGAGCTCTTCCACCACCAGCGCTCCACGTTCGTCCTCGCCATCCGGCCCCACGCAGTCGAACGTCACCACCAGCGCATTGCGAAACTCGCCCAGGTGCGCAAACAGCCGCTCCGAGCTCTCCCGCGTCATCAATGCCCTCCGAATCAGGCGCCCGCCAATCGTCCGCACCACCGCCCCATTCGAGCTGACCAGCAGGTTCGACTCCGGCAGCTCCAGTGCCCGCAGCTGCCGCATCGCATAGCTGTGCCGCCGCCCGGTCGCCACCACAAACTCAGTACCCACCGCCTGTGCCGCCGCAATTGACTTCTGGTTCGCTGCACTCACCTGGCCGCTCGTCGCCAGCAACGTGCCATCCATATCGACTGCAATCATTCGTACTGCCGCTTGCTCTGTCACTCGTCGTCTCACCTGTATATTCTCTCATCCGAAGTGCATAAATACTCGTAAGTAGATAAAAAGGAATGCAGTTACGGGAAATTCACTCGACAGCAAAACGGTCTCTCGCCATACTGGAACAGAGCAGTGAAAGGCTTGTTTATGTTCCACAATCGCATCGCCTCCGATCTCCGCAAGCACTTCTCCACCGTCGGTCCATCGCCTTCCATCACCCAAACCCTGGCGTCCAAAGTCACCGATTCAACCGCATCCGCCGCTCGGCTGGTCCTTCTGCCCTCCACCGGGGCTGCCTCCCTTGAGCCTCATTCCGCTCCTTCCTCTGCCGCTCGGGATCGCAGCCATCTTTCAGATCGCAGACCGCTTCTGGAAGAGTTCGTCCGAGTTTCCTCGCATCGCGTCGCCGCCTTTCTCGCGGAAGCCGCCGTTCTGGTCCTTGTCCTCGGCATCCTGGACCGGTTTCTCGCCAGCAACCGATTTGAGCTGCACTGGGTAGGCGGCGCCTTCGTCATCAGCACCCTCCTGCTCGCATCGAGCATCGCGCTTGAGCTCTCGGCGCGTCTCTGGCTCGCTCGCACCTAGCCGGCCCAGAGTTCCATATGCGTTCTCACGTCGCGCACCGGCGGCGACTTCGGTAGCATCGAAAGATGCCCCAGAACACCTCACAGATCGCCTATCTCGAGTGCTCCCGCTGCCGAAACCGCCTCTCCGCCGATACTCCGCAGACCCTCTGCCCGATTGACGCCGGCGTCCTTTACGTGCGCTACGACATGGATCGGCTGCGCGCCACCGCCAGGCGCGAGAACCCGGCCCGCTACGCCGCCCAGAGCACCGCATCGCTCGGCATGTGGCGCTACCGCGACGTTCTGCCCAGCGTCACGCCCGTCACCCTCGGCGAGGGCTGGACGCCCCTGCTGCAGTCCCGCCGCTATCCCGGCCTGCTCATCAAGGAAGAAGGCGCAAACCCCACCGGCACCTTCAAGGCCCGCGGCCTCGCACTCGCCGTCACCATGGCCAAGCACTACGGCCTTCAACACCTCGCCGTCCCTAGCGCCGGCAACGCCGCCAGTGCGCTCGCCGCCTACGCCGCCGCAGCCGGCATCGCCGCGCATCTCTTCATGCCGCAGGACGTTCCCTTCGCCAACTACCTCGAAGGCATCGTCTACGGCGCGGATGTCACCATGGTCGACGGCCTCATCTCCGACTGCGCCCGCCTCGTCGGCGAGAGAATCAAGCAGCAGAAGGCCGACCGCACACCCGCGGCCGAGATCTGGTTCGACATCTCCACCCTCAAGGAGCCCTTCCGCGTCGAGGGCAAAAAGACCATGGGCTACGAGCTCGTCGAGCAGCTTGGCTGGCAGTATCCGGACGCCGTCTTCTATCCCACCGGCGGTGGGGTCGGCCTGATCGGCATGTGGAAGGCCTTCGACGAGATGGAGGAGCTCGGCTGGATCGAGCGCGGCTCGCAGCGTCCGAAGATGTACGCCCTGCAGTCCACCGGCTGCGCCCCCATCGCGAAAGCCTTCAACGAACACCAGCCCGCCAGCGAGTTCTTTCAAGGGGCCGACACCTTCGCCTCCGGGCTACGCGTGCCCAAACCCTATGGCGACAGCATCATCCTCGACATCGTCGCGCGCTCCGGCGGCAAAGCCATCGCCAGCAGCGACGCAGTCATCCTCGAGAGCATCCTGGACTGGGCCAAACACGAAGGTGTCTTCCTCTCGCCCGAGGGTGCGGCTGCCACCGCGGCCTACGACCAGCTGCTCGCCGGCGGAGAGCTGAAGCCAACCGACAAAGTCGTCCTCTTCAACACCGGAGCCGGCTTGAAATACACCGACATGACCGCCGACGCCATGCACCTCAAGCGCCCCGGCAGCGGGCCCAAGCTGCCCACCAGCCTGCCCGTCGGCGGCATCATCACGCCAATATAAGTCGAGTACCAATTACCATGAAGTGTAGGTTTACTGATCTCAGAGGCTGTCATACTCTTCTCATGGAGTTCGGAATGACCACAATTCAGATACCAGACGAAATTGCCCATCAGTACGAGGACCGCGCTCGCGCTACCGGAAATGATGCCGATACTTTGATCCGTGCAGCCCTTATCGCGCAGCTCGAGGATATTGAGGATGTTGAGATCGCGCTCGAACGTCTGAAGAATCCAGAGCCCAGCCTCTCGCTTGAAGAGGTAAAGAGGAATCTTGGCCTGGACGATTAGGGTAGATCCGCGAGCACAGAAAGACCTGCTTGCTTTGGATCCTTCGATCCGACGTAAGATTGCCCGGTATCTTGAGGAACGGGTAATAACGGCCGCAGACCCTGAGTCGCTGGGTAAACCGCTCACAGGCCCTCTCGTTGGTCTACGACGCTATCGCGTGCAGGACTACCGGATCATCTGCCGTATTCAACACGAGCAAATCACTGTACTGGTACTGGCGGCGGGGCACCGCAAAGACATCTATCAGCGTTTGCCCTCGTAAACTGCATGCATTTCCAAGCAGAACACTACCTACTTCAGAGCGAATCAAAAACCTCATCCTGCCGAGATGCAACTGTCTCCCCGTGCCCCTCCTGCGGCCTCATCGTCAGCGTCACGGCCGCGAACAGAATCATGGCGCCACCCACCCAGGCCGTCGGCCCCAGCCGCTCGCCCAGCACCAGCACACCTAGCAGGCTTCCCATCAGCGGCTCGATATTCAGCAGAACACCCGCCTGCGACGCCGGCACCTGCGTCATGCCCCAGTTCCACAGCAGCGTCGTTGTTGCCGTACACAACACTCCACTCGCCGCCAGCGCACCCCACGCCCGCCACGAGACATGCGCGACCGGCGGCACACCATGACCCAGCAGCACCCAGGGAATCAGCATCGCCGTTCCGCACAGCAGGCCATAGGCCGTCACGCCCAGATGACTGTGCCCGCGCATCAGCCGTTTGTTCAGCAGAATCCAGAACAGCGCGATCAGGCAGGAGAGCACCACCAGCAGATCGCCTTCAAGAGAACTCCCGCCCGAACTGCCGCCGGCATGCCCTCGCCCGCTGAGCGCAATCAGCGCCGCCCCAGCCGTGGAGACACCCATCGCCACCCATCCGATCGCATCCAGCCGCTCGTGCGCAAAGATGGTCGCACCCGCAGCCAGCACCACCGGCATGGTGCCGATCATCAGGGACGCATGGCTCACCGTCGTCAGCGAGAGCCCATAGAACTGCACCAGAAACTGCAGCGGCACGCCCAAGAACGACGCCACCACCAGCAGACCCCACTCCCGCCGGCTGAATCCCGGCCGATGCAGTACCAGCAGCGGCAGCAGCGGAATCATCGCAAACAGAAACCGGTACAACACCATGAACGCGGACGACATCTCCGCCAGTGCGATCTTGCCGAAGAAGAAGCCACCGCCCCAGAAGCAGCTCGCCAGCGCGCACGCCGCAAAGCCCCATCCCCGATGTTTCGTTAAGTGCATGGTTCTATCTTTGCAGAACGGTGCACGGCACACGATGTCCGATATCCGTTCATAAAGCGTCCATCTCCGCCAAGTAAACGAACAACGAACAACGTTCTACCAAACCCTGCAGCTATCCACCGGCACCATCGCCGCGCCCTTCTTGCAGCCGAACGCATCCGCAAAGCCAGGCTGGTTCACGATCGCCCCATCCGCGCGGAAGTGGTCCGGCGAGTGGGGGTCCTGCAGCACCTGTGTCCGTATACTCTCGGGCCGCGAGTTTTCGCACCAGTTCTGCGCAAACGCGATATAGAAGCGCTGCTGCCCGGTATAGCCGTCGGTCTTCGCCGCCAGGTTCTGCCCGCTCTGCTTCGCCCGGTCCAGGTACGCCATGTACGCCAGCACCAGACCGCCGTTATCGGCCGTATTCTCGCCGAGCGTCAGCTTGCCATTCACCTTCACATCGTCGACCGCCGTAAAGTTGCCGTACTCCTTCACCAAGCAGTCCGTGCGCGATTCGAAGTTCTTCGTGTCCGTCGCCGTCCACCAGTCGCTTAGATTACCCTTCGCGTCGAACTTCTTGCCCTCATCGTCGAAGCCGTGCGTCAGCTCATGCCCAATCACCGCGCCGATATGCCCATAGTTCACCGAGTCGTCCTGCTTCGGGTCGTAAAACGCCGGCTGCAGAATGCCCGCCGGAAAGTTGATATCGTTCATGCTCGGGTCGTAGTAGGCGTTCACCGTCGGCGGCGTCATGCCCCACTCGCCGCGATCCATCGGCTTGCCGATCTTGTTCAGCTGCCGGTCGTTCTCGAAAGCGCTCGCCCGCTCCTGGTTGCCCAGCGCGTCGTCCGCCTTCACTGTGAGCGCGCTGTAGTCGCGCCACTTCTCCGGATAGCCGATCTTATTCGCCACCGCGGTCAGCTTCTCCTTCGCCCGCACCTTGGTCGGCGCGCTCATCCACGTCAGCGAGTCGATATCGACGTCCATCGCATGCTCAATGTCGCCGACCATCTGCAGCATCTTGGCCTTGCTGTCGCCGGCAAAGTACTGCTCCACATACACCTTGCCCAGCGCCTCGCCGAGCGCGCCATTGACCGCGTTCGAGCAGCGCTTCCAGCGCGCCGGCTTCTCCGGCACACCGTTCAACTCGTGGTTGTAGAACTCAAAGTTCTCATCGTCGAAGCGCGTCGGCAGACGGCTGCTCAGCGTAGTCAGCGCGTGGTAGCGCATGTACGCCTTCAGCACCCGCATGTCCGTGTCGCGCACCGCCAGCACCAGGGGAGGGAAGAAGCCCGGCGTTGAATCGTTGATCTCCGTCACCGAGGGCGAGTGCACCGCCGCCTCGAATTGCCCAAAGTTCACCCCCGGCAGCTTGCTCTCAAACGTCGCGATCGGCTCCAGGTGATAGGTCTTCTCCGGATCGCGCAGGTCCGTCACACCCAGCGAGGCCTGCGCCAGCTTCGTCTCGAACGCCAGAATCGCATCGGCGTCCTTCGCCGCCTGCTCCGGCGAGCTTCCCGCCAGCGTCAGCATCTTCGCCATATGCGCGACATACTGCTTGCGGATCGTCTCGTCCTTTGCGCCCGTCCGCAGGTAATAGTCCTTCTCCGGCAGGCCCAGGCCTCCCTGCGAGACAAAAGCGATCTGCTTGGTAGCGTCCTTGTAGTCCTGCTGCTCGCCGTAGCCAAAGAACACATCGATACCCATGCGCTGCAGATCGCCGATCACCTTCGGCAGATCCCGCTTCGCGAGCAGGCTGTTGCCGAGCCCGTCGATCTCGCTCAGCACCGGCTGCAGCGGCGCTAGGCCCTTGCCGTCGATCGCCGTCACGTCCATGCAGGCCTTGTAGTAATCGCCGATCTTCTGCTCGTCAGTAGAGCGCGAGCCGCCGCCGGCCGAGGCCTTCTCCAGAATGCCGCGAAGCGACTGCGTATTCACGTTGTAAAGCGCATAGAACTGGTCGACGCCAGCCTGGTCGCCCGGAATGGGATGGTTGGCTTGGAACTTGCCGCAGGCAAACTTGTAGAAGTCAGTGCATGGGTCGATCGTCTTATCGATCGATGTCGTATCGAAGCTGGGGATCGGCTTGTAGACCTCGGGCGTGCTCTCGGGCGCCGCCGCCACCAGGCCGCGCGTCTGCTGTGCAAGCCCCAGCTCCGCGAACCCACAGGATCCACCCAGCAAAGCTCCCAGGATCGCTATCCCTCGAACCCGCGAGCTCCCCCACGCTTTCCCCCGCCACTTCCATTGAGCGGCCGCAATCGGTCGTTCCATTGCCATTCTCGTCTCCTTAAGCTTCAAACCCATCCTACGCAAGACATCCGCCGCAGGTTCACTGGAGCCGTCAGCTCTTACCATCGCATGCAATCCGCCGCCGCCGGCGCTTTGCTCTGCCGCCGCACGTATGCCAGAGTAGACGAAGGCAGGTGCTTATGCCACGATTCGCCGCCGCCAGGCGTATGCCAGCATCTCTCGTTCGAGCAGCCGCCCTCCTGCTCGCCGCGGCGCCGTCGCTGTGCCTCGCCCGCCAGGCGCCCTCGGTCCGCATTCCGCTGGAGCCGCTCGAGTTCCAGACCTTTCCCGAACAGGTGCGCTCCTCCGGTGCCTCCCTCCTCACCCTTCACTACGTCGACGCGAAGCATCTGCTGCTGACCTTCAATCGCCGGCGTCTGATGCCGCGTATCCCCGGCGATCCTGAGACCGATATCGACCGCAACATCGACGCCGTCCTGCTCGATCTGCCCTCCGGAAAAGCCCTCGCGCGTACCTCCTGGCGTGTGCACGATCCCGGCCAGTACCTCTGGAGCCTCGGCAGCGGCGCCTTTGTGCTGCGCCAGCGCGATGTGCTGACAGTCTTTCGTCCACTCGCGGGTCTCGCCGCCGATGAGTCCTTCGCGCAGCAGCCGTTTGTCAAGAGCAGCCGGCCCATCGGCTCCGTTCTCGTCTCGCCGGACGGCGACCTGCTGACGCTTGAGACCCTCGATCGCTCCCCCTACATCCCTCGCCCGCGCAAGCCCAGCCCCGGAATCTCCGCCTATGCCGCGGCCGCTGCCGCCGCCGCAGCAGCCGGGGACGCCGCCGCCGAAGAGCCCGCCAGCCTCGTCCAAATCGACTTCTTCCGCCTGCGTCGCTCCGCTGAAGAGAAACATGAGAGTCAGGAGCAGGTCGTACCCACCAAGGCGGGCACCGTTGCCTCGCACAAGCTGGTCCTGCTGCCGATCGACGCCGCCGGCTATCTCTCCGTGCTCGATGAGGGCAACGCCCACTGGGCCTTCAACTTCAACTCCCATCAGGGCAAGGTCAACGAGCTCTCGCCGTTCGACTCCAGCTGCCATCCCATCCCGTTCCTGGTTAGCCGCAGCGAGTTCGTCGCCTTCGGCTGCCGCGGCGGCAGCGATCCGCGAGAGCTTGGCGGCTTCAACCTGCGCGGCGAAGAGATGTGGGAGCAGACCTTCGCCGAGAGCTTTACCTCGCCCGCCTTCTCCTTCGCGCCCGCAGCCGGCCGCTTCGCCCTCAGCCGCCTCACCACCAGCTTCCCAGTCGGAGAGAACCAGGAGCCCGGCGGCCTGCTCGCCCAGACCGTAACCGTCTACCAGACTGAGAGCGGACGGCAGGTCTTCTCGCTCAACTGCAACCCCATCCTGCGCGCATCCGAGAACTTCGCCCTCTCGCCCAATGGCGACGAGCTGGCCGTGCTCAACAACGGCGCGATCGAGATCTACCCCCTGCCGCCGCCGACCGGCAAGGACCGCGCCGCCATGCACCTGGCCGAGACCCTCATTCCCGAACGATCGGACGCGCCCATCCTTCTGGGCGGACGTGTGAACCGCACAGCAGAACCCGGCGGAAAGCCGTCCGAGGAGGCCCGGGCTAAATCTGCCGAGATCGGTCCCACAACGCCAGCACCCTCAGAGACTCCCCCTGGCGAGCCCACCGCCGTTCCCGTCGCGCAGAAGGTCTCCCCCGCTGCGACACAGACGCAGCTCGGAGACGCGCCACCTGCAGAACCCGGCGACCGCCGCAAGCCACCCACCCTCTACGCCCCCGGTGAACCGCACGACAACCCCACCC
>CAXTRT010000007.1:0-108497 GCA_964246835.1 uncultured Acidobacteriaceae bacterium | reverse complement strand
GCACGACGCAGTGGAGAGATCCCCGCATTCGCCGTTGTCTTTGCTTGTTCTTTTCTCCTGAAGCTCTTCGGTACAAGCGACGAACAGGCTCTCAAGGAGCGTTCTAGCAAACTGGATCGCGGTGAGTCTCGTCACCGCGACCCAGCCTCTCCCTACTTCCCTGCCGTCTGCAGAACCACACCTGGCTGCGCGTTCAGGATCGCCACAACGCCGTTCACCAGATTCGTCACGTAGGCCGTATCGACAGCGAGCCCCGCCTGCGCAAACAGCAGCACAATCGGCTGCTCCACCGTCACCAGCACGTCCGAGAGCTTCTGCGCATTCGCCGCGGAGCCTTCAGCCGCCCATCGCTGTTGCGCGCTCACCACCGCCGTCTGCACCAGCTGCAGCGACGTCGTAAACGCCGTCAACGCCGGCGCCGCTGCCGGATCGGCCACCGCCGCCACCTGCGCCATCGGCACCACATACTTCACAATCTCCGACAGCACCACACCCGCTACCTGCCCGGCAGTCTTCAGAAAGCCCTCGAAGGCCGCCAGCGCTCCGCCTCCCGTCGTGCCCGTCACCACACCGCTCGCCACACCGTTTCCTACTGCTCCCGCCGCCGCATGCAGCGTCGGATCGAAGTTCATCGTCGTCGTACTCATCAAGTCGTCTCCTTGTTGTCATTCCGTGTTGTCGTCGCATCGCGCTCCAGCGGCTGCACGGAGGTCGTCGTCTGGCTCTCCGCCGTCGTCAGCCTCGCCGGCTCTTTCGTCTCCACTTGGTGCGTCGTCCCTGCCTTACCCACCAGCAGCGTCGCCGCAATGCTGGTAAGCGCCGTTACCAGGTTGGTCACGCACAGCAGCACCGCCGTGCGCACCGAAGGATCCTCTCTCCCCAGCGCGAACGCCATCATCGCCGTTCCCACTGCCAACACCAGCAGCGCGAACGCAATCATGTCCGTGCGGCTGGCGCCCTCCTTTGTCGTCAACTGCATCCTTTCCCCCAAAAAACAAAAGGCCCTTCCCGAAGGAAGAGCCTTTCATCGTTATGTGCGTCGCGGGGAAACTTCGATCAAGTCCTTTGCTTTTCTTTCTTCCGTTCCGACCCTGAGTGAAACCGAAGGGGAGCAACCTGCTTCTTGTTCGGACCTGGCTAAAAGCTTTTGACAGTATCGAACCCTCTTAGCATTCCTAACCTTCAAGAGGTCCGTCGCCACGCACTCTCTTAAGTCTAAGGACTTGGGCCATCAGATACGCCATATCTCACCGCGGCAACGCCACCGAGCCCCACCCGCGCACACCACCCAGACACACTGGCATCGTCCCCCCCGCCGCCACCACCGGAGCCGCGCCACCGCACCCGGGCAGCGCGCGCACCGCGTTGATGGCTGCCTGGTTCGCCTCACATCCCGCCCCACACTGCCCCATATCGAAAAACCGTTCATTGGGCGTCTTGGCCGTATGATGTATCTCCCCGGCTCCAAAGTGATTCGCACTCACAATCCAGATCCCCGCCACACCCGGGTTCTTCCCCTCTGAAACCACGGTCAATCCAACCGGAAACGGGCTCGTCCCACCACACGTATTGCCTGCAATCACGTGCGTATCCGTGGCGTTGAAGTCGCTCCAGCCCGCGGCAATGCAGGCGCTCCCATCCGGTTGCGCCGCATTCGATTCGATCCGATTCCCCGTCACCTCAAGCGCCGTTCCCCCATTTATCCCCGGCACCCAGAGCGCAGCCGGAACACCCGCGATCGCCCGCGTGTAGACAAGATGGTTCCCGGTGATCGTCACCGATCGGGCATATGCTATCGGCAGCCAGACGCCATTCGTCAGCTCATTGCCTGCAAACCGTATGCCGCCCGCCGCCTCCTGGTACACCGCCCGGCACAGATCCGGCTCGCAGCGCAGCTCGTTATTGAGGATTGACAAACCATCATGCGCCGACGGGTTCTGCGAGCTATTCTTGATGAAGATCAGGCCGCCACCCGGAGCCTGCGCGCGAAAGTGATTGCCCGCAATCGTAGTCTGCGCGGTAAAGAAAAAAATACCCGCGCATCCGTTGTTACAGCCGGTCGCGGTATTGCCGATCATCTGCGTTCGCAGCCCGCCCTCCGTATCGAAGCAGACGTCGCCGCAGCCGTCAGCGGAGTTGCCGCGCATTGTGATGTCATAGCCCATAGACCCCCAGATGCAGGATCCACCGACGTCCTTGCAGACATTCCCGGTAAAGAACATTTCCCCGGTCGTAGTCACCTGGGCGAGACTGGCGCCCGGAGCGCCCGCGTCACCGCCCCACCACATCGCTCCGTGCATCAGGTTCGTAAAGGAATTACCCGAAACCATCACGTTCTTCGCGCTATTAAGCTGCATCCCCGCGTACGTCACGCCTGGCTTTGTCGCCCGCACAACGTTCTTCGCAACCGTCAGCCGCTGGCTTGAACCCGAGCCGCCGTTCACTGCCAGCAGCATCAGCCCGTTCAGCGTGTTGCCAGTCATCTCCAGATCGGAAACCGGATAGCCGGCTAGCAGCAGGCTCGGCGCATCGGAGTTCACGGCGCAACCGGTAACCCGTATGTGCGATCCCCCCTCCGTCAGCAGCAGCATGCCCCTGGCCTGCGCAAAGCCATAGGCCGGCAGATGCGCCGTAATCGTGGCGGCGCTCGCGCACTCAATGGTGTTGCCCCCCGCCAGCCGAACCGTAGCCGACCAGTCGACCGGCGCGCGGAGCTCCAGAGAGTGTCGCGGCTGCAGCGTAACCGGCGCTTCAATGCGGCCAGGCTGATCGATCACGATAGTTCCCGCCGCGGCTCCAAGCCTCGCATCCTGCACCGTCAGCCACGCACTGAGGTCCCCCGGCGGACTTGCAAACGCAATGGATCGCAACCCAACCAGGGCCACCAGCAGTAGCACAAAACGCCAGCGCACAGATCGCACCGGCAAGCGACGGGTGCAGGCAAAACAAGAGGCAGCGGCTTCGGCCATGGAGAGCGTCTCCCAGCTATACTGGATGCACTCTCGCGCGGGAGTAGCTCAATGGTAGAGTAGCGGCTTCCCAAGCCGTTGGTTGCGGGTTCGATCCCCGTCTCCCGCTCCAGACAGACACAACACCGTCGGCTGTCAGGCCACGTGCCCGGTAATCGGGATACGCAGCTCGCCATCGAACACAGGCTCCAGCGAGCGATAGCAAACGCGATTGCGGCCCTCGGACTTCGCCCGGTACATCGCTTTATCGGCGGATTCGAGCAGCCACTCCCTCTGTATTCCGCTCGTAGGAACGCAGGTCGAAATACCGCAGCTTCCCGTGACCCACATCAGACACTCTCTCTCCGGCAGAGGCGGCTGCGGCGGCGATCCGGCCATTTCGATGAGCGCGCGAATCCGTTCGGCGACCCGCTCGGCGCTCTCGCGATCGGTCTTCGGCAGCAGCACCACAAACTCCTCGCCGCCATAGCGTGCGGCAAAATCGGCTGTCGAGCGAAGCGCCTGCGGCAACAACGAGCCGACACGCCGCAGCACCTCGTCGCCGTAGATATGGCCGCGCACATCGTTCAGCACCTTGAAGTGATCGACATCGATAACGATCAGCGCGAGTGGCGACTCCTCGGCGCGGGCCTGCTGCCATATCTGCTCGAATCGTTCCTCATACGCTCGCCGGTTCGGAAGTGCAGTCAGCTTATCGATCGAAGAAAGCTCCGCCAGGCGGGAGTTCATCTCCGAGATCTCAATCCGGTTCGACTCGCTCTGGAGATACCGTAGATACCCCAGCCGCTCCTCTCGTTCCAGGCTGTAGTTCGACATCATGCCGATGCTGATCGCGATCGACATCAGCGCCAGGCCGGTAATCTTCTCGTCCGCCTTGAGCGCGTGATCGACCAAAAGAAACAGAGCGCCCGAGAGGGCGATGACCGTAGAGGCCACCAGCGCGTAGCGGAAGCGAAGCCGCATCACAACGGCGGCAAACATGGCAGTCACGATGACCCCAACTAGCGTAAAGGCGATCGAGACCGGTGGTTTGCCCACCTGGAAATACAGGTACGCGCACGCGATCACGCACGTCATCAGCGAGACACTGCCTTCGCGCAGCCAGCGAGGGGGATTGAAGCGCATCAGCAGATTAACCATCAGGCAAAGCGGCGTGACAACCCCGAGCTGCAGGGCCAGCTCATGCCTGGTGATCTGGTGAGTCAGCAGCCACTCGCCAACATAAAACCCGTTGAACGCGAGAATGGAGATCAGCCCTTCCCGCCAGAGACGCCGCGATCGCGGAGCACCGCCGTCGCGCTCAAACTGAATCTCAAGCTCCTCCGGAAAGCCAAGCCCCTGCATGCCCCGCGTGAGGAGCTTCTCAATCTGAACTGGAACAGCGTGTGTCTCGATAGCTGGACGCATTGACACCTTGTCTGCTCGATTTCCTGAATGTCGCTCAGTTACCAGAAGTGACTTTCCGTTCGAACGTAACCTGAGAGTTTCACAAAGAAACACCCCCTACAATGTGCTTCCCGAGCGGACCGATACAACTTCGGTGGTACATCCGGAAGCCACACTCCAGCGGGATTCCCGCTGTTTTCAAGGATTGCGTAAAAGATCGTCAGGTGTGCACTTTTATCTCAGGAGCGATCCAGTGTCATGGGGTCACTTTGGCAGCCGTCGTGCCCATGGCAGAAGAGGCGATACCTCCTTTGTGCCATCGATCGTTTTGAGCCCGCAGTGCTACCGTCGTCGCTATGAACTCCTCGGGCCGCTTCTCTTCGAGCAAACACAACCTTCTCTTCAACGCGCTGCAGGCCTCCGGACAAACCAACGGAGACTACACTGCCTTCAATCGCTGCATGTCTGAAGCCCGCGCCAAGGGTCTGACCTGGGTGCAGGGCCTCGACTACACAGTCAAGAAGCTGCAAACACAGCCCGCCCCGGAAAACGCTAAAGTCTCGCAAAGTAAATAACCTCGAAGCTGTCATCTCGACCGGAGCGAGACAGCGTCATCGTCTCGTGAAGCAGAAGTACTCCAAGAGAGCCGTCATCTCGACCGACCATCGGAAGCGGAGAGATCCCCGCATTCCGTCTTTGCGGTTGCTTCTTTCGCCTTTCCAGGCACAGATGGACGGGTTCTAAGCAGTGCCTATCCGGCGCGATTCCTTGTCGTAAATTGGTGGAGCTGAGCGGGATCGAACCGCTGACCTCCTCGTTGCGAACGAGGCGCTCTCCCAGCTGAGCTACAGCCCCCCACCATACATGCCTGGCGCGCCACAAATCGTGTGCCCCACAGCCCTGCGACAACTTACAAAGTGTACCAGCAGCGCCAGAGAAGTCCAACCGCTCAGGTCACGCCCTTGGCAGCGAGCCGGCTCACCGCACCCGTCACATCCGTGCCGGCGGCAAGAGGCTTTTCGACAAGATGCCAGAGGCGCCCGGCACTGTCCCGCTCGACGCGCAGCACAGGAATCTCGATGCGTGTGCCTTTCCGCGATACGGCGGCAAGCACACCCGTATCGCCCGGCTGAAACGCCGAATCGCTCAAAGCCATCTGCCAGAGAACCCTTCCGCTGAGGCGCTGCTGCTCCCGAAGATCGTCGACGACTGCCTGAAAAATCACTCCCGCCGGCTCCCTTCTCACGCGCGCACCGCCTGCGACAGCGCGTCCATCTCATGCCGGCTGCCGAAGCAGAACGGCGTCCGCTGGTGAATGCCTTCGGGCCGCAGGTCAAGCACGCGGCCGGAGCCTGTCGTCGCCAGGCCCCCCGCCTGCTCGGCCAGAAACGCGAGCGGGTTCGCCTCATACAGCAGCCGCAGTTTTCCCTGCGGTGCCTTGGCCGTCGGCGGATACAGGAAGATGCCGCCCTTCAGCAGCGTGCGATGGAAATCCGCGACCAGCGAGCCGATATACCGCGAGCTGTACTCCCTGCCTAAACCGCCGGAGCGGATCGTCTCAAGAAACGCACGGTACTCCGCCGGCCAGCTCCCGGCATTGGCCTCATTCGCGCTGTAGTAGCTGCCCTGCTCAGGCATTCGCAGCCGCTCGCCCGAAAGCACAAACGCGCCAATCGAGTTATCCAGCGTAAAGCTGTGAACGCCATTGCCCGTCGTATACACCAGCACCGTAGACGGTCCATAGACCACATACCCGGCGGCAACCTGGCGCGTTCCGGGCTGCAGCAGGCTCTCTTCAAGCGTCCCATGCTCGGGCGGCAGCCGCCGCAGCACGCTGAAGATCGTGCCCACATTCACGTTCACATCGATGTTCGACGATCCATCGAGCGGATCGAAGACAATGATGTACTTGCCGGTCTCCGGATCGCGATTGAACGTGACCGGCTCGGCATCCTCCTCGCTCACCAGCGCCGCAACCGAGTCGCGCAGTCCCAGGCAGTGCAGCAGCGCCTGGTTCGCATACACGTCAAGCTTCTGCTGCTGCTCGCCCTGCACGTTCTCCACGCCGTACGCGCCGACTATATCCGTAAGCCCGGCCGCCCGGATCTTCGACTCGATCATCTTCGCGGCGAGCGTGATGCCGCTCAGCAGCCAGGAAAACGTGCCCGACGCCTCCTTGCCCGTAATCTCGGTCTGCTGCTGCAGAATGTGTTGCTGCACGGTGGTGATCATGGCCATGGCTGCGGGCTCCTCGACAGTCTCGATCATAGCGGGTGTGCGGCTCGCTCGAAGACGCGGGAACTCAATGAGCTGTTCGCGCGTATACGGCTACACCAGCATGCAAGACGAAAGGATCAGACCCAGCCGACGATGCCGATTCGCGAGATCCTCCTTCAAACCGTAGCCGCGCTCTGGGCCAACAAACTACGCAGTCTGCTGACCATGTTCGGCATCGTCTGGGGCATCACCTCGGTCATCCTGCTCGTCGGCCTCGGCATCGGCTTTCGCGTTCAGCAGGCCGCGCAGCTCAAGACCATCGGCACCGACATCGCTATCCTCTTCGGCGGTAAGACCGGCATGCCCTCCGGCGGATACGCCGCCGGCCGCGACATTCGCATGACCATCGACGACGTCCTTGCCATCAAGCGCGAGGCCTCGCTCGTCAGAAACATCTCGCCCGAGCTCCGCCGCATCGTCTCCGAAGTCAGCGCGTGGAACGCCGCCTCCCGCGCCGTTCGTGGCGTCTGGCCGGAGTACCAGAACTTCCGCTCGCTCAAAGTCGAGCAGGGACGCCTCTTCACCCAGGCCGATGAAGACGCCGGCCGCCGCGTCATCCTTCTCGGCGCAGAAGCTAACCGCCAGCTCTACCCCGGTCAGCGCGTCATCGGCGAGACCCTCATGGTCCAGGGCTACCCATACATCGTCCTCGGCGTGCTCGAAAATAAAAAGCAGAACGGCTCCTACGGCTCCGGCCCGGATAACACGCAGCTCTTCGTGCCCTACAGCGCCATGGCCCGCGACTTCCCGCCCGCCGAGCGCCCCGGCGTCTTTCCCGGCTGGATCAACAACATCGTCCTCCAGCCGGTCAGTCCGGACCTCCACGTCCAGGCCCTCGCCCAGGTCACCCGCGTCCTCGCCGACCGCCACCACTTCGAGCCGGCCGATAAAGATGCTGTTTGGGTCTGGGACACCCTCGAAGGAGCTAAGTTCACCGAACGCATCTTCACCACCATGACGCTCTTCTTCGCCGCCGTCGCTCTCCTTACACTCGCCCTCGGCGGCATCGGCGTCATGAACATCATGCTCGTAGCCGTGACCGAACGCACCCGCGAGATCGGCGTTCGCAAAGCGCTCGGCGCCACCGGCAAGGACATCCGCCGCCAGTTCTTCGCGGAGTCGGCCTTCATCACACTCATCTCCGGCGCCTGCGGCCTGGCCCTTGGCGTCGGCGTCTGCCTGCTTCTGCGCCTTCTTCCCCTGCCGGACTTCCTTCCCGTCCCCGCCATCTCTCCCGCCGCCATCCTCGCCTCCCTCACCACCCTCGGCGCCATCACCGTCGCCGCCGGAAGCTACCCCGCCCTGCGCGCAGCCAGCCTCACGCCTATCGAATGCCTGCGCGTCGACTAAGTTTGTCTGTTTGGCACCCGTCGCATTTGTTTGTAATCCCCCCCTTTTGTTGTCATCCCGCAGGGATCTGCTGTTGCCTTTTTGCTTGTCATCCTTCGCAAAGCGGAGGATCTGCTTCTGTACTTGCTTTTCTTTCTTCCATTCCGAGCGGAGCGAGGAACCTGCTTCTCGCCCGCGCCAGCAAGCGACACTTCAGTCGCCGCAAAGGCCCTCCATGAACCTAGCCGAAGTCCTCGCCCAAAGCCTCGAAGCCCTCAACCGCAATCGCCTCCGCTCCGCCCTCACTATGCTTGGCATCGTCTGGGGCATCGTGACTGTCGTGCTTCTCCTCAGCTACGGCAACTCACTCGGCACGGAGATCCTGGCCGGCTTCGAAGGCATCGGCAACAACGTCATCATGATCTGGGGTGGTCAGACCTCGATGCAAGCCGGCGGCGAGCGCTCCGGACAAAAGGTCAAGTTCCGCGACGGCGACGTCGAAGCGATCCGCGACTCTGTTCCCTTCCTCAAAGCCGTCTCCGCCGAGACCGATAGCGGCTTCTCCTTCCAATACGGCCCCAAGGTCGTCAACATCTCGATTAAGGCCGTCGACCTTCCCTACGGAGACATGCGCAACCTCGTCGTCGAGCAGGGCCGCTACTTCGAGGCCGCCGACTTCACCGACCATCGCAAGGTCGTCATCTTCGGCCCGCACGCCGCGCAAAAACTCTTCAACGGCTTCCCTCCCGTCGGCGAAACCGTCGAGATCGAGGGTCAGGTCTTCGACGTCATCGGCGTCCTGCGCAACAAAATCCAGGACTCCTCCAACAATGGCCCCGACAACGAAAACGCCTTCTTCCCTTTTCCGCTCATGCGCGATCTCGCCCAACAGCGCGACCCCGACTCCATCGTCTTCGAGCCCTCACGCGCCGACCTCCACATCAAGGCGATCCAGGCCGTCCGCACCGTGCTCGCGCAACGCCACCACTTCGATCCCGCCGATCAGAAGGCCATCGGCAGCTGGGATACAGTCGAGGACTCCGCCGGCATCCGCCAGTTCTCGGTCGGCCTGCAGGTGCTGCTTGGCATCATCGGCGCCATGACGCTTGCCGTCGGCGGCGTCGGCGTCATGAACATCATGCTGGTCTCGGTCACGGAGCGCACGCGAGAGATCGGTCTGCTCAAAGCTCTCGGCGCCCGGCCCCGCGACATCCGCCGCCAGTTCCTGCTCGAGTCGCTGACGCTCACCCTCATGGCCGGTGTGCTCGGCATGATCGTGGCCGTCATCGTAGCCAGGCTGATCCCGCCCATGCCCCTCTACTCGGATATCTATAAGACAGCCAACAATGAGGGCGATATCCTGCTGCGCGTCTCACCGCTCATCCTGCTTACCGCGAGCGCAATTCTGGGAGTCATCGGAATCGTCAGCGGCATGATTCCAGCCATGCGAGCGGCACGGCTCGATCCCGTCGTCGCCCTGCGCCGCGACTAAGCAGTCGGACAGGCAAGCAGCAGGAGAAGTGTTCTAAGGTGCGCTCTGACGGACATAACTTCTTGAGAGATGGCTTTCTTTAGGGCATGGCTTCAGCCATGCCGTGAGTGCTTTCCATGCTATGCGGCTTAGCCGCTGAGGTCGGTCGGGTCATAGTTTCAGGACTAAATTAGAGTGTCCCTAAAGCGAAAACAACTCATCAGATAGGTGAAACCCTGATAGTCCCACGAAAAGTAACTTACGAAGGTGCGGCTATTCCTGTGAATTAGTCCAGAGAGTCAGGACAGAAGCCTTCCCCGCGCTGTATCACTTGCTGGCACGACTTATTTTCTTGTCTCAGCTTTGAGATCGCACGTCAGCAGAAGCTCCCTATTTCAGGGTCCCAGCGAAGGATCCCCGCCTGTCCCAAAAACATCCCGCTCTGCTCGCGGCCATTCCAACCAGGAGAACGCCGACCCATGTCTTTCGCTCGCACGATGTTTCGCTCCGCCTGTCTCCTCCTTCTCTGTCTTGGCATAAGAGAGAAGGCCTCCGCAACTACCTTTACCGACACCGGCGCCTTTACCGCCGATAACCAGGTCTTTGAGACCAGCTTCAACGTCTCGATGGCTTCAACCTACTCCCTCTACACTACCTCCTACGGCGGCGGTATGAACCTGAACGGAACAACCTCCCTCGCGGGCGGATTCGTTCCCGTTCTGAGCCTCTTTCATGCGGATGGCACCATCGTGGCTGCGGATGGCGCGTCCGGCATGTGCAGTGGCAGCGCCACGGCAGATGGCGCAACCGGCATGTGTGACGATGCGTATCTCAACGTCGCTCTCACCAGTGGCAGTTACATTCTCGCTCTTACTGAGTTCCCCAACGTTGCGATCAATAATCTCTCGGACGGTTTTCTGTTCGCGAGCGATCCGCATGCAACCGGCACAGCCTGTGGCGTAAGTGGCGGAACCTTCCTCCAAAGCGATGTAGCGCCCTGCGTTCAGCGCAACGGCAGCTATGCCGTCAACGTATCCAACGCCTCCGCGGTTCCTGAGCCGCCTACCTGGGCGCTCATGCTTCCCGCGGCCGGCATCCTCTTCGTCGCAGGTCGCCAGCACCTCAGCTAACTCCTCCTCTAACTCGATCGCGCACCCTAACTACTTTTCACAAGTATTCGGAGAAACTATGTCTAAGAGCATTCTGTCTGAACTCGTCACGGCTGTTCCCAATCGCCGCAGCTTCCTCAAGAAGATCGGCGCCGCAACCGCTGCCGTCGGAGCCATGTCCGTCGGCGCCGCAGTTCCTGCCACAGCGCAGACCATGACCGAGGAGACCATCCTCAACTTCGCCCTCAACCTCGAGTACCTGGAGGCGGAGTTCTACACCTACGCCCTCACCGGCTCCTCCATTACCAACTACGGCATCGGCATCGATGGTGTCGCAAACCCGGGCAATCCGGCATCTGGCGCACCAGCGGTTGGCGGCAAAAAAGTCACCTTCGCGAACAACCTCGTCTTCACCGAGGCGATCGCCCTGCAGATCGGCTCGGACGAGCGCGCACACGTCAAGCTCCTGCGTGAGGCTCTCGGTTCAAAGGCCATCGCCCAGCCGAATATCAACCTCAACGCGCTCGGCCTCGGCTTCGGCAGCGAGAACGAGTTCCTCACCCTCTCCCGCATCTTTGAGGACATCGGCGTCACCGCCTACGCAGGCGCGGCCGGCATGCTGACAACCCCGTTTGTCATCACCACCGCGGCTCGCATCCTTGCCGTTGAATCCGAGCACGTCGCCACCATCCGGACGCAGATCGCCCGGCTCAACATCCCGTCCCCCAAGCTCGACGGAGTCGATATCGTTCCGCCGCCCACCGGCGCGCAGAATCAATACCTCTCCATCAACGTCGGCGATGGCCTCGTTTCCACGCGTACTCCCGGGCAGGTGCTCTACCTGGCCTACGGCATGAAGGCGAACGCGGCCTCCGGCGGCTTCTTCCCGAAGGGCGTCAACGGCGGCATCACAATGAGCGCAACCGCCGCAACCCCCACCCCAACCAACAGCTAATCTCATCCCCCGCAACACGAAGGGGCTTCTCCACTGCTCTTTCGAGCGCGGAGAAGCCCCTATCTTTGCCCCGCAAACCCGTCCTACATGGCATTCTGCTGATACTTCGACTTCGCCCGCACCAGCTGCTCGACCTCGAACTCCTTCAGCGGCCGCGGCGTACCAAGTTGATGCGCGGCCAGGCATATCTTGGCGTAGTGCTCGACCGTCTCCATCTTCAGAAAGGCATCGAGCAGGCTGCTTCCATACGTCACCGCCCCATGGTTCGCCATCAGAATCGCCTCATGCCGCGGAATCAGATGCGTCAGGCTGGCGGCGACCTCATCCGTTCCGGTGGTCGCGTAGCTGGCCAGCGGCACCGCGCCCAACGCCATCACGGCCTCCGAGCACAGCGGCTCGTCAAGCGCTCGCCCAGCGCACGCGAACGCCGTCGCCGTAACAGGATGGGAGTGAATCACCGCCTGCACATCCGGCCTCTGCCCATAGATGGCGAGGTGCATCCCAATCTCGCTCGTCACCTTCTTCGCCCCGGAGATCTGGCGCCCGTCCGGATCAATCACCACCATATCGCGCGGCTGCAGCAGGTACTTGCTTGCACCCGTCGGCGTCGCCAGCAGCCGATCGTCACTCAGGCGAACCGACAGGTTGCCGGAGGTGCCCGGCATAAAGCCCAGCCGGTGCAGCCACCGGCCGAAACGGACAAGCTCCCGCCGCAGCTCACCCTCGCGTTCCTGTACGGTGTCGATCAAGGTGACGCTCCTGTCATACTTCCTCGCACCGATACTATCCGCATCTACTGCTTTCGGTAAGCCAAATGCGCCCGTCAGCCGCAGATTGATTCACAGATTGACCACATGTGCGGTGTGAACCCTTCAGTGCGTCGGCCGCTGCTGAACAAAGATAGACTTCGGCAGCATGGCATGAACCCCGACATTTCCATCGACCAGCTGCGTAATATCGACGTCCACCGCCACGCTGGTCAGCATGTACGCCTCATCGCGGCTCATATGCTTCTCCTCCACCAGAAACCGGATCATCTCCTTCACGGCCATCTCGGTCGCCACCTTCAGGTCCGGGCTGAAGCCCATGCTGATGAAATGGGTCGGTGTCTCGGCTCGCGGCCAGAGCAGGGCCGCATGCTTGTGGACGACGAAGCGGAATGTGCCCGTCAGATACGTCTCGAGCGCCGTAATATCGACCTCGCCGTTTCCCTGCCCCGCATGCCCGTCGCCGGCCTCGAACAGCGCACCCTTTGCGGCCACCGGAATGAACAGCGTGGTCCCGGCCACCAGCTCCTTGTTGTCCAGATTGCCTGCGTGCACAAACGGCGGCGCGCTGTCGATCTTTCCCCCCGCGGGAGCAACGCCCATACTGCCGAAGAACGGGTGCAGCGGAATCTCGACCCCCGGCGCGAAACTCGCAATCATGCGCGAGCGATCGAGCGGGATGATCTTCGCGCGGCTGTAAGGAAACTCCATCGGCAGAAAACCGCGGCCCACGCCGAAGCCGTTGCACGCAAAGCTCGCATCCAGATCCACCTTCAGGATCTGCACCTCAAGCACATCGCCCGGCTCCGCCTCCGCAATCGCAACCGGCCCCGTCAGAATGTGGCCGCCCGGCCCCTTGTCCTTCACCTCGGCATAGATCGGCGCGGTATATGGCGGAATCTCCGCCGCCGCGACACCCTCCTGCTCCATCCGCTCGGGCGAGCCGCAGGTAGAGAGCGTCTGCATCCGCACCGTATCTCCGCTATGCACCGAGAGCACAGGCGCGGCCTGCCCGGAGTAGTAGCCCCACGCCACCGTCTTCGGCGTGGCATTCAGCGTAAAGTCTTCGGCGCCCGCAAGACCGCGGGCGCTCACGAGAAAACAAAGCAGGACAAAAGACCGAGGCATCGGATCCTTGTTCGTCAGGAAGTAGGGGACTGTTTCCAAGCCTACGTGCTGGCGGCAAAAGAGGAAAGTCCTGGCGACGGACCACCTCCCCCAAAAGCCGTCATCTCGACCCACACCAAAAGGCCATCACATCGACCCACCCCCAAAAAGCCGTCATCTCGACCGGAGCGAGACAGCAATACCGTCTCGCGTAGTGGAGAGATCCCCGCATTTCGCCGTTGCGGTTGCCATCCTCACAACCCGCCGCAAAAACCACACTCTCCGAACAGTCCTTGCAACAGAGCCTCCCTCAAAGCCAAACAGCGCCAAACTACCACCAGCAATGCTCTAAAATCCGAAAATGCCGACGCGACGAAGCTTCCTCCAAACCGCTGCCGCAGCGTCCCTGTCCGTAGCCGCAGCCCACGGCCTCGCGCAGGAAGACATGCAGACCGCTCCCTCGGCTGCCGACGTAAAGCTGCCGCCCGCCCTCGCCGCTCTCAGCAGTCGTCGAGCCCAGGCCATCCCGATCTCGCTTGCGGAGCGCGAGCAGCGGCTGGAGCGTGCCCGGCAGCTCATGGCACAGCACCAGATCGGCGCGCTCGTCATCTGCACCGGAACCTCGCTGCGCTACTTCACAGGTCTGCGCTGGGGCCAGTCGGAGCGCTTCTTTGCCTGGGTGCTGCCCATGCGCGCCGCACCCTTCGTCATCTGCCCTGTCTTTGAAGAGCCTCGCGTGCGGGAGCGCATGGAAAACAAGCCGCCATCGCTGCCCGCGGCCGCACAGACCCGTGTCTATACCTGGAACGAGGATGAATCTCCTTACCTGCTCCTCGGCCGCGCGCTGAAGGATGCGGGCGTCGCAACCGGACGCATCGGGCTTGAAGAACGCACCCAGTTCGCCTTTGCCGATGGCATCGCGCAGGCACTTCCCGCGATCTCCGTGGTCAACGGAACGCCGGCCACAGCCGGCTGCCGCAGCCGCAAAAGCCCAGCCGAGCTGGCGCTCATGCAGCTCGCGAACTCCATCACACTCTCCGTCTATGAGGCCGCCTATAAATCGCTCAAGCCGGGCATGACCAACCGGCAGGTCTCGGCGATGATCGGCGCCGCCTACGAGCAGGTCGGGTTTGCCGGCGACGCCTCTTGCGAGGTCGGCCCCAACTCAGCCGTGCCGCACGGCACTCTCCAGCCCCAGGTCATCCGCGAAAGCGAGATCATCCTGCTCGATGACGGCTGCTCCGTCGAGGGATACCAGTCCGACATCTCCCGCTCCTTCGTCCTCGGTCGCGCCACCGACAAGCAGAAGCAGGTCTTCGACATCGTGCATCGCGCCCAGGCCGCCGCGCTCGCCGCCGCCCGCCCCGGCATACCCTGCGCAGCCATCGATGCCGCCGGCCGCAAGGTCCTCATCGATGCAGGCTACGGTCCCGGTTACAAATACCTCACCCACCGGCTGGGCCACGGCATCGGCATGGATGGCCATGAGTGGCCCTACCTGGTCGGCGGCAATGCAGCCCCGCTCGCCGCCGGCATGTGCTTCTCGGATGAGCCCGGCATCTATCTGCCGGGCGAGTTCGGCATCCGCTTGGAGGACGACTGGCACGTAACCGAGGACGGCGGCAAGCTCTTTACGCCGCAGTCGCCCTCACTTGAAGCTCCATTTACTCGAACTTTCTAGTTCACAAAACAGTCTTTTTTGACTATTATGCTGGTCGAGGACAACGCTATGAAGACCAATTCACTGACGCATGTAGCAATGACCTTCGCTCTTCTCATACTTGGATTTAGAAATAACGAAATACTAGGACAGACCGCCGTCGATCCGTCAAGCAGTGGTGGAGCAGAAAAACGATGGTGGCTGCAACCCAAAAGCGAGCGGAATACTCCTGATGACTCGATACCGCAATCAGTCCAGACTGCTCGCGAGCACCTGTATCACAACACTCTGTCACACGATGTAGATCTGCCCTCTCATGCAAATCTTGGCTCTCGTACGTACATTACACGAATCCCCCTACCCCCGATCCCTGTTCTTGCAAGCAACGTTATTCTCATCGCAAAGCCAACTAGTTCCCAGCCATTCTTAGCTGAGGGAAAATCCGGCGTCTTCAGCGATCTCCAACTAACCGTTGAAAAATATCTTAGTAGAGCACCAGCGATTCCTGAAAAAAGCTCTATATCGGTTCTTTACTCGGGAGGCATAATCAAAACGCAGCGAGGAACTGCTATGACCGATATCGCTTCGGGTTCAACTCCACTTCTGCTTGGTAATCGCTATCTCCTCTTTCTTCATTTTGATTCCAGTACTGCTTCTTATCAGATCGAACGAGCTTGGGATGTTTCAAGTACCCGTCCAAAGCTGCTGGACGAAAACGGAAACAGGTCCGGACTGAACGATGCTCTTCATGTTGACACTTTGACAGATCTCGAGACGAAAGTAGCCAATGAAATTGCCTCTCAGCCTCTTCCAAAATCGGAGTAGGACAGTTATGGATACCATTCGGTTTTTTATAAAGCTGGCTACACTAAACGTAGCTGTGATTTCTGGCATGGCCATGGCGCAAAATGTTCCTTCAAATGCTACGCCGGGTAGCAATAACAAGCCTGTTGCTTGGGCAAGTAACAGTACTATAACTGTATACATAGATGTGGGATCGATACCTCAAGGAGGCCCTGTATACAATGCCATTGTCAATCGCGTAAATATCGCGAGCAATATGGTTGGAAACGGCGTTACCTATACCAGCCCTGCAGCCATTAGTGGCTGTCCATCTATAAATATGTGTCCCCTGGTCGCTGGTCCTGTTCAACTTTTCAAGGTCTCTAGTCTTCCATCAGGTACACCTTCTCAGAACTACCAGATCTATAACACCAATACAAACTCCGGGTCGATTCAGCCTGAAGTAAACTCCACAATCACCTTAGACCCGACTCAAATGAATACTTTTGCTGGAGTACTCTCGACCGACTATGTCACTCGTATTGTGGCGCATGAGATGATGCATGACTACGGTGCCGGAGATGCTCCAGAAGCAGATCCGAGCCAAACTGTTATGAGCTACGCAGCGACGCCAGATAATCC
This sequence comes from uncultured Acidobacteriaceae bacterium, assembly GCA_964246835.1. Lineage (GTDB taxonomy): Bacteria > Acidobacteriota > Terriglobia > Terriglobales > Acidobacteriaceae > Edaphobacter. The sequence continues at coordinate 92,042 of CAXTRT010000007.1, read as the reverse complement.
CGGCTTGTTAGGACCATCCGCATACGACATTGGTATAGCAAACAGTTACATTGGATCCGGGGAAGACGGCGGGGGACCGTGTCAGGACCCCTCTTATTGCCACAACTCAAACTAGTACTCAGGCGCATAGGCGCAAAGCTGTTTCACGCAAGCATCGCGTTCAACGAAAATGCAGCAGTACGCTAGATATGCCGGGAGACGCTCGGGGTTCCTTCTGAGCAGCAGACACCCATTCCAGCTACGATCAGCGCGATCAAACGAAGAAGAAGATGCACCATGACAGCCCTCCTCAAAACTTGCGTATCTTCTAGTCCCGTTGATGAACGCTTGTCAACGTCGATTTTGGCAATCTGCGGCTGTTTTCTTGAAAGCTATGACGACGCCGCTGTAACTCAAGATGCGCTCAGATCGGCCTACCTGCGGGCGATACGCCTCCTTCTGCAAGTACAAACAAATGTGTGAGCAAACGAAGAGTGGCAGACCCCGACACCTTTAGCTCTGCGGAAGCACCAGAACCTCCACTCCGCTCGCCGCGCCGCTCTGCCGGTACACACTCTCCGTCTCCTTCTTGAAATCGCTCGGCTTCATACGCGGAATGTCGCCGAAGGTCTGCGGGTTCCGATCGACTAGCGGAAACCAGGAGCTCTGCACCTGCACCATAATGCGGTGGCCGACGCGGAAGGTATGGTTTACATCCGGCATCTCGCTGTTCACCTCGACCACCTTGCCGGCCGGCAGCGGCGTCGGCTTCTCCCAACTGTCCCGGAACTTGGCCCGCATCGGCTCCCCGCGCACCAGCTGTTGGTAGCCGCCCAGCAGGATCGGCGCGGCGCCCAGGATCCGCTTGCCCACCGTGTCCGACGGCGGATCCGGAAAGTCCTCCGGATACACATCGATCAGCTTCACCACAAAGTCCGCATCCGTTCCCGTCGAGCTGATCCGCAGCTTCGGCTTTACCGGTCCGGCAATTGTTACGTCCTCGGTTAGCGGTTCTGTCTCATACGTCAGCACATCCGGCCGCTTGGCCGCGAAGCGCTGGTCGTCCGTCATGTAGCGTTGTGGAACCGTATCGGTTACATAATTGACGAACGGCACCGGATGCGCCGGATCGCTCACATAGGAGTCGACGCCGGCCTTCTCCGTCGGCGCGTCGAAGCTCAAGCCGCCGTTCCCGCGAAAGTACAGCGTCTTCGCCGCCGCGCTCTTGGGCGGCCACGCCGGATACTTCTTCCACACATTGGAGCCGGTCTCAAACACATACGCCTTGGGCAGCGCCTCTTCCTGCTTGCCCTTCAGATACTTCTCAAAGAATGGGTACTGAATTTCTTTGCGGAAAAAAACACCCGTCTTTTCACCGAACGTCGCGTCCCCCAGATGGTCGCCATCCCAGATCGACCAGCCGCCGTGCGTCCACGGGCCAACAACGATGGAGTTGGTCGCGCCCGGGCTGAGCGCGTCGATTGCATGAAACGTCTTGAACGGCCCCGAAAGATCCTCCGCATCGAACCATCCGCCCACCACCATCACCGCAGCCTTCACGCCGTGCATGTGCCGGCTCAGGTCGCGCTTCTGCCAGTAGTCGTCATAGGTGTTGTGCACCAGCTGGTCGTGGAAGAGAAAGCTTGACCCATTCAGATACTCCTTCCCCGTGTCGAGATTCCCGGTCGGCCCGGCCTTCAAATAAAAGTCGTAGTTATCCACGATCGGAAACTCATACGCCGGCCCGCGCTTCGGAATCAGCGGATTCTTCTCAGGCTTGAAGCTGACATAAAACCCATAGTTCGCCGCCAGCATAAAAGCGCCGCCATGATACCCATCGTCGCTGAAAAACAGATCGGTCATCGGCGCCTGCGGGCTGGCCGCCTTGATCGCCGGGTGCGAGTCGATAATGCTCGCCGAGGCATAAAACCCCGGGTAGCTGATCCCCGTAATGCCCACATTGCCATTGTTGTTCGGCACATGCTTCAGCAGGAACTCGATCGTGTCATACGTGTCGGTGGACTCATCCACGTCCTTGTTCGAGGCGCGCTCCCCAGGCGCCGCACCTTTGTCTGAAACATGCGGACTCATCTCCTGGAAGACACCCTCACTGTCCGACCGGCCGCGCGCATCCGCGCACACAAAGTTGTATCCGCTCTCAAGCAGCTCCGTGCTCACACCCAGCCGCGACGTAGGCAGTTGATCCTCGCCATATGGTGCGCAGCTGTACGGCGTTCGCGTCATCAGAAACGGGAACGGTCCCTTATCCTTGAACTCACCCGGCCGCGGCTCGTACACGCTCACGAAGAGCTTCACGCCATCGCGCATCGGAATCTTGTATTCGAATTTTGCATAGTGCTCGCGGATGAAGTCCGCCGTCGCACTGCTCTGTGTCGTCCCCTGCGCCCACACCCCTGCCGCGCCGCACACACTCCCTGCCGCAACCACACTCCGTCCAAGCCAGCTCCGCATCCAGCATCCTCACAGAATGAAATCAGTTTCTGTGAGTGTAACGGCAGAGTCACATCTCGCACGCAAGCTACGTCAGATCGTCCGTGTCGAACACCGGCCGCTTCCGTCCCAGCGCCGATGTGTCGCGAACTCCGGTTACCAGACTCTCCACAACCTCGTTCAACTCGTCTTCGTCCGCCTCCGCCGCCATCACCTTCTTGCCGCCCACCGGCTCCAGACTCTCCAGCAGCACCGTCACGTGGGCGACAGCCACGCCGTCCAGGTTCAGGCCCTCGGGCGTCTTCGCCTTAATGCCAACATCCCCCGGCGGCACGCCCAGCAGCTCGGCAACACTCTCCCGCAGCTCATTGGCGATCGGCACAATCTTCGGCTGCGCCAGAATCAGTACCGAGTCCACGTTGACCACCTTGTAGCCGGCCGTGTGAATCTCTTCCATCGCCGTGCGCAGAAACAGAGTCGAAGCCGCACCCTTCCAGCGCGGATCGCTTGGCGGAAAAAACGTGCCGATATCCCCGGCGGAAACCGCGCCCAGCAGCGCATCCGTCAACGCATGCAGCAGAACATCGCCGTCCGAGTGCCCCGCCAGCCCCTCCGCATGCTCGATATGCAGCCCGCCGATCATCAGCGGAACCCCCGCCTTAAACGCGTGCGAGTCAAAGCCATACCCAATCCGCAGACTCATCGTGCCCCCATGGCGGCCGGCGTCCGCAGATAGAACTCGGCGAGCTCCAGATCGCTCGGTTGTGTGATCTTCAAATTGCGCGAGGAGCCCGCCACAACCGTCACCTGTATACCCGCGCGTTCAAGCAGGCTCGCCTCATCGGTCCCCGCAAACTCGTCCGCCTCGGCCTCGGCAAAGGCCTGCCGCAGCAGCCCCGCGCGCGCTCCCTGTGGCGTCTGCGCCTGCACAATGCGCTCCCGCGGAATTGTCGCCGTAATAATCGCGCCGTCCGACGTGCGCTCCACCTGCTTGATCGTATCCACCGCCGGCAGACCGACAATCGCCGCGCCATGCCGCGCAATCGCATCGATCGTCCGCTCGATCGTCGCCGGATCGATCAGCGGCCGCACCGCATCATGCACCAGAACGATGTCATCCGCATCGCACTCCAGCGCATCGAGCGCATTCCGCACCGACTCCTGGCGATGATCGCCGCCCTCCACCAGATGCACCCGCGGCCCCAGCTTGAACGCCGCGATCTGCGCCTGCATGCGCTCGCGCTCGGTCGACTGCACGGCAATGCAAACCGCATCGACCCGCGGCACCGCCAGAAACGCACGCAGCGAGTGAACCAGGATCGGCACCCCGCCAATCTCCAGAAACTGCTTCGGCAGAGCGCTGCCGGCCGCCAGCATGCGCGTGCCGATCCCCGCCGCCGGAACAATCACAAAGACTCGCATCGACCGGAGTATACCAAGCGCAGGCAATCGCGCCGTCGAAGCGCAGGCGCGCCCGGCCCTTTCAGACGGTCGACTCCGTCGATCCATCGCTCAGCAGGATCATCTCGTTATTGTTGCGAAAGCCATACTGCTCATACAACGGCCGCCCAAACTTCGACGCATGCAGCGTAAGCACCCGCAAACCAAGCCGTTGCCCCTCCTCGACGCACAGCGCCAGCAGCCTGCGCGCCAGCCCTGCGCCGCGAAACGCCGGCGCGACATAGAAGTTCAGCAGATACCCCCGCGCGGCCTCGACATCCAGAAAATGCGGCGGAAACTCCATCACCCAAAGTCCCGCACCCCCAACCGCCTCCCCTCCGCGCTCCGCAATCCATCCCCGATAGCTCCCGTTCGCCAGCCGCTCCCGCACCCACGGCTCAAACCGCGCCTGCATCGCTTCGAGCGTCGTCGGCAGCGGCAGCACCGCATCCTCAAACATCGCCCGGCGCTGCCCCGCAATCAACGCCGCATCCGCCTCTGCCGCCATCCTTACCTGAATCTCGCTCACCTACTCTTCTCTCCAAGTAGCTCACAGCATAAATTTGTCATCTTGAGCGTAGCGAAGGACCTGCTGCTTGCTGGAGTCGCCACAGTGCTCCACATTAACTTCTGTCAAGAATCTGAGAGACAGCTCACCTCGCTAGACTATCGCGCCGCGTTGGCCGCCACCAGCTACTATGAAGCTCGTGCCTCCCCCACCCGAGACCCTGCTCGCCTTCGACCGCGCGCCCTTCACCCCCGGCCTGCGTGTCGCCGTCGCGCTCTCCGGCGGCGCGGACTCCACCGCGCTCCTCCGCGTCCTCCACGCAGCCAACACCCTCCCGCGCGACTCCCTCGGCCTCGGCCTCTCCGCCATCCACATCCATCACGGCATCCGCGGCCCCGCGGCCGATCGCGACCAGGCCGCCGTCGAGCAGCTCTGCGCCGCCCTCGCCGTCCCGCTCCACATCCGCGCCGTCGATACCCCCGCCCACGCCGCCAGCTCCCGCGAGACCCTCGAAGAAGCCGCCCGCACCCTCCGCTACGCCGCCTTTACCTCTCTCATCGCCGCCGGCGACGCCGACGCCATCGCCACCGCCCACACCGCCGACGATCAGGCAGAAACCGTCCTGATGAAGCTCCTTCGCGGCGCCTGGACTGAAGGCCTCGCCGGCATCTTTCCGGTCGTTGAGATCAAGGCCCCCAACGGCCGCACCGGTCGCATCCTCCGGCCGCTACTCGGGACCGATCGAGCAGCGATCGGAGCGTATCTTCACCAGATCGGCCAAGCCTGGGTTGAGGACGAGACCAACGCCGATCTCGATTTCACCCGCAACCGCATCCGCCACCAGCTTGTCCCCGCCCTGCGCGCCTTCAATCCATCCCTGAACGCAACCCTCGGCAACCTCGCCGGCATCGCCCGCGACGAGGAGATCTTCTGGCAGCGCGAGCTCGACCGCGTCCTGCCGCAGATGGTTCTCCCGGGCAAGCCCGTCCGCGGCGGCGGCCGCGCCAACTCGACCGCGCCCGACTCCGCCGTCTTCGCCATCGACCTGGAGCGCCTGAAGGCGTCCCCACCGGCTCTGCAGCGCCGCATCCTCCGCGCCACCGCTCGCCGCCTGGGCGTCCAGCTCTCCTTCCCGGAGACCGCCCGTCTACTCGCCCTCACCGGCCTGGGCGCGCCCATCCCGACCGTGCCGTCCAAACCCGGAAGCAGCCTCACCCTCTCGAATGGCCTGCGGGCGGAGCGCTCCCTCCGCGAGCTCAGGCTCTCTCGCAGCCCGGAGGCCGCCAAGCAGCCCCCAAAAACCCCCTAATACCCTGTTGAACAACTCCAAGGATGCCGTCCTCTCGACCGGAGTCGTGCAGTTCTATCGCACGACGCAGTGGAGAGATCCCCGTATTCCGCCGTTGTCGCTGCATGTTCTTTCTCCTGGAGCGCCACGATACGACTTGTCAAACAAGCTCTTAGGAGACTCTGATCAAATCCTCTTTCGTTAAGGGCGTAACTTCAGCCATGCCGTAAGTATTTTCCATGCACCGCGGCTTTGGCCCCCAAGGTCAGCTCGGGTCTGCTTTCCGCACTCAATCAGACCATCCCTGAGCAGAGCCCATAAGCCCGCTCAACGGGCCGCTCTGCCGCTTTCGTTGCATCAAGTTCGCAACGAGACCACCTGACTTTAATGAGTAGAATCAAAGTTACCGGATGGCGAAGAGGGCCTGATGGTACGTAGGGTAGGCTCGCTTCGAAACTGAACCGGGTCACCACCCCCGGGCTAGAGAATCCTTCCGGGTTCGCTCTCGTCTAAAGAAACAGCAGTGCGAGATGGGCCTTCAGCATGCCTTACCTCTTCGCCGCAGATGAAATGGGGAACTCGATTTGAACTCGACCGTCAAACAGATTCTGATTTGGGTGTGCATGATCACCTGCCTGCTCCTGCTATGGCAGTTCGTTGTCCATAGCACCGGAATGGGTCAGGAGAAGAACATCTCGCTCTCCCAGCTCCTCACCGACGCCGATCAGGGCAAGATCAAGGATGTCACGGTAAACCAGAGCGAGGTCACAGGCCACTATCGCGAAGGCGACACCAAGACCCAGTTCCATACCAACATCCCGGCCAACTATCCGGACATGTATAAGACCCTGCGCGATCATGGCGTCGATATCAGCATCAAGGACCAGAACTCAAACGCATGGCTCAGCATCCTGATCCAGGCCGCTCCGTTCGCCCTTCTGCTCGGTCTGTGGTTCTTCTTCCTGCGCCAGATGCAGTCCGGCGGCAACAAAGCCATGAGCTTCGGCAAATCGCGCGCCCGCCTGCTCTCCATGCAGCAGAAGAAGATTACCTTCAAGGATGTTGCCGGCGTTGATGAAGCCAAGGAAGAGCTCAAAGAGATCATCGAGTTCCTTCGCGAGGCCCAGAAGTTCCAGCGCCTCGGCGGCCGTATCCCCAAGGGCGTTCTGCTCGTCGGACCTCCGGGAACCGGTAAGACCCTGCTCGCCCGCGCCGTCGCTGGCGAAGCGAACGTGCCCTTCTTTTCCATCTCCGGTTCGGACTTCGTCGAGATGTTCGTCGGCGTCGGCGCCTCGCGCGTCCGCGACCTCTTCGAGCAGGGCAAGAAGAACGCCCCCTGCATCATCTTCATCGATGAGATCGACGCCGTTGGCCGGCATCGTGGCGCAGGCCTCGGCGGCGGTCATGATGAGCGCGAGCAGACCCTCAATCAGCTCCTCGTCGAGATGGACGGCTTTGAGTCAAACGACGGCGTCATCCTCGTCGCCGCGACCAACCGCCCTGACGTTCTCGACCCCGCTCTCCTTCGCCCCGGCCGCTTCGATCGTCGCGTCGTCGTCGATCGCCCGGACATTCGCGGCCGCGAAGAGGTTCTCAAGGTCCACTCGAAGAAGGTTCCCATGGCCGAGGACGTCAACCTGAACATCCTCGCGCGCGGCACCCCAGGCTTCTCCGGCGCCGATCTCGCGAATATGGTCAATGAGGCCGCCCTCACCGCCGCTCGCTACAACCGCAAGGCTGTCCATATGTATGACTTTGAAGTCGCTAAGGACAAGGTCATGATGGGTGCCGAGCGCAAGTCCATGCTGCTCACCGACGAAGATAAGAAGGTTACGGCCTATCACGAAGCCGGCCACGTTCTTGTCGCCGCCATGCGCGAGCACTCGGATCCGCTCCATAAGGTCACCATCATCCCGCGCGGTATGGCACTCGGCGTTACCATGCACCTCCCCCAGGAAGATAAGCACTCCGTCACCAAGGACTATCTGGAGACCGAGCTCGCCATCTTCATGGGCGGCCGCTGCGCCGAAGAGATCTTCCTCAAGCAGATGACCACCGGTGCCGGCAACGACATCGAGCGCTCTACCGGCCTCGCTCGCCGTATGGTCTGTGAGTTCGGCATGTCGCGCCTCGGTCCCCTCACCTTCGGCAAAAAGGAGGAGCAGATCTTCCTCGGCCGCGAGATCGCGCAGCATCGCGACTTCTCGGACGACACCGCCAAGGAGATCGACGCCGAGGTCAAGAGCTTCGTGGACGCCGCCTACAAGTCGGCCTACACCATCCTCGATACTCACCAGGACATCATGCACCGCATGGCCACCGCCCTGCTCGAGCGCGAAACCCTGGATGCCGCCGAGATCAAGCTCATCATCGAGGGCAAGGAGCTGCCGCCCGCGCGGTCCCCGCTGGCTCACGCCGATCCGGGTTCGGGCAACGGCGACAGCCTAAAGGTCATCAAGCCCGAGGTCGGCCGCAAGCCCGGCTTCGGCGAAGGCCAGCCCTCCCCCGCATAACCTACCGACACATCACAACACGCACACAGCAAAGGCGGCCACCCGGCCGCCTTTGCACTTGCATCTGCTGTATGCCATACGCCTCATTTCTAATCGCCCCCGTTTCTTTATGTCTTTGGTTGTCATCCTGAGCGAAGCGAACGGATCCCCCGCATTTCACTTTTAACAACGGAGCGAAGCGACGCGTCCTCTACCGCTGAGAGAAACACAGCACACCTCCGGGTAATCTGCTTTACTCGGCTCCTTGAAGCCCCATCGTGGCGCAACTTCCAGCACAAATCCTTAAACTAAAAGTATGACATTCCCATCGAGCCGCCATCCCCATGATCCGCGCAGGTACTCCAACTTCAAATGCCGTAAAAACAGGACTTTACACCCAAAGTAGGGAGGAGGGAGTGTTCACCCAGCGCTACTCCACACGGAACCGGTACGTTCCCGAGCCGATCTCCGCACGCGCCATTCCTCCTGTCGCCTGCATCGGCTGTCCGTCCACCATCGCTGCTCCCTTCATTCCTCGCGGCAGCTCAACCGTCGCCGTCGTGTTCGCCGGTAGCCTCACCGTCATCTCCAGACCGCCCTGCCCATCGCGTGTCCAGTCCGTCACAATCGTCCCGTACGCCGAGTCGTACTCCGTCCGCGCGTGCGTCAGCTTGGCATCCGTGTGCGGCGCAATCACCACGTGGTGAAAGCCCGCGCCGCCCGCATCCGTATCAATCCCTGACACTCTGCGATATACCCACGCCATCACCGACCCAAACGCATAGTGGTTATACGAGTTCATCCCCGGATCGCCCGTATCTCCGTTCCATCGCTCCCACCACGTCGTCGCCCCCTTGCTGACCATATATCCCCAGCTCGGATAGCTGTCGCTCAGCAGCAGCCTGAACGCCACATCGCTGCGGCCCTCAGCATCCAGAACGAAGAGCAGAAACGGCGTCCCCAGAAAACCGGTGGTCAGGTGCGTGCCGTGCTCCTCGATACTCGCAACCAGACGATCGGTCATGCCGCGACGCTGCTCCGGCTCTGCCATCCCTGTGTAGAGCGCCAGCAGATAGGCCGTCTGCGTTCCTCCGGCGACGGTTCCATCCTGTTTCACATAGGCCTTGCGGAACGCCGCTCGCACCTTTGCCTCGACCGCCGCATATCGCTTCGCATCCTCCGTTCGTCCGGTCGCTGTCGCCATTACCTGCATCTGCTGCGCGATCAGCGCCCAGTACGCCGTCGCCACCAGCTCTCCCGGCGTCTTCGGGTCCGGCGCCAGCCAATCGGCATAGTTCGGTCCGAGCTGCTTCTGTCGCAGGCCGTCAGGATTGGTCGTCTCGATAAAGCGCATCCATCGCTCCATCGCGCTCCAGTTCCGCTCAATCACGCTGCGATCGCCATACTGCATCCACGTCGCATACGGCACCAGCACACCCGCGTCGCCCCATCCCGGCGCCCCCGTTGCCTCCGGCCCGACCAGAAGCAGGTTCGGCGAGATGTTCGCAAAAGCGCCGGCCTGGGTTTGAGCATCCGTCACATCGTCCATGAACTTGTGCGTAAAGGAATCGATATCGAAGTTATATGATCCCGTCCGCCAGAAGACGCCCGCATCCCCCATCCACCCCATGCGTTCGTCGCGTTGTGGACAATCCGTCGGGACGGAGAGAAAGTTGCCGCGCTGCCCCCACAGCCCAAGCTCAAACATGCTGTTGAGCAGCGCGCTCGAACTCGAGAAGCGCATCGCCGTCTTATCCGGAAGGCTGTTCATTACCTCGCCCTCGAGCGTCTCTTTGCCGGCGCCTGCCGGTAGACCACTCACCTGCACATACCGGAAGCCATGGAACGTAAACGAGGGCGTCCACTCCTCCACGCCACCGCCGCGCAGCGTGTACTCATCGGCTGCATCCGCGTTGCGTAGGTTCTCGGTGTACGCGCTTCCATCCGGCTTCAGCCGCTCGGCAAACTGCAGCCGGATGGTAGTGCCGCGCTCACCGTGAACCCGCAGCTTGACCAGCCCCACCATATTCTGGCCCATGTCAAACAGCTTGTCCGCCGAACGTCCCTCCTGCGCCGGCAACACAGTGACATGGACCGGTTGAATGGTCTGGGACACATGGACCGGCAGATCCGGCTCTGCTGACACCGCAACATCCGCCGGCACAGATCCTTCCTTCACCGGTGCCCATCCTGCCTTCGCTGTGACGCGTGCCGTACTCCAGGCCGGCTGCGCCCTTCGCGCGTCATACGTCTCCCCGCCATAGATCTCAGCCGAGTCCGTCGCATCCTGCGCGCTCAGCCAGCTCTTATCTGAGGCGATCACCGTGTGCGATCCATCTGTCAGCGTGATGTCGAGCTGCGCCCGCAAGAGGTCGGGTCCGGGAAACTCGCGTATCCCCGCCCACAGCAGAGGGCTGCCGTGCCACCCCGCACCCAGCATCGCGCCAAGCACATTTTTACCGGAATGCACCATCGCGGTCACGTCATAGGTCTGATAAAGCACACGCCTGTTAAAGTCCGTAAACCCAGGCGTAAGCTCACTCTTACCCACTCGATCGCCATTCAGATACGCACGATATGCTCCCATGGCGGTTATATACAGGCGGGCAGACTTGACTGCACGCTGTAGCGTGAACTCTTTGCGCAGAAGAGAGACTCCACTTGATAGCCGGTCCGGCACGGGCATCATTACTTTGCGATCCGATCCCACGCTCACCCGCAGAGTTGCGAGACCCCCCACAACCTGCGCCGGGAGCCACTCCCCCGCGCTCACCCTCGCCGACCAGCTCTTGTCCGTCACGATCTGCCGCGTTCGGCCGCCCTTTTCGCGCAACTCCAGAACCGCTGCCATCGCTTGTGCCACGGTCTCGGCCGACCTCGATCCCCGGGCCGTCGTCCTCACCACAATCTCATTGTCCCCTGCACTCCCCGCGCCCGCCTCTAAATTCCCGCGTACGTCCTCTCGATCGAAGGCGCCCCAATCCTCCTTATGCCCAGTCTGTCGGCCATTCACGGTCGTCGTAAACGTGCCGCCGGAGAGCACATGCAGAACAGCAGCGTCAGGCTTTGCGTTCAGGTGCAGCGTATAGCGGAACTCGGCTGCCTGCTTTCGCTCAACCTGCCGCGCATCTCCACCCGGCAGCCACAGCCACTGCACGCGCGCGAGCAGAGCCTGTTCCGCGGCGTCGTCACGCCCAATCCACTGCCCCGCCCAGTCCTCAGGCCGCAGCAAACCCATCTCCCACCAAGCTCCCTCAGCCGATCTCTCCTCATGATCCTGCGCATCCCAGGTTCGCACCCGCCAGAAGTAGCGTGTTCCACTGCGCAGCAATGGGCCTTGATACAGAATCCCCGTGGACTCGCCAGACGGTGTGCGGCCACTATCCCAAACGTCCGCCTTTCCGCTCTGCAAGCTCTCCATCGAGCTGGCCACTTCAATCTCATACGCCGTCTGCCGCCATTGGTACGCCGTCGCGTCACTTCGCCATGAAAGCACCGGCCGCGTCTGATCCATACCGAGAGGATCGGTCCGCTGCTCCACGCGGAGATCGACTGGCGACGCCATCGCCAAGGTTGCAAACAAACCTCCAGCTCCGGCAATTGCTAGAAGTCGCATCCTTCGCCATCCCCTCGCCCTTCGAAGTCCGCTCATCGTCCGCCTCCTCCACAACACGCTTCCTCGGCCTCCACTTTGTCACATTTGAGGCATGTTTGGAAATTATTCCTCTATCGGGTTGAGGGGTGTTGAAACGGTCTTCTCTTTTGAGGCGCAGCAAGACGCATTACAAGGCCGGACTTTCTGAATCGTCGATGATCCGCTCCTTGAAAGAGCAGGAGGGCTGAGACACAATGCCTGACGGCGAAGAGGTCTTCTCCAGCAGCCCCCTCACAGAGCTTTGTGACAGGAGTCAAGCACAACACTCACCGCCGCAAACTCGCGACAGTGTAGCAACGGCTATGCTCTGCGAGCGCTCCACTGCGCCGCCCCATACTCCCCGAGTTCCACCTTGCCCGACATGGAACCTCCGGAGACCGTTCCGGCGAAGTTCCAGTCGATCGCGTGGCCGCTGACCTTCATCGTGCTCCGCAACTTAATCTCATCGCCGTGAACCTCGCCCTTCAGCGCCGCCGGATAGAGCTCACCCTTCTGCGTTCCGGTTACAGTGTTACCGTCCTGCGTGAGAGTGAAGTGCTGCTCTCCGACGCCTCGGGTGTACCGAATTGTAACTGCCCAGGTTCCATTTACCTTTGCGGTCTCGCCCTGCGGCACAACAGGGTCGCTGTAGGTGCCCGGCTTCGTAAGCCCCTCATAGAGTGCGTCGGCAACGACCTTCTCCTCACCGGCAGCCATCATGTACGGCATGATCGTCAGCGAGCTCGCCATCTCTTTCGGTCGTCGGCCGGTTCCGCCATCGACCATGATGCGCGGCGTTCCTGCATCGAGCCGCGCCACCATCTCCGTCCCTGTGATCTTCAGCTGCGTTGCGTCCCAGTGGATCCGCAGCCGCGGGCTTTTATTCGATAGGTCATCCGGCTGCAGGATCTCCGTCGTGACCGAGGGCAGCCCCTTCACTTTGTTGGCGATGTGGTCGAGCCAGCTCTGCCATTCGCGCTGCTCGGCCTCGTGGTCGCGCTTGGTCCACTGCCGCACCGCGGCCAGCATGCCCATGATCTCTTCCTTGCCGACCTTATAGGCGCGCCCATAGTTGTGGTGCGGCGCAGCCTGGAAGAATGCTGCCTGTGTCAGACTCGGATCGCCCAGCAACAACCCCGCAGCTTGAGGACCGCGCATACACTTGCCGCCGGAGTAGCCGACTAGCGTCGCACCCGCCTGCAGGTGGATGTTCGGTGTCACCGGCTCCTCGGCCGCTGCATCCACAAACACCGGGACACCCTTCTCTTTTGCTATGGCGCAGATACTCGCGATCGACAGGGGCCCCGTCGCCGACTCCGGCCCCGCCAGGATGTAGATCATCGCTACCTTCGCCGTCAGCTTCGCGCGTAGCTCTTCGGGCGAGTCGACCTCAACGATCTCCGCGCCCGTCATGCGCACACCAAAGTCGTACGGATTGCGCGAGTGCTTCGGAATCACCACCTGCGACTTCGATCGCACATACGGCATCGCCTGCGACGCCTCGACATTCGTCCCTGCCGTGCATGCCACCGTCGCGAGCGCAATCGCGGCCTCGCATCCTGTGGTCACAATAGCACCCGCAGCGCCGGTCAGATGCGCGATCTCTTTACCCACCGCGGCCATCAGCTCATCCAGCTGCACGAAGTAGAACGAGGCCTCATACATCGCCTGCTTGACCTCGGGCAGCGAGCGCGAGCCGCTGATGATCGTGAAGGTGCCGTGCGCATTCACGATCGGCCGTACACCAATCCTGGAGAAGAGATTTGTCGCTTCCATCCCGGTGATCTTCGGGAAACCCGCCGGCGCCAGACCTTCCACGGCATCGCTGCCACCGGTCACTGCTGCTTCTGCCGGCATCGGCGCTACGGTTGCTGCGATTCCCATCGCCGAAAGAACAGCCGACTGCTTGAGGACCTCACGACGCGAAAGACCTGCACTGCGAAACGGAGCCATAACTCACCTTTGCTGGTTGCTCAACTTGAACGAGAACGCGGATGTCGCGCGTAGTGAGAAAGAGCTAGATATACGCGATGAGATCGATCTCCACCAGAGAGTTGCCGGGAATGCCGCCTGCGGGTGCGACCGTCGTGCGCACCGGTGGCATAGCGCCGAAGCGGCCCTTGTACGCCTCATTCATAGAGGCCCAGTCCTTGATGTCGTTCAGGTACACGTTCACCTTCAGCACCTTGTCCATCGAAGAGCCCGCGTCCTTCAGATTCTTTTCGAGCTCGTCTAGCACATGCTTCGTGTGCTCCTGCACCGTGCCTTCGAAGTGCGCGCCCACGCCTGCGAGAAACAGCAGGTTGCCATACGAGATCGCGCTGTTGAAGAGCGGTGACTCGGCCCCGGCTTTCTGCGACTTCGCAAGCGGCGCTTTCTTCTCGAGCTTGCCCGCGGCCTGCGCCTCTGCCGTGCCTGTGGCCATCGCCGTCGCTCCACCTGCTGCCACGGCCACCTTTGCCGCATTCTTCAGAAGTGCCCGCCTGCTCTGCTGTTCCATCCCAGTCTCCTCATTCGGTTAGATATTCGTTCGCTCTACGCCTTTGCGCTCATCAGTGCTGCACGCAATCTCTTCGCGACGATTGCATCCTCGCCCGGCTGCAGCATCCATGTCGCCAGCACGATCGATTGCTTATCCGCGTGCATACCACGCCCATCGGTTCCCGTCGCCGGATTCAGCTCGATCGAGGGCGTCTCCGCACGCAGCCGGTTCGCGACCTCAATCGGGGTCAAGCCGACCGCTGCCGGATCGTAGCGAATGACGAGATGCGGCACATGATTCGCCACCTCAGGCACAAACACATGCATCTCGACCGTCGGAACATCCTTGAGCGCCGCCTGAATGATCTTCGTTTGCCGCAGCCACTCCGCCTGCATCGCCTTATCATTCTGTGCCAGCAGCCAGTCCACGGCAGCCACCATGCCGACAATCTGCTCCTTCGCCACCTTCATTCCGCGACCAACGGCATCATCCTGCGGACTGTCGTTGGCAGCGGCCAGCGTAATTAGGTCCTTCCGGCCGAGTAACAGGCCGGCATTCTGCGGTCCGCGAATGCCCTTGCCGCCCGAGAAGCAGACCAGGTCGAATCCCATTCCCGTCAGCTTCCACAAATTCTCAATCGGCGGCATATCCGCCGCGGCATCGTTATGGCACGGCACCCCGTGATCGTGACAGAGCCGAATCCACTCCTCGCGGCCGATCTGCGCGCCTTCACCCGAATTGAAGAAGTTGGTCATCACCGTCTTTTCACTGACCGTCCGCTTGAAATCGTCCGCCGTCACCACCTCGCGAATGGATACGCCGCACAGCGTCATCGCGTGGTCGTACTCATAGCGATGCGCCCGCTGCACGATCACTTCATTCTTCGCGCCCGGCACGCGCTCCGGAATATCGCCCGACTTGAAGCTATTCGCCTTCGCCACGCAGGCCGCGGTTGCCAGTGTGAGTGCCCCTGCCGCGCCCGAAGACACCAGCGCCGCCTCACACTTGAGCTTTCTCGCTAGATACTCTCCAGAGGCCCGCTGCAGATCCTTCAGCCGAACCGGATAGAGCGCGGCACGCTCCACTGCCCGGCGTACCTGCGGCGGCATCACCGCGGCTGTCAGATAGGTGTATGTTCCCGCTGCATTGATGATTGTCTGAACGCCGAGCTTCGCGTAATAATCCTCACCCTCGCCCGCATCACTCTTAACGGCAGACTCCGCGCCAAGGTCCGCCGTTGCTCCGCCGAACATGGAACCAGTCCCAACCGAGGCGAGTGCCGCCTGCGCCCATCCCAGAAATCGCCGCCGCGTCAGAGCTCTGCCGGATTCCATCGTTGCGCCTCCAAAACACTCCGCTGCATCTGCTGCCCTAGATGCGGCCGAACTTCTTGACAGCCTCTTCAATCGAATGGAACCTTTCGATATACGGATACATCGCATGCTCCGACTCATCGAGCGCCTGCGCCTTCACCAGCACCTCGGCCGCACGCGCCTTTGGCACTACGACGACACCATCCTGGTCCGCAACGATAATGTCGTCCGGCATCACCTGCACGCCGTCGCACACCACGGGCACATTGGCTCCGCCGAACTTATAGTGACTCACGGAGGTTGACGGCACAGGTCCAAGCGCATACACCGGAAATCCAAGCTTCTTCAGCTGCGGCAGGTCGCGCACACCGCCATCGACCACCGCGCCCGCAAATCCACGCGCAAACATCGCCGTTCCCATCAGACCTCCCATACCGGCAATATCCGCGCCGTCCTCGACCGACATGACATACACCGATCCTGCACTGCCTGTATCAATCGCCTTCAGCATGCCGCTCAATGCGTCGGCGTCGTGGTTCTCCTGCTTCACCAGCTTCACCGTCAGCGCTCGTCCGGCAAACTTCGCAGGAAAGATCGCCTGCATGCGATGCGACATATACCGCTTCTCATGCAGCAGCTGCTCCATCGCATCCGAGACCGACGCCGCCTCCACATGTCTATAAGCCTCTAGCATCAGCGCCGGATCAGCCTTGTACTCCTCGGCGCTCTTCGGTGCGTCCGCAGCCATCACGTGCGCCAGCACCAGCAGCGAGGATGCCAGCAGAGCGCCCATGATCCATCCGCATTTTCGTATGCTTCCCGGGAAAGCTTTACGCCCTCGTTCCAACTTTCGCCACCTCGCCTATATCTGACCCACGATACTACGCAGAGCGAAGCGGTTAAAAGTTGATCTTGCCCGCAATCTGCAGCAGCCGCGCGCCTCCTCCGTTCTGCGTGTTGTTCTGCACCGTTGTAATCGTGCCGAAGTTGTTCGTTGGAAACGCGGAGAGACCGGTTGCCGGATCGACCTGGCGTCCCGTGTTCGGATCGCCGTTTGTCGCGGTAGCCGTAGGCACCGATCCGAGCGTCGAGTTCGGGTTGCCCGGGTTCGCATGGTTGAACACGTTGAAAGCCTCCAGCCGCAGCTGCAGGGCGATTCGCTCGTAGAGCGGAAAGCTCTTGAAGACCGACAGGTTCGTATTGGCATAGCCCGGACCGGTCAGGTCGTTGCGATGCGTGCTCCCATACGTGCCGAGAGCAGGCAGCGTGTACACTCCCGCCGTTTGAATGCAGCGTGTGCCTGAGATCGCATTACTCCGCGTGCAGGTCTGGCGCCCCGACGCGATCTCGGACGGTCTCTGCGTTCCCACATTTCCGGCGTTCGCCTGATCGTTGCTGATACCGATGTTGAACGGCTGTCCGCCCTGCAGCGTCACAATCGTATTCGCCTGCCATCCACCGGCTACGCTCCGCACAGCAAGGTTTTTTCCGCGTAACTCCGGAAAGGTGTAGCTCACCACGCCAACAAAGCGATTACGAATATCCCAGTTCGCCTTGCCGTAATCCTGGCGGATATTGTTCTGGTTCATCAGGGTTCCGCCGCCGTTCGCGTCGGGTGAGGTATCCATCGCCTTCGCCCAGGTATAGCCAAGCGTCATATCAAGCCCATACGAGAGCCGCTGCCGCAGAGCCACATTTAGCGCATGGTAGGTCGAGAAACCATCGTTCTGAATCTGACGGATCTGGCCAAACAGCTGGTTCGGTCGCCGTACGTTGGTGGAGCGGCCGTCCACACGCGGGTCGACCGGCAACGGCTGGTTCGGATAAAGCGAGTGATCGAGGTCGATCGCGCGTGAACCGAGATATTGCATCTCCAGCCCGGCATTTCGCCACAGCTCCGTGCCGGTATCCAGATTCCACTGGTAGAGTCGCGGAGTCGGCAGGCGGAAGTTGTCGTTGAATACCGTGGTGTAGCAGCCCAGCGTTCCGGGAACGCAGCTTGTCGTTACAGCTCCAGTTCCAGTCGGGTTGGCAAAGGTCAGCACGGCGGGATACGCCTTCGATCCCGTCGCCGCGTTATAGGTGAAAGAGTTTGCCAGCGGGTAGTTTCCCGTCGCCAGCGTGAACGAGTTTAGATGGTTCGGGTTGTAGTAGATGCCGCCCCCGCCCCGAACCGTCACCTTCTCCGCCGCGCGATACGCAAACCCAACACGTGGGGCCCAGTCGTTATGGTTCGGCCCGATAAACTTGAACCCAGGGCTAGGCGTGAAGGCCGCGCCCGTTGTAGCCGTTGTCGCCGGTATCAAGGCCGTTAAGTTCTGGTTGATCACGCGGCCATACCCATTCAGACTGTACGGCACGGTCGGCAGCTCGTAGCGCAGGCCGTAGAGCAGCGTCAGCTTCTGCGTCACCTGCCAGTTGTCCTGCACAAAGAAGCCATCGCGCCACTCCGCCACCGAGCCCTTTACTTCTGTAATGGGCGTCACCACCGAGGTCGCATAGCCACTGATGAAATCGGCGGCTGCATTGCCGGTCAGGGTGCCGGTAAAGGTGAACTGCCCACGCGGCGTATTCTGGGCGGCGCGGCCGATGCTCATCTTGCGCAGCTCCGCGCCTGCCATGATGGTATGGCGGCCTTTGGTCCAGCTGATCTGGTCATACCCGTGCAAAGTTCGATCATCCTGGTACCAGTTGGTGCCATCCGATCCAAGACTCAAATAATTGCTGAGCGTGATGCTTGGAATGCCCGGATTGTTGTTGTCTACGTCCGACGTGAAGCCGGGAATCCCCAACGCGGCGCCCGCGCCCTGAACATTGCTTTGCGCAAAGAAGTTCAGCAGATTGGTCGAGAGCTTGTTATAGCCGAAGCGGAAGTCGTTGATCAGATGTGGCGTCAGGATGTGTGTATACCCGATCACGGCATTTGAGTCCGTCGTCGGCGAGTAGCTGTTTGACGTGGGAACCAGCGATCCCAACACGGTCTGCAGCTTTTGATAGGAGTACCGGCCGAAGAACCGCACCTTGTCATTCAGCGCGTAGTCCACACGATCCAGCGTCGAGTCGATGCTCACATTCGTCGGCACGGTGGAGTTCAGATTGTTCGCGCCAGGTGCATTCGGAAGCGGCATGTATTGCAGGAGCTTTGCCGCGACAGGAGATACCGGCACCTGGTTTCCGGCATACAAGACACCTGAAGCCGCAGCCGGGTTCTGCAGCGGCTTTGCGAAATCGCTGAAGTCGCCAGACCGCTCCTGCAGAGTTGGCACCGCTCCCGTCGCTTGCGTCTGTGAGATCTGCCGCAAACCTTCATACGATCCCATGAAGAACAGCTTGTCGCGGCCATCATACAGGTGCGGAATCAGGACCGGGCCTCCAACCTCGAAGCCGAACTGGTTGTACCGGAGCGCCGGAATCCTCGCTCCAACCCGTGTAAAGAAAGGCTTCGCATTGAACGCATCATTCTGCGAGTACTCATAGACCGTGCCGTGAATCTGGTTCGTTCCACTCTTGGTGTCCATGTTCACGTGGACGCCCATATACGCCCCGTACTGCGCCGTATAGTTTCCGGTTTGGATCTGCACGGCCTCGAGCGCGTCCGCGTTCGGGTTCACCGGCGTCAGCGATCCCAGGCTGTTCATCACCGTGATGCCGTCCAGCGTGATCGAATTTGTAACCGGCCGTGTTCCCGCGCCGATGAAAGCCACACCCGGTGGATTCCCCGTGTACGGATTTCCCGATTGCGTGATCACGTTCGACGCCGTCGTCGCCAGGTCGAGCGCCCGTCTGCCCGGAATCGGCAGGCTCGCCACCTTGTTCGAGTCCAGCGTCTCGCCGATCATCGCATCGTCGGTCGAAAGCGCGGGCGTAGCCGCCGACACCGTCACCTCGGACGTGGCTGCCCCTACCGACAGAGTCACATCGGTTCGTGCAGCCATATTCAGCTGCACCAGAACACCGGTGCTTGTCACCTTGCGGAAGCCGGCCTGCTCGACCGAGAGATCATACGTCCCCGGCTGAACGAACGGGATGGAGTAGTAGCCCTCACCATTCGTTGTGCCGCTGTAGATCACCTTCGTCTGCGCGTTCACAGCCGTCACAGGAACACCCGACAGCACGCCGCCACTGCCATCCGTCACCGTGCCGACCAGCGCCGTGTTATTGGCCACCTGTCCGAGCATCGCAGCCGGCAGCGCGAAGAGAGAGACGCTTGCGAGAAGATACACGCCCTTGTTCATAAGGAAAGACGCTCCTGCAGATTCTTTGTCGTGAACTCACTTCACCTACCGGCAGGAGAGACACGTTCCCCCACATCGTTATGGTTCCACAGTGCGGAGGCAGCGTCTCTCTTTGTTAGGTGTTACCAGTTCATTACAGACCGAGCTATTTGTCATCGGCCAAGTGACGTGTCTTCCTCTAAGACAAAAGTCCTAGGAAAGTTGGCGGCGGATGCGAGCGGGATTCCCCACGGCGACAACGTTCGGCGGGAGATCGCGAATAACGACACTCCCAGCGCCGACAACGGTGTTCTCGCCAACTGTGACGCCCGGACAAAGAATGCAGCCGCCGCCAAGCCAAACATTGTCGCCGACGGTAATGGGCAGCGCGAGCTCGAGACCGGAGCGGCGCAGAGCGGGGTCGAGCGGGTGGGTTGCGGTATAGAGATGAACGCCGGGGGCGACCTGAACCTCGCGGCCAAGGGTGATGCGATTGCAATCGAGAAAGACACAGTCAAAGTTGATGAAGGTACCTGCGCCGATCGAAATGTTGTAGCCGTAGTCGCAGCGGAAGCGGGGCTGGATAGTTACGTTCTCACCCATGTGGCCGAGCAGATCGCCGAGGAGGACGGTGCGGGTCGGGCTGTCAGCAGGCGAGGACTGGTTGAAGCGATGGAGCAGAGTCTGGGCGTGGAGACGCTCGGCGCTAAGCTCGGGGCCGCTGGCAAGGTAGAGTTCGCCGGCCAGCATCTTCTGCTTCTCGGTGCCTGTCGCTTCGTCTGGGGAGTGCATGGAAATACGATGCCGCGTAGACCCGTAAGGACGTTGCGGCGGGTTGAGGTTCAGATCGCGCGAAGAGCCAGGCCGAGAACAGCTTCACCAGCGATGAGCTGGCGAAAGCCGCCCGGAGCTCCGGTGCTTGAATGAAGATCGGCAGTGAGCAGACCGTTCTCTGTAGCAACAAGCAACTGGTTCCCAATAGTCTGTAGAGCGTTTATAGCGGCAGTGTCCGGGATGAGAACGGTCGCGACGCGGCGGGGCACAAGCGAGTTCCTATGGATACGCCAGATACTGAGCGAAGACGGCTGCGCGCTGCCGGTGTGGGCGAGATAGAGGAAGCGGCCGGATAAAGGCAGCGCGGCCGCAGGCGCTGCTCCGGGAGCGAGGACTGTCATAACGGGGCCGCGGATGAGACCGGTGGTGGGATCGAGCGGGATGGAGGAAAGCGAGCCGCGCAGTGTGTTCACAAGAAAGAGGCGGTCGGCGGCGGGGTGAAGCGTCAGGACCGTGGGTCCGCTGCCCGCCGGAAGCATCCGGTGGTCGCGGAGCAGCAAGCTGTCGGGGGTGATCTCGAAGAGATTGAGGCGGTCTGCGCCGTGGTCTGTGCTGTAAGCGAGAACGCCGCTAGGGTGAAACAGGGCCGAGTGGGGCAAGGCGGTGATCTGTACTGGATGAGGGCCGCTTCCGGCCTGCTTGCGACGTTGCACAACAGGGCCGGGCCAGCCGGCAGCAGAGAGCGGCACAACGTTGTACGCGCCACCCTGTGTAAGCGCGACGAGAAGATGGCGAGCATCCGGCGAGAGCGCAAGCGCATTCGGATACGTGCCGGAGAGCGACATGGGCTGATGATCGAGTGGGCCTTCGTCAAGCGGCAGCGTCGTTAGCCAGGCGCGGGGGAGCGGATCGGCCTCCATGCTGCGGCGGCCGATGTAGGCGAGCGGCTCGGTAGGATGGAGAGCGATGCTTTGAGTGTTCGCGATAGGAATGCTTCGGAGCGCAGTCCAGGTATGGCCCTGTACGCGATAGAGCGTCACGGTCGTCTGGCCCGCGGTCTTGCCGCGTTTGATCAGAGCGGCCATGGAGGCACGGGAGGCTTCTACCGGCTTCCGAACCGGCGTCACGGGTACGGCGGGCAGGGCCGTGGCCGCCGTGGTAAGGCCAAGCGTCGTGAGGAAGGTACGGCGATTCCAGGTCTGGCTCATTCGAATGCTCCCATGCGCTGCGATCAGGTCGTCCGGATGCTCATGCTGCTGTGAAAAATGTTGTTCGGATCGTACTGCTGCTTTACCTTCTGCAGAAAAGGATAGAGGCCGCCCGTGCCGTAGAAAAGCTGCGGCCAATACGTGTACCGCAGCATGTCCGCATCGGCATAGTTCATGTAGCAGCCTTCAAAACGAGGACCCATGGGAGTGCCTTGGAACTCAGGCGGCACATGCGGGCCCGTGTAGACGGCCGTAAAAAAATCATCCATGAACTTCAACCGGCCCGCATCCTGGCCCGCTTCGCGCCAGTAGCACATCCATTGCAGCTTCAGGATGGAAGAGCGCTGGGCGATGGCGGTGTCGGCGCCGCGCTCGGGCCGGTTGACGGCGCCACCGTAGGAGTCGATCGCAAGAATAGCGCTGGGCGCGTTGGTGTCTGTGGAATTGAGATACCTCCAGATCGCGGCGCACTCTTCGGGGGTGAAGGCCTGCTTCATGTACGCGGATTTGTATTTGGCGCGGGAGCCGCCGCCGGAACCGCCGTCGGCCAGTGTGGCATCAAGCCAGGGCCGGACAGTGACGTCGTAGGGATGCTTTGCCCTTTCCGCCGCGGGATCGTGCTGGTTTACGGTCGAGGAACTGTTCGCGGAGTCCAGTCTGGTTGGCAGAACAAGCGTTGGTGCCAACTCCTCGAAGCGGCTGAAGAACTCATGCAGCACGGAGAGGTCTCCGGTGGTGCCGTCGGGCATACAGAACTGGACGCTGATGCCGATCCGTCCGCCGTCGCGGTTCTTGTCATGGCTGCGTGCGCTGAGGGTGAGTACGGCGAAGAGGCCGAAGGTGTCCGGCTGCTGGCCCCGTGCGGCAAAGTAGTCGCCAAAGGTGACGAGGAGTTTGGTGAGCTTCGCCTCGGTCATATCCGCCCAGGAAAACGCGAGGTAAGCGTTGGCGACCTCGCGCGGAGCCGTCGGCAGCGTGTCAAAGCGGAAGGAAGTAATGAGCCCGAAGTTGCCGCCGCCTGCGCCGCGGCAGGCGCGAAAGAGGCCGGGATCGCGCTGCGCGCTGATGGTGCGCTCGATGACCCGGCCGGACTGGTCCACGGTCAGAATGTCGATCGCGGAGATCCAGTCAACCGTGAGACCGTGAAGCCGCGACAGCAGGCCGTATCCGCCGCCGGAGATATGGCCGCCGGCGCCGACCGTATAGCAGGTGCCGGCGGGGAGGGTAAGCCCGGCGCGCTTGTAGAGAGACTGATACACGTCGCCAAGGCAGGCGCCAGGTGCGATGCGCACGCGGCCCGAGGCCTCGACCTCCACAGCGCGGTGCAGCGAAAGATCGAGGATGGCGCCGTTGGGATTGTTCGAGACGAAGTCCTCATAGCAGTGTCCGCCTGAGCGGATAGTTGGCCGCAGGCCGGAGGAGACGACGCGCTGGAGGGCAACCGACGCCTCCCGCGCATCGGTACAGAGGATGACGCGGCTTGCGGCCTCAGCATCCGTCGCGGGAAAGCGGAGATTATGGCCCTTCTTGAGAGTGTCGAAGCGTGGGTCCTGGCGATCTACGACGACGGGCATCGGGAGGATGGGCATGGGTCTCCGGCGTTCAGGAATGTCAACTCAAATACGAGATCATGCAGTAAAGACAAGGCACTGCGGGCTGTCGACAGGATAAGTGTGGATGGCATCGGAGAGCTGACCGGTGCGTTCGTTGCGAGCGAGCACGGCAATGCCGTTTGAGTCCTGCAGGGCTACGAGCAGGAAACGCCCTGTGGGATCAAGCGTGACGTGGCGGGCGGTCTTGCCACCGTGCGGAGCCAGCTGCGAAAGGATCAGCTCGCCCGATTCGGGGTTGACGTCGAGCTTGGCGATCGTCTCGTTGCGGCGGTTGCCGGCGTAGACAAAGCGGCCGTCGGGTGAGGTGAGGATCTCTGAGCAGAAGGCAGTGCCGGGCGGGTAGCCGACGGGCAGCGTCGAGAGGGGCACGCCGTGCGTGGTGAGAGTCCCGCGAATGTTGTTCCAGTAGAGGAGATCGATGGTCGAGTCGAGCTCGTTGACGTTGTAGACCCACTTGCCATTGGGATGGAAGACCAGGTGGCGCGGCCCAGATTTAAGGCGACCCTGCCAGAAGGCTTGCGAGTTCGGCGTCAGTTTGCCGGAGCCGGAGTCGATCTTGTAAATCAGAATGCGGTCGGAGCCGAGATCGTTGACGAGCAGGAAACGGCCATCGGGCGAGGGTGTGGCCTGGTGCGCATGCGGCTTCGTGTGCGCCGGATCGGCATCAATGGGCGAGTACTGTACGTGGCTGACGGGAGCCGAAAGAGCTCCTGATCTCTCGATCTTGTAGGAGGTGAGCGAGCCTGAGCCGTAGTTCGCGACAAAGGCGCTGCGGCCATCGGTATTGATCGAGACGTGCGCGGGGCCCTCGCCCTCCGCCGACTGCTCATTGATCTTTTCGAGGGTAATCGCCCCATCCGCGCCATGGCGAAGATCAAACGCGGTAAGCTTGCCGGCTTTGATCTCTGAGAGCGCGTAAAGGCGCGGTGCGCGAGGGCTCAAAGCGAGCCACGTGGGGCTTTCAAGAGCAGTGGCGAGAGTGAGTGCGCCGATCTCGCCGGTCTTCAGATTCCAGTCAGCGAGATAAATGCCCTTGCTGGCGCTGGGCGACTCCGTGCCGGTGCCGATGAGCAGACGCATGCGCGGCGCGGCAGCATAGGCGGCGAGAGCGCGAGGCAAAAGCGTAGCGGCGGACAGACTCTTCAGGAGATGGCGTCGGCTGAACATGAACTTACGGTAAACCTTTCGGGCGAAGCGACGATAGTCATGCTGCCTACTTCAGTCTGAATCCATACCACTCGATGGCTGCTCCTCAAAAGCATTGGGCTTTCACTTTTGCTTACTTCTTCTTCTCATCCGACTTCTCTACCTTGTCGCCTTCTCGCGAGGCGGCCTGGTACGGAGGACCGGAGGCGCGGGTATTCATGGTGGTCCATTTTCTGGCCTGGCCGGCGTCACTGGTGGGCGGCTGGTTCCAGGTATCGGAGGTCATACCGTTGAGGTCGTAGACGACCTTCCCGTTGTGCACGGTCAGTTCGCAGGTAAGCTTTTCTGTGCCCATCTGCTTCGCATTGATCATGTCGTAGAACCCGAAGCGGCCCTCTTCAAGCCGAAGCACGGCAACGTCCGCTGGGTTGCCGGCGGTAAGGTTGCCGAGCTCCTCATGCTGGATCTCGTGCGCGGGATGCGAGGTCATCTGCTCGATCACCTGTGGAACTGTCTCCCCGAGCGCCAGCATCTTGTCGGCAACATTCAGCTCGTCCTTCATCCCTGCGTTCATGCTGGTGATGTGGAGGTCGGTTGAGATCGAATCCGGAAGGAAGCCGGCCTTGACCAGAGGCGTCGCAACCGACCACTTGAACGAGCCGCCGCCATGGCCGACATCGAAGTAAATACCGCGCTTGCGGCCGATCAGCATTCCTGCGGACGGGCCCATCGTCTTAGGATCCTGCTCATCGCGTAAGCCCGAGTACATGTGCGTGTAAATGTCGTTAGGCCGCAGGTGTGTAGCCAGAAGATCGTAGAGCGGGCGCTCTTTCCGGTTAGCGCCAAAGTCGACCATGACGGGAATGTGCGCGATCGTCCCGGCAACCACCGCCTGGTCCACAGGCTTCCACTCGGGGCCGTCGAAGTGCGCCGTCTTGATGCCAATAATCAGGCCGGGATACTTGAGCGCCATCTGCCCCGCGAGCTGCCCGTCCATATCGTCGAGATTGTCTTCATACTTCGGCCCGCGCATGCCGGCACCGACGATGTTGAGAAAAGCCAGCACGCGGGTCTGCGATCGATCGATGATCCGCTGCTTGAAGTCCTCAAAGGACTTCGCGCCCGAGCTGCCCGCATCGGCCACGGTCGTAACACCATTGCGGAACGTAAAGCCGTCTGGATAAACGCTGTTGTCGCCGGCATACGAGCCCTTCTCTCCCGTGCCGGCATACACGTGAACATGAATATCGATAAGCCCGGGCGTGACATAGAGGCCGCTGCAGTCGACGGTCTTGATCGCGGACTTCGCCTCAATATGCGCGGCGACGTCGGCGATCTTGCCATCCTTGATCGCCACATCCATGACGCCGTCACGGTGGTTCTTCGGATCGAGGACATGCCCCTTTTCAAGCAGGAGATCGTACTGCTGCGCCTGCACGCAGGCAGGCGCAAGAAGCGCGGCGCCAAGCAGCAGGCGCGAAAGACGATGCGGCGAGAGAGCGGTCATGAAGGCCTCGCGAAAGTGATCTTTAGGGAGAGCGTACCTGTTTTTTGCGGTGGAATCATCTTCACGGTGCGTAGCCGGCATGTCTCTACGGTGCGCGCCTTAGAGCTAAATGGGGCATTTGACCTAGAGCCCCAAAGTAGTAGTTAGAGCGATGGTCGAAGAGGGTGCTCACCCCGTAGAGTGAAAGCGAGGCCGCATCTGTCGCAGACTAAAGGCGACACAGATCGTGCCCGCCAAAGGAGCTTGCATGAAAGGAGAGACCCGATCACGGGTTCGGTATTTCCTGGCGTTCTGGCTGTTCATTCTCAGCGGCGTGGCCTTTCTGGACCGCACAAATATCTCCATCGCCGGTCTGCAGATCTCGGCCGTATATGGGCTCGGAAACCAGAGGCTGGGTTGGATCTCGAGCGCCTTCCTGTTGGGCTACGCGGGGTTCCAGGTTCCGGCCGGATGGATGGCGGCGAGCTTCGGGCCTCGGCGGGTTTTGACCATCGGCGCGCTCTGGTGGGGCGTGGCGACTGCACTTACAGCGATGCTGCCGTCCGGCATCGCGCATGCAGTGGTGCTGCTGATTGCCATACGCTTTCTGCTCGGCGCAGGAGAGTCGGTGATGTATCCCGCGGCCAACCAGTTTGTCGCGCGATGGGTTCCGGTAAGCGAGCGCGGCTTCACTAACGGTCTGATCTTTGCCGGAGTTGGCGCCGGCAGCGGCCTCACGCCGCCGCTGCTGAACTGGCTCACCACGCACCATGGCTGGCGGGCTGCGTTCTGGTTCAGTGCGATCGCGGGAGTCGTAGTCGGCGCCGTATGGTGGTTCACCGCGCGCGATACACCGGAAGAGCATCCTCGTGTCTCGCCAAACGAACTCGTAGAGATTCGCAGAGGTCTGCAAGGACCGGCGCTCGTCTCTACGGCAGCCTCTGAGACCTCCCTCCAAGCATCTGCAAAGGCCGCTATCCATTCAGGAAAAACGCCCGGCGTTCGAGAGCCGATCTCCTGGAAGGCCATCTTCTCCCGCAGCGATCTACCCGCGTTGATGATCGGATACTTCAGCTTCGGCTATGTCGCCTGGATCTTCTTCAGCTGGTTCTTCATTTACATGGTGCAGGTGCGCGGCTTCGATCTGAAGTCGAGCGCACTCTACACCATGCTGCCCTTTCTCTCAATGACGGTGTGCTGTCTGGCAGGCGGAGCCTTGAGCGACCGTCTAACGAAGACGCATGGACTGCGGGTCGGGCGCTGTGTCCTGGCGTCCGTGGCGCTCGCCGTCACGGCGGTCTTCCTGGTGCTGGGTTCGCAGGTGCACAGCCCGCGTCTGGCAGGTGTCATCCTGGCGGGAGGCGCGGGAGCACTCTACCTCTCGCAAAGCTCCTTCTGGTCGGTGTCGGTCGATATCGCTGGCCGAAGCTCCGGCATCTTCTCAAGCGTCGTCAACATGGGCGGGCAGATCGGCGGAGCGCTTACAGCGTCGCTGACGCCATGGATGGCGCAGCGCTTCGGCTGGACAACCTCCTTTGCGGTCGCGGCGGCGCTGGCGCTGGTAGGCGCTGTGTGCTGGCTGATGGTGCATCCGGAGCGGCCGCTCGAAGCTTGAGCATCGGGTAGCCGAGCGACTACGCTTGAGCTTTCAATAAGACTCTGATCGAGTCCGTTGCTTTCCTCTCTTCCATTCAGAGCAAGGCGAGAAACCTGCTTTTTGTTCGGAACGGCTGAACATTTCTCCTAAGAAGTCGAGGCTCTTCGACTTGATCAGATTTCCCTGGCCCTGAGGTGAGACCCAATCGTGAGGTGCAAAGCTGTGCCGCTTGCGTGGTGTCGAGATCGCATAACAAAGTGGGGCGGAGGCTCTGCAGACCGGAGCCGTCTCTGGCTGTCGCTTCTCTCGTTGCTGCTGCTTCCCTGTGCCGCGGCAACGGCCCAGGACGGTAGCACTCGGCCGCCGGAGCCGCATATCTATCAAACGTGGTACGTCTACGCAGCCATGGTGCTCCTCGCCATCTGGGCGGCGTGGACGATCGTGCGTCGAAGAATCCAGCGCGTCAAAGGCAGCATGGGCATCGTGCTCGAGGAGCGCAGCCGCATCGCGCGCGAGTGCCACGACACGCTGATGGCAGGCTTTGCCGCGGTGAGCTGGCAGCTCGAAGCCACGGCAAAACTCTTCCGCGACGGCGAGGCGCCCTCGGCCAAGGCGGTGGAGTCCTTCGAGCTTGCGCGTAGCATGGTCTCGCTCTGCCAGGCAGAGGCGCGGCGGATCATCTGGGACCTGCGCGACGCCGAAGAGGTGACCAGCAGCCTGTCTACCTCGCTCGCGCGCATGCTCGATGTCAACCACGTCAATCAGCGGGCGATGACAACACTCGAAATCAATGGCGCGGAGATCCCCCTGGCGCCGGGCAGTGTGCATCATCTGACGTGTATCGGGCAGGAAGCCGTGACGAACGCCTTGCGGCACGCCCATCCCACACGCGTCACGATCCAGCTGCGCTACGATGACGAATCCCTGCATCTGGCAATACGGGATGACGGCAGTGGATTTCAGCCGGGTGAGGCAGCGGGCGCCGGCCGTGGCCACTTCGGCATTCCGGTGATGGAAGAGCGGGCCCGCAAGCTGGGCGGCTCGCTCAAGCTGGAGAGCACGCCGGGCAGCGGCACGGAGGTCACGGTGAACGTGCCGTTTGGAGCGCTGGAGCAGCCCATGCGGCGGGAACAGGATGTGGTGCGATGGATCGGAATATGACAATTGGCGTGCTTTTGATCGAAGATCACTTCCTGGCGCGAATTGCCCTCCGCTCCGTGCTCACGGGGCATCCGCAGATCAGGGTCGTCGGCGAGGCCAGCGACGGAGACGAAGGTCTGGCGCTCTACCGCCAGCTGCTGCCGGACGTGGTCCTCCTGGATCTGCGTCTGCCGCGGGTGAGCGGCTTTGAGGTCATCACGCGCCTTCGCAAGGACTACCCCTCCGCGCGCGTCGTGGTGCTCTCCAATCACCAGGGCAGCGAGGACGTCTACCGCGCTGTACGCGGCGGCGCGATGGCCTATCTAACCAAAGACGCGAGCGGAGAGGAGTTGATCGCGGCGATCGAAACGGTGTTTCGCGATGCGCGCTATCTGCCCCGTACCGCGCTCGACCGCCTCGCGGAGCGGATGCCGGCAGTGGAGCTCACGCCGCGCGAAGGCGAGGTGCTGCGCTGCATCACACAGGGGCGATCCAACCGCGAGATCGCGGAGCAGTTACATATCGCGGAGAAGACGGTGCGCATCCACGTCAGCTCCGTGCTGGAGAAGATGGGCGCACGCGACCGTACCCAGGCGACGATCTACGCGCTGCAACGCGGAATCGTGCACCTCGATCAGCGATAGCAAAGCAGTGATCGCAGGCCAGCGCTAGTAGCTCGCTCTTGCTGTTCTTGTTTGTCATTCTGAGCAACGCGAAGAACCTGCTTTTCGCTCGGACCGGCGAAACATTACTCCATTCCCCGCAGCCGTTCCAGATCCCCCTCTGTATCGACATCCATCTCCCCCTTCGCCAGCGGGACGTGAGCGGCATCCCGCAGCATCTCTCGTGCGCCCGCGTCTCCGCTCAGCTGCAGCAGCTCGGCAAATGCCGCCCGCGGAAGATACGCCGGCACACCCCGTCTCCCGGTATACATTGACGCTGTCGTCACGCCCGGGTCGACGGCCAGCCTTCGCAGATGCTCTGCCGTCACGGCGGGCATATCGCACGTCATCACCACGGCGCCCTCAACGTCGCCAAACCCCTGCACCAGCTCCATGCCGGCGCGGATCGAAGATCCCATACCCTCAGCCCATCCCGCATGGACCACCACCCATGCACGCCGCAGATCGCACTGTGCCTCGACTCGCTTCGCCTCCGCCCCAAGCACCACGACCACAGGATCCAGCCCGGCCTCACCCGCCACCCTCACCGCCCGGTCGAGCAGAGTCTCTCCCTGAAAGCAGACCAGCTGCTTCGGCTCACCCAGCCGCGTTGACGCCCCCGCCGCAAGCACCAAACCCGCCGTCGTCATGCTGTCCCAAGCGCGCACTGTCCCTGCAGATACCTGGCCCCACCACCTCGCAGTACCTGCTCCGCGACATCCTCCGGCCGCAGCCGGCGGCTCAACCCGACCTTCCCCTGCACGCAGGCCTGGATCTCCGCGATGATCGCCAGCGCAATGGCCTCCGCTCCGTCGCCACCTACATCCAGTCCCACCGGGGCGTACAGTCGCTCACAGCACTGCGCCACCGTCCATCCCAGCCGCTCCGCCGCCTCACGGACCAGCAGGCTCGACCGATGCCTCGCCCCGAGCAGGCCCAGGTACCTTGGTAAGACCGGCAGCGCTGCCTCCAGCATCGTCCGGTCCTGCTCGTAGCTGTGCGTCATCAGCACAATCGCGTCCTCTGCCCGGAGCTCCAGCTTCTGCTGCTCTTCCAGCACCACAACACGCTCCGCTTCTGGAAACCTCTCGGCGCGCGCGATCTGCCGTCGTCCATCCGCCACCACAACGGTCCAGCCCAGCAGCGCTCCCATCGTCACCAGTGGCCGCGCATCCTCACCCGCGCCAACGATCACCAACCGCTGCGGCGGCTCCAGCGTCTCCACAAACATCCTGGCGTCCGTCAGTTCCCTTCCCAATCCGCCAGGCCGCAAAACCCTCGCTGCCCGAAGGTCTTCACTCGTCAGTCCCTCGCTCGCAAACAGCAAATCTCCGCCTCTGTCACTCTCAAGAGCCCCCTCAAGAGAAAAGATCGCCCTCAGCAAAGGTCTGCCCTCCTCCGGCAGCCATGTCACGACCCGCCGGCGATCCCTCTCCAGAACCCGCCTTACCTCCGCGAAGAGGCTCCGTGCCTCAACGCTATCGGCTCTTTCAAGCAGCAGATCCAGCTCCCCTCCGCAACCCAGGCCGTAGGGAATATCATCCGTGTCGTCGAACGACGTCGAAAAGTGCCGCACGGCTGGCCCGTTCTCAACCATCCACGACGCTCGATGCGCCAACTCCCCTTCGAGACATCCTCCGCTAATAGATCCCACAGTCTGACCGCTCGCAATCAGCAGGCGAGCCCCCACTCTGCGATAACTGGATCCCTGGACGCCGACCAGCGTTACGAGTACACCGTCCGACCCGCCATGCACTCGCTTCAGGATCTGCCGCCAGTCCACCATCATCGTTCCATCCCCTGTATTCAGATGCGCCAGCCTCAATAAGAAAGCATTTGCCAACTTGACCCAATTCGTAAGGGAAACACTTTGCTCCACACTGTGACAAGATCGAGCTCGATTCAGGCCTCACGACTGCAATTCCCTGCAACGGAGTAGGAAATTGCGCTTTCCGCGGTCCGCATACGATTTGGCCCTTCTCCTGCTACAGCTCAGGGCAACAACGCTTTATCACGAACCCTTGCAATACCTGTTTTCCTTGAGGAGCTTGCCAAATGCCGTTCTCTCGTCCCCGTGGTGCCAACCTGCAGCTTACAATCGCGGTTCTTACCGCGGTCGCAATTCTTCTCTTTCCTGCCGTTCTCGGCTTCTCTTAGGAGACTCTGATCAAATCCTTTGCTCTACTTTCTTCCATTCCAAGCAACTCCAAGCAACGCGACGAACCTGCTTTTTGCCCGGACCAGCCAAGCATCTCTCTCACCAGCCCGCCAAGGACATGCAGCGAAAGGATGCTTTCTTTGCTAAACTGACTCAGTCGAGAACGAGTCGGCGGCCTCATCTTTCATGGCTGCGCAAGGCTGCTCCGGCGGATCCCGGTTGTACAAGGTTCGGGGCGTAGCGCAGTCTGGTAGCGCACCTGGTTCGGGACCAGGGGGTCGGAGGTTCGAATCCTCTCGCCCCGACCAACTTAGCTCTTCCTGCCTCCTCTATGCCGGTTGCCAAGCTGACTCTCGAGCTGGAGATACCGCACGCTCAGTCCCTTAAAGACAGACGGCAGGTAGTCCGTTCGATGAAAGATGCCTTGCGGCACAGCTTCAACATCTCGATCGCCGAGACGGATGGTGCTCTGGTCTGGAATCGAGCGACGATCGAGATCGTAGCTGTATCGGCATCCATGCACTATCTTGCAGGGCAGTTGGCCACCGTGGAGCGGGCGGCGGCTCGGCATGCCAATCGCTTTGGCGCGTTGCTAACGGACACCTTCGCCGAGACGCTGGCCGACGACGCCGGCGTCGACCTCGAGCTTTCGAGTGACCCCACAGCTGGGTACGACACTTCTCTCAGCGACCCTGACAAACTCTGATAATCTTGGCTTCACCGGACGACCTATCGATGCCTGAGCACCGTGCAAGAACGCACCACCGCAATCGCGTAGCCAACACCTTCTCGGAAGAGATCGGGGCGATGCTTGAAGGCGAACTGTCGGACCCGAGAATAGCTCCCAGCTATGTCACGGATGTGGTTCTGGCGCCCGGAGGCAAGTCGGCCAGAGTCTTCGTAGCCGTGCATGGCGGCGATCAAGAGGAAGAGGACACTTTGGCCGGGCTGATGACAGCTCGCGCATTCATCCGCTCCCAGCTGCGCGATCGCATGGGCGTTCGCCACGTACCGGAGCTGACCTTTGCCATTGACCGCTCCGAGAAGATGACCGGGCGGATGGACGAGCTTCTCGGACGTATGCGGAAGCGCGAAAGACGATTCGTTCAGACGCTGCGTGCTGAGGTTGAAAAGCCGGCCCCATGATGGTTCGCACGAACAGCATTGAGAGAATCTTGTCGGAGTTTCAGCCGGGGCGATCCTTCGTGCTGACCTCGCACAGCCGCCCGGATGGCGATGCGGTCGGCTCTCTGCTGGGCCTCTCGGACCTGCTCGAAACACGCGGTTGTCGTACAGAGATCGTTCTTGCAGACCCTGTCCCCGCCGTGTATCGAACGCTGCCGGGCGCGGAGCGGATCCGGCATGCCACCTCACCAAGCTTTGGCGATGCGGACGGTCTCCGGCCGGTCGTCGTGCTCGAGTGCGACAGCGTAGAGCGAACCGGCTTACGCGGGCTCGAAGGCCGTTACCTCATCAACATCGATCACCATGCCAGCGGCCGGAACTACGGCGATCTGAACTGGATTGACCCCGACGCCTGTGCCGTCGGCGCGATGGTCTACGAGCTTCTGGTCGCCATGGGTCAGCCGGTAAAGCCGGAGACCGCCAGCTGCATCTATGCGGCTATTCTGGCTGACACCGGCGGCTTCACCTCCCGGTCCACCACGCCCGCGACGCTTTCAACGGCGGCAGAACTGGCCCGGCTAGGCGCCGATCCGGCGAGAATTGCCAACGACCTCTGCTTTTCAAGTCCGGAGTGCAAGGTCCGCCTGCTCGGCGCGGCGCTGGTGAATATGCAACGCCAGGGCACGATTGCCTGGAGCTGGGCGACACTCGGCGATCTCGAGCGATTGCAGGCCATGGCCGAGGACTGCGACGGAGTCGTGAACTATCTCGTCGGCATCGCGGGCGTTGAGGCCGCGTTCTTCGCCGTGGAGCTGCCAAATCCCGGAGAATACCGCCTCAGTCTGCGGAGCAAGAGCCAGCTGGACGTCGCGCGCGTGGCCGAAAGCTTCGGTGGAGGCGGGCATCGTGCAGCCAGTGGCTGCCTGATGCACGGATCGCTTGAAAGCGTGATCGACCGGGTGCGGGAGAAGGTCGCTCGCGACTCTGTTAGCCTTATCTGACGCGCGATACTGAATGGCAGAGACGTCACAACCCGCTCCTGAGAGCGCCCGGACCGGCCGTATTGCTACCATTCTCACTCGTCTCGGCTGGGAGACGCCCAGCGGGTCGGTCCTCCGCGAGCTGGCGCTGCTGCTCTCCGTCACTGCATTCGTCCTGTTCTATGGCCTGGTGCCGGTCTTCGGCGGAGATCAGCTTGGCCTGGTAGGCGCGGACGAGCCCCGCTACGCCCAGATCGCACGAGAGATGCTGGCGCAGCATAACGGCATCTGCGACCAGGTCCACGCAACCATAGTGCCGCGCGGCCTGCGATCGAGTGACCTTAGAAACTCCTACGCCTGCCTGACCGGCGGAACCGTGACTCCCATCCTCAACGGTCGTCCGTGGCTCGAGAAACCGGCGCTCTACTACTGGCGCGCAATGGGCTTCTTCCGTGAGTTCGGCGTCTCGGACTGGTCGGCACGCCTCCCCTCCTCCTCGGGCGCGCTCGCTCTCATCGTTTTGATCTACCTGCACATGCGGCGCTTTCGGCCGGGCGGCCACCTTGATGCCGCGCTCATCACGGCATCCTGCCTCGGCATCGTCGCCTTCGCCCGCGGCGCGTCGACCGACATGCAGCTGGCCGCGCCCTTCTGCATCGGCATGCTGGGCTGGTATGCCTGGTACGAGACCGGCAAGAAGTTCTGGCTCTTCGACCTGTACTTCTTCGGTGCCGCGGCGACCTTGGCCAAGGGGCCGGTAGCGCCCTTCCTGGCCCTGGTCATCATCTTCTTCTTCACCGCGCTCCGCCGGGAGTGGAGCCTGCTTCGCCGCACCATCTGGCTTCCCGGTGTCCTTCTCTATCTCGCCATGGTGCTGCCCTGGTATATCGCCGTGCAGCGGCGCAATCCCACCTTTGTGCGGTCCTTCTTTCTCGAACACAACCTGGAGCGATTTGCGACCAACCGCTATCAGCACCACCAGCCGTTCTGGTTCTACGCAGCGGTACTGGTCCTGGGTCTTATGCCATGGTCGGTGCTCTCGGTTCGAGCCTTGTTCGACGCGGTCGGTATGTCGGTTGCAGAGTGGCGGGCCCGGCGCAATCCGCAGCGCTATCTGGCGCATATGCGGGCCGGCGACGCCTTTCCGGAGTTTCTGGTGCTGTGGGCCCTCTTCCCTATCCTTTTCTTCTCCTTCTCGGGATCGAAGCTGCCAGGCTATATCCTGCCGTCGATTCCGCCTCTGACCATCCTGACCGGAGACTATCTGAACCGTGTCCGCCGGCAGGGCCTGCCGGGATGGCTGCTTGGCCTGCATGCCTGTCTCTCGGCCATCATGGTGTTCGTCCTCGTGCTCGCCCCGCAGCACATGAAATATGAGACTCTGGTGCCGTCCCCAGCCTGGCTGGTGACGGCTGCGCTCGTGGCGGTGGCCATCGCGCTGCTGATCGTGCTCCTGGTGAGGCGGCGAGGTATTCCACAGGTACTCACTGCCACCCTGATTCCGGTGCTCGGCATCCTCATCTTTCTGCTCGGCTTTCATGGCAGGGACCTGGACATGAACTACTCCGCCCGGCCGCTGGCGCGCGGTATGGAGGAGAAGGCGCCGGGCGTGAAGGTCATCGCCTCGCTCGATGTACATCGCGACATGGACTACGGTCTGACCTTCTACCGGGATCAGCCCGTTGTGCACTACCGGAGCGACGGCGTTCCGAACGAAGAGCACATCCTGGTGATCCGAGCCGATGAGACGGCTCAGATGAACGAGTGTCTGCGGAACCGCATCTACCAGCCGCTCTTCCTTTTTGATACACAGGGACTTGCCGTGTACCGGGTTGAAGCCCGGCGATAGACGTTCAAGTTATGATCAGCGGCGGAACAAGGAAGTTGCAGGCACATGGCGGGCTCTCTCACAACCGAAATCCTGGATCTGCGCCATGTCACCGCGCGGCAGATGCGGCCCTTACTGGAGGCCGAGGCGAGGCTCTGGGAAGAGGCCTTGCGGTGGGACTATCGCAGTTCAACGGAGCTGCTGCTTGAGTATCTCAATGGCCGCATTTTGCCGGGCTTCGTCACCATCCATGATGGCGAGGTGAGCGGCTTTACCTTCTACGTGAACGAAGGGCAGAAAGCCGTCGTCGGCGATGCGTTTTGCCGGTCGGCCTTCGCGCGAGTTCCCGGGGATGAGGGACGGGATCCAACCCTGCAGCTCTTGCTCTCTCATCTGCTGAGTCTTCTGCGGGCAACACCCGGGGTGGACCGGATTGAGGCACAGCTGCTGCTGCTTCCATCGGGCAGCCTGCATGCATTTTTCACGGCCGAGGGATTTACCGTTTTTCCACGTCTCTTCATGGAATGCGATCTCTCTCCGCTCGCCAATCCAGCAGGCAAAATCTTTGAAGCCCGCGCGCTGCCGCCGCCCAGACCCGTGCATCGTGAAGAACTGGTACTGCGGCGATGGGCGGCGGCGGACTTTCAACCTGCAGCGGAGCTCATCCACCTGGCCTATACCGGTCACGTCGATGCACGCATCAATGACCAGTATCGAACTCTGCACGGCTCCCTACGCTTCCTGCACAACATCGTTCGTTTTCCGGGCTGCGGCGTCTTTGAAGCGACGCACTCCTGGGTGATCGAAGAGCGGCGCACCGGCGCGCTGATGGGCGTACTCCTCTGCTCGCGGGTGGCCGATCACGTCGCCCACATCACCCAGCTCTGCATCGCTCCCGACTTCCGCGGACATCGCCTCGGCGCCTACTTGCTGGCGACCGCGTCAGCCCATCTGCGGCGAGCCGGATACGCCGCTATCACGCTGACCGTAAGTGAAGAAAATACGGCCGCGGTTCGGCTGTATCAGGCAGCAGGATTTATTATCCGGCGACGCTTCGACGCGGCGGTTCTTGGGCGCGAGCGTGGATCCCTCTAGGCCTGTCTAGAAAATTCGTTTAAAAGTTGTCATCCTTCGCGAAGCGGAGGATCTTCTTTTTGTTCGAGTGAGCGAAACAGCCCGGCCTCGCAGTGTGGAAAGAACTTCTCAGAACCTGTTAAATCATTTGAAGAACGCCGTCATCTCGACCGGAGTCGTGCAGTTCTATCGCACGACGGAGTGGAGAGATCCCCGTATTTCGCCGTTGTCGTCCTTGTTTTCACAGCGTGCCGCGGCACGAGGTTCTAAACAGGTTTTCAGACACTAACGCGGCAGCAGCGCGTTACTCAACATGATAGTTCGGCGCTTCCCGCGTGATGATGACGTCGTGCACGTGGCTCTCTTTCAGGCCGGCGTTCGAGATGCGGATAAAGCGCGCATTGGTCTGCAACTCCTCGATCGTCGAGCAGCCGAGATAGCCCATGCCGGAACGCAGCCCACCCACCAACTGATAGACCATCGCCTCGAGCGGCCCACGATGCGGCACCCTGCCTTCAATGCCCTCGGGAACGAACTTCGCCAGCCGGTTTGCGGAGGCGCCCTCGCGCGCCGTCAGGGACTGCCGGTCGCCGCTCGCAGCCTCCGTCATGTCGTCCCTGCTCTGAAAGTAGCGCTCACCCGACCCCTGCGCCATCGCCGAGAGCGAGCCCATGCCGCGATACGCCTTGAATGACCGGCCCTGGTAGAGAATCGTCTCGCCCGGGCTCTCGTCCACGCCCGCAAACAGCGATCCCATCATGCAGGCGCTCGCTCCCGCGGCGATCGCCTTGGTCACATCGCCCGAGTATTTAATACCGCCATCGGCGATCACCGCGATGTCGCGCTTGGAAGCGGCACGGAAGGCCTCGGAGATGGCCGTGATCTGCGGCATGCCGGCGCCAGTCACCATGCGCGTGGTGCAGATAGAGCCAGGACCGATCCCCACCTTGATCGCATCGGCCCCGGCGTCGATCAGCGCCATCGCGCCATCGTAGGTAGCGATGTTGCCGGCCAGCAGATCCACATTCGGGAAGCGCTTCTTGACCTCCCGAACGGCATCAAGCACGCGCGACGAATGGCCATGCGCGGAGTCGATGGCCAGAGCGTCCACCCGTGCGGCGACCAACTCGGCGGCCCGCTCCAGAAAGTCACCCGTCGCGCCGATCGCGCCGGCCACTCGCAGACGGCCCTGCGAGTCCTTACTGGCATTCGGATACTTGAGCTTCTTCTGTATGTCCTTGACGGTAATCAGGCCCTTGAGCTCATAGTCGCCGTTGACGACCAGAAGCTTCTCCACCCGGTGCTCATGCAGGATCTCTTCAGCCTGTTCCAGGGTCGTCCCGACCGGAACCGTGATGAGATTCTTCTTCGTCATTACATCGTCGATCGGCAGATCAGTGCGCGAAACGAAACGAAGATCGCGGTTAGTGAGAATGCCGACGAGCTTCTTGTTCTTGGTGACTGGAACGCCGGAGATCTTGTAGCGCCGCATCACCTCGAGCGCGGCGGCAATCGGCTGCTCGGGCGAGATCGTCACCGGATCAACGATCATGCCGCTTTCGGAGCGCTTGACCTTGTCAATCTCGCCGGCCTGCTGCTCGATGGTGAGATTGCGGTGCACAACGCCGAGGCCTCCCTGCTGCGCCATGGCAATCGCCAGTCGCGACTCGGTCACCGTATCCATAGCTGCGGAGATTAGCGGCGTATTCAGGGTGATGGCCCGCGTAAGGCGAGTCTGGGTGCTGACCTGCGAGGGAACGACGTCGCTGTAGGCGGGAACCAACAGCACATCGTCGAAGGTAAGAGCCTCTGGAACGGGAGTTTCAATCATGGAGCTTCTATTGTTGCACCGACGGCTTAGTCCGTGCCGTCAACCTGCCCGGAGTTGCTTAAGCCGGCTGCGAACGAAATAGTCCAGAACGCCGACAATCTCCCGAACCTGTACCCGATCGATTTCAGAGATTGTGTCAATATCGTCATATCGCATCGTCACTGCATAGTCTTGTAAATCCAAAAAGACCGGCGAAAGCTCGGGCATCTGCTCCCCTGCATCCACACACACTGTCCACAGTTCACGCAGGTCGTGAGTGAGCGGGTATCGCAGGTCCAGGGCTGCCACTAAGCTTTTTAAGAGTTTCTCAATCGCCTGTTGAGCATGAAAGCCGTAGATAGAATCGGATAGCGGGAACTCTAAGGCCGCTCTGTCCTCTGCCGCCTTTCGGAGCAGAAGCTCGCTTTGCTCTTCTGCCTCACCGGGAGCTCTCATAAAGAACGACTCCCTCTGTTGCAATCTGATGATGAATGCTGTTCTGTGACTGTGCGAACCGTTCGTATCGCTCCAGGGTTGAAATCACCATGTCTACTGACATACGAACTCCTTGCAGGTCCGAGTAGCGCGGTCTTTTCAAAGCCGTTCCCTGCGGCTGATTAGAAAGAATAATCGCCAAATCGAGATCGCTCTCTGCGTGCTGTTCGCCCCGAGCCCACGAACCAAACGCTATGATCTTAAAGGGACGGGCTACCTGAATAATTCGACGAACCACTTCATCAATACGGTCCTGAGTGATGCCCCAATCGCGTCCTTTGGCCAAAGTAGTCTGCATACCAAGCTCGATTGTCGATGCCATGCTGCCTCCAACATGCTCCGTGGTAATCCTATCGCGCTACGAAGCGCCCTTGAAGATTTTCATCAGCAAAGCTATAGTTGTGTTTGCAGACGGGTTCGATCTACCGCAAAGTAGTACCGTGAGTACACCGGAGATGTGGCGGAAGCGATGAGTGGGCGAGAGCCCACTTTTTATTTGCTCTAAAAGATCTCTGTTGGCAACTGGTTCGATTTGCAATAGGCCGCATTATGGCGTTGAAGACAGACGAGATTCGGACGATGGCGGAGCGCGTGGCGGCAACCTACGGCATGGAGGTCGTTGACGTCGAATTCCAGGGCAGCGTCAAGTTCCGCACACTAAGGATCTTTCTTGAAAAGACTGAGGCCGAGCGCGCCAAACTGATCGCAGCCGCCTCAGCAGAGGGAGCCGATCCGCTCCCGAAAGGTGTGCCGGTCGAAAGTCTCTCCGGCGTCACGCACGAAGACTGCGCCAGCTTTGCAACTGACTTTGGAACGCTGCTGGATGTGGAGGATGTCATTCCAGGATCGGAGTACACGCTTGAGGTTTCGTCTCCCGGCCTAGAGCGCAAATTAACAACAGCGCAGGAGTTTGAGCGGTTCAAAGGAAGTCTGATCAAGCTAAAGACGACCGAGCCCATCAACGGCAATAAGCAGTGGCAAGGACGGCTAAAACAGTTTGAAGACGATCGGATTACGCTCGATCTCTCCGCCGTAAAGCAGAAGGGTAAGGCGAAAAAGGCGGCGATCGAGGAGAGCATAGAGATCCTCCGCAGCCAGGTTGAAAAAGCGAATCTGGTCCCGGAGTTCTAAGTTCCAGATTCCATTGTTTGAGTAACACATGCACGATCTCCGGCAGTGCCGGAAACGTACTTCCCTAGGCGACCTCAACGGCGCGAACGGGAGCAAGGACAAGACGAAGCTATGGCAAGTGTTCTGTATCAATCGATTGAAGCGTTGAGCCGCGACAAGGGGATCGATCCCGAGGTCGTGGTCGGCGCCGTGGAAGATGCAATCGCGCTCGCAACGCGCAAGTACTACAAAACTCTCGAGACCATGCGCGCCGAGCTCGACCGCGAGA
Organism: uncultured Acidobacteriaceae bacterium; assembly: GCA_964246835.1. Lineage (GTDB taxonomy): Bacteria > Acidobacteriota > Terriglobia > Terriglobales > Acidobacteriaceae > Edaphobacter. The sequence goes on along the minus strand of CAXTRT010000007.1, from coordinate 51,746 downwards.
GTGGCGAAATCCGCGCCTATGTCTACAAGATCGTCGTCGAAGGCCCGGAGCAGATTGAAGACGAAACCAACCAGCTCACGCTCGAGCAGGCCCGCGAGCTCGCGCCCGAAGTAGAAGCCGGCGTCGAGCTGCGCTTCTACAAGGACACCTCGCCGCTCGGCCGCATCGCCGCGCAGATGGCCAAGCAGGTCATCTTCCAGAAGGTCCGCGAAGCCGAGCGCGACACCATCTTCAACGAGTACAACCATCGCGCCGGCGAGGTCCTCAACGCCACCGTCAAGCGCCTCGAGCCGATGGACACCATCTTCGATCTCGGCAAGGCTGAGGCCCGCATGCCCAAGCGCGAGCAGTCCAGGCTCGAACAGTTTGCCGTCGGCGAGCGCGTTCGCGTCGTTCTGCTGCGTGTCGACCGCGCCGCCAAGGGCCCGCAGGTCATCGTCAGCCGCGCCGCTCCCGCCCTCGTCCAGAATCTTTTCCAGAGCGAGGTTCCGGAGATCTACGACGGCACCGTCACCATCCGTGCCATCGCGCGCGAGGCCGGCGAGCGCACCAAAATCGCCGTCATGAGCCGCGACAAGGACGTCGATCCGGTCGGAGCCTGCGTCGGCATGAAAGGCATGCGCGTGCAGTCGATCATCCGCGAGCTGCGCGGCGAGAAGATCGACATCATCGAGTACTCGGAAGAAATCACGACCTTCGCCGAAAAAGCCCTGCAGCCCGCCAAGGTCAGCCGTGTCTCGATCAGCGATCTGGCCGAGAAGCAGATCGAGGTCATCGTCGACGACACCCAACTCTCGCTCGCTATCGGCAAGAAGGGCCAGAACGTCCGGCTCGCCGCCAAGCTCCTGCAGTGGAAGATCGACATCAAGAGTGAAGAGGAGAAGCGCCAGGAGGTCGAGCAGGAGATGCAGGCCATGAGCGGCGGCCCGCGTACCCCGGTCGAGCAGGTCACCGAACTCGGCGAGCAAATCCTCGAGAAGCTCATCGCTGCCGGCATCACAACGATCGAAGAGCTGTCCGACATGACGCCGGAGCAGCTTGAAGAAGTTCCCGGCATCGGCGAGAAGACAGTCGAAAAGATCTCAACCGCGGTTCGTCATTACTTCGGCCACTATGAAGAGGGCGAGGAGCGGCCAGCACCTGCTCTGCCGATTGATGCGGAGACCATTGGAGATGCATCTACTGCAGTAGAGGGCGCCGCAGACGCAGGCACGCCCGAGGAGAGCCAAGTGGCAAAGACACCTGAAGAGACTCTGGACCGGATCGTTGACGAAAACGTGGCCGTGGACACGACCTCGGTCGATCGCACCCCGGAAGAGCTTCTGGCGGCGGATGCGGCGGAGTTCGGCGAGGCGCAGGAGTTGAACGGCGTTTCGGTCGACGATCTCGCCGAGGCCGAAGACCGCGACAGCATGAGCGATGCCAACGACGATGCCGACGCTCGCGAGGAGCAGATCGAGAACGACAATGAAACGATTGACCAGCTGGTAGATCAGGCCCAGGAAGTCTCCGACGAGGGCATCGAGTCCGACGGTCATGATCGTGGCTAACGCCTACCGCGGCGGTTTCCCTGCTACAAGAGAGAGAAACAGCTGCAATTTCAAAGAAACTGGCTACAATAGACTCTCTACGACGAGGCTGCTATGACCAGCTAGACACACGAGAGAAACAAAAAGGGACGGATGAGTAAAGTTCGAATCAATGATCTGGCACGCGAGCTGGAAGTGAAGAGCAAGTCGATTCTCGATGCGCTCACGGCGGTCGGTGTCGCGGAAAAGAAGACCCACTCGTCCTCAATCGAAGAGGACGAAGCAGAGAAGGTGCGCGGCTATCTGACCGGCAGCGGCCGGCCCTCCGGCAGCTCGCGCTATGCGGGTTCCAGTCAGCCCGCCCGTTTCGATCTATCCAAGGCGGCGAAGCCGGGCGACGCGCTCAAAGCCATCTTGGAACGCAAGCAGGCAGACGCCGCACTCAGGGCTGCGCCGCAGCAACAACGGCCTACAGTCGTAGTTGCTCCCGGCAACACGTCAGCAAACAGTATCCCCCAGACTCCGCAGATCGTCCGGCCCAGTGTTGCTGCCCCAGCTGTGCGGCCCGCAGCACCTGCCGCCGCCCCGGTCTCGCAGACTCCACAGGCCGGGCCATCTTCTGCCGGACAGACGTCTAGTGCCCCGCCTGCGCCGCGCCGCATCGTGCCCCTGCCGCGCCAGGGAGCGAACATCGTTGTACCCGCGCCATCCCCTGCAATCGCCAGCCGTCCGCCGGTAGGACCCGTTATAGCCCGGCCTATAGCCGCTCCTGCAGTCAGTCCAGGAGTCAGTCCAGGCGCACCCTCCGCGGTACGGCCTGGTACAGCAGCTCCTGCCCCGGAAAAGAGTCACCCGGACCAGGCTCGTCCTGCGAGTGCCGCCACTGTCGCCAGTCCGCCAGCTGTGCGTCCCCCGGCAGCGCCGGTAGTCGCGCCTCAGCCGGTCGCCGCTGCCTCGCCCGCATCTCCGGCCCCAGTTCCTGCTGCCGCACCACCTGCGGCTCCAGCCGGCTCTACCGCCAGCCCAGACGCGCCCGCAGCGGATGCAGGCACTGTGGAAACCGCGGCAGCCACAGTACCGCCGCCACCCGGACCGCCGGCTCGCCGCGTCATCATGCCGCAGACCGGACCTCGGCCTATCTACACAGCGCCGCCGCCAGCGCCCGGCGCTCCCGCGCGCAGCCGTCCCATCTTCGACCGGCCTCGTCCCGGTAGCAGCAGCCCTGGTGCGCCTGGCGCTCCGGGTCAGCGGCCCGGCTTCCTTCCTCCTGGAGCGCGGCGGCCCATGCATCCTACGCGGACCTTCCCAACCGGCGGTCCGGGCGGTGCCCCTGGCCGCCCAGGCTTTACTCCGGGCGCGCGACCCGGCTTCCCTGCCCGGCCAGGCTTCGGTGGTCCCCGCCCCGGCGGCGCTCCCGGCATGCTCCCGGGCCCGGGTGAGACCCCGGGCAGCCCGCGGCCGGCAGCACGCCCCGGTCAACGGCGTGGCGGGCAGCGCTACGAGAAGAGCAAAGAAGGCCCGATGAAGGGCTTTACCCCGCCGCCACGGTACGGCGGCCAGCCTCAGTTCTCGAACGAGCCTCTCCCCATCACCAAGACCATTACGGTCACGGAAGGCATCAGCGTCAAGGACCTCGCCGAAAAGCTCGATGTTCGCGGCAAGGATCTCATCGCCATGCTGCTCATGCGCGGCGTCTTCGTCACGGTCAACCAGTCGCTCGATGGCGAGCTGGTCAAGGACGTCTCGCGCCAGTTCGGTGCGGATGCTCAGGTCATCTCGGTCGAAGAGCAGCTCGAGAACGAAGCGATCGAAGGCTTCCTCGAAGACACCACCGGCATGGCCGAGATCACGCGCTCTCCTGTCGTCACCGTCATGGGTCACGTCGATCACGGTAAGACCTCCTTGCTTGACGCGATTCGGTCCACAGCCCTGGATGTCGTGAATGTCGCAGGCGGCGAGGCTGGCGGTATCACGCAGCACATCGGCGCCTACAAGGTCCGCATTACCAAGCCGGACTCACCGGCGTTCGGCCGCGAGATCGTCTTCCTCGATACGCCGGGTCACGAGGCCTTCACCCGCATGCGTGCCCGCGGCGCCAAGGTCACGGACATCGTCGTCGTCGTAGTTGCTGCCGATGACGGTGTCATGCCGCAGACGCTTGAGGCGATCGATCACGCCAAGGCCGCCAAGGTGCCGATGATCGTCGCGGTCAACAAGATCGACAAGCCCGAAGCCAACCCCAGCCGCGTCATCCAGCAGCTCGCCGCGCGCGGCGTCCAAGCCACCTCCATGGGCGGCGATACCGAGTTCGTCGAGGTCTCGGCCAAGCAGCGCCTCAACCTTGACGGCCTCGAAGAGATGATCTGTCTGGTTGCCGATGTAAACCAGCAGAAGGCCCAGCCTGATCGTCCCGCGGTCGGGACGGTGATCGAAGCCAAGCTCGATCGCGGACGCGGTGCGGTTGCCTCCATCCTTGTCCAGAATGGGACGCTGAAGATCGGCGACAGTTATGTCGTCGGAAACACCTTCGGCAAAATCCGCGCCATGTTCGATGATCGTGGTCGCGCCATCCTGGAAGCCGGCCCCTCCACACCGGTCGAGATCCTCGGTCTTGAAGGCATGCCGGATGCCGGCGATACCTTCCTGGTCATGTCCGATCGCGACAAGGCCAAGGGCATCGCGCAGTACCGCAAGCTCAAGGATCGCGAGGCGCAGCTCGCCAAGAGCTCCCGTGTCTCACTCGAGGGCCTCTCCGAGCAGATCAAGATGGCCGGAGTCAAGGATCTCAACCTCATCCTCAAGGGCGACGTGCAGGGTTCGGTCGAAGTTTTGGCCGACTCCCTCGTCCGCATGTCCACCGAAAAGGTGCGAGTGCGGGTGCTGCACTCTGGCGTCGGCGCGATCACCGAGTCCGACATCCTCCTGGCCTCCGCCTCAAACGCGGTCGTCATCGGCTTCAACGTGCGGCCGGAACGCAAATCCCAGGAGTTGGCGGATCGCGAGAACGTCGAGATTCGTCTGCACTCGATCATCTACGAGCTGCAGGACGAGATGACCAAGGCCATGTTCGGCCTGCTCGAGCCCGTCTACCGCGAAAACTACGCGGGCCGTGCCGAGGTTCTGCAGGTCTTCAAGATCACCAAGGTCGGCCAGATCGCCGGCTGCCGTGTGACGGACGGGCTCATCAAGCGCGAGAACCAGGTTCGTGTCCTGCGCGACGGTGAGGAGGTCTGGAAGGGCCGAATCGGCTCGCTCAAGCGCGTCAAGGATGATGTCTCCGAGGTGCGCCAGGGCGTCGAGTGTGGCATCGATCTCAACGGCTTCAAGGAAATCCGTGCCGGGGACATCATCGAGTCCTTCACCACGGAGACCCTCGCCGCGGAACTCGGCCAGAACTCCGCGGAGAAGAAGGCTGCGGAGCGCGAAGCAGCGGCAGCAGCCACCCCCGTCACCGCCTGATCCCGCCCCAACCTGAGCGAGGGCCGGGATCACTCCCGGCCCTTCTTTTGTTCTAACCGCTCTCGTCTCCTCGCCTTTGCTTTTCCTGTTTGTCATTCTGAGCGCAGCGAAGAACCTGCTTCTCGCTTCAATCACGAACCCCGAGCATAGCCGAACGCGGACGCACAATCGTTTCATTCTTCCATTCCGAGTACGGTAGAACCTTCTCTTCAACTCGATTAGACCTTCCCTAAGCCGTCATCTCGACCGAACCCTGAGCGAAGCCGATGGGGAAGTAGAGAGATCCCTATATTTTGTTGTTACCGTTGCTTGTTTCCCCAAGCGTCTCGCGCCCTCATAATGTGCAGAGCCGGTGGCGCAACCATTAGCCCGGTTCTGTAGGATAGAACTAGCTCATTCATTCAAGGTGGCCTGTCTCGCTGGACCGCTCTTGCGAAACCGTTTTGATACAAGACTTTCGTACCTGAAGTACGGGGTGGGTAGGCCCCTCTACCATAACGATCATGCAGCTCGAGGCAATCCAAACCGCCCTCCGCGACGCCAAGCTCGACGGCTGGCTCTTCTATGACCACCACGGCCGCGATCCGCTGGCCTACAGCATCCTCGGCCTTCCCGCTGCGGCCCACGTCACCCGCCGCTGGTACTATCTCATCCCAGCAGCCGGCGAGCCGCGCAAGCTGGTCCACCGCATCGAGTCAGGACGGCTGGACACCCTGCCCGGATCAAAGACCGAATACTCCTCCTGGCAGGAACTCGAGGCTGAGCTGGAGCGTCTGCTGAACAGTACAATCCGGCTCGCCATGCAGTACTCCCCCCGGAACGCCCTCATGGTCGTCAGCATGGTGGACGCCGGCACGGTTGAGGTGCTGCGCGAGATGGGCAAGGAAATCGTAAGCTCCGCCGATCTCGTCAGTCACTTCGAAGCCGTTCTCAGCGAGGACCAGATCGCATCGCACTTCGAGGCGCAGCAGCATATCGACTCCATCCTGGAAGCGGCTTGGCAGGAGATCGGCCGCCACATCCACGAGAGCGGGCAGACCGACGAATGGAGCATGGTCCGCTGGCTCAACGAGGCCATGCATCGTTCCGGCATCGTCTGGGAGCATGGGCCAAACGTCAGCGCCGGCGCCAACAGCGCGGACTCGCACTACGAACCCACGCCGGAGAGCTCACAACCCATTCGGAAGGGAGACTTCCTTCTCATCGATCTGTGGGGACGCATGGATCGGCCCGGCACCTGCTTCTATGACATAACCTGGACCGGCGTCGTCGGACGTGAGCCGACCGAGCGGGAACAGACCGTCTTTATGGCCGTGCGGGATGCACGCGACGCGGCGATCAGCGCGGTTCGCGATGCCTTTGTGGCCAGCAAGCCAATAGCCGGCTTTGAGGCCGATGACGCCGCCCGCGCAGTCCTTCGCAGCCGAGGCTTTGCAGATGCCTTCACCCATCGCACAGGGCACAATATCGGAAACACCCTGCACGGGAGCGGCGCGCATCTTGACAACCTGGAGACTCATGATGAACGCCTTCTCTTGCCGAACACCTGCTTCTCCGTCGAACCCGGCGCCTACTTCCCCGGCGAGTTCGGCGTTCGCAGCGAGATCGACATGATCGCGCGCCATGGCTCCGCAGTGGTCAGTGGCCGCGTGCAGCGGGAGTTGGTACGCGTCTAACTGGTAGTATCGACTCTGAGATGACGACCAATACACAGGCGCAGACGCGCCTAGCAACTCCCGCAACGACACTCTCGCCCTTGCTGGTTCTGCTCGCGGGCTGGCTTATTCCCGGTGCAGGCCATCTGCTGCTGAAGAAGTGGATCCGCGCCGCACTGCTCTTTGTCTCTATTGTTCTCATGTTTGTTATCGGGGTCACGCTCCAGGGCAAGATCTACACCCCGAACACAGGAGAGCTGCTGGATATGCTGAACTTTGCGGGCGATCTTGGGACCGGAGTGCTTTACGTTCTTGCGAGAGTCTTCGATCTCGGGGCACCCTCGGTCCAGCTCGCGACAGCAGACTACGGCACCAAGTTCATCGTGGTGGCGGGCCTGCTTAATATCGTGGCGGCTGTTGATGCGCATTCGCTGGCGAACGGAAGGAAGCGCTCGTGACCCACTTCACTGCGATGTTTCTCTTCTCCCTCTTTACTTCAGTAGTCTTCGGCATCACGCAACGCTCGGAGCCGCGTTTGATGATTCGCTTCGGCGTGTTCTGCTTCGCACTTTTCGTGTGTGGAACGGTTGCTGCGAGCTGGATCATGTGGGCGATCAAACACTGACGTTGACATCTTGATGACGGTGAGAAAAGCTTTGCTCGTCATACAAAATAGAGCGCGGAAGCGCTGCGGCCTGCCTTTCGGCTCTGCCGCCTGCATCCAAAAAGCCTGAAAGGAAGGTTGGCATGAGCGAACAAAAGAAGCATTTTCATTGCAAAGATGTGGGGTACGACTGCACCTGGGAGCTCGAAGGAAACAGCGAAGACGAGATGCTGCCCATCATCGAGCAGCATGCGGCCGAGATCCACAACTTGACTCACTTTAAAGCCGAGGCTGAGCTGCATGTCCGACAGGCCATTCAGCGTAACGGCTAGGATTTCTGTTGGGGGCGGTCTCAGTTACTACTTACCCAACCTCGTGCAATGTGTTTGTTACCAATGTTTGCATGGGAGCTATTGTTTTTTTGCAGTTTCTTCGCTCGCCTGTATTCTTTGAGGACGAGTTCCCAGGTTTGGCGGTCCAGTAGAATGCCAGCGGATAGCAGTAGCTCTTTGGTACGAGGCGCAGGACACCAGATAGACGCCTCCTCCGGAGTTGAATTCGATGAGATAGCCACTCTCGCGTGTACGCTCTGCCGTACACCCCAGGGTATGGTCATGCTAAAGGATCGGGAACATGGCTGGAAGCGCGCCTCAGGCGCTCTCCGCCTTCAGGACATCTCCATCTGCGCCAGCTTCTGCGAGCACACCCTTCACCAGAGTGAGCCTCTCGTCATTGAAGATACGGCTCGGGAGTATCACTTCGCGGCAGATGCTCATGTTATGGGTGACCCGCGCGTACGGTTCTTTGCCGGTGTTGCATTCTCCAGCCTTGACGGCCTGACTAAAGGAGTTCTGTGCGTCACTGACCAGGTTCCCAGGGCGCTGACCTCAGACCAGGAAGAAGCTCTCGTTCTCCTCTCTCGTCAACTCCTCGCTCGACTCGATCTTCGGGAACAACGTGAGAGATTGGAGCGGGTTAGCCAAGAACGTGAGACATCCGCAACTAATCTGCGAGCCAGTGAAGAGCTATTTCGCACCTTCATGAACGCCAGTCCTTTTCTGAGCTACATCAAGGATGCTGCGGGGCGGCTGCTCTTCTACAACCGCAGCTATGCTCGACGCTTTGGCATCAGTGAGTATGCCTGGCTCGGACGAACGGACGAGCAGCTCTGGTCCCGGAGCATGACAGTTCCACTGCGCATGCAGGATCTCGACGTCATGGCAGGGGGCCGTACGGTAGAAGCCGAGGAGCGCCTGCGTGCCTCGGATGAAAGCATCACCGTCTGGAAGACCTACAAGTTTCCCTGCTTTGATTCAGCCGGAAACCTGCTGCTTGCCGGACTTGCCATGGATATCACCGAAGAACAAGAGCGAAAGCAGGAGCTCGAGCGCTACCAAGAGGAGATGCAGATAGCGAACGAGCAGCTTCGACGGCTCAGCGTTACGGATGAACTGACCGGCCTGCGCAACCGGCGTGCTTTCGAAGAGCGACTTGTGCTCGAGTTCTCCATGTCTCGCCGGCGCCATCGCGAGCTGGCCGTTCTGCTGATTGATGTCGATAACTTCAAGTTGATCAACGATCGCTGGGGCCATGGCGCAGGCGATGCGGTGCTCCGCAGACTGGGAGCCGTGCTTCGAACCACGATTCGCCTTCCGGACCTGGTTGCTCGCTACGGGGGTGAAGAATTTGTCGTGCTCCTGCCGGAGAGCGGGTCGGAGGCAGCGCTCGGCTTCTCCCGGAGATTATTGGAACGTATAGCGGCCGAGACCTGGGATCACGAGCCGGTTACGGTCAGCATCGGATTGGCGGCACTCAACGACTCTCTTCTGAATGGTTTTCAGCTCGTCAGTATGGCCGACGAAGCGCTCTATGCCGCAAAGCGCGCCGGGAAGAATCGGGCTGTTGTTTATGGCGGCTCTAAGGCCTGATCACAACCGCTCAAAAGCAACATTCTCCCTAAACTTTCTTCCTGTTCTGCCGATATCGCGGGCAGGAGATCCCAATGGAAGAGCTTAGGCTTGCCGCAATACGAGAACTGGAGTTGCTTGACACAGAACCTGAGAGAGAGTTTGACGAACTGGCTTGTTTGGCGGCGAAGATCTGCGGCACCCCTATGAGTACCTTCACTCTTGTCGATCAGGATCGCCAATGGTTCAAAGCTAAATTCGGAGTGGACCAGGAGGGTGGTCCCCGTGAGCACGCATTTTGCGATCACACCATCCGCAGCGATAAAACCCTGGTTGTCGAAGACGCAACAAAGCATCCTTGCTTTCAAAAGAATCCACTTGTAACTGCAACCAATGGGTTGCGATTTTATGCAGGCGTGCCCATTAGCGGGCGTAACGGTTTGAGGATTGGTGCATTATGCGTGCTTGATTTTCAGCCACGCTTCCTCACGGAAGATCAGCGGCATGCGCTTGAAGTGCTGGCCCGCCAAGTGGGTATGCACATCGAGCTTAGGCTTCAACGCCAAGGACTTCAGCGCGCTTTAGAGGAGCGCACGGCGTTGGTCTCAGAGCTCGGAGCCAGCGATCAGCTCTTTAGAACGTTCATGCACTACAGTCCGATGGCCAGTTTTATCAAAGATGGGCAAGGCCGATTCGTCTTCTACAATCGCCGGATGGCTGAGGTCGCAGGGATCGACATGGAGTCCGCTCTGGGACGAACGGACGCTGAGCTGTGGCCTGAGCCTGTGGCACGGGCTCTGCAAAAGAACGATCAACGCGCCCTGGATACCGGGGAGCTGGTCGAGGTCAACGAGACCACAGAGCTGAACGGAAAGCGAACAGAGTGGCGCTGTTTCAAGTTTCCCTGGAGGAACTCCGCAGGAGAACAGCTGCTTGCTGGAATCGCGGTCGACGTTACCGCAGAACGCCAGCATGCGGCGGATCTTCATCATTATCAAAGGCAGCTAGAGGAAGCCAACGTCCTCCTGCTTCGAAACGCAAACACGGACTCACTTACCGGTTTGGCGAACAGACGTGCGCTTGATGAAGGACTTGAGGCGGCAAAGGGGACACCAGTCACGCCTGGACGTGAGATAGCCGTGCTCACGATCGACGTCGATCACTTTAAACATGTGAACGATACATACGGGCACGCATATGGTGATCGAGCTCTGCGTCAAATTGCCGACGTGATCTCACGCTGCACGCGCGCTCAGGATCTTGCCGCTCGATCCGGTGGCGAGGAGTTCACCGTGCTTCTTCCAGAGAGTGGTCCGGCTACGGCAGTCTTGATCGCGCAACGCATCGTGCACGAACTCAGTAAGACCACCTGGGATCATCATCCAATCTCCGTGAGCATAGGAGTTTCGGCTGTGACGATCGACGATCATGATCTAAGCTGCGTCGTGGCACGAAGCGATCGCGCGCTCTACGACGCAAAACAACAAGGAAGAAATCGTGTCGTATATCTAACAAAGAGTAAAGCTGACACGAAGGCCAGAACACAACGACCTGAGACACTAGCGAATCCACAGGAGTTCTCCTTGTCTCTGCACCGACATCGTGATCTGGCTCTCACACTTGTTTAGAGCATTTCTCCTGATGATATGGGGTTGCCCGCCTGCTGTGAATGCCCTTCTTATTGAGAGAAATGGCACCAGCTCATTTATCCAGCTCTTCACCTTCGTTCCTGATTTGTCGCGCACCTGGAGGAAATCATTCTTGCTACGAAAGCCTGAAACAAGAGTCTGGCACTGCTCGCAAATGCCTGCGAACTTCCTCGGGCTGGTGGGCACCAAACGAAAGCAAAAACGGCTGAACACTTATGTGTCCAGCCGCTAGTACTTGTTTTCTCAGTTGTCTATGGCTCTGCATTTGGATCGGGCTGTTCACCAGGAGTCTGTTCTTCAAGCTGCTTTTGCAGCTCTTCCTGCTTCTTGGCTCGCGCCTCAACCCGCTTTTGTGCTCTCTCGTTCAACTCCTGTTCGGCTCCCAGAAGCTCTATGAAAGCCATCTCGGCAGCATCGCCCTTGCGAGGACCTATGCGCGTGATCCGTGAGTAGCCTCCATTTCTAGCTCCGTACCGAGGCGCGACCACGCCAAACAGCCGATCGACCGACTCCGGGGTCATAAGATAGGCAGCAGCTTGGCGGCGAGCATGAACATCTCCCCGCTTTCCGAGAGTAATCATCTTCTCGACAAGCGGCTTTGAAGCCTTGCATTTGGTAATTGTTGTCTCGATTCGATCCATCAAGATGATGGAAGTGACCAGATTCCGCAGAACAGCGCGGCGATGGCTGGTATTTCGTCCCAGTTTGAATCCTGCATTGCGATGGCGCATATGTTGTTTCGAGCTTAGGTCGTACGATCTACGACCTGCCGGCGTCTCTGCCGAACCCGAGTCTCCTTTTCCCTGTGATCTCGTTGGCTCGCCTATGGCTGAGCCCGTGGAGGATGTGAGGCAGGTGATTCCCTGCCCCACATCCATTGTGGCTAGAAATTTTCGGTTTCGTTGGCTGGCAGAATGAGGTCGTCGTCTTCGTCCTCATCCTCGTCTTCATCGTCATCATCAAAGTTGCCGTAGCTTGCAGCTAAGGTGGCTGCAGGCAGCACAGATGTCGGTCCAGGAACTGGATTGCCTTGCTCGTCAATCTTCATGCCGAGAGAGAGACCCATCTGCGCCAGAATCTCTTTGATCTCATTTAGGCTCTTGCGACCGAAGTTCTTTGTCTTCAGCATCTCTGCTTCAGTCTTCTGAATCAGCTCGCCGATGGTCGCAATGTTGGCATTCTTGAGGCAGTTATAGCTGCGAACCGATAGTTCAAGCTCTTCAACCGACCGGTTCAGATTCTCATTGCGAATTTGGGGGCCGTCCAAACCGTCGCTTCCGCCAGCCTCCATCTCCTCCTCAAAGTTGATGAAGATCGTCATGTGATCCTTCAACAACTTAGCGGAAAGACCGAGGGCATCGGCTGGAAGAATGGTGCCGTTCGTCCAGATCTCCAATGTCAGCTTGTCATAATCTGTAATCTGACCAAGACGTGCCGCCTCAACGAGATAGTTCACCTTGCGAACGGGAGAGTGGACTGAGTCTACCGGTATGAAACCGAGTCCGAGATCCCCGTCGAAGTTCTTGTCCGCCGAGACATAGCCGCGGCCGCGCTTCAGACGCATCTCCATGTCTATCTTGCCGCCCTCAGAGATGGTGCAGATGTATACGTCTTTATCCAAAATCTCAACGTCGCCATCCGCCTCGATCATGCTGGAGGTAATCACACCGGCAGCATCAGAGCGAAGATACATTGCCTTCGGCCCGTCGCCGTTCAACTTGAACGGCACCTGCTTCAGGTTCAGGATGATGTCCGTGGCATCTTCCACAACTCCTGTAATCGACTGGAACTCATGCAAAACGCCTTCGATCCGAACCGCTGTGACAGCGGCGCCTTCGATTGAGGACAGCAGCGTCCTGCGCAGAGCGTTGCCAATCGTTGTTCCAAAACCGCGCTCAAATGGCTGAGCGGAAAACTTGCCGTACTTCTCTGTCAGATTCTCGCCATCGACCGCGAGACGCTTGGGCTTCTGGAAACCTCTCCAAAGCATGGGTACATCCTTTCGTCCTGCCGATCGCGAAGCATTCTGCGACACAGAGGATGGTTTTGATGCGTTTAGTTTCGTTCATCTACAATGCTGCCGCAGGGAAGACCTCCTCCCCGCGGCACCCTACTACTTGCTGTAAAGTTCGACGATGAGCTGCTCATTGACCGGCAGATTGACATCCACGCGGTTCGGCATGGCAATCACCTTACCCGAGAGATTGTCCCGATTAATGTCCAGCCACGGAACAGGCCGCTGACCGCTGGCGAAGTTCTTCGACTCTTCAAGGACTACAAGTGCCTTTGAACCCTCGCGAATCGCGATCTCGTCTCCTACCTTGCACTGGAATGAGGGGATGTTTACCTTGCGTCCGTTCACTTGCAGGTGGCCATGGCGAACAATCTGGCGAGCCTGTCGGCGCGAGGTTGCGAATCCCAGGCGGTACGCAACGTTATCAAGGCGTGTCTCTAGCTGCTGCAGGAGGAGTTCGCCTGTAACGCCGGTCCGATTTGATGCCTTTTGGTAGTAGGCCCTGAACTGGGTCTCAAGCGTGAAGTAAATGCGCTTCGCCTTCTGCTTTTCACGCAGTTGCAGACCATATCCTACGACCTTCTTCTGCTTCTTCGATTGACCGTGCTGACCTGGAGGAAAGTTTCGCTTCTCCACGGGACACTTTTCGGTGAAGCATTTTGCGCCCTTGAGAAATAATTTGGTTCCGTCGCGGCGGCAGAGACGGCAGACGGGGCCGGTATAACGTGCCATGGTTTTCTCCTGTTTCGAGTGTCGATCGCTTTACACGCTGGGCGCTTCATCGCGATCCGGGTAGAGTCAACAGCCAATGCTGTTTAAAGGTGATGTACCCGGTAAGAGTCCGGGTACATCAAGTCTAAGTAAAGATCAAACGCGTCGGCGTTTTGGTGGCCGGCAGCCGTTGTGAGGCATGGGCGTAACGTCGCGAATCGAGCGAACCTCAATACCGGCTGAGGCCAGAGCACGAATCGCAGACTCGCGGCCTGAGCCTGGACCCGAGACTCGCACATCAACTGAGCGGACGCCATGATCGCGGGCCGCGTTCGCCGCTCCGACTGCTGCTTGCTGCGCAGCGAACGGCGTTCCCTTTCGTGATCCGCGAAAGCCTAGAGAGCCGGAGCTCTTCCAGGAAAGCGTATTGCCGACCCCGTCTGTGATCGTGACGATTGTGTTATTGAAACTGGCCTGAATAAAGACAAGCCCGAACGGAACATTCTTCCGCTCACGTTTTTTGAACTTCTTGTTCTTGCCTGTCTTGGCGGCGCCGGCCTTCTGCTGTGTCTTTGCCATGGCTTATTTCGTCGCTTTCTTCTTACCGGCGACAGTGCCCTTACGCGGGCCTTTGCGGGTTCGAGCATTGGTGTGAGTCCGCTGACCGCGTACGGGAAGCGAGCGGCGATGACGCAGGCCGCGATAGGATTGAATTTCAATCAATCGCTTGATATTGAGCGAGACATCCTTACGGAGATCGCCTTCGATCTGTCCCTCACCCTCAATCACCGTACGAATGCGATTGAGTTGATCCTCATCAAGTGTTCCCACCTTGGCCATCGGATCAACATCAGCCTTGCCGAGGATGCGCGCTGCGCGGGAGTTACCGATCCCAAAGATGTATGTGAGTCCGATCCGAACCTGCTTATTGTTCGGAACATCGACCCCGGATATACGTGCCATGAACGTCCTTTCTGGGTTCCAAGTCTTTCTCGGAACGTAGCTGTGGTTGACGGAGGTGCTCCGGAAGGTTCATCGCAAGCCTTACTTCAAGCTAACTCGCCCCGCGGCTCCAACGAGCTAGAGATCGATCCTGCACGAGTCGATTCCAGCGCAGTACTTAACTATCCCTGTCTCTGCTTATGCTTCGCATTCTCGCAGATGACACGAACGACGCCTCTGCGATGAATGACTTTGCACTTATCGCAGATCTTCTTCACTGATGCACGAACCTTCATAACTACTCCTGACTTGGCGCAGCAACGTTAGATGAACCAACGTCTCTGCCTCTAAGCGAACCTGCATGCTGCAAGCTTCAGCACTATTTGTTCGTTATTTGTAGCGATAGACAATTCGACCGCGATTAAGGTCATACGGACTGAGTTCTATGGCGACCCGGTCGCCTGGAAGAATGCGAATGAAATTCTTGCGCATTCGCCCGGATACGTGAGCAAGCGCCTGATGTTTGTTCTCGAGCTCGACTTTAAAAAGTGCATTCGGCAGCGTCTCGACAACAGTTGCCATCACTTCAATTGCATCTTCCTTCGACAAACGCTCTCCTTAGGAGAAGCTCATCATCTCTGACGGAGCTTCATCCGGCCACAGCTGAACGTGCAGCATCTCATATACTATCCCGAAAGGCTGCTTTTTTCCAGAGAGCCTCAGCCGGCGAGGTCCTACGCAGCCCAGCACATTTCCAGTTTGCACTCGCAACACGCATATCGGACACGAGACGGCATATGCGGACTAATGGCATCGGCGAAAAGAGCGGAGACCGGTCAATGTGATCTCGGGAGAGAGATAGCCGGGCTTCACTGGCTCATCGCGGAGCAGCGCGGTCGAGAGATACTTCTTGTTGTCGTCGCAGAAGATCGTCACGACAGTCGCGTCCGGGCCAAGACGCTCCTGTGCACGGAGAGCGGCAAGAAAGTTGCAGCCGGAGGAGATGCCGACGCCAAGACCCAGCTGGGCGGCAAGCTTTTGGGCCATGAGGATCGAGTCTCCATCTGAGGACGAGAGAACGTCATCGAGCTCGGAGAGCTGGACGATCGCTGGGATGAAGTCGTCAGAGATGCCCTGGATGCGGTGGGATCCAACCTTATAGCCGGTCGACAGAGTGGGTGATTCGGCAGGCTCAACAGGATGGATCTTGACGGCGGAATTGCGGCCACGGAGATAGCGGCCTACGCCCATCACGGTACCGCCAGTACCAACGCCTGCAACAAAAGCATCGGGCGCACGATTGCAGGCTTCAAGCTGAGCCCAGATCTCAGGACCGGTTCCGGCAAGATGAGCCTGTATATTGGCCTGATTCGAGAACTGGCAGGGCAGAAAGACATGCGGATTATTGGCGGCGAGCTCTTCCGTAAGGCGGATAGCGCCCAGAAAGCCGCCCTGCTCGCGCGAGACAGGAACGACAGTAGCACCGTAACCCCGCAGAAGCTGGGCGCGCTCAGAGCTCATCCAGTCCGGCATGAAGATAGTGACGGGATGGCCGAGGGTACGGCCGAGAGCAGCGCATGAGATGCCGGCGTTCCCGCTGGTGGCCTCGACTATGGTGTCGCCCGGTTGCAGAGCGTCGCGCGTATAGGCGTCGCGTAGGACCTCAAGTACCATACGATCTTTGATCGAACCGGTGAGATTCATGCCCTCCCACTTGGCATAGAGGGTCCGCGACCGGCCGCGGAAGGTGAAATCTACGGCGAGCAAGGGTGTGTTCCCTATGACATGCGTCAGTGCCTGAAGACGAGAGGCGATCGTAGGTTCGAGGATGGCGGCTAGCATGGGCACCTCAATGTTAGAGGGTCAGCCAAGCCAGGGGAATATGGGTTGTACTTCTTACCGCGCAACTGACCTTACATTGCTCGGTAGATCACAGCATCAGACCGCTCTTCATAAGGGACCTGAACGAAAATGTCGGATGTGACGCTCTGGGCAGTATGGATCGCTATTTGTTTAACAGAAGTCAAGAGATAGATGGGATGACAGGGTTCCACTCAATCAGGGAAGCAAGAACGATCGAGGTCTGAGTTGCAACGTAGGGTGCGAGGGAATCGATAATCTTTTCGAGATGCCCAACGTCGCGAACGGTGACCTGAACGATAAAGCTTTCGGCTCCGGTGACGCGGTGGCACTCCCGCACTTCAGGTACGCGGCGCGCGACCGAGGCAAAGCGCTCCAGTTTATCGCCCGCGATAGTAACTTTGATAAAGGCACGCAGAGGAAGGCCTACCGTCACTGGATCGACCTGTGCGTGATACCCACGAATAGCGCCGGAGTCCTCCAGTTTTCGCACACGTTCGATCACAGCGGGAGTGGAGAGCGAGACGCGCCGGCCGAGTTCGGCGAAGGGCAGGCGGGCGTCCGTCTGTAATTCCGCAAGAATGGCGCAGTCGACAGCATCGAAGCGGGACGTGAGAGCGGGACCGGGCTTAGGCATACATTGAAGATCAAACAGCAAAGGGGAGCAGCTTACGCCACTCCCCTTGCGAATCTTGGATTGCATCTAGGGTTGAACTACCGGTTCAGCATAACGAACTAGAGAGGCTGAACGTCAGAAGCCTGCCAGCCCTTGGGTCCCTTAACCACATTGAACTGGACGGCCTGGCCTTCCTGAAGGCTCTTAAAACCATTGGAGTTGATGGCGGAGTAGTGAACGAACACGTCCTCACCGTTCTGGCGGCTGATGAAGCCAAAGCCCTTCGCATCGTTAAACCACTTCACCGTTCCCTGTTCCATGTTGAGAGATTCCTTAAACCTTTGAATTTGACGCTTGATTCAAATCGGTGTTGCAACGGTGCAAGCTTGCAGATGGCCAATCTGTTTCTTACGATGAGCAGAGGTTAGCACAGGCGAGAAATATTTTGGTGGAAAAGTTCACGATTTACTAACAGTTGCACACGTCTCTGTGCAAGTGCGGATGAGCTTAGTGTGAGGGCGGAACAATTGAGGGGAGATGCTCTTGAACGATGGCCTCCGCGCGGGCGAGAACCTGATCCAAAGTGAAATGTGTGGAGTCAATGAGGACTGCGTCGGTGGCAGGTTTCAGGGGTGAATCTAGCCGGTTCCGGTCGCGAGCGTCACGCTCCTTCAACTCGTGAAGAATGGCCTCTGATGACGGTTCGGCCGGAGATCCCGGAGGAAGCTGCTGGAAGCGGCGATTACCCCGGACACCGGGGTCGGCATCAAGGAAGATCTTGACTTCCGCATCGGGAAAGACGGCCGTCCCGATGTCGCGACCTTCCATCACGACACCTCCACCTGCACCCATCAGACGCTGCTGAGCGACCATCCAGGCGCGAACGCCGGGATGGATCGAAACACGGGAGGCGCCGGCGGTGACATCAGCTTCGCGAACACGGCGAGTGACGTCCGTGCGGTCGAGCAGAACGCGATTACCCTCGCGGGTGGGCTCGAGAATGATAGTGGTGTATCGAGTGAGCGCAAGAAGAGGAGCTTCGTCGTCGAAGTCGAGATCGTTCTCGATAGCTTTAAGCGCAAGAGCGCGGTACATGGCTCCCGTTTCCAGGTTGAGCAGGCCGAAGTGGCGGGCCAGATGGGCGGCAAGGGTAGATTTCCCCGCGCCGGCCGGTCCATCGATGGCGATGATGGGTCGGGTACGGGACGGTGCGGCGGGTTGGTCCGCAGAGAAAGGCTCGATCGGCATCAGGCCTCATCTCCCTTGGGCTTGTACTTGCGAGCCGGTGGGCGCTTTCCCCAAGGCTTGGCGTTGCCCTTGAACTTATCGAAGGTGCCGGCGCCGGGAGCATCGGGTGCGGAGCGCGTAGGCCTGAAAGGCTTGCCCGCGCCGCCGCGGTTGGAAGCGGGGCGAGCACCGAAGGGCTTCTTTCCCGCAAAGCCGTCTTCACGACGGGGCGGAAAGCCGCCCTCACGACGGGGAAAGCTACTCCCTTCCGTGCGCGGGGAAAAGCCTTCTCTGCGAGGAGCAGAATTAGAGCCTTCCCGTCGGGAGAATGGCTTGCTGCCGAAGGGCTTCGGACTTGCAAAGCCATCGCCGCGAGGAGTAGGGCGGTCACTGCCGAAACGCTTCGGGGGACGGCTGTTATCACCATCGCGCGGCGGTCGCGGGGTCCGTGGAGCATCGAACTTGCGGAATGGTGGACGGCCGCCGCCTTCTGCCTCGCGGTCACGGCTGAAACGAGGCTTGCCGGCGAAGGCAGGACGACTGTCAGAGCCGCCCGCGCGGGTGTCGGAGTCAAAGCTGCGGCGTGGTGGACGGCTGTCGCCGGCGGCATCGTCGCGGCGGAAGGGTCGCCGCTCCCGATCGCCGGCGGAGCGTTCGGGATCGAAGGGCTTGCGCGGGAAGCTGGGCTTCGAACCAAACGATGGCTTGCCGCCAAAGCCGGGTTTGTTGCCGAACTGGCGTGGCGGGCGGGAGTCGCCGGCCCCGGAGTGAGGAGTGAAGTCGCGGCGGGAGTCCCGGGACTGAAAGCGATCGCTGCCACCCTCGCGAGGGGCGCGGTTAAAGCTCGGGCGGTCACGGCTGAAGGCTGGTCGATCGCCGCTTGAGCGGTCACGGCTGAAGCCTGGCCGGTCGCGATTATAAGCGGGCCGGTCGCCAGCGGAGCGGTCACGCGGGAAGGCAGGGCGATCCTCACCTGGGCGAGGACGATCGCCGTAGGCTGGCTTGCTGCCAAAGGCGGGCTTCCGGCCAAAGCCGCTTGGCTTGCTGCCAAAAGCGGGACGGCCGCCTGCCGGACGAGGACGCTCCGGGCGGGTGCCGGCGTCAAGGTCGACGTCCTGGAACTCCGATGTAGCGCTGTCCATGGCCGCGGCGGAGCGATCGGCACGGGCCTGCTTCTCTTCGTCCCATGGCTTGTTGAAGGTGGGACGGGCGGGGTTGGCAGGGAGTCGATCTCCCGCGGATCTGCGGGCGGGTTGATTGTCCGGCCGGCTGCGATCAGACGGTGCACGGAAGGGCTTGGGACGATCGGCTTTGCCGGTGCCGATCTTGCGCGGTTTACTGACGAACTTCTTGATGCGGGAGCCGTCTTCGGAGAGCACGGGGGTGTCGTTGAGATCACGCGCGGAGCCCAACTCCCTCTTGGATGCCGACTCCGTCTCAGATTCAAAGAGCGGCAGGTCGCCCGCGATGTGCAGATTGTGTTTGCCCTTGACCGTGATGGTCTCAAGCTCGCGGGCACCCGACAGGGCATGGAGCACATCGCGCACGCGCGAGCGAGGAGCGAGCGGCGAAAGAAAAGTCTCGATCTCATCCTCCGTGGCGAGAACTGCCTGGCCAAGAAAGAGGGAGACGAAGGTGGAGAGAGCGGTAGGCTGACCGGCGTTAGCGCCGGTCTTAATCTGTTTGGTGAACCGGGTCGTGATGGGCTCCCACTGGGCAGGCTTGCCGCCGGGCTGAGGGACAGGGATCACGCGGAGCTGCTGCCAGAGCTCGGAGAGGGCGCGCAGAACGGCGGCCTCGGTGACCTCCTTGCCAAGATCACCGACCAGATCGTACGCGCTTTTGGGTCCGTTCTCGATGAGCAGAGTGTAGGTGTTCGCGGCCAGCGGCGAGACCTTGGTGGCACCGGACGTAGCAGGTGGCTGCTTCCAGGCCTTGTCGCCGCGGAGGGTGAAGATATAGGGAAAGGCGGCGGCGGAGGCGATAAAGTCGGGCGCTTCGGCGGTGGTCGCGGGCATCCCGAGCAGGTTGAGCGGAACGGCAGAGCCATCAGCCACCAGGCGTGCAAGCAGCGCACGGGCGGTCGCAGACGCGGTGAGCGACGGATTCGCGTTGACGCCGCCGAGTGTAGCTTCAACGAAGGTCGGTGCGGGGACGCCGGAGAACTGGGGCTTTGCGGCGAAGAGTAGGAGGCCGGCGCGGTTCAAAAACTCGCGGGCGCCGGACAAGGTTAGGATGGCCACAGACGTAGCAACAGGTGCGGAGGTCTCCTTGAGCAATAACGCTTCAGGATCGGAAACGTCGATGCCGGGATGCTCTAGGGCCGTATCTGTACTAATATCCGCAGATTCAGCAGACTCGACGTGAACTGTCATCGGCTCTGTCCCTGACGTCTGGGATAGCTCCTGCTCTTGGGCGTCTTCGGGCGGCTCCGGCGTGGCCGACACACTTTTGTCACGGTCCTGCGCATCGGTGCTGTCGGACGGCTCGGTGGCTGTCACTGGTTCCGGGGTGTTCTGATGCCAGAGGACGGAACGTGCAGCGGCGATCTGCATGGCCGAGGGAATCTGCTGGGTGCTCAAGGTGTGTTGCCTTTCAAGGTGCCCGCTGAGGGCGAAAGTCGATCTATATATCTTGCATATGCTGCGTTCAAAGCGGATTGCCTAGGAAGCGCCCTTCGGGCTGTACTTCCGATCGTGTGCCTGCGGTCTTTTGCTAGGGATCGAAGGGCGGTTCCGAACCTGGATGCTGCGTGGGGCACGTCGCACGCTGATTGCGTCGTGCCGTCTCTGAAGACAACGGCCACGGAACGCTGCTTTAACCATACAGGACATGGATAGCCCGGGTGACCGGACTCTGACGAATGATCGTGCTTCAGGTGCGCTGGAAGGCGCGCGCGATGTCGCGGTGGGAGTATCGGAGGGCAATAGGGCGGCCGTGGGGGCAGCTGGTGGGGTGTTCGGTCTGGCTGAGCGCTTCAAGTAGCCAGGCGAGCTTCGCCGGCTCAAGCGGTGTGTTGATCTTGATGGCCGCATGGCAAGCGATCGAGGCGGCGATGCGACGGGCGCGGGTGCCGGCGTTCTCCACCTGATCGTCCGGTGTTGGCGACGAGAGAATGTCCTCAAGGGTGAGCTCGAGTTCCCTGCCTTCAAGCCCCGTGGGCGCGGCCTTGATGGCGAGGGTGCGCGGGCCGAACGGCTCGGCCTCAAAGCCGTTGCCTTCCAGCTCTTCGGCAAGCGTGGCGAAGCGGATCATCTGCTCGGGCAGCAGATCGATGAGGAGCGGCATCAACAGGCGCTGGCGCTGCGTGCCCTCGGTGCGGCGCTCGCGCAGCACTTTTTCAAACAAAATGCGCTCGTGGGCAACGTGCTGGTCGATGATCCACAGACCTTCGTCATTGGTAGCGAGGATGAAGGAGTCGCGCAGCTGGCCGAGTGGTTTGAGGGTGGAGAGCGCGTTCAGGGTGTCTTCAATATGCGGGCTAGCGGGCATGGCGCTGCTGGCTTGAGAGAGAGCCGCGTGTGGGTCGGGGTAGCCGACAGGGATCGGCGCGGCGTCGAAGCTGAGGCGGCCGGCTTCGGGCGGGAGCGTTGGTGCGGCGAGCGCAAAGGGGACAGCATCGGTCGCAAGCGGGTCGGGGTCAGACTGGCGTCCATGGAACGCGCCGGGGGCGCGGCCAGGCTGATGGAAGGGATCCTTGATGCCTGTGAGCGGAGCCGCGCCAGGCGCATACAGGCCGGGATCCCCATAATGCAGAGTCTGAGAGGCCGGGCTGAGTGGTCGGTCCGGTTGCCGGTCGGGGCTGGGCTCGCCGGGGAGCGGGCTTACATCAATCATCAGCGACGAGTTCAGGTCGTGCGGGCCGCCGGCGAGCGCTGAGGCAAAGCTGGCGGCAGGACGTGCCTGAATGAGCGCAGCACGAACGGTATCGCGCAGAAAGTCATGCACGAAGGCCGGCTGGCGAAAGCGGACCTCGGTCTTGGCGGGATGGACGTTGACGTCGACCTCCTCGGGCGGCATCTCGAGAAAGAGCAGCACGACGGGGAAGCTGGTGGGCGGCAGGATATTGCGGTAAGCCTCCGTAAGCGCGTGCAGCACGAGGCGGTCGCGGATGAGGCGGCGATTTACGAAGACGTAGATGGAGTTACGGTTGAGCTTCTGGAGCTCGGGCTTGGAGACGAAGCCGGAGATGCGGAGAAAGCCGGGATCGGCCGGTTCGTAGTCGTCATCGCGCTTCCAGGGCGGGGGCTCGGGCAGGCCGGCGCGGCGGAAGTCCATCTCCGCAGCCAGCGGGAGCATGAGGGCGGAGGTCTCGCGGCCGAAGATTTGGAAAAGACGGTCGGCGCTGGAGCTGACAGCCGGCGCGATCAGCAAAGCCTGCGTGCTGCTATGCAGCTCAAAGTGGCGCGAGGGATGGGCAAGAGCATAGTGCGTGACCAGGGCAGCGATATGCGCGAGCTCGGTCTGCTCGGACTTGAGGAATTTTCGTCGTGCTGGCGTGTTGAAGAAGAGGTCGCGGATGGTGATGGTGGTGCCGACGGGAACGCCCGCGGGATCAGCGCGCAGGATGTTGCCGCCGGCGATCTCAACCAGTGTGCCGGCATCTTCGGCCGGTAAACCATCATCCGCGGCGGCGCGGGTCTCAAGTGTGAGCCGGGCGACGGAGGCAATGGACGGTAAAGCCTCGCCGCGAAAACCGAGGGTGGCGATCGAGAGCAGGTCGTTCGAGGTGCGGAGCTTGGAGGTGGCGTGACGCTCAAAGGCGAGCAGAGCGTCGTCGCGTACCATGCCGTGGCCATTGTCGGCAATACGGATGAGCTTGCGGCCGCCTGCTTCGACCTCGACGCGGATGCGCGTGGCGCCGGCATCGATAGAGTTTTCGAGCAGCTCTTTGACTACGGAAGCGGGGCGTTCGACGACCTCACCGGCGGCGATCTGGTTTGCGACCTGGTCGGAGAGGATGTGAATGCGGCCCATATCGAGATTGTAGATGGGCTCTCTCGCGTAACGAAAAGTCAGATAGCGGATAACCTTATGTGCCTGCAGCTATGGCATGCCCCTGCGGACTTTGACTGAGCTGCCCTGCTGACTGGCTGTAATGAGGGGCCGCTGCCAGCATACGAAAGAGAAAATACGGATTATCCGAAACTAGAGTTTCTTTTCGAGTTTGTGTGCAACTCTCTGCGCTACGTTTCATTGCCAGCCTCCAAATACACGCATTTCTGTGCAGTATTTGCTCTTCAGCAATGGCCGCCAACCTGCTTTATCTCAGTCGTCTTACTTTCCATTTTGTTTTGAGGTCCTCATGAAACTCTCCTCTCGCCTTCTCTCTGGACTGCTCTTCGGAGCGGTCTGCGCCTCCCCTCTGTTCGCAGACACCTTTAACTTCAGTTTCAAAGGCAACGACAGCGTGAGCGGCCTTCCCGGGCTTCCTTTCTCGGGTTCCGGCACGTTGACCGCTACCGAAGTCGGTAAGACAAACAAATACAAGGTTACGGGGATCACTGGAACCACCGCGGGTGAGACGATCACGTCTCTGGTTTCTATCGGCGGCTTCGGCTTCAACGACAACCTGCTGTTCTTCCCAATGGGCGGGACGTCCGCTAGCCTCGACAACGCCGGCATCTCCTACAAGCTGGCCGATGGTGTCTTTACAAACATCTTTCTGAACACGTTCGGACAGGGACAGGAGCAGCTGTTCGGGTTCCCGGGCTTTCTGGTGAGTGAGCAGCAGGTCTCGGCGATCCGCATCACGCCGGCCAGCTCTCCGGTCCCGGAGCCTGGCTCGCTCGCTCTGCTCGGAACAGGAGCGCTTGCGGCGATTGGCGGCGTTCGCCGTCGCTTGTTGGCGTAGCATTTACCTACGAACAGATGCTCGGTTGAGCGATCACCTCGTCTTTGCGGGGCGGTCGCTCACTCGTCCCACCAGACCATGCATCCCATCGGCTCGGCTTTATGACGCAGGCGTCCTGCATCCTATTCGGCAGAGGCGTTATGACGATGCTGTTTGTGCTGATTGCCCTTGCCGCGGGTGCAGCGAATCCGCTTCAGTCCGGCGCCAATGCGCAGTTGAATAAACAACTTGGAGCGCCGGTCTGGGCGGCAATCTCGGTGTATGCAACGGGTCTACTGGGTGTGCTGCTGGTGCAGCTCTTCTTACGGCATCCCTTGCCGTCCTCGCAGGTCGTAACAGCCGTGAAGCCCTGGGCCTGGCTCGGCGGTCTGGTCAGCATCGCCTCAACCGTAGCCGGGCTTACGCTGGCGCAGAGGTTGGGCTCGGGTGTCTTCACGGGGCTCACGCTGACGGCCTCACTACTAACGTCCGTTCTTCTGGATCAGTTTGGGTTGGTGGGATTTGCGCAAAAATCAGCGTCACCAGCGCGCATGGTGGGATGCGGACTGATGGTTGCAGGTGCGTGGATCCTCTCGCGCGCGTAGGTCTGGATTATCCAGCAATTGGAATGTCGTCAAGATCGCCCACCATATGCAGGCGCATGAAATTTGTCGCTCCGGAGCGCGTGCTGGTGCCGGCGACAATGCCGACGACCTGCCGCTTGCCCACGCCGGCCTCCCGCTCGAGGATGGCCTCCGCCATTCTGACGAGCTTGTCGGTATCATGCTGGCGCTCGCAGAGCACGGGATACGTACCCCACAGCAGCATGGACCGGTTGACGACGGCTTGGTAGGGGCTGAGCGCATAGATGGGCGGCTCTGGCCGGTACTTTGAGAGCAGTCGCGCAGTGGCGCCGGACTCGGTGAAGATGGCGATAGCGGCGAGATCGAGGTCCTGCGTGGAATGCGCCATACACTCGCAGATGGTCTCAGCGACCGAGAGCCGGGTGCCGCGGGCGCGCTGCGCGCGGGGTGGCGGATCCATCCGGATCTGCGACTCGGTCTCGGAGACGATAGTGGCCATCATCGCGACGGAGGCGACCGGATAGCGGCCTGAAGCTGACTCGGCCGAAAGCATGACAGAGTCGGTGCCGTCGTAGATAGCATTCGCGACATCAGACGCTTCGGCGCGCGTAGGGCGCGGGTTCTCGACCATGGACTCGAGCATCTGCGTGGCCGTAATGACAGGTTTACGGAAGTCCGCTGCGCGGCGGATGATGTGCTTCTGGATGGCCGGCACCTTTTCGGGGGGGACTTCAACCCCGAGATCGCCGCGCGCGACCATGATGCCGTCAGCGACTTCAAGGATAGAGTCGAGATGCTCGATGGCTTGGGGCTTTTCGAGCTTAGCGATGATCCAAGCGTCGGAGTGGAGCGCCGCAAGGCGGGTCTTGACATGGCGAACGTCGTCGGCCGTGCGGACAAAGGAGACGGCGATGGTATCGCAGCCCTGGGCGACGGCGAACTCGAGATCAATCTCGTCCTTTTCTGTCAGTGAGGGAACGTTTACAGCGATACCCGGAAGGTTGATCCCCTTCTTTTCGCCGAGCAGGCCGCCGTTGATGATCTCGCAGACAACATCTTCGCCCTGAATCTCGACAACGTGCAGTTCGATCAGGCCGTCGGAGAGCAGGATGCGGGAGCCGGGTTCAAGATTTTCAGCGAGCGTGGTGAAGACGGTACCCACTCGCTCGGCGGTGCCTTCGATATCGTGCGGTGTGATGGTGATGTGATTGCCGGCAATCAGCTGGACCGGCATGCCGTCCTTAAGACGACCGGTGCGGATCTTTGGCCCTTGTAGATCGGCGAGGATGCAGATAGGTTTGCCGAACTCCTCAGAGACCGCGCGCACCATGTGGATGAGTTCGGCCTTCTGCTCGTGCGAGCCATGCGAGAAGTTCAATCGGGCGACGTCGAGTCCGGCCTTGACCAGCTGACGGAAGATCTCGGGCGAGCTTGATGCCGGGCCCAGCGTGGCGACGATCTTGGCGCGGCGGATGCGGTCCCGCGAAGGCAGCACAGGCTGTGAGGTCGTGGCGGCGGGCTTGACGGAGGCATCTTGGGGCGGTGCGGTCAGGGGCGTCATAAGTATGAGGGCCGATCTTTTCTAAGGTGTGCAAAGGTGAGGCGATCGTATGAGACCGATGCGCCGAAGGTCATTCTACGCAAAGCGCCGGAGGTTTGGCCTGCTTTGCGCGACTACGGCGCAGACGCGTTGGTTTATCCGGCTTGCAACGGATCGGCAGGTGAGCCGGTAGGCAGATCAACAGGGATGCGCGCAGTGCGCAACTGGCCATTGAACTCCGCCCCGCACAGCACGCTGAGGGCCGTGAGATACAGCCAGAACAGCAGCGCAATGCCGGCGCCAAGCGAGCCATAAACACGCGAGTAGTTGGCAAACCGCGTGACATACCAGCCGAAAACGAGGGTTGAGGCGAACCACAGCGCTGTGGCAAGCAGGGCACCGGGAAGAATTGATCGCCAGGAGAGCTCAAGCGGTGTGCCGAGCTTATACAGCAGCGCGATGAGGCCGGCGGAACCGGCCAGCGCCACAAGCCAGCGAACGCTGAGCACGAAGATGTAAATGGGGCCGCTCTGCTCCGGCGTGCCGTGGCCGGCAAGCCAGATCGCAAGCAGGTGGCCGAACAGAACCAGCAGGCTGGAAGCTGCAAGAGGAACAAGTGAGAGTGGCACCAGCAGCAGCGCACGGACGCGGCGACGCCAGAAGCTCCAGCAGTCCAGCGGCAGATCATAGGCGCGCCGAAGACCCTCCATAAGAGTTGCAATCACACCGGAGGCGCCGGAAATCGAGACCAGAACACCGAGAAGCAGCGCGCGCGTAGAGGTGAAACGTTCCTGCGTAGGAGCGAAGTAGCTCTCCAGCATCGGCGTGACGTCCGCAGGCAGGATGCGCTGAACGATATCGGCAAGCTCGAAGCGTATGGGAGCCGTGTCCGGCAGGAGCGGCACCAAAGCCGCGAAGACAATCAGAGCGGGAAAGAGAGCAACGATGGCCGAGTAGGCTGCCGACTGCGCGATATTCAGGGCATCATCCTCAAGAGCGTGCGCCAGGGCTCGCTTGAACATCGCGGGATGATGCAGTAGGGAGCGCATGGCTGACAGAGTATCGCGTCAGTCGCAGACCGAGATACCGATGTGAAAGCCGTCCGGAGTTGTTGGGCGGGGCTTCCAGGTCGCCGACGTGATCAGCCGTGGGTCAGGCCTTCCACTGGTTCAGAAACTGGTTCACAGAGCGCGGATCCATGTGGCGCATATCCGCGAACTCACCTGTGGCTTGAGCATGGATGACCTTGCCCTTAGCGTCGATGACCGAAACCGCTGGAACTCCCTTGTTGAGGGGAACACCATACTTGGCTGCGAGATCAACGTTCTGATCCATGTGGCCAACGTTGACATGCACAACTACAAAATTGCTCGTAAGGAGGTCAACGTTGGCGGAATCATGCAGGTTAATGTCGAGCACCTGGCAGTCACCGCACCAGTCGCCGCCAAAGATCAGCAGGATGCGCTTGTGCTCCTTTGTAGCCCGCTGGAGAGCGACGTTCACATCCGCCTGCGCGTCAGTAATCTCTGGATAGATATGTTTATGGACGGCGGGAACCGCCGGTGGAGCGACCTGCGCGATGAGAAACGATGTTGTAACTGAGAGAGTAAGAGCTGTCACGGCGATGCGGATGGGCAAAAGCAGATGAGTTCGTTGCATAGTATGTAGTCGCTTCCTGTTCGAGAGCATAATACGTTGGATAACAGCGCAGATGCTTATAAAGATGCGGAGCTACGGCAAAGGTCACACATTCCTTTCGCCTTTGCACGGGATGCAAGCGCAGCGGGCGAACTCCGCAAAGCGTATCGTATGCTGACCACGATGAGATTTCGCCTTCTTTGGATTGTTGCCGCGTCGCTGCTTTCGTTGAGCTCTCTGGCGCAAACCTCTGAGCCGCCGGTTGTGACACCGAAGCAGCCCAAGCTGCCTCCCGGCCATGAGCGCATGATTGTGCTGTGGCCGGAGGGCGCTCCAGGTGCCTTGGGCAAGGCGGACGTTGATGAGCCGCGGCTGTTTGTCTTTCCGGCAAAGGTAGCAGCCACTGAGCGGGCGGCTATGAGGAGTCCCCGCACCGGGGTTATCGTCATGCCGGGTGGCGCGTACCGCACACTGATGATGGACAAGGAAGGTGCCTCGGTCGCGCGATGGCTCAGCCAGCGTGGCGTGGATGCCTTTGTGCTGCAGTACCGGCTGGGTCCGAAGTACCACTTTCCCGCGCCGATGCTCGATGGCGCGCGGGCGATCCGGTACGTGCGCAGTCATGCTGGAGAGCTGGGTGTTGCACCGAATAAGGTCGGGGTCTGGGGCTTTTCGGCAGGTGGCCATCTGGCTGGATGGCTGTCGACGATCCACGACGACGGCAATCCGCGGTCGCAGGATCTGATCGAGCGCGTAAGTGACCGGCCGGACTTCGCCATCCTCTCCTACGCCCGCCTGAGCATGGACCCGACGATCCCGCGCCCGACGAACCTTGAAGCGCTCATCGGCGAGCATCCCTCGCAGCAGACTATGGAGATGATCTCGATCGACCGGCACGTAAATCAAGGCACCTCGCCCAGCTTTATCTTCTCGACATCCGCCGACGAGACGGTCAACTCGCGTACGGCGACGGCGTACTATGACGCCCTGAAGCGGCTCAATGTTCCGGCCGAGCTGCATATCTTTGAGCGCGGCGCCCACGGGGTAGGGCTCGGTCTGGGGCTGCAGCACGTGCCTGAGCTTAGCGAGCTTACCGTGCTGGTGGAGAACTGGATGCAGACGCACGGCTGGATGGAAGACCGGCCCGACCATCTTTGATATCTCTGGGGATGCCCCGAACAGGGGATGGCGCAATCCCGCATGAGACTCAATCCTGATACCGGTCTCCATCTGCGCAAGCGACGGAAGATGCTTTCTTTCAGTCGCTTCTGGTGCTAGCGTGACCACAGGATACGACGTCTGCTGCCAGGTGAAACGACGCCATGGCAGGCTGGTGTTCCTTCTGAAGTGTTGCCCTGAGGTGCTGTTTGACTCGCCGCTTTGCGGATAAGCCATTGAGGATGCATGCCGGACGATGCGCGATCTCCGCGTGCGTGCTGGGTACTGCCGCCTGGTGCCTGTTGAGTCACAGCTTGGGGCACGGCCCGGGCGAGATCACTGGCATGGGCCTGGTCGCAACGACTTCCCTACTGCTCTTTCCCTGGCAGGGTGGCCAGCGCAGGCGACAGGCGGCGGAGCATCCCGCACAGGAACGCTTACGCATTCTTGCCTCCGCCGAGACAAGCCTCGACGCCTTTCTGTTGCTGGATGCGCAAAGGGACGAGAGTGGCGCCATTGCGGATCTACGCGTCAACTTCTCGAATCGTCATGCCGCCAGCCTGCTGGACGGCTTCGACGGGGAACTCACCGGTCGCACACTTCTGGATATTGTGCCGCAGATTTTGGCCAACGGGTTCTTTGACCAGCTCTGCCGTGTTGTGAACACGGGCGAACCGCTGCTTGGCGAGGCAGCAGTCCATGATCCTCGTGTGCAGGCTACATGGCTGCGCTACCAGGTCGTGCGGCTCGGCGATGGTGTCGCCATGACGCTGGGCAACATCAGCGAGATGAAGGCGTCAGAGCAGCGCTATAAGGAGCTGGGCGAGTTTACCGAGTCGATCTTCGAAAGTGCACCGTTCAGCATCTTTGCGACAGACCCGGACGGCATGATCACGGCCATGAACCGGGCAGCTGAAGAACTCTGCGGCTACAGCCGTACCGATCTGGTGGGCAAAGCGCCGTTGACGCTGCTGCACGACCGCAAGGAACTTGCCGTACGAGCCAGGGAGCAGAAGCTGCGGACAGACCCCTCGCTTGAGGGCTTCGACGTTCTCACGGCGAAGGCGATGCAGGGCGGTTTGGACGAGCAGGAGTGGACGCTGCTGCGTGCGGGCGGCATGCGCGTGCCGATTCACCTCGCTGTACGGGCGCTCAAGCGTGAGAGCGGCGATGTGACCGGATTCGTGGGGATCGCCTTTGACGTTACCGAGCACCGCGCCATGATGGAGTACGTTACCCATTTGGCGACCCACGATCAGCTGACGGGTCTGGTCGGCCGGGCTGTTCTGCAGGACCGAATCCGGCAGGCAGTGGAGCGGGCTCGCCGCTATGGCACCAAAGTGGCGCTGTTTGTGCTCGATCTGGATCACTTCAAACGAATCAACGACTCTCTCGGTCACTGGGCTGGCGATCAGGTGCTGCTGGAGACGGCGGCGCGGCTGCGGTTGGCGGTCCGCAGTTCAGATACGGTCGCGCGCATGGGCGGCGACGAGTTCGTGCTGATGCTCGAGGACCTGACAAATCTGCAGGATGTCGAGCACTGCGCCCACAACGTGATGAAACGACTGCTGCCGGAGATGGCTATCGACCAGCACCAGCTGCATGTAACGGCAAGCATCGGCGTCTGCGTCTTTCCAGACATCGGCAGCGATGTGCAGCATCTACTCAAATGGGCAGACGCTGCGATGTACAGCGCGAAGGAGAGCGGCCGTAACCAGTTTCAGATGTTCCGGGCAGAGATGCTCAAGAACGGCGAGGACCGGCTCGCTCTCGAACGGGCTCTGCGCCATGCGATTGACAACGATGAGCTCGTGCTGCACTACCAGCCTCACGTGTCGCTGAGCTCCGGCGCGGTGATCGGAATGGAGGCGCTGGTGCGCTGGATGCATCCGGAGCTTGGCCTGCTGATGCCCGCGCACTTCATTGCGTTAGCGGAGGAGACTGGCTTAATTCTGCCGCTGGGTGAATGGGCTGTGCGCAGGGCGTGCATGGAAGGCAAGCAGCTCTGCGACGAGCTCGGCCTCGATCTGACCCTCTCCGTCAATCTGTCTCCGCGGCAGTTTCAGCAAAAAGACCTAACTGAGATCATCGAGCGCGCGATCCTAGAGAGCGGCCTTCCGCCGCAGCGGCTGGAAGTTGAGATCACCGAGAACACACTGATGGTCAACTCCGCGGCAACTCTTGAAAAACTGCAGCGTCTGCGCGAGCAAGGGGTCCGAATCGCAATCGACGACTTCGGCACAGGCTTCTGCAACTTCAAATATCTGCTGGACTACCAAGTCGACCGGTTGAAGATCGATCAGCAGTTTGTCCGTCAAGCGGCCATCGATCCTAACGCGGCGGCAGTCGTTCGATCCATCATCGCCATGTCCCACGGTTTGAACATCCGGGTGGTCGCGGAGGGTGTTGAGACCGAGGAGCAGTTTCGATTTCTGGTGCGCAAGCGCTGTGATGAAGCGCAGGGATACTTCATCTCCCGGCCGATTCCGGCAAGCGAGTTCGCCGCGGCGGTTAGAGCCTGCGGAGCAGTTGCGGCCCTCCGCTCCGCTTAGAAGCGTACGTCCGGAAATCAGGATCAGATCT
This sequence comes from uncultured Acidobacteriaceae bacterium, assembly GCA_964246835.1. GTDB lineage: Bacteria > Acidobacteriota > Terriglobia > Terriglobales > Acidobacteriaceae > Edaphobacter. Next base: position 20,237 of record CAXTRT010000007.1, on the reverse strand, counting down.
GTTGAGTCAACAAGCGGCGCCACAAGAGCTCTATGGCGTTGCCGTTCTGCGCCGAATGAAGTGGTAGATGACAAGCAGGATTAAAGCCCCGACCAGCGACATGAGAAAACCGGCGGACTGATCCGGCCCGTAGTGGCCAATCGCGCGACCAATATACGTTCCAAGGAACGCGCCGGCAATGCCAAGCGCCATCGTGATAAAGATGCCGCCGGGATCCTTACCCGGCATGATGAGCTTGGCGAGCGCGCCAACAATGAGACCGATAACCGCGACTGCGATGAGATGGAACATGGAAGACTCTCCTGGGAGTGAAATAGATGCATGGCCCGAAATTAGGTAGTCGTCGTATATCTGCCCGACACCGAAATGTGAAGCTAGAATGCGAGCGGCAGGCCGGTTATCTAGTGTTTCTTCTTACCCGGCTTTTTTCCAGATGTCTTCTTCGTCGGCTTGAGATGCCGCTTCTCCACCCCTTCTACCGCCGGAAAAACCGCTTCACGACGAATCTCCTGGTGCCAGAGCGCAATACCGCCGGCAATCGCGTTTGAGTTGGCGCCGATGACAGTCGCTTCGGGAAGTTTCACGACCAGCTTGGCATTACCGCCGCCGAGTAGAACGTAGTCCGCGACAAAGGCCGCTCGCAGGCGATTGACAATGTCCGTAACTGACCGCTGCCAGCGCTTCTTCCCCCGCAATTCCAGACCGGCGAGACCAATGTACTCCTCATAGGTGCGATTCTTCTTGTAGGGAAGGTGCGCGAGTTCGAGCGGGATGATGTGACCCTCATTGATGAGTGCGGATCCTAGACCTGTGCCGGTGCCAAGAAAAAGCATCTTCCCCCCGGTATACCCGCCGAGCGCCTGCATGGCAGCATCGTTGAGAAAGCGTACGGGCTTGGGGAACGCCTTCTGATAATCGAAATCAACCCAGCCATGGCCGAGGTTGTGAGGCTCGGCACTCGGACGATCGTTCCTTACCGGCCCGGGAAATCCGATTGTAATCGCGTCATAGTGCCATTCCGCGACGAGGTGTAGCACCTGACTGGCCATCTGTTCGGCCGTAAGTGTTGTGCCGGAGACAATCTTTAGCGGAACAGGCTGGTCTGTAGAGGCCACCTTAATGTGCGTGCCGCCGATGTCGATCACAAGGACATTCATAGCGTTCTTCGATACCCCCGGAACAAAGTTGATGGAAGCATAAATGTTTCTTCGGGTATCGGCATAAAGGGATCGGGTTTTAGGCGCTCGTCCTGGATTTTGAGGTTGTCCCGGGGATGAACGGCGGCCGGTTTAGAGTCTGGGACGGCGTTCCTTTTGTGCCGATCGGGATCACACTCTTACGATGGCCAAGGAAGAACCACGTTCCAAGGAGAAGAAGAAGGATAGCCACCGCGAAGCCAATGACTACCACAAGAAAATTGGGGCCTTTGGGAAGATTACGATCTTCAGGAGCGGTAGGCAGAGGCATACGAGATACGATGCACAAATCTCGAGCATCGGGCCAAAACTTCGAAGGGCGAGCTCATTCACGAGAGATAGGATTACAAGAAGTCCAGGACGAGCGAGTGGCTCGTGTCTCAGGTGAAGATGGAGCAGCTCTCCGCGACAACGAATGAAACCAGTTCATCAGACGCCGGTCTTCTGCGAACAAAGCAGCACTTCAAGGCGCTCGACGGTCTGCGCGGCATTGCCGCGTTGGCTGTGGTTGTCTTTCACTTCCTGGAGATGGTGATCTATGACTACAGCAAGCTCTTCATCGGACACGGCTTTCTCGCGGTCGACTTTTTCTTCTGCCTGTCGGGGTTCGTAGTTGGATACGCCTACGACGACCGCATCCGGACGATGGGCGTCTGGGAGTTTCTTAAGTCCAGGCTGATCCGTTTGCACCCGATGGTCGTCTTCGGATCCGTTCTGGGCTTGATCGCCTTCTTCGCCGACCCGTTTGCGGGCCGGCCACTGGCGTACGGCGCTGGCCGGGTTACGCTCATGTTTCTGGCTTCGATCGTCCTGATTCCGTACCCCGCCATGCACGAGCGCGGGTTCAATCTCTTCAGCCTGAACGCGCCGGCGTGGTCGCTGTTCTGGGAGTACCTGGCCAACATCGTCTATGCGGTCGCTGTCTTCCGGTTCAGCCGGCGATGGCTGTGGGGCTTCACAGTCGTGGCGGCGGTTGGACTGTGCGGTGTGGGGCATCGGGCGGGGGCTCTCTCCGGTGGATGGAGTGGAGGGACGTTCTGGCACGGCGGGGTGCGCGTGGCGTACTCGTTTCTGGCTGGCCTGCTGGTGTACCGGACCGAATGGCTCCGGCACTCGCAAGGAATCTTCCGGTCGCGACTGGGGTTTGGGACGCTGTCGTTGCTGCTGCTGCTCGCGTTCGTCATGCCGTATACCAACGGTGGTTGGGTGCGCGAGGCGGCGGTGATCCTGGTCTACTTCCCGCTGCTGGTCGCGCTCGGCGCAGGCGCGACACTGACGCCGCGGGTGGAGAAGCTATGCACCTTCGCGGGGAACCTGTCGTATCCGCTCTACATGACGCACTACGCGGTGATCTGGATCTGGGGAAACTATTACGTGAGCCGGAAGCCAGATACCGTACACCTGGCGGGAGCTGTGACGGCTGGCGTGTTGGTTATGGTGGGGTTTGCATGGGTGGTAACGGTCGGGTATGACGTGCCGGTGCGGCGTTGGTTGACTACAAAGAGGAGGGCCCATGCGAAGGCTGCGAGCAGTCTGGGGTAGCGAGCGGCGAGAGCAGACCATACCGCGAGCCGTGACCCGCCCCCCCTGGTACACCTCGGTCCTAAAGTCTTCGATCAAGGGCATTTAGGTCTAGACTAGACCGGCTCCCGGTACGCTTTTTCTGGTTCTGTAAAGAATCCTCTACTTTGTCAAGAGTTCGATAAGCAAATGATACCCCGGCAAGGAGGGTGACTACGCCACAAGGGTCGTGCGCGGCGGTTTCGCGGGGGCCAGTCACTGCATGGGTTGCAGCCCACCTCATTGCGAAAGGGCCGCCATAGGTGGGGTGTTCGCCTTGAGTGTGGGCTAGTCTTTCAGACGTGGAATGGAGATGGTGAGTGCATGAGTGTTCGCCTACTCAGCCAGGCGCACGACAGCGGCAGCAAGGCGACAGAGAAGGAGCTGCCGCGGACGATCGGGGAGACGAGCACGGCAATCGACAGCATGACATTCTCGGCGGAGCGGGCGGAGGTGCAGCAGGCGTTCCGGGACCCGCCGCACTGAATCCGCCGCTGCCGGGGTTGGGCAGAACTATGCCGACCTGAGCGCACCGCTACGGCTGATGCTGGGGCGATGAAGAAGAACCTGGCGGCGGAGGTGGCGACGCTCTCGGGTGTGGAGGCGAGCGGCTTTGCGAACCGGGGCGAGCTGGAGGCAGATCTCGGGACGCTGGCGAACCACATCCGGAGCCGGTACCTGCTGAGTTTCGGCCGACGTCGAAGGCGCAGAGGACGCATGGGCTGGCGGTGCGGGTGGTGGGACACCGGAGCCGGTGGTGTCGGCGCGGAGTAGTTATTGGGCGGTTGAGGCAGTATCAGGTAAGTGATCAACAGGTTGGTATAACCATCCTCGCTGCTTAGCCAATTCCACCAAGCGCTTTGCTGTACGGAGGATGTCGCTACTTGGTAGGTGCGACATATCAATCGAGCAATGCTCTGGGTACGGCTCTTGATCAAGATTCACCGCAAGTTGAAGCCCATCGCATTCTTCAACAGAGACCGACACTACTCCTCCTGACTGAAACTTCAGGACCTTCGTAAAGTGGGTGAAAGAGTCCGAAGGACTAATTTGATCACCGTCATAGGTTGAGAGCTTGCCGTTATCCTTTGGCATTGGTCTAAAAGTCTGTGATGTGGGTCTTCCCTCCTGAATCCAGTTCGGGTTGACCTGTCTGTGGAGCAAGGTCGAAGAATTCATCTCGCAGCTGCCACCGTATCCATTCCCAGTGACCTCAACGCCTGATTCACTGCTAGCCAGCCATCAGCTACGTCCAGATCAAAGTGCTCATCCAGACTTTCGTCTGTCTTGAGGTGAAGAGCCTGGAAGTCTGCGCTACGCTGTCTGAGATCAAAGACTACAGAAACGCTCCAATCTCCTAAATTCCATTCCGCTTGCACGTTGCCTTCCGGAGTGGGATAGAGATAGGGCAGCTGCAGATCCGGAGCGTATTGCGTATCAAAGCTGCCCGAAAGCCACTCCAAACCTTCGTGAGTGGGCGCAATACCATCTCCATCAAGCCAACCGTCTGTGAGGTTGGCAAGTTCCACTAAGCGTAGAGGAACGTCCAACTGCTCTAGCGGACTAATGTCCTGTACAGATTCAATTCTGTTGATCCTCCCGGATCTGTCTTTGAGTACTATGCATTGAAGAGACAGCCATTCGTCTTTGTTCTTGCCATAGGCAATATGCGCGGCCTGCATCTGGTCTCGTAAATGCGGCGTAAGATCTCCGTTTAGAGTGCTGCCATCCAGCAAGTGGATCTCATACTTATCTGTGCGGACGTTAGTTGACGATAACCTCGCTCGAAGTGTTTCCTTCTCCGACCATTCAGCCATTTGCGATGCTTCCATTAGTCGGTGTCTTGTGACCTGATTTAGGTCGGCGTACCCGTCGTTCACGGGAAATCCGAGCGACTCATCTGCTTCTAGACTCCGCCCGATTCGTCCGAAATACCTGAGAAACCGTTGCTCCAAACGTGGCTGTTCGCCTTTGCTCGCTGCGGCAACTGCCTCAGTCACGACGTCCTTTGCGTGCTCAAATGCACCCGTATAAGGGGGGAGGAGGCCCGCGAAGAAGAGGACCAGCTTTAGTTTTGCACTTCCATCCTCGACTGCGGCGAGATGTATCTGAACTGCTCGCTCGAAATTCTTCGGAGCGCGTTTGCGATCGGGATTTTGTTCCTTGAAGTAATCCTTTGCTAACTCTGTCAGCAATTCCTGCAGAGCCGAGATGTCTGGGAGAACTTCTACGGGCACGGTGTTCTCACGAAAGCGACCACCGGAGAGTCTCGGCGTGAAAAAATCTTGCTTCATGGTCTCTATCCTTCACAGAAGGTCGTAAGAGTCGATTAGAGCAAAGCGGAACTGCCTGAAAGTTTAACGTCCACCACTTACGATGTCTACAGTTCTAAATCGCTCATAGTGCGGGCGGACTCTTGAGGAGTCCGCCCGCTTTGCTTGCTGTTGTTTGTGGTTTAGCGCGTGGGCTGCAGGCAATGCTACTCGCTGGCGGCTAGTTCTTCCTGCTCGCCTTCCATGCGCATCTGCTCGAGCTCGCGCTCTTCGGCGTCGTGGGCCTGCTGGACCTCCTGCTGTACAGCGGCTGCCGCTTCCTCGAGCTCTTCGGAGAGTTCGACGTTGCGGTAGTACTCCATGCCCGTACCGGCGGGGATGAGGCGGCCGACGATGACGTTTTCCTTGAGGCCACGGAGCGTGTCAATGGAGCCGTTGATCGAGGCTTCGGTGAGCACGCGAGTGGTCTCCTGGAAGCTGGCGGCCGAGATGAAGCTGTCGGTCGAGAGCGAGGCCTTGGTGATGCCGAGCAGCAGGCTGCGGCCGATAGCAGGCTTACCGCCCGTCATGAGCACGCGCTGGTTCTCGGCGTTGAAGCGGAAGCGATCGGTCTGTTGATCGATGAGGAAGGACGTGTCGCCGACCTCTTCAACCTTGACCCAGCGCAGCATCTGCCGAACGATGGTCTCGATGTGCTTATCCGAGATGGCCACACCCTGGAGGCGATAGACCTCCTGGATTTCGTTGACGAGATACTGCTGGAGCGCGCGCTCGCCGAGGACCTCCAGGATGTCGTGCGGGTTGCGGGGGCCGTCGATAAGGGCATCGCCGGCGCGCAGACGCTCGCCTTCCTGGACGTTGATATAGACGCCGCGCGGCACGGTGTACTCCTCTTCCTGACCGTTATCCGCGGTGACGTAGACCTTGCGCTGACCCTTGGCGACATCGCCGAAGCGAACGACACCATCGATCTTGCTGATGATCGCCGGATCGCGGGGCTTGCGTGCCTCGAAGAGCTCGACGACGCGCGGCAGACCGCCGGTGATGTCCTTGGTGCGCGTGGTCTCGCGCGGGATCTTGGCAAGGATGTCGCCGGGGTGAACCTCATCGCCATCGCCGATCATGAGATGGGCGCGTGACGGCATGAGGTACCGCTTGTTGCCGTTAGCCGATTTGATGAGGATGGTCGGCTGACGCTTTTCGTCGGACGAGTCCGCAACGACGAGACGGGAGAGGCCGGTGACCTCGTCGACCTCTTCGTTGAGGGTGACGCCTTCCTGCAGGTCCTTGAACTGCACGGTGCCGGCGACCTCAGTGAGGATGGAGAAGGTGTACGGATCCCACTCGCCGAGGGTGTCGCCGAGTTTGACCTGTACGCCGTCTTCGACCCGGAGCTTGGCGCCGTAGACGATGGCGTAGCGCTCCTTTTCGCGGCCCTTTTCGTCGATGATGGCGATCGAGCCGTTGCGGTTGAAGGCAACGAGACCACCCTCCTTCGAGCGGACGGTGACGAGGTTGATGAAGCGGACGGTGCCGGCGTTCTTGGCTTCAAGATGCGAGGCATCCTGCACGCGGGAGGCGGTGCCGCCGACGTGGAAGGTACGCATGGTGAGCTGGGTGCCGGGCTCGCCGATGGACTGCGCCGCGATGACGCCGACGGCCTCGCCCATCTCGACCATCTTGCCGGAGCCGAGGTTGCGGCCGTAGCAGAGGATGCAGCAGCCGCGCTTCGACTCGCAGGTGAGGACGGAGCGAATCTTCACCCGCTCGATACCAGCGGCCTGAACGGCCGAGGCGCGATCCTCGTCGATCTCTTGGTTGATCTCGACGATGGTCTTGCCTTCGAAGTCCTTGAGCTTTTCGAGCGAGACGCGGCCGATGATGCGGTCGCGTAGCGGCTCAATGGTCTCACCGGCTTCGATGATCGGCATGACGTAGATGCCTTCGTTGGTACCGCAATCGTTCTGCGAGATGATGACGTCCTGCGCGACGTCGACGAGACGACGCGTGAGGTAGCCAGAGTCGGCCGTCTTGAGCGCCGTATCCGCGAGACCCTTGCGAGCGCCGTGGGTCGAGATGAAGTACTCGAGCACGGTGAGGCCTTCACGGAAGTTCGCCTTGATGGGAGACTCGATGATTTCGCCGGAGGGCTTGGCCATGAGACCGCGCATGCCGGAGAGCTGACGGATTTGCTGCTTGGAACCACGCGCACCGGAGTCGGCCATGATGTAGATCGGGTTCATGGCTCCTTCCTTGTCGGCGCGCTTCATGTTGTTGAACATCTCATCGGCGACGCGCTCGGTGACTCCCGACCACATCTGGATGACCTTGTTGTTGCGCTCGCCGTTGGTGATGGCGCCGTCGAGGTACTGCTGCTGAACGTTGATCACCTGCTTCTCGGCTTCGGCCACGACGGTGTACTTCGAGGCCGGGATCACCATGTCATCGAGACCGACCGACAGGCCGGACTTGGTGGCGTAGTTGAAGCCGAGGTCTTTAATGCGATCGAGGGTCTTGACCGTGACCTCGAGGCCGAGGTTGAGGTAGCAGTAGTTGACCAGCTGGCCGATGCCTTTCTTCTTGAGCAGACCGTTGACGAACGGCATGCCTTCAGGGAGAGCGTCGTTGAGGATGGCACGGCCAACGGTGGTCGAGATGAACTGGCGGTTGAACTCGACCGGCTCGGTGTGGGTGAGGTCCTGATCGTCGTAGGCGGTGGTCATGTCGAGGACAGGACCGGTGTAGCGCAGACGGATCGGGGTTAGGGTCTCGACCTGCTTGGCTTCGAGCGCCATGAGGACTTCCTCGATGTTGGCGAAGACGCGGCCTTCACCCTTGGCCCCAACTTTTGCTTTCGTCAGGTAATAGAGACCGAGGACAAGATCCTGCGTGGGGACCGTGATCGGCTGACCGGAGGCCGGCGAGAGGATATTGTGCGATGCCAGCATCAGGACCGAAGCTTCGATCTGGGCTTCGGGGCTGAGCGGGATGTGCACGGCCATCTGATCGCCGTCGAAGTCCGCGTTGAAGGCGGTGCAGACAAGCGGGTGGATCTTGATTGCCTTGCCTTCGACGAGTACCGGCTCGAACGCCTGGATGCCGAGGCGATGGAGGGTCGGGGCGCGGTTGAGAAGGACGGGGTGATCCTTGATGACCTCTTCCAGGATGTCCCAGACGATGGGCTCCTGCATCTCGACGAGTTCCTTGGCCTGCTTGATGGTGGTGCAGTGGCCGGTCTGCTCCAGGCGGTGATAGATGAAGGGCTTGAAGAGCTCAAGCGCCATCTTCTTCGGCAGGCCGCACTGGTGCAGTTTCAGTTCCGGCCCAACGACAATGACAGAGCGGCCCGAATAGTCGACGCGCTTGCCGAGCAGGTTCTGCCGGAAGCGGCCCTGCTTGCCCTTGAGGGTGTCGGACAGCGACTTGAGGGGACGGTTGTTCGCGCCACGGAGAACGCGGCCACGGCGACCGTTGTCGAACAGAGCGTCGACGGCCTCCTGCAGCATGCGCTTCTCGTTGCGGACGATGACCTCAGGCGCATGGAGGTCCATGAGCTTCTTGAGGCGGTTGTTGCGGTTGATCACGCGACGATAGAGGTCGTTGAGATCGGAGGTGGCGAAGCGGCCGCCGTCAAGCGGAACCAGCGGGCGAAGCTCGGGCGGAATCACGGGGATCACATCGAGGATCATCCACTCAGGCTTGTTGTCGGACTTGCGGAAGGCCTCGACGATCTTGAGGCGCTTCGAGTACTTCAGCTTCTTCTGCAGCGAGGTCTCTGTCTTCATCCGCTCGCGCAGTTCGATTGACAGCTCTTGGATCTCAACGCGGCGAAGCAGTTCCTTGATGGCCTCGGCGCCCATCATGGCCTTGAAGCCGGAAGGACGGTACTGCTGGTCGAGCTCGCGGAAGCGGGTCTCGTCCTTGATGACCTCGCGCTCTTTAACTGGCGCATCGCCCGGGTCGACGACGACGTAGGACTCGAAGTAGAGGACGGCTTCGAGCTCGCGGAGGGAGATGTCGAGCAGGTGGCCGATGCGCGACGGCAGGCCCTTGAAGAACCAGACGTGCGAGCAGGGCGAGGCAAGCTCAATGTGGCCGAGGCGCTCACGACGAACCTTTGACAGTGTGACTTCGACGCCGCACTTGTCGCAGATGACACCGCGATGCTTCATGCGCTTGTACTTGCCGCAGAGGCACTCCCAGTCGGTGATGGGCCCGAAGATGCGGGCGCAGAACAGGCCATCGCGCTCGGGCTTGAAGGTGCGGTAGTTGATGGTTTCGGGCTTGGTGACTTCACCGTGCGACCACGAGCGGATCTTCTCTGGGCTGGCGAGCTGGATCTTGATGGCGTCGAAGTCGGCGATGGGGCCAGTCAGTTCAAAGGGGCTGGAGCGAAACATAGTCTCTGTGTCTCCGGGTGCGGCCGGGCGGGCCGCTGTTGGTCAATCTGTTTCACGATGACTCTGGGCGCATCGTGATGCCGGTAGATCTGGTGCTGAAGCTCTATTTCGATTGTGGTGTTGCTTAGGGCTTTGGCTGCCGTGGCTAAGAGAAGCAGGTCCTTCGCTTCGCTCAGGATGACAACCGAGGAGGGAGGCGACTAAAGGCCGCTTCCCTCCTCCTGGTGCGTTAGTCGGCCGCGGCGATGGCCGGCAGCGGCTTGTTCTGGTCAGACTGCTTGATGAGCTCGACATCAAGGCAAAGCGACTGCAGCTCGCGGATGAGGACGTTGAACGACTCCGGCACGCCGGGTTCGATCGCCGCCTCGCCCTTGACGATGGCCTCGTAGATCTTGGTGCGGCCAAAGACGTCGTCGGACTTCGCGGTGAGCAGCTCCTGCAGGATGTAGGCGGCGCCATAGGCTTCGAGCGCCCAGACCTCCATCTCGCCGAAGCGCTGACCGCCGAACTGCGCCTTGCCACCAAGCGGCTGCTGGGTGATGAGGGAGTACGGTCCGATCGAGCGAGCGTGGATCTTGTCGTCGACCAGATGCGACAGCTTGAGCATGTAGATGTAGCCGACGGTGGCGGGCTGTTCGAACTCGTCGCCCGTCATGCCATCGTGCAGCTGGCTCTTGCCCGAGCTGGGGAGGCCGGCGGCTGCGAGCAGCGCCTTGATCTCCGTCTCACGTGCACCGTCAAAGACGGCGGTGCCGAACCAGATGCCGCGCTTCATGCCGGCGGCGACACGCATCGTCTGTTCATCGTCGAGCTCAAGCAGCTGAGTGAGCGCGGCGGTGTCGACGAAGCGTGCCTTGAAGAGCTCGCGAACCTCGTTGGCATCGGTGTGGGTGGCGGCGATCTCGGCGATCTGCTTGCCGAGTTCGTGCGCTGCCCAACCGAGATGCGTCTCGAGGATTTGACCGACGTTCATACGCGACGGAACACCGAGCGGATTAAGGACGATCTCGACCGGCGTGCCGTCGGGAAGGTACGGCATATCTTCCTCAGGCAGGATCCGGGCGATGACGCCCTTGTTGCCGTGACGACCGGCCATCTTATCGCCGACCGACAGCTTGCGCTTCATGGCGATGTAGACCTTGACCATCTTGATGACGCCTGGGCTGAGCTCATCGCCCTTCTGCATCTTCGAGATCTTCTCGTTGGTGATCTTGCGCAGCACGTCGATCTGCCGCGAGGTCATCTCCTCGATCTCGTCGATCTGCTCGTTGACGCGGGGATCCTTGTCGGCGTAGCGGATGCGCTTGAGGTTACGCGTGCTGATGAGCTCGATGGTGTCGCGATCGAGAACATCGCCTTTCGAGAGCAGCTTCTTGTTGGTGCGTTCGTCGTGCAGATCAGCCTGCACCTCCTTCGCACCAAGGATGCCTTCGAGGCGCTTGAGACGCTCGTCGGTGAGAATGCGGATCTCATCGGCGAGGTTGCGCTCGAGCTTCTCGACCTGCTCCTGCTCGATCTGCTTGGCGCGCTCATCCTTCTCCTGACCCTTGCGGGAGAAGATGCGGACGTCGACTACGGTGCCTTCGATACCCGGAGGGCAGGTCAGCGAGGCGTCGCGGACGTCGCCGGCCTTTTCACCGAAGATGGCACGCAGCAGCTTCTCTTCGGGCGTGAGCTGGGTTTCGCCCTTCGGCGTGACCTTGCCAACGAGGATGTCGTTGTGCCCGATCTTGGCGCCGATGCGGATGATGCCCGACTCGTCGAGATCACGCAGCGCGTGCTCGGAGACGTTGGGAATATCGCGCGTGATCTCTTCCGGCCCGAGCTTGGTGTCGCGCGCCTCGATCTCGAACTCCTCGATGTGAATCGAGGTGTAGTAGTCCTCGCGGACCAGCTTTTCCGAGATCAGGATCGCATCCTCGAAGTTATAGCCGCGCCACGGCATGAAGGCAACCAGAACGTTGCGGCCGAGGCCGAGCTCGCCCTGCTCCGTGCACGGACCGTCCGCGATCACCTGCCCCTTGGCCACGCGGTCGCCCTTGCGAACGATCGGCTTCTGGTTGATGCAGGTGTTCTGGTTCGAGCGCTTGAACTTGGTGAGCTGATAGATGTCGGAGCCGACCTCACGCGACAGCTGCGTCGGGTGATGCTCGCCTTCAACACGCACGATGATGCGCTCGGAGTCGACCGAATCGATGATGCCGTTGCGCTTGGCCAGGATGACGGCGCCCGAGTCGCGGGCGGTGACGCCTTCCATGCCGGTACCGACGAACGGTGCCTCAGCAACCAGCAGCGGAACGGACTGCCGCTGCATGTTCGCGCCCATCAGAGCGCGGTTGGCGTCGTCATGCTCGAGGAATGGAACGAGCGAGGCGGCGACCGACACGAGCTGCTTGGGGCTGACGTCGACGTAGTCGACTTCGGCCTTGTTGACCAGGACGAAGTTGCCCTGACGGCGCGCGTTGACCAGGTCCTCAACGATGTTGAGGTCAGCATCGAGCTCGATGTTGGCCTGCGCGATGGTGTGCCGGTCTTCCTCCCACGCGGAGAGGTAGAAGGAGAACGGCTCAAGCTCCATGACGCGCTTGCTGGCCTTCTTGAGCTCGGCGTTCTTGGCGCGCGACTCCTCAATCTCGAGGTAGTCACCCTGCCGCAGACCGGACTCCCCGGCGTTGGAGACGGCGACGTAGTCGAGCACGCGGCCATCCTTCACGCGGCGGTACGGCGACTCGATGAAGCCGTATTCATTGATGCGCGCGAAGCAGGAGAGTGACGAGATCAGGCCGATGTTCGGACCTTCCGGCGTCTCAATCGGGCAGATGCGGCCGTAGTGCGTCGGATGGACGTCGCGAACCTCAAAGCCGGCGCGCTCACGCGACAGACCGCCGGGCCCGAGCGCGGAGAGACGGCGCTTGTGCGTGATCTCCGACAGCGGGTTGGTCTGATCCATGAACTGCGAGAGCTGCGACGAGCCAAAGAACTCGCGGATCGCGGCCATGACGGGCTTGGCGTTGATGAGGTCGTGCGGCATCGCCGTCGACATCTCCTGATAGACCGACATCTTCTCCTTGATGGCGCGCTCCATGCGAACCAGGCCGATGCGGAACTGGTTCTCCATGAGCTCGCCGACCGCGCGTACGCGGCGGTTGCCAAGGTGATCGATATCGTCAACCGAGCCGATGTTCTTGCGGAGCTTGAGCAGATAACGGATAGTGCCGTAGAAGTCCTCGGGGGTGAGCGTGCGCTTGTCGAGACCGCTCGGGTCCTGGTTCTCGTAGAGCTTGATGTTGAACTTCAGACGGCCGACCCGGGAGAAGTCGTACTTGCGCGGATCGAAGAACATGCCTTCAAAGAGCGCGGTCGCGGTGTCGAGCGTCGGCGGATCGCCTGGACGTAGCTTGCGGTAGATCTCGATCAACGCCTCTTCGGGCTTGCGCACGGAGTCGCGGCGAAGGGTATTGGCGATGATGTTGCCCACGTCGTCGCGCTCGGGGAAGAAGACCTCAAAGCTGGTGACGCCGGACTGAAGGATCTTATGCAGCTTGTCGGCCGAGAGCTCCTGGTTGGCCTCGTAGAGCAGCTCGCCGGTCGAGAGATCGACGACGTCCGCGGCAGTCATGGCGCCGTCGAACTCGCTGGTCTCGACCTCAAGCTTCTCGACCTTGCCGGCGCGCAGCTGGCGCAGGGTGTTGGGCGAGACCTTGCGGGTAGCCGGGGCGATCTCGTTGCCGTCGATGGTGATAGCGGCAGACGGGCGCGTGCCGAGCAGGTTGGTCGGGGTGTTCTCGGGAGCGACGCCCCAGTGCAGCTTCTGATCGGCGACGTGGATGGTGTCGACGGTGTAGAAGGTCTTGAGGATCTCCTCATCGGTACGCAGGCCGAGCGCGCGCAGGAAGATAGTGCCGAGGAACTTGCGCTTGCGATCGATGCGGACGTAGAGGGTGTTCTTCTGGTCGTACTCAAACTCAACCCAGCTGCCGCGGTAGGGGATGATCTTGCCGAGGAAGTAGCTGCGGTTGTTCGCCGTTTCGAAGAAGACGCCGGGCGAGCGATGGAGCTGCGAGACGATGACGCGCTCGGTGCCGTTGACGATGAAGGTGCCGTTGGCGGACATGAGCGGAATGTCGCCGAAGAAGACCTCCTGCTCCTTCATGTCGCGGAGGCTCTTGACGCCGGTCTCAGGATCCTTGTCGTAGATCTTCAGCCGGATGGTGACCTTAAGCGGAGCCGAGTAGGTCATGCCGCGCTCTTCGCACTCGGCCTGATCGTACTTCAGCTGCAGGCCGACGGGGTCGCCGCACTTTGTGCAGAAGTCGGGCGTGTTCTTGTTGTAGGTTCCGCAGAAGTTACAGAGCACGTCGCCTGGATGAAACGGGTCGGTAATGACCATGTGGCCGCAGTTGGTGCAGGCTGTCCGGAGGTGGTTAAGCCCCTTGAGGTAGCCGCACTTGCACTCCCAGTTCCCGATCGAAAAATCGACGAACTCAAGCTCCGAGACGTTGCGGAAGTCCGAGATGGGGAAGACCGAGGTAAACACGGACTGAAGCCCGTTATCCTCACGCTCTTGCGGAAGCTTATCCATCTGCAGGAAGCGCTCGTAGCTGCGGCGCTGCACTTCAATAAGGTTAGGGATCTGAATGCTGGTGGGTATCTTTGAGAAATCAAGACGGCTGCGGATCGCGCGCATTTCTGTGGACATGCTCTCTCCTGAACTGACCTTCGAGGCCTCCCGCAATCGGCTGTGCGCATCCCACAGACGTATCGCGCGAGGAGAGGGCCCGGTGCAGGCCCTCGACGTCGTATGCGCACGGAGGCCTGACCCTCCAGAATCTCACCAGCCCTCGAAAGCCGGCGGATTCGCATGCGCTCACAGCGTTGCTGAAGATGACAGCAACTCTGTTTCATTCCTACTTTGTCTGGGTGCCCGCGAAGCATTCTGCAGGGCCATCTCAGGGCCTCCCCGGCGTGGAAGGCAAGCATTACGATTTAAGACGGCAAAGCGCTCGAAGGGACAGCAGCTCCCGCGAGCGCATACGTCGATATGTAAAGTTGAAACCTTATCTGGATGATGCTCGTCGCCGTGATGGAGCTCGCCTTGCTCCATCGGTGCCGCCGCTTGATCAACTCTGGTTGCATCATCGACTCTGCCGCAAGAGACGATGACGGCCGGCTCCGTAACCTGGTATACAGGATGAGCCGGGATCCTACTGAAGATGCTATCTGGAACAGACAGAACCGGACGGAACGTGTCTTCCCAGTTCTGAGAATACCCTGTTCCGTCCTTCTATGCAAGTCTAGGGCCGTTACTTGATCTCGACCGTAGCCACACCGTCGAATTTCTTCGCGATGGCAGCCGCATCTTCCTTCGAAATGTTTTCCTTCAAAGGCTTCGGAGCTCCATCGACAAGGTCCTTGGCTTCCTTCAGGCCGAGTGCAGTCACTTCACGGACGGCCTTAATGGTATTGATTTTATTCGCTCCGGCATCCTTCAGGATAACGGTGAACTCCGTCTTTTCCTCAACCGGAGCCGCGGCTGCTGCTCCGCCACCCGCTGGTGCTGCTGCGACCGCTGCCGCGGCCGATACACCAAGACGCTCTTCAAGCTTCTTCACCAACTCTGAAGCCTCAAGCAGGCTGAGGCTTACGATCTGATCTTCCAACTGCTGCATGTCTGCCATTTCACTCTCCAATTTCGGTCTAAATTCGATATTTCCTGCTGCAGAGCATCCAGGGATGCCCCCTCTGCTTCGCCCCGCTCAGGTTTCCGTTGCGCCCAGACATGGCGCCCCTGAAGGGGAGTCAAGCCAGATCTGATCAGCCCTCGGCCGAATCGGTCGACGCTGCCTCACCCGCCTGAGATCCGATGCCATTCTCAGGCTGGATGCCGTCACTGAGTCCGGCCACCTCTTCAGCATGCGCCTCGGCAACCAGATCTCCAGCGGCCGCCGGGGCTGCGGTTGAGGTCGCACCGGTGTCGACAAACTTGTCCTTCTCTATAGCCTGATTCACGACAACAGCGAGATTTCGTCCAGTCGCGTTGATGACCGTGGCAAGACGCTGCGCGGGGGAGTTGATCATGTATAGAAGCTTCGAGAAAAGCTCTTCCTTGCCAGGCAGGGTTGCCAGTGCCGAGATCTCCTCTACGGTGATCACGCGGCCATCGACAATGCCAAGCTTGAAGGTGAACTCAGCGTTGTCCTTGACCCATGTGGACAGCGCCTTTGCCAGCGCGACCGGGTCGCCCGAGGTGTACGCCACAGACGAGACGCCCTTCAATCCCTGGAGAGCTTGTCCAACCTTCGTGCCTTTGCCGGCACGTGCTGCGAGCTTGTTCTTGACGACATGATAGGAGCCGCCTGCGCCTCGAACAGCCTTGCGAAGCTCAAAATCCTTTGCAGCCGTCAGGCCGGAAAAGGTTCCGACGATTGCAGAGGTCGAGCTTGCCAGCTCCGAGGTGAGCCATGTGACGTTCTCCGTCTTTTTCGATCTGGTAAGTGGCATGAGTCTTAAATCCTTGTCGCCCAGGAAACAGGGTAAAACCGTATGTGCGGTCGGTGATCCGCAATCTCTTGATACGCTGCGAACAGTCCAGCGTCAGGCTTTCCCAGCCAGCTCGGCGGCTGCGGCATCAAGCTGAATGCCGGGGCCCATGGTCGAGCTCAGTGTAATGCCCTTGATGTACTTGCCCTTGGCCGCTGAGGGCTTGGCCTTCACCACGGAACTGATCACTGTCATAGCGTTATCGACCAGCTTCTGAGGATCAAACGAGAGCTTTCCTACGGGAACATGGACTAACGCGGTCTTATCTGTGCGGAACTCGACCTTACCGGCCTTGATCTCACGAATAGCTGCCGCTACGTCGGTTGTTACAGTGCCGGTCTTTGGATTCGGCATAAGCCCGCGCGGTCCAAGCACCTTGCCAAGCCGGCCAACAGATTTCATCATGTCGGGCGTAGCAATCAAAGCGTCAAAGTCAGTCCAACCCTCTTTCTGGATCTTTTCGACCAGCTCTTCACCGCCGAAGAACTCGGCGCCTGCGGCCTCCGCATCCCTGATCTTGTCGCCCGAGGCGATTACGGCAACCGTCTTGCTTTTGCCAAGGCCGTGGGGCAAAACCACCGTGCCCCGGACCATCTGATCGGCATGCTTTGGATCCACCCCAAGCCGCAGCGTGAGGTCAACCGTCTCGTCAAACTTGGCATACCTGGCCTTCTGCAAGAGAGGAACTGCTTCGACGAGATGATACGGGCGAGGCTCGACGAACGAACGCGCCTTCGCTAAATTCCTTGAGATCTTCTGGGACATTAATTTCCTTGTCTACCACCCCTGCACACGAGCATCCGCATGGGCGTGGTTGCGACACGGCTAGTTCAGCCGAATACGTAAAGTATGCCCCAAGTTGCCGGCCGATGTCAAAGAAGCATTGATCCGGCTTCTACACTTCACACTTTTAATGACAACTCCGGAACCCTGAACGACCTTTTGCTGCCCCAAAGGTCTTGCACGCTACACCCATATCGAAAATAGAGTTTGACCTTCGATGAAGAGCTCGATACACTCCTTCGGAAGGCGAAGATATGGCGAAGATAGAGCATCTCGAATCCTTACAGCAGATGAGTCCGATCTTTCCCATGTTCGAGACGCCTCGTGTCCGGGCAGGTCTGGCACATCTGGCAGATGCGGCCGAGCCGAGCGGTAGCGGTCACCTGGTGGAGTACCGCTCGCTCGCCGCAAAGAGCATTCTGAACCGATCGGTTTCCAAGCGGCGTCTGTCGTTGGCCTACAGCATCAATCCGTATCGGGGCTGCGAGTTTGGCTGCCGCTACTGCTACGCGCGATACACGCATGAGTTCATGGCGCCGGCAGACTCGCCTACGGAGGGCTCGGCAACGCTGCGAGACCCTGAGGCCTTCGAGCGGAACATCTTTCTGAAGAAGAATGCGGCATGGCTGCTCGAGCAGGAGTTGCGCGCCATCGATCCAACAGAAGAGATTGCGCTTGGAACGGCGACCGATCCCTATCAGCCGCTGGAGCGGCGAGAGCGTGTGACGCGGAGTCTGCTTGAGGTCTTTGCCCGAAGGCAGGGCTACCGCCTGGGAATCATCACGAAATCGAACTTAATTCTTCGCGATAAAGACCTGCTCCAAAAGATCGCGGAACACAATACGCTCGTGGTTCACTGCACAATCACCACAACGGACGCGGATCTCGCCCGCAAGCTTGAGCCTAGGGCACCGCGACCTGATCTCCGCTTCGAGGCGGTTCATGGCCTGCGGGATGCTGGCATACGTACCGGCATTCTCTGCTCTCCCCTGCTTCCAGGCATCACGGACAGTGAAGATTCAGTCGACCGCGTTGCGCGGTCTGCCAAGGCCGCGAATGCCAGCTTTCTTGCCGGAGAACCACTTTTTTTGAAATCGTGCTCACGCCCAACCTATCTGAGCTTCGTCCGTGAGCACTTTCCTGCGCTGGAGGCCGAGTATGGCGAGCGCTTCGCTCATGCGGAGTTCGCCTCTCGGCCGTACCGGCAGGCAATGACTGCGATGATGGCCCGTGTCTGCCGGCGTAACGGTATACCAGAACGTTCGACAGATGCCCTTCTAACGCGGGATCCGGGAGATCGCACATCACAGTATCCGGCGGCACACCCCATCGTGGGTCAGCAATCCCTCTTTCGAGATTAGCAACGAAAACGTACGATAGGCCCGACGTCATCGGGCCTATCGTGCGTTTCATCTGGCAGCTTTAGGATATTTACGCGACTACGTCGATACCCATAGACCGTGCGGTTCCGCGGATCGTCTTCGCGGCTGCTTCTACCGAAGCTGCGTTCATATCCGGCATCTTTTGTGTGGCGATCTCGATGATCTGCTTCTCCGTGACTTTGCCCAGCTTTTCCTTGTTGGGAGTCCCCGACCCTTTTGCGATACCAGCTGCCTTCAGCAGAAGAACCGGTGCGGGAGGAGTCTTGGTGACAAAGGAGAATGTGCGATCGGCAAAGACGGTAATCACCACAGGGATGGTCAGGCCGGCGATGTCAGGCCCCTTGGTGCGTTCGTTGAACTGCTTACAGAACTCCATAATGTTGACCTGCGCCTGTCCGAGGGCGGGCCCGACCGGCGGAGCGGGCGTCGCCTTTCCGGCCATGATCTGCAGCTTGACGTATCCATTGATCTTCTTCGGTGCCATGATGCTTCCTCGTATTCTGCGCAGCGGGTACGAAACGGCTGCGTCTCAAGTAAATTCAGCGTACAAACTCTGATACTGTCCGGTGCGCCTCGCTGCTGCTAAGCCTCGATCTTGTCAACCTGTGAAAACTCGATCTCGACCGGAGTAGGGCGACCAAAGATGGAGACCATTACTTTGAGAGTCTGCTTGTCTTCGTTGATGTCGTCCACGGTTCCGCTAAAGTTGGCAAACGGACCTTCGTTGATGCGAACCTGCTCACCCTTGACGAACTTGATCTTGAGCGTCGGCTTATCCTTGGCGGCATCCGACCGGAAGAGGATGGAGCTGACCTCCTGTTCCGAGAGAGCAACGGGATTGTCTCCAGTTCCGAGAAAACCTGTGACGCGCGGTGTGTTCTTGATTACGTGCCAGAGATCGTTATCGAGCTCCATCTCTACCAGGACATAGCCCGGGAGGAACACGCGATCAATGGTGTATTTCTTACCATTGCGGAGCTCTGTGACCGGCTCGGTCGGAATCATGATGCGGCCTATCCGATTCTCCAGCCCAAACGCGCGAATGCGGCTCTCGAGAGACTCACGCACCTTGCGCTCAAAACCCGAGTACGCGTGAATGATGTACCACTTGAAGTTCTGATTGATGGGCGGCGCGAGATGTTCGCCACTCTCGTCCAAAGCACCGGCTACGCTATCGCTCGTCGCCTCTGCCATAGGCTGTTGCTCTGGTGCGATCAGCCCGTTCGGATTTGTCTCTTCTACCGCCATGCTTATGCCTTCTCGTTCATCGTACCTGTAAGGTCTGTCCGCCCGTTGAGGCTTCGAGATTAGTGCTTCGTAAGTGTACCGATTCCGCGCTCAATCAGCTGATTTGCAACTGCATCGACCGCCCAGAAGTATGCGGCAAAGATAAACACGGCGACCAGAACGACAAGCGTCGTCGACTGGACCTCTTCGCGAGTAGGCGCGATCACCTTGCGCATCTCGTTTCGGACGTCCTTGAGAAACTTGCTGAGCCGCTCCGGTTGCGCCTTCAGCTGCTCTATGCCGGATGTGGTCTGCTCGGCGACTACGATGGTCTTGGCCATGATGCTGCCTCTGGTACGGCGTACTAGGGTTTGCTCTCGTTCAAGTCGATCTGACCGAACCCGAACGGCTGATGGGAGATGGCAGGGGCGCTCGGATTCGAACCGAGAAGTTCGGTTTTGGAGACCGACAGTTTAACCGTTGAGCTTACGCCCCTGTGATGTGCCGGTTCGAAGATGTCAGCAACTCGAAACACTAAGACCGACCTCTGAGAACTTACTTGGTTTCTTTGTGATCTGTGTGCTTACGGCATGTGTTGCAGAACTTCGAGAACTCGAGGCGGCCAGTCGTGGTCTTTTTATTCTTGGTCGTCGAGTAGTTCCGGTTCTTGCAAACGGGGCACTGCAATGTGATAATTTCGCGCATTTCCTTATCCTAACTGATTTTCCGGGAACGCTGAAGACCGGAGGCGATTGCCGTATCGCCATGCTCCTGCACGGCGTTGCGGAGCATGGCGTCTTGCATACTGCTTTATTTCAAACTTACTTCAGTATCTCCGAGATCGTCCCGGCTCCGACGGTCCTGCCGCCCTCGCGG
>CAXTRT010000006.1:0-112213 GCA_964246835.1 uncultured Acidobacteriaceae bacterium | reverse complement strand
GTGGACGCGGAAGACGCTTGGTTGGGAGCCGACCGGGCCGGGGCTGATCGAGGATCTGATGAACATGCAGAAATGACGATCTTCGTTGAACGGCCATGGGCAGAGAACGAGGTCCCTGGTTCGCTTTGACCTTGCTATGTTCGCTAAGGAACAGGCAGAGCTACCGCCGGAATCTACCTACCGGTTCAAGCGGAAATGTATCAAAGTGCTCATTAGAGTTAGGGCTGAAAGCCTAGTCTGTAAGAGTGCGAAGTGGTGCTAATCTTCGCCGCTCTATGTGTTACTTGAGACAAATACGGAAGGAAATCAGCGAATGTTCAGAAGGATCATGGTCGCCCTCGACGATTCAGATGAGGCAAATAGAGCATTTCTTGCAGCCCTTGAGCTTGCCCGTGCGCTTAAGGCAGAGCTCAAGATAATCACGATACTAGAACCCCTCCCCAGTTATTACTCGTTTGCGGTTTTCGCGGCTCCTGGAGTGGATTGGTTGGAGGAGCATCGAACCCACTCGATTCATATTCAAGCCAGCGCAATCGAAACTGCAAAGTCGGTTGGATTTGTGCTCGAAAGCGAGTTATCTGAGGCAACCGAAGTCGACGGCATCGTTAGTGCTGCCACAAAATATGGAAGCGATCTGCTCGTCTGCGGTTTGCGAAAACATCTCGTAACTTCTGGCGACACGGGCCGCTATATCGCGGACCGTGCTCCCTGCGCTTTGCTTGGAATCCCTTGATAGGGCCGGATGATAGCTGCGTACCCCGAGATCGCTGAAGGCACGACAGCGAAGTGCACGAACTGGGAGCTGGTCGATCCCGAGAAGTGGACCACGGACGGTTATGTGTGCCTTCGTGTGGATTGCTGCGGATCCGGGCGAAGTCCAGGGAAGCTCAACTTACTATCTCCGCGAGAGACTCAAGATTTCTATGACTGCATCGAGTGAGCGGGCATACAGCCTTGGAGCAGTGGCAAGGGACTACGAGATCGATCTGGGCGACCAAAGTTGCCCGATGCGGTCTACCCGATGGAGGCGCGGGGCCGTTTACCCACTGCGATCGAAGAGACCGTCCGCCCGTGGTATTCGCCGGTAACAACCATCTGTATTTCGCTGAAGGCAAAGAACCCTATCTCCTCCTAATCCATCATTCCTGAGCCGAAGCGCTCCGGCTGTGCGGAATGCCAGAAAGTCTACAGCTCTCTTCACCGGCGGCTTGCGCCATCATTCACCGGGAAGCCCAACGATTTTGCCGCTCAACGATTAGTGGTAAAGAACAAGCCGATGCCCAATCCGGAGATGAAATGTTTCAGCTACAACGTATGCAGGCCTTGTTGGCTACAGCCGCGTCCTTCCCGAAGAACTATTTTCTTGAAAATCTAATCGTTCGCCAAGACAATTCCATCTTGGTAACTGTGTCCGATCACGGCGAGCTGTGGTACGTTCCGCCCTATGACCAGACGGCAACAAGGGAGCCACGTCTCATACACAAATTTCCAGACCAGCCGCCTCTTAACCTTGTCGAGGTCGAGACTGATCTGTTCTATGTCCATACCTCGAATATCTGGACGACGCACGACTCCGCGCTTCACCGCCTCGATTTGCGAACTTGGTCACCAGGCGAGCCGGTCTATCCGCTACGCGTTCTGGATTTTCCGGAGCCAGTCGGCGGCCTGAACGGGAGCTGCCTGCTAGCTCCCAGTGTCATTTTGATCGCTGACTCAATCGCGGGTTTGATCTGGCGGGTAGACCTCGAACCGGACGGTTTTTCCGCAAAGGCGTGTATTTGGCTGGCTCACGACAACATGGCCTTCGAGCCGAAGGGCATCATGCCTAACCAGCCCGGCATTAACGGCATTCGCTACGCCAAAAAGACGGCCTTTCTCTACTACACCTCGACGGTTCAGAGACTATTCATGCGAGTCCGAGTGAATCCGGCGACGCTTGAGCCCGCTGGCCTCCCCGAGTTCGTCTCCGGTGGCAGAATGGCCGATGACTTTCTTATTGACGAAAAGGCGGGCGTTGCGTACTTCACAGCGCACCTGCACCACACCATTGATATCGTCTCGCTGACGCCAGCACAGAACAGCGACACTGCACATCACGTCGTCGCGAGCGAGCCGTTCTCCAATCAACTTGTAGGGCCATCGAGCGGGGCGTGGGGCCGGCGGCCAGGGGAATATGGTCGGATCGCTTACTTCACAACAGACGGCGGAGCGAAGACGCCGCCGCCAGACGGCATAGTCCGACCCGCCAAAGTTATGCGCCTGGAACTCCAGCCAGCCGCTTACTCATCACGAACATTACCGCAATAAAGAGATAAGACTATGGCAAACCAATATCGTCGCGTCCTAACGGGGCATACCCCAGAACGTAAGTCTACGGTTTTATTTGATTCAAGGCTGCCACTGGCAGAGCCGGCTAAGGTCAAGAGTCGCGATGCCGAGATAGACCGTCATGGGACGGCTTCAAGCGTAAGTTGGTCGACGCAAGGCTTTCCTTCAGACAATAGTGGTTTTTCTGACGACAGGTTGCGAAAAGTTCCTACCGCCCTCGGCGACGGAACCGTCCTGCGGCTTGTGCAGTATTCACCAGGGGTGACTCCATGCCATCACCGCACCAACTCAGTCGACTATGCGATCGCACTATCCGGCTGCATTGAACTAGATCCCGGCGCTGAACCCGTAAAGCTAAATACGGGAGACGTGCTGGTCCAACGAAAAACCATTCACAACTGGATCAATAACGGAGCCGACCCGTGTTTGATGGCCTGTGTTCTGATCGGCGCAAAACCTGTAACCCTGCAGAACGGCATGACTTTGCAAGCGCAGGGCTAATCATGGCAAGAGGGGTAGGCGCCATGCAGTATGCACGACTACCCACCTCGATCCTGCCGCCGCTCTGGATCCAAGTCCAGATGCAGTCCTGGCACCCCCGCCTACAACGGCACTTCAGGTGGGGGTAACGACTTTCTGCTCCGGCCGACCCTGCCTTTTGCTCCTATCGGGATCATTGCGGCCCTCCCTCATTCGACTGCAACTGACCATCACAAGCTCTCCAAATGGACGAACAGGATTGGCAGACACACCATTCCTCGCGTTTTTCTTTCCGGGTTGGCATCCGGGTTCTCGATTCAACGGGTTCCGGGCGGCGAATGGATTCAGGACCGTAGCTGTGAATATTCGATGCACCCATTTATGCGTTCGAGACAAACTGTCCAAAAAGGTACAGTTTTCGCAATCAGTAAGAGCGAGACTCTCGATACGCGCTGTGCCGACAATTTGCGCTCAGCGACTTGATTGCAAAAATGCCTAGATCACAATGGGAGAACGTTTATGGCTACAAGCGCAGCAGAAGTCATTGTCAAAGTTTTGGCCGCTTCGGGAGTGAAACGTGTCTACGGATTGCCTGGCGATTCGCTCAACGCTTTCACAGAGGCTATACGGAGACACACCGAAATAGAATGGGTCCACGTGAGACATGAGGAGGCAGCTGCCTTTGCTGCGGGAGGCGAAGCCCACCTTACCGGACATCTCGCCGTTTGCGCCGGAAGTTGTGGTCCCGGAAATCTCCATCTCATTAATGGCCTCTATGATTGCCATCGCAGCCGAGTACCCGTGCTTGCCCTTGCTGCGCAAATTCCCAGTGCGGAGATCGGGTCTGGCTACTTCCAAGAAACGCACCCGGAGGAACTCTTCCGCGAATGCAGCTATTACTGCGAGCTTGTCAGTGCTTCACAACAGGTTCCTCGCATCCTTGCCATTGCCATGCGCAATGCAATCTCACTTCGGGGTGTCGCCGTGGTCGTCGTGCCTGGGGATGTTCTGGCGGGAGATTGTTCGGCTGAGGGCAACGTTCTCCATTTGGGCGCTCCGGCGTCGTCAATGCTCCCACCGAGTGTCGACCTGGAATTAGCGGCCCAACTTCTCAACCAAGCCGAAAAAGTCACTATCCTTGGAGGCATTGGATGCGAAGGAGCACAAACTGAGCTGCTGGCCGCCGCCGAGGCCCTTAAGGCTCCCATCGTACATTCGTTGCGTGGCAAAGAATGCATTGAGGGCAACAACCCGTACGACGTGGGCATGACAGGTTTGCTCGGCATGACTTCTGGTTACCACGCAATGATGGACTGCGATGCCTTGCTCGTATTAGGTTGCGACCTGCCGTACCAGCAGTTCTACCCGACGAAGGCGAAGATCATTCAGGTTGACCTACGCGGTGAGCAGATTGGCCGGCGCGCGAAAGTAGACGTCGGCCTAACTGGCACCGTAAAGGACACGCCTCTCGGTTTGACTCCAAGGCTTAGAGGGCGTAGTGACAGAAAACATCTTGACACCGCTTTAGACCGGTATGCGAAGGTACGCAAAGAACTCGAAGATCTTGCAGAGAATAAGCCTGGTCACATTCCAATTCACCCTCAATATGTTGCCAGGCTCATCGATGAACTTGCCTCAGACGATGCGATCTTCTTGGCCGACGTAGGAACTCCCACAATATGGGCCGCGCGCCATTTGACCATGAACGGCCAACGCCGTCTTCTCGGTTCCTTTGTTCATGGTTCGATGGCCGGAGCTGTGCCGCAGGGGATTGGAGCGCAGGCCGCCTATCCGGGAAGGCAGGTCATCACATTTTCAGGTGATGGCGGGCTTGCGATGTTAATGGGAGAACTATTAACCCTCATACAGATGCAGCTTCCAGTCAAGATCATCTGCTTCAACAATAGTGCGCTTAGCTTTGTTGAGCTCGAGATGAAAGCTGCCGGTTTGCTCAACTTTGGCACAGATCTCCACAATCCATCCTTTGAGAAGGTGGCAGAGGCATGCGGCCTACTAGGCGTGCGGGTCGAACTACCGGAAGATCTTAGAGATGCACTGAAGCAAGCTCTTACTCATGACGGCCCAGCTCTCGTGGATGTGGTGGTAAATCGACAAGAGCTCTCCATGCCGCCGCATATCGCTGTCAGCCAGGCAGCCGGCTTTGGACTGTGGGCGGCGAAAGCGATGCTGAACCACGAGGGAAACCAGATCATCGATATGGCGAAGTCCAATCTGTTTCGTTAGAAGAATAAGCATCAATCACGTTGGCGGGATCGCGTTTATTAATAGAAGGAGTGCCCATGCAGGCCACAATGGCAAAGCCAGGCGGGAGTACCACCCCGACGTCCGATTCGCAGAAACGAAGGTATATCTTTGCTTGGTTTCTCTGCCTTATCTTCTACGCGCTGGAGTACGCATCGCGCTCCGCAGCAACGCATGGGTTCGAAGCCGTGATGCCGTTGATCAGACTCCACCCGTTTTAAATTAGGGTCGAAGGCGACAATGGCGTACTCGGCATCCGGCGCCCTCGCTGCCATCTTTCGAGCCATTACGCCGAAGCCTACGAAGCCGTAGTCTTTTGCGGTCTGCCACCGTCTTCTCCCTTCAAAGCAACTGAGTACAAGAATCGTAGGAACGGCTGTGCGAGCTAACGGGAAACGCCAACGCGTTCGTAAATAAATGCCAGAGGTGCGCAATGGGTGGGACGTACGACGAGGGCTGAGGCTCCTAGAGGAAGCTTCAACAGCCATCCTTGCGATCCCGGTCGAGATGTAGATCGTTGGTCGCTGTACTTTCACATTCCGAACTTACTGAAATGTACAAGTATGGACTGTGCACAATTGCACACCTCCTTGGCCAACACCTCCTTTCGTCTACAAACCGCTCGCGAGCTTCTTTGTTGTTCTGTGGGTGTGTCTATGAAGGCGCTCTGCTATGTTAGGAGACGCGTACAGCAGTATGACCGAGTCCCAACGACCAGGATCCCGGAGCCGGCATCGGCGACTATTGCCCTCCGTAGTTCTCAACGGCGCAGCCTCACTTACGCAGGCCGAGCGCATTTTTTTCATAATCGACTGACTCGAACGCCCCGCGATTGAACCGCGAGCTTTTTAGGAGTCAAGGTGTGAAGATCATCGCCTTGGAAAACACTCGCGATTCCTCAAGTCTTGCAGGATTGGCAGACGTTGGGACCACACTCGCAAGTTGGCGCGACGACGGTCCTTTCGGAGAAGTGGGCGGCCAGCGCGTGTTGCGCTTCGGCTCCGGCCGATCGCGGACATAGACGATACTGCGTCTGTGTACAAGTGTTGTCCTTGACCACGCCGGCGTACAGAATCTCGGCAGACCTGTCTATTGAGCTGGCGCGGTTGTCTAATGATTGAGTGGCAGAGATGGCAGTAGAAAGGCCGGACCGCTCTCACGGTTTTCAGGGCAAAGTTGCCCTGAACGCAATGCGGCCCGTTAGTAACAACAGTTTTTGCATTCGACGCGCGCATCCTGGCCGATGGCTGCGAGAGGATGCGTGTATACTCCATGTGGGCAAAGAGGTGAGTGAGAAGAAGGTGGCCGACTTACCCATGCGAGTCGCGCCACTCAGTCCGGTGATCGGCTATGACAAGGCGTCAGAGATCGCGCACACCGCTCAGCGGGAAAGCAGCACCTTCCGCGGGAATGCGGTTAAGAGCGGCTACATCGACGAGAGACGATTTTATAAGGTCGTCGATCTTTCGCGCGCCTCCTTGCGGTGCTCGGTTGCTTGACCGCCACGCTGCTCCGTGACGGTCTCGATCTGCCGCCCCCAAGCACTCATCGCTTCCACCATCGGCCGCAACTTCCGGCCCAGCGGGGTAAGCGAATACTCCACCTTGGGTGGTACCTGAGGGTAGACCTCGCGGTGAACCAGTCCGTCCGCTTCCATCTCACGCAGCTCTTGGGTCAGCATCTTGGCAGTTATGGAATTGCACGTGTTCCTCCCGTTGATGGTGCGCTGAAGCTCAGCGAAGCGCATCGTTCCGTCGAGCAGGTAGTTGAGGATGAAGATCTTCCAGCGACCCTGGACGGCCCGAATGGCTCGCTCGGCTGGGCAGGCTGTCACGGATCGCCCCCGAGTAGTTTCCAATTAGGTAGTATGCCACTAATAAGTGCATATTGCATGTTGAGATAGCGAACCGCAGGATACATCTATGAGCATCTTCACTACCTCGCTGGGCACTTGGACGATCGACAAACTGTTCGAGACTGACGTCACCGTGACCACGCAGTTCCTCTTCCCAGATTGGGGCAACGCGCCTCATCCCGGCCCGTTCGCTTTGAGCATTTACACAATGGTGCTCCGCAACGGCAAGCAGACCACTCTGATCGACACAGGTGCCGGTAACGGTAAGCACCGGCCCGAGACCCTTTTCCTAGACCATCTGGATACGCTGTACTTATCACGGCTGGCTGCGCTCGCTATCTCGTGTGAGTGCGATCGAGTTCACACCGGGCAAATCTGTGGCCAGCTCCCGTATCTCCCCATTTAAACTTCTTTGGCGGACGACGCCTTCAAGGAGGGCCGTCCAAATCATGTCTCCCTCCGGTGAGAAGATTAGGTCGTCCGATTCGCCTGCGAATGGCGCGACGATGTGCTCGACCTTGGTCACGGATGACCCGGGCGGCTTAAACGCACTCCAGTTCGGTCCAGACGGAATGATCTATGGTCCGTCATGGGAGCGCGGGCAGGTCATCCGGGTTGACCCCGAAACTGGCACCACCGAAGTGTTGGCCGGTGGATTTCAGAAGCCGCGGTCCGTGCTCGCTTCTGAAAATGATCCGCCTGCTGCCGGCAGAAGGCCATCCAATTCTGCATGAGAGTCAAAAATCGGTCGATCCGGTCGATCTTCTCAGTCTTAGCCTCGCAAAGGCCTTGAAGCAGATCAAGCAGTCCCTGTGAAGCGCAACCGTTTGCTTCGATTTGTGCTTCGATTTCGTCAAGCAATGCGTCCAGCTCGCGTTCGATGTCGAAGAGTGTGCAGCTATCACTCATGTCCTTCTACTTCCAGTTGTGATTCGATTCCCTCAGTCAACGAGCTGTCATGCGGCGATCTTCGACAACCGGTAGAGCTTCCATTCTGCGCGTGCCGCCCGGTACGTGGCTGTGGGCCCGACACTGTGCAGGATGGCCGGCATGCCCCTTGATCCACCGCCACCTCACGTCCATGACTTGATCTAGGTCGTCATCGTGCCCTAGTCTCCATTCGAGGTCAGGACCTCGTCTATCAGCGCAATCAGAGACTCGTAATCCGTCGGACCGTCATATCGTTCACCGTTGAGGAAGAAGGTAGGCGTCCCATTGACGCCACTCCGGACACCTCCAGCGAAATCGCTGTCAATTCGCTTTCTCGAGGCCACCCTGGACCGTGCAAGTTCCAGCTCTGAACCGGGGAGGCCTAGTCTTTTCAGGAGAGTATGGAACGTTTCCTCGTCTAACGTCTCCTGGTTTGCGAATAGCAGATCGTGCATCTCCCAGAACTTGCCATGGGTTCCGGCGAACTCCGCAACCTCAGCCGCAGGCTCTGCCCATGGGTGGATCTCCCGCAACGGGAAGTTGCGAAAGACAAAAGACATCTGGTCGCCAAAGCGGGCTTGCAAACTCTTGATCGTCGGCGCGACATCTCCGCATGAGGGGCATTCATAGTCCCCATATTCGACAAGACTGCACGCTGCATTCAGGACCCCTTGCAGGTGGTCCTGCTTGGTTATACTGACCGATAGCTTGCTCATGGTTCCTCCTATGGCGCTAGCGCTTCCAAAGCTTTCAAGATGCCATCCGCGCCGGGACTCACAGCAACCGGAGAGCAGTAGCTCCAAGTGATGACGCCGTTCTTATCGAGAACAAAGAGCGCCCGTTCACAGACGCCATCGCCCTCGCGGTACGCACCATAGGCACGAGCTGTCTCGCCCTTCGGCTCGAAGTCGGATAGCAAGGGGAAGTGAAGATGCTTGTGTTTGGCGAAGGCATCGTGACACCAGGCACCGTCCACAGAGATGGCCACCAGCTCCGCACTGTATTTGAGCAACTCGGGCAAGATCTCATTGAAGATGCTGAGCTCGTCCCCGCAGACCGGGCTCCAGTCGGCGGGATAGAACGCGAGGACGACTGGTTTCCCGCGCAGCTCACTGAGGGTTAGCTTTTGATCTGGGGTGACGTGGAGACTAAATTCTGGTGCCGATGTTCCGGCGGTGAGGATTGCCATACTTCTCCGTTTTGATTGGTTCTTCCTTCGTGGAACAACAGAGTTAACAGTGGCGGCAAGGAGCCAGCAAGACCTGCTCTAAACGACTGAGATCATGTGGCACTTTGCGATAGCCTCGATATCAGGCGCAGTCAAAGGGGACAAATCCGCTGTCTCCGTAGCAATGACATGCCGAGAGATGTCGTGGTGGTTCTCCTTCAGGTACTCCGCCAAATGATCAACAGCACTGCTGTTGCCGGTTCCATGTCCAATGAGCACGATCTCGTTCGCCGTCAGCAACCTCTTCGTAGAACGACTTCTCTTCCGGCACCCGCTCGCCCTTGTAATGCGCTTCCTTCTTATGAATTAAGTGATGGTGAAAGCCGAACGGGTCGTACGGCCGAACTGTCTCCTCAACCTGCGGAACTTTCCCATTGAGATCCTGGTATACATGCGCCCCGTGATGGTCGATCACTACGACCATCCGACAGGCCTGTGTCGCTTCGACAGTGGGCAGAGTAGGACCGGCGTCCCGAAGGAACTTTCTTAGCCGTGCGACTTCTTCAACCCCGAGCTCGTGAGTGTGCGGATGTTTGAAGAAGGCTCGCTGTGTTCCCACGGTAAAGACGAATTCATCCCCACCGTGAGGCTTCACGTCGCCGATCTGACCAACCAAGTCGATCGTGTCTACCCAACTCAGATTCCGTGGCAGTTCTCCGCTGAGAAGGTTTGCGTGGAGAAGGTCAAGATTGTGGCGAAGAAGTGTACTCATCTGTTCAGCATGGCACTCGCGAGAACGCAAAACTGTATAGCTTTGCTCACAAGGCTTTTGCAATAGGCGATTACACAAGCTTGGCGGGTGCGGGGTGCCGGACTGTTTACACTTTTCCTTGAACCGGGTCAGCGATTCTGTCGGGAGGCAGTATGTCCGGCAGATCAAGGCGGGCCAACACCTATACGGCGATCCGACATGCCGTAATAGACATCGAAGCGGCTTGGCTTTCCCAGATCGTCGCGGCGATCGATGCCGGTTGGAAAGACGACATCAGCCTTAGCTCTATCTCGTTCTTCCGGCAGTTCGGGGGTGAGGGCCAGCGTTCGCGAACGGAACTCGATATGGCAGGGACCTTCTTTGGACAACACGATTAAACCGACCGAATAGCATAAGCGATGCGCACCTGAGCTCGCGGGCGTAAGGTCGCTGACTCCGTGGTAGACGATCAACCAGCCTTGCGGGGTGAGTATCGGCGGTGTCCCAACCCCGATTTTCAGGCGTTCCCAAGCGTTTACGGGACTGGCCGGACGTTTGTGAGAGGTTAAGAGCGACGGCGCCGTTTTAAAACCTTCAACGAGACCACCGCCGTCGCTAGCTCCGGAAAGCTGACCTTCGGACTGATCGCGGCGGTCTGGTCTGCTTCCGTCGGCATCTCCGCGATTCAGGACACTCTCAACATCGTCTCAAGGTACAAGACACATGCTCGTACTTCAGAGCGCGTATCTACGCGATCGCCCTGACCATCGCTATCACCTTTATCATCACACTCATTCTGACCTCCCTGCTAGGCGCAAACTTCTTCGCCGTCCTGGCGCTCCACCGGATTCACAATCGCTTTCTGGCAATTGCTGCCGCCAGTGCCGCAAGACTCGTCGGCTGGACTCTTGCGATTGCGCTACTCACCCTCTGCTTCGCAATGATTTACTACTGGGCTCCCGACGTGAAGACGCGTCGCTGGCACTGGTTGACGCCCGGAGGCGCCCTCGGCATTCTCGGCTGGGTCTCTGCCTCTCTGGGACTTCTCCTCTATCTTCATTTTTCAAACAACTACTCGGTCACGTATGGCTCGGTCGGTGCGGTGATATCTTGCTCACCTGGTTCTATATCACCGGCTTGATGCTCCTTGCAGGTGCCGAGATTAACAGTGAGATCGAAGCCGCGGCTGCGGACAAGCAGTTAATGAAGTCTCCCTCGTGAGGTGTTTCGAGTCATTAACTCGTTTGGAGTGGTTCTTAGCGGGGTCCGTCAGAAAACGGAAGTTAGAGCACGGTAAGGGGCCTGACCGCCTGTGTAGACGACCATTCTCTGGTCGCAACTCCTCGCGGACGCCCTAGTGGCCCCCGTGGAGGGCATTCAGACGAGCTTCCTCCAACCGTCAAATCGCGGACGCAACGTTTGTCCTCCTCGCAAACGTTCGTTTGCGCAAGGCGAGTACTGGCCGCATTCCGGCTTGCCACCTCACCAGATACCTTCTGAGAAATCGACTTGTGGGTACCTAATGTGCCTCCGGGTTCTCCTTCAGCGGCTAGGCAGAAAGGCGATACGCAGCAACTCAATCTGAAGCCGCTGAGGCCCTCAACTAATCAACGCTTGATCCGGCACCCTCTTCCTCCGTAAGTTCGCCCATTGAACGAGTTCATGGAGTGCTGGGCGGAGTGCCTGCCCCAGGTCCGTCAGACTGTACTCCACTCTTGGAGGCACCTGAGGGTAGATGGTGCGCTTTACGATTCCATTTCGTTCAAGATCGCGGAGTTGCTGGATGAGCATCTTCTGTGAAGCCAAAGGGATCGAACGCTCAAGCTCCGAAAAGCGCAGCATCTCCTTGTCGAAAAGATGGAAGAGGATCATCATTTTCCAGCGTCCCTCAATGAGTTTGAAAGCTTCTTCAGCAGCGTCGGCTGACCAGTCCTCTTTCGTATGCCCATGCGGCTCCCTTACCTTACTTTCGGGTGGGTACCCCACTTCTTTGTGCGTTCTTGCCATATCCTCAGCTTACTCCTAGTCTCAAGGGTGGGCACCTTACTCCTGCGGACACTCGCAGGCATTTCCACTCTTCGATACACGTCAATGGCAATTGTTCACTCAGGAGTTCCATGAAGAAAGTTATGACCGAAGGTCAAGACCAATCAACCAACATGAGCGCTAGCCGCCGAACTTTTCTCAAAGGCGCAACCGTCGCCAGCTTCGGGCTTGCAGGCGTAACGCTCTCGTTCGCTGCCGACAGTCCCACGCAGGATAACCCTACGATCGGCACCGATCCCGGCGCTCCCATGATGAACCCCACGAACGTGAAGGAGTTTGGGATGGCTGTTATTAGTCGTGCGGAACTTTCGCTCGCGACGAGCAAGATCGCGGTCGAACGCGCATCGAAGGCGGACGCCAAGGAGTTCGCCGGATTTGAACTGACCGAAGCGATCGCCGTGACGACGGTGCTCAAGGACCTTGGCACGCCAGTCCCAACGATGAATGCGAAGGCAAAGGCAACGCTGGAAAAGATTGAGAATGCTCCGACCGGTCCGGAGTTTGATAAGGCTTACATCGTGGCCCAGCATGAAAATCATGTAGAGCTCCGCGATTTGACCCAGGCTTACCTTGCGCATCCGGCTCCTGCCAAAAGCGACATGGCGGAAAGCCAAGGGCGGCATCTAGGAACCCTCTCTCTCGCCGTATTCAAAGAGCACGTAACGATAACGCAGCGGATCTCGGAAGAGCTCCAGGCCGGAGCGTAAACACCACGCCGGTACTCGGAGGCACATCCTCTGAGCACCGGCAGCATGTTGGAACTCTTGTCTATGGCAAGACGCCATACTAGTTTCGTCATGGACGCGGTAGAGGCGAAGTCGTGAGTGGTGCGCGAGATCGCCTGTTTCGTGGCAAACGCGCGCCGCTTGGCGGAACAACTACAGACGTACAGGGAACGCCGCCTGGAACAACCCGCGCTAAGCCGACAAGGCAGTGTGGCATACCGGAACTGGAGCATTCAATGACATCGCATCAAGCATCCGATCGTCGCAACTTTCTGAAGGGCGGTTTTGCCGTAGCAGGCGCCGTGACTCTCGCACCCGCATTGCTTGCAGCACCCGCCATGGCCGAGGAACGCGAAGAGAGGCGCGCAATCTCTCCGGGCGATATCGCGATTTTCAAGTTTCTGGCTGCGGTTGAACTCGTGGAGACCGATTTGTGGACGCAATATACACTGCTTGCCGAGGGCAATCCTGGCTTCAATCGGGCGTTGACCAACATCGATCCCGCGTTGGTTCGCTACAACCACGACATCCGCCGCGACGAGGCCAGCCACGCGCGATTTATCAACGCCGCACTCCAAGATGCCGGCCGAGAACCGATTAATCTTGATGAGTTCCGTACGTTGCGGATGCCGCGAGTACAAGGCTCAAACGAGGCCGGATATCTGACGAACCTGACTGATCTGAATGTAGACACAAGCTGGTACACGAAGCTGCGTTCCGATGCAAACCCCGACTTTGGGAGCAAACCCGTCCAGCTCGTTGAATTGAACGGCGTCCCGGCGATTCCGACCAGGAATAACCTCACGGAAGAGCAATACCAGGCTATCGCAAACACGGCCACATTCCATTCTCCCAGTATCGACGAGGCCGGAACCAGTCTGTATGCGCACTTCCTGTCGAGAGCGAGTGACCTTCGCGCAGTGAATGTCTTGGCCTGCATCCTACCGGTTGAGGCAATTCACTTTACCGGATTCAACAAGGCACTCGAAGGCCTGCCAGGTGTAACCGTCGACGGAATCACGTTCCCGAACCTTCGTGGAGACCCAAGCTATGCGCAAGGTATCTTCCCGACACCATGCCCGTTCGTCAGCACCGCCTTGCCGCAGATCTCTGTCATCCGTCCAGTCAACTCGCCGAACGTCGGTGCCGTCGCTCTCGTCAATAAGCTGACTGCCTCAAATCTTTTCAAAGGACAGTCGAACGAGTTTATGGATATGGCGATGCATCTCGCAGAAGAAGCAGATGAGGCAAAGCGTTCCATCTGAGTAGTTCGAGAAAGCACTTCCTGGATGTCTCGCAGGCGGGACGGGAACAGGATCGGTAACGGTTCTGTCCCCCCTCGTCGCGAGCGGGGCCGAATTGAACGAATCCTGTTTATCCTCTCCTGGCTGCAAAGTGTGGAGCTGCGGCGCCGCGTTCACGCCAGCCTCAACAAAGGCGAAGCGCGAACGCGCTCGCCAGGGCAGACTTCCTCTGCCGTCTTGGAGAGATCAGGGACCGCAGCTTCGAGCAGCAGCGCTATCGCGCAAGCGGCCTTACCCTCGTCAAAGCCGCCATCACGCTCTGGAACATCGTTTACATCGAGAGAGGGGTACAAACCGCAGCTCAAAAGTGGATTTCGGCTAGCTGACTATTTCGGGGTAGTCCGCGACCTCAGAGCAGCTCTGCCGCTGCTCAGGAAACAGGGCAGCGGTCGCCGCCTTGGCGTTTCCAACAGCCTCGGCATCATGCCAGTACCGCTCATCGGCTACTACTCGGCTACCAAGGCTGCTGTGGAAGCTCTTCACGAAACCATGGCAAGGAGATCGCGCGTTTCGGCATCAAGCTCACGATTATCGAGCCTGATACCTATGCAACTGAATTCGGAAAATCTTCACCCGCGCAACGGTGTTGGACGTATGCACCGACATCCTTCAGTAGGTGATGGCCGGGCTTGCGAGCCTGGACTGCGGCAAGCCTGAGGCTACCGCGAACAAAGTGCTTAAGGTCATGGATGCCGAGCAGCCGCCACCGCCGTTAATACTGGGCACCAGGGCCCTTACGGTGATCCGTTCGGTTTACTCAGATTGATTGGCCAACTGGGAAGCGTGGGAAACAGTCTTGAACGCAGCGCAGGGTTAGACCAGGCGCGCCGAAGTAGCAGGGGTTTACGCTGAACGTTTGCGAATAGTGGAAAAGTGAGGGGCACAAAATTCGTGCCCCTTGTCACAGGCCGAGTTCCTCAATTCGAGACCCGCGCCACTGAGATGTCGGAGTGCGGTCAGGCCATTGGGACTCCGCCTCAGCAGAGCTCAATAGCCAAGTCTCTAGCCAAGAAGGTGGCACGTTAAGGTGAGTGCATCGACATGCCACGCAGTAAATGACACATAATCCTGCGAAGCGCCCAGTCAAATCGATCTGATGCGGCTGGTGGGTGAATCAGTAGTTCATGCGACCCGAAGATGCGATCCCCGCCGAACCTTGGTGCCTGGCACCTGTTCGCTCCGGGAGAAAGCATCTTGAATCGCTTTGGCATTCGGCCGTTTCTCTCGTATCGCGAAACGCAAGGTCTTTGTAAGCTCTTCCGGAAGATATGAGAGGACAGTCTCCCAAAGAACACCATCTAGTCGAACGTCAACTCTGCAGTAGGCGATCGGAAGAACACTCTCGTCGAGGATCTTCACGGAGTCTTGACTGTTCTTTTGCATGCGGAGTGTGAACTCGCGGCCTTCGATCTTCTTGAGTTCACGGCTAATCAGGTAGAAGAGGACCATCGACTTCGTCTGATCCAGCTTCTTAGCCGTTACACGTGCTCGGTCGTTCAAGCGCGCTGCTTCCGTTCGACAGAACTGCTCGCGAAACTCCAAGATGCGTATGAAATGTCCGATCTGGTCGACTTTCTCGCCATGAGCTTGGCAGAACTGTCTGAAGCGGATTGTTAGTTCTTCAGAGGCTTCACCCCTGCATTCGACCTCACCTTGAATCTCATCAAGGAGTGCATCGAGTTCTGTGTCGATCTCAAAAAGTGAGTGCGATGATGCAATCAGATTCATAGATTTTCTCCTTCAGTTCTGTTCTGTCCCGGATCGCCGGTTAGCCGGTTGCTCACCATTCGGGTGGAAATCAGGCTGCGAGACGCTGTTCAAACCAGAGAGACTTTGCTGCCTCATAGGCCAGCGTGTCAGCACGACATTGGATTGGGTGGCCGGCGTGACCTCGTATCCAGATCCAGCGGACGATGCAGCTCTCGTTCAAGTGGATCAACTCTGTCCACAGTTCTCGATGGCGCAACCGCGCGCCTTTCCTATTCCGCCACCCCTCTCGCTGCCACCGAGACACGAAGACTTTCATGCCCATCACTAGATACTCGGAATCGGATCGAAGCTCAACGACGGAACCGGCTCGCAAGGAACGTAATGCCCTGACAGCTGCAAGCAGTTCCATCTCTTCGATCGTTGCCCAGGGAAGCGCGCCAGACAACTCCCAACGATCTCTTCCCTGCAGAAACACAGCACCCCACCCGCCCGGTCCGGGATTACCGATGGCGGAGCCGTCCGTAAAAATTCGCACACTCTTGTCCACTTCCACCTCCATAAACGAGCTTTCAAGCAAGTACATCCCCTCGGCTGTCGAAGTTCGCCCGCCGAGAGAAGGGTTCGGTCAATTTGTTAGTGGAAACGATCTAAGCGGCTTGCATCGGGATGACGTGACCAAAGGGAGCATGTTGACTCCCGGTCGAAGCCCAAAGGACGGGGTACGAGGGTGCAGAGGTCGGAAAGATGCCATACAAATCGGTCAGGAAGACCAATGTTTGAGGTACGATCCCACGTTCATCAAGCCACTCGAAGCAGGGTCCGAAGCTAGTTCCTCCGCCTCCGAGAGGGGCGAGATCCACTCGTTCACCGGAATTGTAAGTGTCGACCCTATGCACCTCAGAATCGAAGTACAGGACGTGAACGCGCTGCGGCCGCTGACCTTCAAAGATGGAACGCACCTCAGCCTCGAACAGGCTTAGTTGCCGGGGGTTTACAGAGCCGGAGCAATCTATCGCGATTGCTATTACCCCGACACCCTCACAAGTCACTCCGGGCAAGTAAAGGCCTGCCCAAATGTGGCGCTGGTTCGGACGCATCCAGCTATAGTCAGCCGGCACGGTCTCCGACCAAAGCCGACGCAGCATCTCGCGCCAGTCGACAGCGGCCTTTGCGGCACCTTCGAGTGTCCGCGCTATTCCAGTCGGCACCTTGCCTGCCTGTCTGGCCAGGGTTGTCGCTTGGCTAGCCGCAATGCTCCATTCCCGGGCCTGCTCTTCGGGGTCGGGGATGTTCTCACCGAACGGTGGCGCGTCGAGGACTTGGCCAACTCCACCTTCGCTGGTTGGGGCAGACGGTTCATCCGCGGGGCTCACGGAGGCCCGCCTCTCACCATCTGATCTTCCCGCCGTTTGGTTTTCTCCGTCCTGACCCCTTGGCGCGTCCTCCGTTCCCGGATAGAGCAGATTGTAGATCTGCTCTGCACTCATTCCGCTAAAACGAGGATCAAACAGAATGCCTTCGGGTAGACGGAGTCCGTCGTCGAGCAGAAGCGGATTAATCGCGTAGTCGCAAGCTTCGTTCCATCGCCTGGGGTCTCGTCCCGAACGCCGGACATGATGATGGAGTGCCGGGTGCATGACCTCATGGGCCAACACTCCTGCAAGAGTTGCCATATTCAGAGTGGCCACAAAATCAGGGTTGTAATGGAGCGACACGCCGTCCGTTGCCATAGTTGCAATAGATCGGCTCTCCCGTCCCTTGAGACGAAACAGCAGCGAGCCGAAGAAAGGATGATCCAGCAACAGCGCAGTCCGAGCCTTCTGGATGCGCTGCTCCGTTGGTTGGTCGTAATTCATACCGTGGCGGGCGCCTCCATGTACGCGGACATATGGGCGAAGATCTCATTGACCGTTGGCGCTTCCGCTGGGTCGGGGGAATTCCTGCGTTCGCGGTCCATCAAGGTGTGATCTATCTGCGAGATGATGCCCGCAGCCTCCTCAGCAGTGGCGAGCCGTAGAGAGTCTTGCATCTTAAGGTCATGAGCCGAGTGGTTACACAACCGCTGCTTGGCTTGCTCAGCAAAGCGGTTCAACTCCGCGTCTTGATTGACATTGAGGCGCGGGAGTATCTCGACCAGGTCGAAGACGTTTGTGACCAGTGATCCATGGAACCTGGATTCCGGTTCATTCAGACGGTCGACCATGTGAGACACGACCTCTCTGAGCCGCTTCCACAGATCTTCCGTGCCACGAGTGAGGGACTGACGAACACTGGCATCGATTTCGCGGGAGACGCGAGCCTGCTCCGCCGCCGACATCTGAACCCGGAAGTCTCCCCCGGACGGAATGGGCAGGATCTCAAGCTTGATGCCGAACTTTGAACGCAGCTTCTCTGCGGCAGGGTAGTCCGCCTCACGAAACAGCCCGTTCAACTCCGGGCGCACCTGATCGATGTACTGGGGATAAACCGTAAGGAAGCTCTCGACGCCCTGTTCGAAGCTGGCCTCGAACTCGCGCATCCGGCTCATGAGATCGAAATAGAAGTTTGAAGGCAGCAGGCGAAAGCCCTCGTCGGACCATGGCAGCGTGATCTTGTAGAAGTACTGCCGGATCTGCCCCGCCAGCGTACGAAGCTCATCGAGCTTATCCGCGCCGCGCAAAAGCTGTTTGTTGTACCTGCCGGCGCCCTGGTGTGCTCCATGCTGACTCGCGACATCGCGGCTGATCTTGCGGTCGTGTTTCACGGCCGTCCAGATGCTGATGTGGACGGCTGCGAGCATTGCCCGTTCTGTAATCATTGGAGAACCTCCCTATGTTCCACCCCGAAACGAATGAACTCTGGCGTATGACTTATGGCCTTGTCCCGCGTTGTGGCGTCGCGCATCGCCATGACCCGCATCTCGGTTGGCATCTGGGTGAGATACCTGAGTGCTCGACCGATCGAGCTGTCGGTCATGACGCGGCCAAGGGCTGTTGCGACCGCTATCTGGGCCGAAGTCTCCGTCGGAACCGGAGCCGCGTCCGGGTTTAGCAGGATCTCGTCTATGGAGGGTAATTGCCGGAACAGGCGCAGAAACGCCAAGAGTTCGTTGGTAGCGGCGGCTCCTACCGTTCCATCCAGCAGTTGCGACTCGAACTCACTTGCTCCCGACAGGAAGACCGTGTTCTGCCGACGGGCGATACCACTCAGAACGTTTGAGGCCATCTCCCAGGAACGAGGGGTGGGCCACGCATTGGCGTCCGACGTCGTATCAGCGTAATGCAACAAGTCGGGCTTGAACCGAAGAAATGCGATGATCTCGGGCCGAACGCCGGTCGTCACGGCCCACTTGCACCA
Organism: uncultured Acidobacteriaceae bacterium; assembly: GCA_964246835.1. Taxonomy (GTDB): domain Bacteria; phylum Acidobacteriota; class Terriglobia; order Terriglobales; family Acidobacteriaceae; genus Edaphobacter. Next base: position 93,318 of record CAXTRT010000006.1, on the reverse strand, counting down.
ATCCTCGAGATCGGCCTCAAGATCAAGGTGAACGAAGCGATTCCGCAATGGCCGCGGCATCGCAAAGTGAACACCGCGCTCGGAGGCGGGATTCCCGGCCGCGATCACCACCCAGCCTTCGGGAAGCGCATACTCTCCAAGTTTGCGGTCGAGCACCAACTGATAGCAGCCTGCCTGCGTCATCTGTGGCGCGGAGGTCAGCTCGTCCAGGAAGAGGATGCCCCTCCCGGTTTTTGGAAGAAACTTGGGTGGGACCCATTCGGTCTGGTCCCTATCGATCCTGGGGAGTCCCCTGAGATCGACCGGATCGAGTTGCACGGCACGAACGTCGAGAAAGTCAAAGCCAAGGTCTCTGGCAACCTGGCTCACGATCTGAGACTTTCCGACTCCGCATGCGCCCCAGATGTGCAGGGGCACACGTTCCCCAACCAACGCGTGAAGCGCCTCGTAAAGCTTGGATGGTTTCATCACTTTTCCTTGTTTGGTTCGGCTGCGAAGCGGAGATTAATCGGTTGAAAGCAGCGACTCGCGCGAGATCTTGAAGTCTCAGTCAAGCCGCGAGGGGGAGGCGTCGCTGGGTTGGCAAGGTGGCTGAATCCTGCCAGCGTTCCCACCGGATCTTCCGGATCGTTGGCGCACGATCGATGCGCGGCCGGCTTGCCCTGTTCCACGATCCACCTTGTGTCTGAGCGACCGGTACAAAACCAGCAGCTCGCAGGGAAACACCAGCCTCGCTGGTGAGCGTATATGTCACGACGCGGTTATAGTTGCGCTTAAACGCCTCGCGGCATGCGTATCCGTACAACATGGAGCAGGCGTTCTCCACCAGGGTGCGTGGCGTACTCTCCTTGACGCATACCCGATTGATCTCAATGCAACCCTGTCGATCAAGCGCGGCGGCGACCGGACGCCCGGCGGTCATCACGCCGACCATCTCGTGACCATTGAAGACCGCCGCTCCATATCTCCAACCAACTGGCGGAGCGCAGTGGCGATGATGGACGCGGATGAACTCCTTCGCGTCGACAAATGAGACTGCCTCAAGGCGCAATCCGTAATCTAACGTCCAACTGATGACATCACCGGTCATGATGATGTCTTTCACTAAGATCCCTGTCTGAAGGAACATCCAGCGAGAACGTTCCTTGCGAGTCCATGCGGCCATGGTTTCGAGCCAACCTTCCAGATTCACTTCGCAACAGGAATCAAGCAGAACCTCGCGCGTGTTGAGGCAGATGTCTGCGACCCCGAAGCTAGCCAAGGTGCCGCAAGAGGGGCAAGTCTCCATCGTCGACTCCTCTTCGTGCTTTGAGATCAGCCGCAATTACACGTTTCGCTTGAATTATTTGCCAATGTGTGTAGCCGCAAGTGCTCTCAACTTGACCATTCGGATGGAGGAAGCATTGCAACAAGTAGGGTCAAATTCTTATGCCATGTTCAGGGAGCGGTGATAGGCTTGCTGAATTGGAGGGTGAATGAGCATACCCGGAGCGGTCCTCGAATTGAACAGGGAGATTGAGCGGCTGACGAAGATCCGTGATTCGTTGTTGCACGAAACCGCAGCTTTCGGTCAGCCAGCCGTGAGCCAACCAGTTGCATTCCAGAAGCGGAAGTACGTGCGCTCTGCCGAGACACTGGCCAAAAGCTCCGTGCCAGCGAAGAAGTCGACTGCTGCGAAGAAATCTGCTCCGGCCAAGGCGTCTGCTCCCGCAAAGAAGAGAGAGATCTCTGCAGCAACCAGAAAGAAAATGTCTGATGCTGCGAAGGCGCGAGCTGCGGCGAACTCTGCAGCCGTGAAATAAAGTAAAGAGCGATTGTCGGGATTGAGGCGGCTAGCCATAGCGCGATCCGTCACCCAATACATAGACCCAATTAGGTGCGTTCAGTTGATAAGCGTCCAGAGGCAGCTTTGGGTAGAGACCCAGAAACTTCATGATGCAAGATGTCCACAGCTTCGCAAGCTGGGTCAGCTTAAGCCGACCAGTCTGCTCATCTGGAGTTTCCGCCCACCAAGCAGAACAACGTACCTTCATCTGGACCTTCGCGATAGATCTCTGCAAGTGATCAGATTTACAGGAGCCGATCGGTGCACACGCAGGAAGACTAGCGACACCAGTTTCGGCGCTAGTTTCTTAATTGATTTATGGAGCATGAGGGTCCGGCCGTTCACATGTAAGCCTCTGCAATAGACGGCGGCTTCAATCCATTTGACCGATTGGGTTGGCAGGAGGAGGTCCCTGACTCCGTCTCGGACCAAATCGCGTTTTGATACGGAGTCGGGTTTCTCCTAGGCTTCGCATCTCGCCAATGCGGCCCTCACTTATCGTTCTATTTGGGCAAACGCACCAGTTTGATTCTCCGACGCACGCGGTAGCTTCCGTCCTGGTAGTCGAGCAGCTTTACCGAGGCTCGGAACCCAACCCGGAAGAACATTTCAAGCATTGAGTCGTCTTCGAATTCAAGATCGACGTTTAAGGATTCTTCCGATTGGTACACCTGAACCGATTTCAGCGGCTTTCTCTCGGCTGGGGCGAGCGGTATCTCCGCATAGCCGTGACCGGAAGGAACAGAGTAGCTTGGCATGGATGCAACCTCTACAAAGCATGAGTGTGTGGTGAAGAGACTGCCTGGACTTGTTGATAGACCGCAACACATTGACGCACGGGTTTAGCTTTGTTGCGGGTTAGTCGAAGAGAGACATTTGGGGAACTGCCCATTGCCGCTCGAACCACTCCATCCCGTAGCGAGCCTTTGGCTTGACCACGGCCGGTGCGGCGACGAAAAACTCTTCGCGTGTCGGATACGTGGTCTGACACCGGCTACGGTAGACATACTGAATGCCGCGCTGCTCGACCATCTCATCGGTCGGGCCTGCTAAGGCACGAAGATTCGCGAACATCGTTTCCCTGTCTGCGTTCTGAGCGACACATTCAACCGATCGAATTGCGTTGCCCTTCTTGTCAGGACAGATGTTTCCGCTTCTATCCTTCCCGGCGTGGTACACCCTGCGGACCCGGTAGATCGTCCACGGCTGTTGTCGCAAGTCGAGGCGAAAGTGATCGGTTGCTGCCGTGTTCCCGTTTGCGCTCGTGATCTCGATGAGCGACTGTGCCCGATATAACGTGCCGCGCGGATTAAGTGCGAGGCTGACATGCTCGAGCATCATCGCTTGCGCAACCTGTTCCGGGTGCTCTTTGTGCCTAGCCAAAGCCTCTTCCTTCAGTGCATTGAACGGGCACTGTACGCAGGCACTCTTTTTCCAAGAGACTTGGAGTCTGTCGTGCAGGTACTCGACGCAGTGCTTACGTGTCCATCCCCACTCGACCAGTGGATAGAATGATTGACGCATCGCCGTGTCATAGCCAGCTGCTTTGGTAGCCCGCTTCGTTTCGTCGGCGTTGAATCCGAATGCAATTCGCCGCGCTTCGGCGGTCTCGCTTTTCGAAACCCGCTTTGTCTCCTCGGCGTTGTACCCGAAGGCGTGGCGCAACGGAACTGGGATATGTTCCGCTAACCATGGCTCAATGACCCAGGCTTTGAACTTGAGGCTGCAGATGTGTTCTTCGCCAAACTGAGGGACGGTACCTGCCGCCCGGAGTTCGTCGGACAGTTTGTATGCCCCTTCGAGAAAGAGTCTCTGTGGGTTTCTGCTGTCCGAGAGAACAACGATGCCATCGGCCTGTCGATGGCCAGCGCGAGCAAGTTGCACATACCGAATATGGTGTTTACGAAGCCTGGGCAGAACATGACTTTCGACGTCTCTGCGCGTGTCTTCGTATTCGTCGCCGGTATGAGCGGTGATAAGGATCACTTCATCGAGGGGACATGGCCTGAACGACGCCTCTTCCAGCCAGCGAATCAGGATCGCGGTCGATTCGACCCCGAGGCCGTAGCTCAAGATGGTTTGCATCTGGAAACTCCTGAACCTGCGCATGCAGGCAATCAACTCGAATCAGCCGCGCGATCCTACTAAGCGATTGTGAAAATGCTGCGTACAAATCCGGTCGACAGTAAGGATGGAGAAAAGGGGGGGTAAGCCGCACACGGTGCAATACAGCAGCTGCGCCGCTGGTGGTAGTCCAATCGCAACCGAAGCACGAGGTCCATGTTGCAGGGCTGCGCTGGCAGGCTTCTTTGGCGCTCGCGCAGGGATCGGGACGTTTCAGATAAGCTCAAAGCCCTTCAGCTTCTTGGCTTTCTTATCGAACGTGAACGTTACGTCGCAACCCGCCCATCGCGCGAGCTCGCCGATGAGAGCGTCCGCGAAGGAGCCGGTTCCTGTCCTCAAGGCAATCATCGCAGAGAAGACTTCCTGCTCGTTCTGGATCATGAGCGTGTCGGCTTGCAGCATGAGCTCGACCGCATCGGAGATCTCCCGGGCCGTCAACCTGTAGAGCCGGTCAAGGACCCATACCGTCTCTGCCATAGTCACCAGGCTGATGAAGCCAGGTTCGTGTTCCGTGAGACGGTGCTCGATGATCTCAGTTGCCTTTGGCGATTGCAGTGGGTCGTCCTGAGCGAGGTAACGAACGAGGACATTCGTATCGAGCCCGATCACCTGCGTTTTGCGCGCTGCACTCGGTCAATCGCGCCTTCGGTTGCGGCAGATTCCATCCCCTCGATGGAGACGCGGCGTCTCGGTGACCGGACCACACCCTTCAAGGTTGATGTACGAAGCTTCGGAAGTATGACGACACTGCCATCGGGATGGAGAAAGAACTTAATTCGGTCGCCGGGCTCCAGGTGCAGGTGGTCGCGGATGGCTTTGGGGATTGTCGCCTGGCCCTTGAGGCTGAGAGCGGACTCCATGCAGTCTCCTTTACTTTTCTCATAAAGTAATACTACTTTAGCTCCATGGATGCAATATCGCTCATCGGGAGGCGTTCAAAGCGGCAGCCAATTCATGGAAGGTGGGCTTTCTGACTGTGAGTTCCAGCCTGCCTTCTCCATGGTCCTGATCGCAATATTCCTCGCAGTCGCACGACCAGCTTGCATATTGCTCTCCCGGCATGTTGGCGGCGCGCACCGTTTCAAGTCTGCGTAATAGATCCCGTGGGACTTGCAGCATCGCACTGCGCCAGTCCTGCCATGACACAAGTTCCAAGGGCTTCTCCCGGCTCTCGCGCTTCGGACCGCTGACATGAACGACGACTGTCTCCCCTTTATCGAAGACATGCGGCCATGCCCACAGCACGTCGCGAACACCGCGTGCCAGGTCTTCAAGCGATCCATGCAGGAACTGCGCTTTACCTGCGAGTCATACGCTGACACGCCCGTGACGACTTCCTGTTCCATCATCCACCCTCCTGCTGAGCGTTGTTGGGTTCGGTTCGCCTCCTGCATCCGGGATACGGAAGGCTTGTGAAGCGCGACGCTGGGAGACCGTAAGTCCGTTCATCCAGCTTCGGATTGGCATCTCGCGGAGAAAGTCAGCCGGAGTCAGGATCGCCTTCATGTCTTCGAGAATGTGAACTTCAGCGATGGTCCGCGTTGCTACATGTTGACCATCGGAGGGCCTCTTATAGAGATCGCCGAAGAAGTGCTCGCAGAGCGCTACGCCGAACGTTGTGTGCAGCAGGGCACGGTGACGCCAGTCAGCGAGGTGGAGTTTCGACTGGTCAAGAAACTTATGAATGGGCACGTAGTCGTCCGACGTCCCGCCGAATCTGCGTGCCGACGATTCACTATGAAATTGAACGTTCCCCATCGACTTCAGCCTCCTGTGGAAGGTACTGCGAAATTTCATCTGCCCAATCGGGCCGATCAAAGGCTTTGAGGAGTTGACCTCGGGCTTCCGCAAGCTCATGAAAGGTGGGCTTCGGAGCTATGTAGCAGACCGTGTTCGCGCATTCGTAATACCCGCTCAAGCGACCAGAGGCGCCGTCGTTGTACTCAAGGTGACATCCGACCGGTTGATGAAGTTCGAGAGCAAGATCGATGAGGGCGCAAATGCTTTCCTTGTCGTTCTCGGCGATGGCGTCATCTTCCATCAGCTCGCAACCGTCATCGATAGAGGCCCCACCGCTCTCCGCGCCGGCGCAGATCGTTACACCGATCTCATCGCGGTCTTCCCAAATGATTGGGAAAGCATAGAGGGCCAGCCGGACTAGCCGCTCCAACTGCTCCTCACTGCCTTGCTCGAAGATGACCTCCTCCGAGCCATAGTCGCTTTCGACAAGAACGCGGTCTTCCTCAAGCTGATCGTTGATGTCATCCCAGAAGATCTGTCTCGCATGATCGCGGAGGGCCTCTTCCCTTTCCTCGCCTTCAGGTACCTCAAGGAGCAACGGATCCCAGGTGAACGGTATGTTGGCTCCCTCATACTCGACGTCTCGACAATAACCGCTGCCGTCTACGCGGTAGGTGAATTCAAAGGGGATCGTGTCGTACTCGCCGACTTCGATGATGAATGGTTCGACTAGAAGCGGAGCGGCCAGTATTACGGCTGTGAACCTCATAAGCCTCCTCAATGATGGAGAAGCAATTTGCGTCCGAAGGGTACGGAAAGATCGTTCGTGACCGCCCAAAGAAGCGGAAATGAGGGAGCCTTCTCAGGAAACGTCCCCAGAAGGTCGGTGAAGTACACGGCGACGTCGAGACGCACCTGCGTCAGGGCTGTCAGAGCCGGGCGAAAGTCGGTTCCACCGCCGCCCTTGGCCACATAATTGCGAATGGGCGTCCGGTGAAGCGATACCTGCTGCACCTGCGCATCGCAGTCGATCAGCATCACCTCGCAGCCCATCGTGACTATGAGGCTGTTGATCTCGGCCAGGAAGGCACAGAGCAGGTCATCGTCTACCGAGCCGGAGGTGTCGATCACGATCCCAGCTCTTCGAATGCCGCGCTGGCGATCCATACCCGGCTCCAGAAAGACTGCGGCCTCGCCCAGCGCCAGGGTTCGACGGGCCGGTCGGTTCCACGAGCTCTCCGTGATCGGCATCAGACGAGCAACCAGAAAGTGCCTCAGAACCGACTGCCACCGCACCGCAGGTCTTGGTACATCGGCCGACAAACGACGAAGAACGGAACCCGGAGCTGAGCCGGCCTGCGCCCGCACCAGTCGCTCCCGCCAGGTGCCGTCTTCCATGCGCTGCTCGTGCATTCCTCCGGTGCGAGCACCCTCGGCATCGATCAGGTCTGCGCTCGAAAACTCACCTGCATTCCTGAGAAACTTGGCGTGCTCGCCATCCTTTCGCTGCAACTGAAGATAGATCTCTTCGGCTGTCCAGAGCTCCGCGGCCCGTTCTCGCAACTGCGCGCCTGTCAGGCAGTGTTCCGGATACCAGGCTGCCTTGGGCAGCTGGCACCAGCGGCAGGTCCGCAAGGACTGGTTGATCACGGCATCACAGGCGATATTCCAGCGCCGCGCGTCAAAGCACCCGCCATCTCTCAGCTTGATGGCGCGGCCCCGCTGCACATGCCGCAATGCCACATGCAAGGCTTCATGAATGGCAACCGCACTTTGCTCTTCGGGCGAATAGTCGAAGTAACGGTTGCTGAAAAACATCCGGGCGCCGTCGGTCCACGCGATGCAGTCCGCATCGGAGATGATCATGGCCGGCACGTACAGCAGGATGCTCGCCAGCCCAACATCTTTGGTCACGGCATGCCGGATGGTGAGGATCAGGCATTCCTGCGGCGTCATGCGGCGATGCTCCTGAGTTCGACTAGCTCTTCCGCTTTCTCGCGATAGATGCTCTGGTAGCTCCTGGACTTGATCAAAGCCTGAAGGAGATGGTGACTGTGCGCCTTCCCGAGGAGCAGTTCCATGCCGAGCGACTGAATCTCCCGGCGTGGAAGACTATCGTTGATCGCGGCTACCGCGTCGAGAAGCGCGATGGCTTTCTCGTACTCAGCGACCTTCTCAACGTAGCGAACGAGGGAGTAGGTGAGTCCATACAGCGCGGTGATGGCGGCGGGGACCCTCCGGGCCGCCTCGGTGGACAGCAAATCCAGGAGTTTCTCGATCGGCGGCAGTTGGCCGATCTCTTCCAGCGTATGGAAGAACTGCACCGCAACAGACTCTCCGACCAGTCCGTTGACGGCAAGCGAACGGACGCGCCGATCTTTGGTCTGCGATAGGACGCGGGATACCCGCGCCCATGACCGCGGAGATGGCGTCACCATCTGTTCCGTCTGCTCTTGCCCTCCGGAGCTGTCGAGCATCTCGGGGCGAATCCGAAGAAAGGTGACGACCTCCGGCGCGATGGCGTGACGCATTGCCCAGTCCATCCAGTCCTGTGGGTTGGCTAGGAGCCTTACATGCACGAAGCGATCCGCGAGGGCTGTGCCCATGCCGTAGCTCACGGCTCCGTCCTCGACGGCGTTGCCGGCTCCGACCACCCATGCCTGCTCGGGCAACCGATGCCTGCCGATGCACCGGTCCAGAATGAGCTGGTACGCCGAAGCCTGAATGCGCGGCTCGGCCGCTGTCAACTCGTCGAGGAAGATCACCACAGGCGCTTCGATCTCGGGAAGAAACTCTGGCCTCATCCACTCCGTCTGGCCGCTGGCATGGTTGATCCGGGGCAGACCGCGAAGATCGCAGGATTCCAGCGTCGTCAGACGCAGGTCGATCAGGTCCATCTTTTGGTCTTGCGCGAACTGGCGGAGCAGATCGGATTTTCCGATTCCGGGTTTTCCCCACAGAAAGACTGGCAGGCGGAGATCATAAGCGGTGGGCAGAAACCGCGCAACCTCTTTGGGGCTGCTCGGTGCGATATTGAGCATGGATTTCCTTTCACGATTGCATCGTGTCTTAATTCGTCAGTTCGCACCAGAGAGATGCGTATGGGCGAATACGGCCTGAGCGGTGGGCAGACCTGATAGTGAGACAGGCGTGAAGTTTCTCCTACAAAGCTTGGCTCGGCCTGCATGGCGACCGTGAGCAGCGATGATTTCCACATGCACGTGTGAATGTGTCGTATGAGGCAGGCGTGGGGCGCCCCATCCTCCTGCGCTATAAGCGGGAGGATGCATGGGCGACATTGAATAATGGTCAGCTTCTAGGGCTTCCGGCCAAGCCGAGTTGGGCCAGTTATGTTCCCAACAGGGTGAGGAGGAAAGGTAATCCAGGACCTTGAGGGGATCGGGTGTCAAACCGTGCTTATCTCGACTCAGAGTGGTACTGACGAGCTCAATCAGTGTCCAAAGGGGGCCGAAATCATCGTCGAAGGGACACAGCACCACACGGATCATACGTTGGTCCATAATTGCCAATCTGCATTTCGTTAAGGTAACGCTGGATCAGTGAGGAAGAGGTCGGCACGGAAGCGCGATCACCTCCGCTAATTCGACTTACCGTTAGTCACCCGCGACGGGTCGGGAAGGCGAAGGTTCCGCAGGACGACAGCTGACGGGAGTGGCTGCACTCGATGACGAGCCCTCCTGTGGACTCTCCATACGTGGGCCTATGATCAGGAAACGCTCCATGCGAAATGACGGTTCTAATCCGCAAGCAAGCGCATCGGTAGTGCTTGCCGCCACCATCCTCGGATCGAGCATGGCGTTTATTGATGGGACTGTTGTCAATGTCGCGCTTCCCGCGCTGCAGAACGCTTTGCACGCCTCAATTGCTGACGTGCAGTGGGTCGTGGAAGCATACGCTTTGATGTTGGCAGCGTTGCTTCTAGTGGGTGGCTCGCTTGGAGATATACTCGGCCGCCGTAAGGTATACGTCTTTGGTGTGGGAGTCTTCGCAGCCGCCTCAGCATGGTGTGGTTTGGCTCAAAGTGTTGACATGCTAATCTGGGCTCGATCCATCCAGGGTTTAGGAGCCGCTTTCCTGGTACCGGGAAGTCTCGCACTGATTACAGCCTCATTTCCCGAAGAAACCAGAGGAAAGGCGATCGGCACCTGGTCTGGATTTTCCGCCATCACCGCCGCCATCGGCCCGGTCATCGGCGGCTGGCTGATCGAATACTCCACATGGCGCTGGGTCTTCTTCCTCAATCTCCCGATTGCCCTGGCGGTCATCCTGCTCTCCGGCAAAATCCCTGAAAGCCGCAACGAAAACGCATCACATCATGTTGATTTGCCTGGTGTTCTTCTGGTGATACTTGGGCTGGCTGGAGTCACATACGGGCTCATTGAATGGCCGGCACACGCTCGCCACGGCGGCCATCTCGTCGCTGCTGCCTTGGTTATCGGCGTAGTTGCTTTGGCGGGATTCGTTGCCGTGGAGCACTGGTCGGTTGCACCAATGGTCTCGCTCAAGCTGTTTCGCTCGCGAAACTTTACAGGTGCGAATCTTCTCACACTGTTTCTATACGCATCCCTCAGTGGATTGATGTTCTTCTTCCCAATGGACCTGATCGAGGTTCAACACTACACTGCCACTCAGGCGGGTGCGGCGTTTCTCCCATTTGTCGGTATCATGTTTGGACTATCACGCTGGGCTGGCGGCCTGGTCGCGCGCTACGGATCACGTAGGCCCCTCATGATTGGGCCTCTGGTTGCGTCCTGCGGGATTGCGCTCTTCGCAGTTGCGCCGCAGACCGGAAAGTACTGGGTGGCAGTTTTCCCTGCGGTCGTCGTGATGGGCTTGGGCATGGCCATCAGCGTCGCTCCCTTGACGACGACCGTGATGAACGCTGTCCCTGAATCAGAGTCAGGACTTGCCTCAGGAATCAATAACGCGATCTCCCGTTTGGCGGGTCTGCTTGCCGTTGCGTTTTTCGGCGTCGTTCTGATTACGGTCTTCAACCGTACTCTGGATCGTCAACTTGCTCATTTAACGCTAACGCTCGATGCTCGCGCTCATATTGATGCCGCGCGGCCTCAGCTCGCATCCACTCACAATCCGGATCCCGCAGTGCAGCGAGCGATCACCGAATCTTTCGTCAGTGGCTACCGTTCGGTGATCTGGATAGCAACTAGCCTCGCAGCGTTGAGTGGTATGACCGCGTGGCTCTTCATTGAGCCCAGCGCACCTCGATCTGTAAAACGGGTCTAGTACTGAGAATGTATGGTCCGCCGCGCGACTGCAAGGGTTAGTTCGGTCGAGAAGACAAGTCTGCGCAAATGTATTCGGCCTTTGGTTGGAGATCGATTCTCCTGGCCATGATGATATGCGCGCGTGTCTGTCCTTATAAACGCGACGGTCGTGGAAGACCATTCTCAGGATCAGGCTTGAGATACGCCGTTGTGACTGTTCTTTCGTCCTTGCTGCTCCTATGTAGACCTCGGTGGGAAACTTTACAAGCCGTCGTCGTGGGGCGGTAAGGTGGGTGCGCGTAGCGCTTCCAAACCGGAGGCGTCTTTTCCGTGCTTAGGCTGGCATGGCTGTTGGCCTGTAGTCGTTGCCACTGGAGAGCACAGCCCATGCAGTGCGAGCTAACTTGTTGGCCATGGCGACCACAACGACGTTCTTGTGAGCCCGGGCGTCCAGGCGATCGAGCCAGGCTCCGATCGGGACCCTGTCCCGCTTGATGCGCAATACGGCTGCTCGTGCGCCGTGGATGAGGATCTTGCGCAGATAGACGTTTCTACGCTTGCTGATCCCCAGCCGGAGCAAGCCTCCAGGCCGACCAGTGACGTCTGGAGGTTAGCCGTGTACGTCAGCCGCTGCTTCTACGTGAACTTCTTCGTCACCAGCACCTTGCCGGCTGCGCCAAGCGCCACCAGGTGAAAGGTCGTTTCACCCAGGTCGATGCCAATCGAAGGTATCTGCATGGCGATAATCCTCCTGTCACAGCTTGCTCCCAGGGATCATCGGCTGGGGAACGAAGAAGCAAGCGGCGGACCATCTCATTAACGCGCTTGTAGTCAGTTACTTCTGCTTGTCTGTGTCCGAAGATAGCGCTGGCTGTAGTAACGGACCTCGGCATACAGCTTGACGCACGGGTCGCGACTGTTTTGAAGCGCAATGCACCCGTCCATACCTGGGAAGTTCAGCGCGAAGCCAACACCACGTTTTCGTCGGTGAGACGTCTACTTCCTACGCCGCTTCATCCAGATCGGCGTCCTGTACTTCCTCAATTTCTGCAAGGATGTCTTCCTCCTCCTGATTCTTCGAAGTCTCGGAGAGGGCAGGCGCGGGGGATAGCACGTCGAAGAGGCTGGCCGTCTTTGGGAGCTCTGGCTTGGCAATCTCAGCCTTCAATGCAACGGCGGTGATCGATCCGTCCTTCTTTGGCGCCTCCTTCTTTGCTGGCGTCTTTGCCTTCGCGCGTGCTTCAGCTTGTACCGTCTTCACGGCGGCGTCCATCTCAGCCTGCGCCCGATCAAGCGAGTTCTTCAACTGCAGATGGGAGGAAACGAACTGCACGATGGTCGCAGGCAACTCCCGGTCAAGCTCTTCAGCAGTTCCGGTCACGCTCAAGGGCGTGGTAAGCGCGGTGTTTTCGCCGTCTTTCAACTTCTTGGGGATGACGTTGACACGGATTTCTTCTTCCTCAAGGTGGGTGATGGTCAGCAGGACCGCGCGCTGCCGCAGATAGGGTGCAAGCTCTTTGAACATGATTGTCTCCTTGAAATATGTCACTGCGAGGTGATACGTCTCTCCCCTGCTTAACGAGCTCGGGGCCGTCCCCCAATGCGCGATAAAACGTCGGAAGAGATCTGTGCTTTCGCAATACGTGCGAGGTCATACCCGCGCTGCCACCGCCGCCCGAGAGGCTGTCGACACCGGTTGTCACGATGGCTTCATGCGACTGCGACCAAGGCCTTCGCTTCCGAAGCGAGGTCAAGATCAAGTGTCATCCTTCATGGACAATCTCCTGTACGTTCGACCCTGCCGGGCTTGTCGGAGTCAGATCATGCAGCAGCATGCAGCAACTTCCTGGAACGTTTTCTTGTTCTCGACCATAGTTTCGGATCGATTGGCAGTGAGCTCATCTGGCCGGTCCTTGCGTTGAAGAAAGCACCGTGATGCGTGAGCTTTCCGTAGCGGAAAAGCTGTGCCAGCATGGCAAGTGCGCTCGATGCGAGTGTCTGATTGATAAATGGCTCCTGTCGATCCAAGGCCTCAATCGCGGAGCAGCTCGGCAGGCTGTCCTCCCCTGCATCCGTATCGATGATCTCCGGGTACAACTCGCTGACGGTTCGCAGACGATCGGTCTTTTGCCGATTGCGTGAGTTCCGTGGCTGGCCGAGAACATACTGTCCGCTCGAAGCATTGTTGCCAAGATCGAGCCAATAGCAGGTTGAGTTCAAAGCCTTGGTGAAGGAAGACTCAATCTCCTTCCGGGCGGCACGTGTATCAACGCAGCCGATCAAGACATCAGGAACTCGGTCTTCGTACCGACCGAAAGAACGGGCATGGAAGTGGTTCGGTAGGGCCGACCATCTGGTTCCCCAAAAGAGATTCAGCCGGTTGATGAGGACGGTCGCTTTATTCTGCCCTATATCCGATGCCGAGAAGGGCTGGCGCACACAGTTAGTTGGAGACACTGTGTCCGCATCCATCATCGCCACCTCTAGGCCCATCGGGTGTCCCCAGACGCGCATGGCCTGATCGAGGTACGGGAGGCCCATGGCAATCGCACTGCCTGTACCGCCGGCGCCGACTATGAGCACACGGACAGCTCGGTGCCGCAGTAGATCGGGAGGCAGCGTGTGTTCGATTCGCATATCTAGGCCCTTTCTCCACGGACGAACTGCGCCAACGTCTGCGGCAGCTGGATCAACGTCTCAGGTGGGAACGCCTTACGCTTGCCCGCGAGACTTTCCCACAAAGCTTCAAATCCGCCCTCATGCCGCGTCAGACGGCCAACGTTGGCGTGAGTAAACGCGCTTTCGTAGAAGCCGCGTTCCCAATCCGGAATCGACGCTACGGTGGCACCGCTCGGGCGTCTCATCGAACCGGTGCAGACAAGTCCGCCGTCAGATAGGTTCCAGAAGGGAGCGACAGCAACTTTTGTAGCTGCCCCTGGTCGTTTGTTCTCGAGAAGGGCGCGGATGGCCAATCCTCCATTGGCAACCCGCCACACCAGGGGAGGCTGGGGGAAGACGTGTCCGTTGAGCGCTGCGCACTTCCCCTCGGAGTTCTCAAAAAACATCTGACGGCGTTGCGCCGGCGTCCACCATGAGATTAGCCGGTCGCCTTTGGCGAGAATATTGTCAGGCAGAACTTCAGCGGCGGAACTGCCGCTGAGCGAGCGAACCATTGATTCAACGAACGCCAGAGTAAGCGGCTGCGCAGGTCCAAGAGTCGGAGGTGCATCTTTCTGGGTTTTCACTTCATGGCGTGTGACGAAGCTTTTCTCGCGATCTCCGTAGACGAGCAGCGCTTCACGCAGCTCGAAGCGATAGTTCTCCCCGATCGCAATGTCCACCTGCATGATTTTTCTCCCATTCTTGCAACTCTTCAATCAGTTCAAAGAGTTCTTGGTTGAAGGCAAGAAATCTGCCTACGACGCGCATCGCGTGTCGGACCTCGTCGGGCTTCTGCGGCGAGAAGAGAACGCCCAAAGCTGGCTCTGAGCTGCCTTCGAGCATGTACTGCGACTCTTCGTCGAAGCTTGCGGTGATCGCGTCCTGTTCCTTGAAGACGACGAGCAGCGACGGCAGCGGCTCGCTGTCGTAGTTGCCCGATTGCAGGAAGTCCGGTGATGATTGCAGTCGGATCCGAGAGATCTGCACGAGCTTGTGCAGCCGCTCAATCCAGGACTGATACCGCCCGTTTCTGCACTTGTGGAGGAGACGGCGGGCATTCAGCGTTCTTTGCTTGTGATCGTGCGTGAGCGACTCACGAATGCATTCGGGCAAAGCCTTCTCGACTTCCGGGAGTTCGTACTGTGTCCCATTGCCTTGATCTTCTTCCTCGGCGTACTCCCTCATGCGCTCTTCATACTGCATCGCGTCATCATGGTTGTAAATTCTCATGACTCGATAAAGCGCATACGTCAATGCCCAGTAGAAGGCGGCACCGAGTCCCTCTGCTTCCTCTTCAAGCGCGTCGATTGCCGGCCCGATCTTGAGATAACCAGCGTTACTCGACTCGATCGTCACGATAAGCTGCCCGCTCTCCAGGGCCGCGTCAAAACCATCGCGCTCCGTGACGTCGCTCACCTGCAAGTGATACTCAACATTCCGTTTGAGCAGGTTCCAGCGATGCTCTCCGATGCCCACCATGATCGCTCGTGTCGCAAAAGCAAGAGGGTCCTGGCCACACTTTAACCAGTCCTCAGCAGTCCCCAGATTTTCTCTGACCAGGGCGGCGCAGAGATCATAGACCAACTCTGCCTGAAACTCGTGACTGAAAGCCAGGGGTACACGCTCGAGTGAGGGTAGAGCCTGGCCGAAAGCTGGTGCCAGCGTCGTCAACCGAGGGGTAGAAGCAGCGATGTCGGCACCGGCAACGTGTGATCGTTTTCTCCGGCGTGGCAACTGACCGCCTGGCAGAGTCTTTGCGATAGGTTGACGGAGTCTTTGCATTTCAGGTGCCTCGCGAATAATTCGCTCTCTTGACTGGGGGGCGCTGCCGCCTTTGCGGCAAACAGCGCAACCAGCTCGTCCGCCGTCATCTTTGACCGCACCATCATCAACCCTTGCTGCCGATCGCTCGGCTGAAGGTATAGCGCAAGGCGGAACCTGTATCTTCAGGGCCCGTAAGCGAAGCCGTGGCAATCTCGGGATAGTTGGGCGTCATGAGGTCCCGGACTTGCTCCACGGTCAACTCCGGCCCGGGATCAGGGATGCGGACGCCGTTGTAAAAGAACTCGCGTTGCAATACTTCCGTCTTCAGATTCGCCATGATCTTCTCCTATTACTGGTTGGTGCGCTGTCCGGAAGTGCTAAGGAGCTTCCAGCAACGGTTGGCCTCTATGCGTCCCATGGTGAGGCGCAAGAGCTTTCTCGTTTCCTTTTCGCTCAGGACCGCGGCAAAGAAGTCGGTTCCGTTGCGCAACGCGCGCGCGGCCCGGTGATTGCCGTCGATCAGGGCCTGCCCAGGCCATGCGGAAGCGTGACCATGATCCCGTGCTGGATATGGAGCGGAATGTGATCGGTGTGGTTGTTATCGATTGTTGCGTGCTCAAGCCATATCTGAAGACCCTTCGGCTCAACTCGGATCAGGTCGTGGTAGCGGCTCAGCCTCTCCGCAATCGGAATGCTGAAGCGGAGGGAGAGCAACTTGTACACCTGGCCGGCAAGGGGTCTGTTAAGCCCGACGGCAGCACACAAGCCGCAAGTGTTCTGGTGAACGGCTTCTGGATTTCTCATGGTTTCTTTTTCTGGGTACGGAGGGGGAGGGCACAACGAGGGAACATAGCTACGCGAGCCAGCCTGTGGCTGGTGCGATAGCTGGTCGTCGTATTGAACGCGTCGCTTTGACTAGTACTGAGGCAGGCGGGAACGCACAGCGTTAAGCCGCTCAGAAGAGACGACGGTCAGATCGGGTAAGCAGCCGAAACGATCTGCCGAATCGAGCAAGTCCCGGATCGCCTGTTTCAGGAGGTCATCGGCATAGTGGTTAGGAGCCCAGCTTGGTCCGGCGTTGAAGATGAGATCGTCAACCGCCTCGAGCTGATTACCTTGAACAAAGATCGCTCCACAATCATCGCGGTCCTCGCCCTCCCAGAAGATCTCCCCATCCAGGCTGTAGGCCAAGGGAACGAAGACGTACTGGAGCAGGATCCTGAGCCACATACGGACCCCATGCCGACTCTCACCTTCCTCTGGAACAAGGTACTCTCGATCGTCTGAAACATCGAGCACGCCGGCGTGTCCGGGCAGATCAGGTTCAGCGCTCGCCGCAATCGCAGCGAAGATTGCTTGCGTCTGCTCCGTTTGCTCAAAGCTCACCAGAGCACGGATCAACGCCGCATGCTCCTCGGTGAGAGCCGGCACGACCTTCACGTCGCCACTGTAATACACGTCGTATCCCATTCAAACCTCCTTGGACTGAACGGCAAGGATTGAGGTGAGTAGCGCTGCACTGTCGCTGAAACGAGCTGAAGCGCTGCGCTAGAAGAGGCTCGCCTGTAGGGGAATTACGGGCTGTACCGCCTGCTCGGAGTCGATTTCCGGAGGGATCGCTGGTTCCGATCTGTCGTCGGAGCTCTGGGACGCAGCTGGACGATACTTCGCCTCAAGGCGCTGCAGCATCACCATCTCGGCAGAGCGTACCGACTCTGCGGCCCTCAGCTCATAGCGAACGAGGTAATTCCGTTTCCCGATTTCCCGTTGAACGGCCCGTTCCACGTCGCTAAAGGTATGCTCCGGAGAGCCCCAGCAGGGATGCTTGAGACAGTGATGGAGAAAACGCAGGCGGGCCGGTTCAGACAGGAACCATGTCTCGTAGAAGGTAGATCGGTCGCAGTGTGCAATATGCCCAAAGCACATGGAGAGACGGTTGTAGAGACGCTCTCTAAAGAGCTCTTGCTTGCACTCAGACTCGATGAAGTGGATCAAAGCGTTTCCGAAGTCCGCTTTATCCTGTGTCGTAGAAAACGGAGTGGGTACGAAGTCGGATGGCAGAAACAGTTCTCTTGGCATGAGATACCTCGATGCAAGAAGAAGGGGTCAGCCGAAGCTGACCCCTTCTTTGCTGGTGATCGAAGGCAGGGTAAGCAGCCTCGTTGGAACTACTCTCGGACTGGCTACGATCTCCCGCCTCGTTGTTTAGGGGCGCTAGTCAAAGGCAAGGGCTGAGGCACAGCAAACGCGCATCCGCTCATCCGAAGAGCTTCATCTGTTCGCCCGCAACAGTGCCGGTGGGCCAGATCGGTTTTGGCTTTCCCTTCGATCTTGCATCCGAATGCACCAGCGTCAAGCCCGGTGCATTTGGAGCAGGCGTCGCAGCAACATCGGGCAGAATGGCAGGCGTGCCGACAGTCTCACCGAGCGCCAACGGCTCTACCAGCTTCGGTCCCGAGGCAGTGTGCGTTTCTCTTTCACGCTTTAGCTCGTCCCAGATCGCATCGGCCGATTGGCCGACACCACCTTTCTCAACCAGCTCGCGCGCCATCGCCGCCATCATGTCAACGTCGGTGTCCATGGAATGGAGACCTTCGCCGGAGAACTTGCCTTCCATCATCAGGGCCACCAGCATTTTCTTGCCCATCAATCGAAGACAGGTCAATTGCGTGGTAGCCGCGTAGATGAAGAACTTTACGCGAACCCCAAGCGTCTGTCCGATCCGCCACGACCGGCGAGAAGCTTGACGAAGGGTGTGAAGCGAGTAGCCAGTCTCATAGAAGTAGATGGTTGGAAAGCAAAGCAGATCAAGCCCTGTCTCGACCAGCTTGGGATGACAGACGACTACCTCGACGCCTTCCTTGAGTTGCTTCTCGTACCACAACTCGCGGCGAAGCGTCGGAACTGTTGAACGAAGGACCGCAACACGGAAACCGGCCTGTCGCAACAAGCGCTCGATGCGGCTGGCAACATCATGCTCCCCCGTGAACGTGGCATAGACCTGACAGCGACGACCCTGACGAAGCTCTTCGCGGATGTCGTCGATCAGCTTCTGTTCCTTGGGATAGACGATCTCCTGAGATAAGTCAGGCGCTCTCGTCACCAGAAACGGTACGAGGCGGCCCTCCTGAGCATCGAAGCGCTTGGCCCAAATATCCCCGATGCCGAACGGATGGTCGGGGTAGAGCAACAGGCGATGAAGGATTAGGCTCATCAGGCTGCGATTGCCGCAATTCTCCTGAAGTGCTTTGCGAATGTCCTCCTCGATCCCCTCATACGCAGTAGCAAGCTCGGCACCGAGCGCGACTTCATGCACCGTCTCCTCATAAGGTGGAAGATAGTCCGCGATGTCCTCCAGCGTGACGAACGCTGTCGAACTCATCAGAAATTTGCCGAACAGCAGCGGTGAGGCCCCCGGCTTGCGCGAGACCCGCACCGTACTCTTGGCTGCACGGCTGCAAGCGTTATCAGCGTCCGGAATCTTCTCGATCGATTCGAGAACACCATAGGTAGCCTGGAAGTCCCCGCGGCCTTGGCTGCTCGCTTCGAAACCCTCCTCCACCATCTTGCGCGGTTCCATCCGATAGAAGATGTGAAACAGGTCGTCGGCATAGCCGCCCATCATGGTCCCGGTGAGCGCGATGAGCTTGCGGGAGCAACGCCGCAGCACATCCAGATTGTTGCCTTGAGCGGTATCGTTCGCGAGTTGATGAAGCTCGTCCGCAATCGAGTAGTCCCACCAGCCCTTCATGTAGCGGCTGATATATTCCAAGGGTGCCATGCGCTGAATCTTGTTCCGGTCAGCCTGCCAGAGGGCCGAATGAACCTCAGTTCCTTCCTTCTCGCGCTCGTAAACTGCCTTCAGCTTAGCTTCTGCGAAGTCCGCCCGGCCCAGATAACCGCCGTCTGTCTTCGGGATTGAGCGGCCCGTGTCAGGGTTGGTAACGCTCAGTCGGCAAAGTCCAGACTCAGACCAGGTGTAGGCATGTTTCCAGAAATAGCTTAGCTTCCCGGTCTCTTTGCTCACGATGAAGTACGCGGGTCCTGAGCAGGTCCTCCTCCATCCTTTACGGCCCATCTTGCGCAGCTCAGATAACGTCGTCTTCTGACCGTTGCTGACCGCGTGCCCGTTGCGCAGCTTCATCTCAACCACGCCATGGGGCTTCGAAGGATCGCCACCGTTGCGCAAATCGTACAGAACGAAGACTCGTGCTCGGGGTACGGTGACCAGGACTTCCCGCGCCCACTTCAGGACCAGGTGTGGCGGACACATCGCGAGAGCGTTGTACGGCCTCGCTTCGGCGTGAGCATGGGCGATGCCGACTGACATCAGGGTCTTGCCGGTACCGCACTCCCCAACAATACGCACGGAATTAGCAGTCTTGAGATACTTCACCGCTCCCGTGATCGTCATCGCCTGAGCAGGCAGAGGTTTTCGCAGGAGCGTCTTCAGCGCGGGCGCGATGGGGTCTTTCGTACCCTGCAAAGGCGGGTACATCTCAACGATGCGCGAGCCCAACTCCGAAGCAAAGGTTCTCAGGTAATCGTAATAAGTTTCCACGGCTCTCCTCCTGGGAACGAGTGCACGGCAAACACAAAGACCAGCCCGGAGGCTGGTCTTCACTTCGATCTTGGCTATCTTACCGACTTTCCGGCAGTCCTCACTCCGTACATGCATCGGAGGGTGCTAGGCTGCGGCAAGCGCTTGGCGCATCGAGAACATCGGCCACAGGACCGGGCCGTTCACATCAGGAAACGGAAGATGCCGCTTGGCGCAGGCGCGGCCAATCTGTTCGAGAAGCTCTTCACGCGTGACGTAGATGACGACTGGCTCACATCCAATTCCGGGTAGCCGCTTGATCTTGTGCAGACGCTGCAACTCTCCCAGAATCTGGTCTGCCCAGCGCGGATCTGCCGGCAGCCCCAGTAGACTCACCAAGGTCGCCCACGTCAGTTCCCGGGTTTCGGGCTGGTAATTGAGGACGAACGTCTGGCCCGCACTGCCGTTGCCATGAAGCGACGCAGAAACTGCGATAAGGTGACGGAACGGTTGTTTTCGACCCGGCAGGCTCAGCGAGCCTCGATAGCAAGAGACATCCTTGCCAAAGCCGGCCACCTGCGATTTGCCGTCCGGAGAGATCACATTGAACGTGTGGTTTTCATGGATGGCGGCCGTGATCGCGCCGACCTCGGCATCGTTGCCAAACAGGCTCAGCAGATGAGCCTGTCGGCCCTCTCCGACGTACCTGTCGACGTGGAGGGAGATGTGTGTGCTCGTTTTCTCAGTGCTGCGGCTGTATTCAAGCCGTCCCAACCGTAAGTGCGCGTTCTGCATGCTCCTCCTCCTTCGTCGCCCCGGTGAGCACTCGCGTTCGCCCATCTTCGTAAATGAGCGCCAATTCATTCGAAAAGCGCTCACGCTTGTGGATTTCCTTGTACCCGTTCTCCGCGACCTCAAACGTTGAGACACTCTTCACCGTGCGCCATCGTGCAATGTGGCGATCGCGCCCCTCGCCGAAGACACCGTTGAGCAGGCCGGCTGTACAGAGAAGCCCCACATGGCCGCCATGCAGCGGAGTGATGGGCCTGCCTCCCGCCATTTCTTCCTTGGGGAGCAGAAAGGGTTCGACCTTCTTCCAAGCAGAGGAGCGAACGACGACATCTTCGAGTTGATCGAGCGGTAAGCCTCGATAGGTCAAAGCGGTCGGCGGCATCGGAGGAACGCTGTAAGGCGTTTCCTCTTCCGTCAATATAGGAAGGGGATGTTCCCAGATCGCCTTGACGAGCAACTCGCGATTGCGTTGATACGCCTCGCCATTCATCTTCTTGCGGACACCAATCAGCGCAACCTGATCGAAGCGATCAGATTCGGGATCTGACAACCGGAACACCCGGAACGACGTGAAGTTGGCGGCCAGCAAGGAAGCGCAGGTGTCCAACTGTTTATGCGGACTCACCATGAGCAGCACCCCACCGGGAATGAGCCAACGATAGGTGTGCTCCAGAAACAGGAACTCCATGCGTTTGTTGTCGAGCGTGCCGACTTCTGAGTCGTAGGGCGGATTCAGGTAGAGGACTGAGAAGCTCTCTACCTTTGCCTGGACGTCAAAGATGTTGCCATGCACCGTCTCGATTCCAGCGGCGGACGCCTCAGCGGCCCGCTGAGCGTCTAGCTCGACTCCGAACAGCGAAACCGGCGCTCTTGCTGTTAATTGCAGCAGAGCCCGCCCCGTACCCGCGCACGGGTCGAGGACACTGCTGGACTCTGCCGGGAACTGCAGGAGCTTCCTTACGCGGGCTCCCTCCGCTTCGGGAAGGGGATAATAGCCGAGCTTGATCCGACCGACACTCCGCATAGCTCTCCTTAGCACTCCAGATTTGTTTATGGGACTCAACCATGTTCTTGCCGGAAAACGAAGCATATTCCGTGGCAGCAGAGTCATGCGCTGGGGGAATCTATCGATGGAACAGGAGAACTCCACATGACAGAATGAAACGAGTTCGCTGAGTGAGTTGGCGATTTGGCACCAACTGACGACAAGAGCGTTTATGAGGACTGATCAAAACCCTCAGGCAAAATTTAATGAGTATGTCAGCCTGTTATCCCCAACGAACTGAAATCGGTAAATGGAAGCCGATCATCTCGATAGAGATCGACGGCATTTTGAGCGTAATCATCCGTCGATCACATCTGTGCATGCATTAGAACTAAGCCTCGCTTCGCGCTCGTATACCCAAATGCCTCAAAGCTAGTTCAGCAGTGCGTTTGAGCTGAGCTCGAGTGGAACCATTCGCAGCTTGAACTGCGAGACCACTGAGGAGCGACGAAAGATAGCGGGTATAGTCGTCGATGTTCTCTTCTTTGGAGAACTCTCCGGCCCTTCTGGCCTTGAGAAGACGGCCCTTGAGGACGGCTTCATTCCGTAGCCGTATATCGAGCATCAGGGCCTTCGCAGGTTCAGTGTCGACGCCACAGGACAAAGAGCCAGTGAGGGTGAAGCAGCTGGCCGGGTGTTCCTTGCCACCCAGAAACTCCACCGTGTTGTAAAACGCAGCCTGGATAAACGTTTCGAACGTCGGCTCTGCAAGCGCCCGCACCATGTACTGTCCCGGAACTTCCATATAGCGTTTCGCCGCAAGCGCGAATAGTGCCTGCTTGTCGCCGAACGCTGCATAGATACTGGACGCGTGAATGCCCATCGCATGGGAGAGATCCGCCATGGACGCGCCTTCGTAACCCCGCTCCCAGAATAGACGCATCGCTACATCGAGGGCGGCTTCCTTATCGAAGGCAGCAGGTCTCCCGAGTCTGTTTGAGGTCTTCATGTCTCTTTAGACGCAATCTTCCTGAATCCGATGCAGAGTCGCAAACATCTGTAACGATCGTACGACAATGTTCTGGAACGATTGTTCGGGAATAGCTGGCACTTCATGCCTGCCGCAATGAGTGCGGCAGTAACCAGGACTAGGGAGCATACATGGGCGCACTTGAGGGAAAGATTGCAGTTGTGACGGGCGGAAACAGCGGAATCGGTCTCGCGACTGCAAGGCGGTTCGTGGAGGAAGGCGGGTATGTCTTCATCACGGCTCGGCGTCAGAGCGAATTGGACAAAGCCGTCGCGGAGATCGGTCGAAATGTCACTGCGATCGCTGGAGATCTTGCGAAGCTTGAAGACATCGACAAAATCGCTGAAACAGTAAAGACCGAAAAGGGCGTGGTTGACATCATCGTGTCGAATGCCGGGTTCACGGAACGATCTGCGATCGAAGACATCACGCCCGAGCACTTTGATAAGAGCTTCAACCTTATGGCACGCGCTCCGGTATTCCTGGTACAGAAATTGTTGCCGTTGATGACTCGAAAAGGTTCCATCATCCTGGTCAGCTCCGCGATGCACCAGATGGGCTTCGCTGGTCACACTGCTTATGCCGCAACCAAGGCAGCGAATAGGTCCTATGCCCGCACCTGGGCTGCGGAGTTCAATGGTCGTGGCATTCGCGCCAACACGCTTAGCCCTGGGTTGACGGACACTCCCATCCTGGATGGCCAGGCAGAGGGGCTCGATCGCCAACAAGTCATTAATGGTTATGTCGGCGCAATCCCGCTCGGCAGGGCGGCCAATGCTATTGAAATTGCGAACGCAGCAGTCTTCCTCGGCTCTGATCAGAGTTCGTACGTCACGGGCGCTGATCTGATGGTGGACGGCGGAATCGGCCAAGTCTAGGTCAGCTATCCAGCACCCTGCGTATGCAGGGGCACGCTCCTGCATACGCAGCAATATGAACAACTTTCGCCAAATAGATCCGGGCCAACACTTTGACGGCATCGGTCTCAACGACAGACACACAAGGAAGGTCATTCATGATGAACTATGAAGAAAGAAATACATCGTCACTCTCACGTCGAAAGCTGCTCGTCCATGGCGCAATGGTAGCCGCAGGCTTGAGCCTCCTCGGAGAGGCGGGGGCGCAGGTAGCGACAGGCGGAACGCAGACGAAGGCATCCGACTCCAGCATTACTCTGCAGATCTACAAAGGCTTCTCGCAAAACCGGCTCGATCTTTGGGACGCAGTGATCCATCCTGACGTCAAATCCAACAGCCCTGCAGGACGCAACATCGACGGTATAGCCGCGCTGAAGCGATGGAACCAGTCGTTCATTGACGCTTTCCGCCCGCGCACCGATCTCGTCGACCATTTTGTCGCGGGGGATCGCGGCCTCGTCACGATCAACCTCCACTGGAAGCACGATCGTCCCTTCAACGGCCTCGCTCCGACTGGAAAGACCGGAACCTCGGTAGAGAATTTCGTCCTACGGATCGAAAATGGCCTGGTCACGCGATGGGACGTCGCTGACGGTTCGCTTGATCTTGCCATTTACCTCTACGACGAGGGATTGAAGATGCCCACGTTTGTCGAGCCGCCGGCGCTCATCAAAGGCGTAGCTCTGCCTTCCTAGGAGCTGACGATAATCGCTTCAGAAGTCTCAGGCCCGCTGTGTCGTTAGGAGGGCTGCTCAGAATGGCCGTTGCGGTAGGCCCTGCCGTCGCAACGGCCTTCTTATCGATTCGGATCAGTACCGAGAAGTCGGCTTATCGCTAGCGACCGCCAAATGAAGTAAGTGGATTTCTCGAGAAATAAGATTTAGCCCTGGCACATGGGAAGAGACAGGGACAGGAGACTGGAGTGAACCCTTGTCATCGGTCCCTGCCTAACACTGCAGGGGATCTTCCGCGTTTCAGCCAGAAATTGATCATCAGAGAGTCTTCGTGGTTCTCCACGAAATGACTCCACCCCGCAGGCACATAGAGCAGATCGCCCGCACGCTGCGTCATGGAGATCGGTGTAGCCTTCGAGAACTCCGGGAAGCGTGTCGCATCCGGAGACTTTGCGTTAACCATGCTGACTGCGAAGTCTGGAAGTGCATTCGGTTGCGGATGAATCATGTATAGATAAGGAAAATCGGCTGGCGGATGGAGGAGCCATTCTTTGACACCGAAGTATGCGAACGAGAAGTTGTCCGGGATGTCCTTGTGCAGGGCAGTCACCGTTCCTTTCTTACCCATCCACATCCGTGGCTCATTGAAAAAATACTCAGGGTAGAACATCGGAAAAGGGACACCGAGATCGCGCACCATCTCGACGGGTATCACAGTGCCGGCGGCATAGGCCGTCCCGGAATCGTTTCCCTGCACGAAGTGTTCCCTAATGAAACTTCTTAGGGGCATCTCTTCTTCGCGGCGATTCAGGTAGCTACCCGGATCTGCCATATTGCCGAAACGGACGCTCACGGTCTGATCGCCGTAGGCCCCTTGCAGCAGACCTAAGATCTCCGCTTCAGAGAACTTTAACGCACCCAGCCGCTGTAGAAAAGGCATGGAGCGCGCTGCATACTTTTTCGAAAACGCCTCGTCACTCAGAGAATCAAGAACGTCCAGGGCTGCGAGGCGAGGCATCTCACGGGTAGCCTCACAGATCTGGGGAAACCAAACAACAGGACTGTCCATCTATCGACTCCTATACATTTTGAGGATAGATCCTGGACGACTCCAAGCCGGCCTAAAGTCACTAGAAGTCGGCTTGTGTTTACGATTGCTGGCGCAGGGAAGCTCTTCTGGCGAGAACAGGCCGAGTCACTCATCGAGATCCGTTTCATCTTCGTCGACGTGGAATCCCTACAACTCGTTGGCCCATTCCTCCTGGCGCTGCAAAGATATGTTGTATTTGTCTGCAAAAGACACCTCATAAAGCTTTGTTGGTTGAGGTCCCGCACTCTCGATGAAAGATAGAGAGGGGACGACGAGGTCCGCGTGTTCCTTGCAAACCTAATCACCTTCGCCTCGCCAGCCTCGGATCGAATTGGAACGGTTGAGGATTTGAAATCACGATCGTCGCGGAGTCAAAATGGCGCGGGTTGATGAGGAAGTTTGATTCCTCGGGGACCAAGACGCTGGGAACCCGGAGCACCGCCGAGATCCCTGACGATGCCCACTCGTTGCCGATCGCCTGGACAGCTTCGGGCACCGGATCGGACTTCCAATTCTTGGGCAACACCGATCGATCCAGATCCGTGATGAGCGGAGATGCGAACTCTACTTCGAAAAGCACGTATTTATCTAACAAGGCCGGAGTATCGAGATGAACGAGCACCTCAAGTACCGCTAGAGACTGCGATTGCGCTACATAAATGAGCGGGATTCCGGGACTGTTCCACCTTCCGCCAAATAGACGGGCTCCCTTTCCGCTAAACGCCGTTTCTGCACGCCTCCGTTGCGTGATGCGCCATCCCTTCATCAGGAAAAGACGCCGTGTTCGACACGACCAATCAGGTTCTCAACCTCGCGGGCGCCCGGTTCCGTTCTTGCGTACTTCAGGGGAATCTTTCCGCTCAAAGCCTTCTTCGAGGTCGTGAGCCATTGGACGGCCGACGCGATATCTCCGTCAAAGAGCTCTACCGCCCTTTCGAAGACAATCGAGATCCGCAGAAGGCGTTCGGATTCATCGGGCGCGAATCTGCCTGCTGTCCTGCGGCGGGCAAGCGTTCTTTCGGGAATGGCGAGTATGGAGACCAGCAGGTTTGCTTCGACACCAGAGTTCGATTCGAACTTTCGCAGAGCGTCGAACGGAAAGCCGGCCTCCAGCTGTTCGATCAGTTCCGTGGTGCCACTTGATTGGATTCCGAGACTAGAGCCGCGACTGCGGAACCGCGACTCCTTCCGCTCTGCTTTCGGTATACCGTGAGCGTTTGTTTTTGCCAAAACAGCCATAGTGAAACCTTACTCCGCATTTTGCCATGATGGCAAGACTTATCGGACACTATGGCGGAGTGCTGGTTTAGACTCTGGCGCAAGGGCCAAGGCGATGGACCGGCCCTGACGGTTGCCGAGTCTCCAACAGCATCACCTATCCTCCAGCGAGGAAGGCGCGTGCAGCGCTCAGGATTGCTGGAGCGATTGCGTCGATGTCATTCTCCCGCAGCAGACGTAAGGGAACTCGATCGCCCAGCTCTGGATTCACACCGGTCAGCCACGCCTGCGCCACGGCAGGCGAATCCTTCTCGCTCAGTGTCCGCACGATTTGAAATGCGAACCGTAACCGTGCCTCGGCATCGCCGTAGACCTCGCCGCCGCCGATCCAACGGTCTACGGCTCGAACATCCTTCACACCACCGATGTAGGCAGTGAGCTTCCGCCCAACGATCTCGACTAATTTACCAACAACGGCCGCAAGCGGAAGCCGCAAAGCCTCGCGGTGGGCAAACAGATCTGGTCTCGATTGGGATGCAGTCGCCATGTCTGGGTTCCTCCCTTGATCTACTGCATCCAATGTAGAAAAATCACATTCGAATTACACCCAAATAGCAAGCGCAGGGAGTTTTGCATATAAGCTGATCCCGATGGAATGAATGAGGTCATGCCGCCTCGCGAAGGACGACAACAGCTGTGGCTGGTGATTGCGGATCTGGCGGGGAAGGCTCTCTGAAAATGTTTAGAAGCTCTATCATCGTCTCGGAACCGCAGCGCCCGCAACGGAGCCAAGCTGAGTTCGAGATCTGCTCACAGTTCTCGCAATAAACCGCTTTCTGGACCGGTATGGAGACGAGACCTCTCTCCTCCCGGATCATCTGTACGTTGCACATGGTTTATCTCCGCTTTGCTGGGGCCCTTGTTAACCGCCAGTTTGATCAAGCCGCTTGCTGCTCCTCCTTGCGCTCAAGCTCCGCCACCAACCGCCTGAGTGTTTCCAGGTTGTCGATCGTCGCCATCGACCCGATCTGCAGACTGTCGAGCACTGAAATAAAGGCCGAATCGCCGATGGCTTCTGCTAGCGCATTCGCGCGGTGAATCCCGCGAGTAGCGCGTTCCATGGCGTCGACCACGCTGTTCTGCAGTTGAGCGTTGGGGATGGAGTTAGCTCCCTCAACCCGAGCGACGCGCCACAGGATCTCTCGATGGATACGGTTCCCGAGAAGGCGACGAAAGCCGTCGATCTTGGCTGTCGCGTTCTGGTCGATGGGGCCGCGCTGCGTCGTTGCCGTTTGCGCTCCGGCTGGCGAGTGATCTTGACGATCTTCTCTCTGCAGCTTGGGAAGCGCCCACTGCGGTAGCGTCGGAAACTCCTGTGGCTGACGACGATCGTTCAGCGGAACCCACATCTCTGCGAAGTTGTACAAGTAACGCCCGAGTTCGAAGCAGGTGCACGCCCGTTTGAAGGCCTGGGCTTCGGCGCTCGTCATCGCGTTCTCTTCGTCAGCCCACTCCTCGCCACCGCCCGTATGGGAGCCAAGATCATAGATGGTGAGCGAGCATGTGACCAGGACTTTGCCTGTGACGATGATCTTGTCGCGCTTGAATCGACTGACTCCCTCGACCTTAGCGACGGTATAGCTCCGAGTCCACCCCGTGGGAGTGAAAATTAGGTTGAGGCGGTCCGTATAGGCGCGCGGGTCTGCAAAAGCGATAACCGCGCCGCGGCTGCCATCCTGGGTCGTGTGTGTAACGCGCCACTTGATCACGGACGGATCGAATGGATCCGCCAGCTGAGCAAATAGAGCAGCGGGCTCTACGGTTAGTTTCTCTTCCTGAGCGGGCATCGTCTTCTCCAAAAATAAATTGCGCTCCTAAGAGCGCCGTGATTGAAGCTGAACCTTACTAAGTGAATCGAAACGAGCGCAGCGCGAAGGGACGGCGTGTCGGCCCGAACGACAAGTTAACGCCGCCACGCATCGTCTATAAGCGGGCAAACTGGCGACATGCGCATTATCGGCTAACGCCGTCTTGTTACCTGAAACGGCACCATTCACTCTAAATTAGAGGCCCGTCCAGTAGCGTTCTTCTTCCCGCAACCGAAGCCCGCCAGATTTCATCTGTAGATGCTAGGACGCCAGAACGCATCAGCAAGAGACGGGGTAGGTGAGAATGGACAGATTACAGGGTAAGGTCGTCATCGTTACGGGCGGTAATGCGGGTATCGGTCGAGCTGCCGCACAGCTTTTCGCCCGTGAAGGCGCCAATGTCGTCGTCGCCGCCCGACGTGAGAAGGAAGGACGTGCGGTATCCGACGGGATCGTCCGTGATGGCGGCAAAGCAATCTTTGTGCGCATGGACGTTGCGATCGCGGAAGACCACCGAAATGTGGTCGCCAGGACCGTTGATGAGTTCGGTAAGCTCGACCTCGCGTTCAACAATGCCGGTACCGAACAGTTCGGACAGTCCATCGTGGATCTCGCGGAGGAAGAATGGGATCGCGTGCTCACAGTTAACCTCAAGGGCGTTTTTCTCGGAATGAAGTATCAGATACCGGCCATGCTGGCGGCAGGCGGTGGCGCGATTGTCAACACTTCCTCGGTGGGTGGCCTCGTCGCTACCCCCGGCCTGTCCGCCTACCAGGCTTCAAAGCACGGTGTGATTGGTCTGACTAAGGTCGCCGCCATGGAATGCGCGACACAAGGGATTCGCGTAAACGCAATCTGTCCCGGCGGTACTCGCAGCGAGATGTTTGATCGGTGGATCGCAGACCCTGTAGTCCATGCCCAAGTGCTTGGGGCGCATCCGATGGGACGTTTTTCCGACCCGATGGAGCAGGCGGAAGTGGCACTCTTCCTCCTAAGCGATGCGGCATCCTTCTTGACGGGCGTTGCGCTTCCCGTCGATGGGGGTCTTACCGTCCCGTGACGATAGAGCGATTTGCAGGAGCGAAGAGCGCAAAGACTCAGAGACTACTCTGGCCGCGCGATTTTTGACGGTCGGCGCGGGGGAGCCTAAGCATATGTCGGGAAGGCTTTTTTGGAAGTCCGGAATCTATAACATCGGCTCGAGCCGCGGCGTCGGACCAAGCTGAGTGAGAGACTTGGTGCACATTCTGCCAAGCAGCAGAGCAGGGGATTAGCGTGAGTTTCTCTTCCTGAGTCGCCGTCGCATCCTCCAAATGAAAGGGCGACAGAGAGCGCTGTGTTCGAAGCTACAGTTCCTAAGCAGCGCCTGATGATCGCATTACGAGAATATGACACGCCGGAACAAAGAGGCGCTACGGCGCATTGTGTCAATGCAGACAGTGTCCAGATGCGTCAGAAGGGTGTGTAGATAGACAGCTTGAGCGAGGGTTCATCGTTCGCCTGAAACGATGCAGTTTCAAAATGGGGGAGATCTTTGGTGGGATGATGAACAGTTTCTGAACGCCTGCGCTGCTGCCGACCTCGTGTGTCTCCCATCAATGCTTGAATTCGGGGCAACCGTACATCGTGTCGCTCCAAGAGCTTCGTAAATGCCGGGTCTCCCGCCCAAAGTGTGGAGTGCATATTTTAGCAATTCACCCATGTGGCGCTGGCTGGCGCGTGGGAACGTTTGCTACAAATAGGCCCATGCGGTCGGGGAAGATAATTGATTGCCTCGGAGGAATTTGTGACGAATGACAGAATTCAAAGTCAGGGATGAGCGACCGCCTGCCTGAGCTACCGCCCAGCGCCTTCCTCAAGGAGGATGGCGGCGACGACGCCAATTTCTATGGTCCTGCCCGGATGGTCACGCACATCGACGAGGCAGCGACACGCGCGCTCACCGCCTACTACCGAGCCACCCTGCCGGCTGGGGGCATTGTGCTGGATCTTATGTCAAGCTGGATCAGCCATCTGCCGCCGGAGATGGCCTTTACCAAGGTGATCGGCCAGGGCATGAATGCCGAGGAGCTTAGGGCCAACCCCCGGCTCAGCCGAAGCTTTGTGCAGGACCTGAACCGTACCCCCATCCTGCCGCTGGAGTCTGACAGCTGCGATGCCGCCCTGTGCTGTGTTGGCGTCCAGTATCTACAGCGTCCCGTAGAGATATTCGGTGAGATCCTGCGGGTTCTGCGGTCGGAAGCGCCCTTCATCGTTAGTTTCTCCAACCGCTGTTTTCCCACCAAGGCAGTGGCGATCTGGCGGTCGCTCGACGCCCGTGGACATGCCGACCTGGTGAGCCTCTACCTCCAGCGGGCCGGCTTCCGTGACATCGGCGTAGAGGTGCTGCGGGACGGCTCCAAGAGCGATCCGCTGATCACGATCACGGGTCGACGATAAGGGGCTGCTAAAGCTCAGCCTCAGCTTTTGGAGAACGCATATGCCTTCACCCGGCCTGTCACCGAGGCGCAGCCTCCAAGTTCCCAAGAAAAGCATTTATGGGGACTTAACTCCGCAACTCTCGCTTTTTACCGTGACTACTTCCAGCGAGCATTAAGGGTTTGACAAGCGATTCGATGGTGTTCGCCATCTGCTCGGCCGGCCGGCGATCTTTCGTTTGAGCCCAGCGGCTTGCCGCTCCAAAGATCGCCCAAGCAAGAGAGGTCGAAAACGTGTCCAGGTCGATCTCCGGCAGCAGCGTATAGCTCCCCGCGTCATCACGGAAGAGAGTTTCCAGAACTGGGATCACGAACCGGTCCTGCGGCATTCTGCTCAGGCTGCTGGGACAGCCTAGTGCCTTTGCGAGATAGTCGCAAACACCCAGCGCAATGGCATACAGGGCTCCCTCGCTTGTGGCGGATGTGATTCCCCGTTTTCTGAGCATTTCCCCAAAGCGATCCGCGGACATGGCCTGTAGCAGTGCGGCTTTATCGGGATAGTGGAGATAGAAGGTCGCCCTGGTGAGACCTGCTTCGTCCACAATCTCCTGGATGGATAGCTCGTTGAAGTCTCTCTTCTTCAGGAGTTTGCCTAAAGCGTCCATCAACATCCGTCGGCTACGCAGCACACGCCGGTCGGTAGAATCGGTGATTTCGGGCTGGGCTGTCGCGATGGGCATGTCCAAGCATAGCTTTTCTGAACCCTTGAGAGAAGTCATACATCTGTCTATTATTTAAGAGACAGATGTCCATCAGTGGTCATCTGCTCTCAAGGAGGAGAGACCCTATGCCCACCCTGCTGCACATTGATTCAAGTCCTCTCTATGGTGTGTCGATCTCCCGCGAACTGACTGCGGCGTTCGTCACCGAGTGGAAGGCCGCTCACCCCGACGCGACCGTGATTGACCGCGACCTTAATGCCACAACCATCCCGCCTGTGACGGGTGCGTGGGTTGCGGCCGCCTTTACGCCCGAGCCCTCGCGTACCGAAGAGCAGAAGCAGCAACTAGCCCTTTCCGACACCCTGATCGCGGAATTGCAGCAGGCTGACGAGTGGGTGATCGGCGTCCCCATGCACAACTTCAGCATCTCCTCCCCACTCAAGCTCTGGATCGATCAGGTAGCGCGAGCAGGCAAGACCTTCGCTTATGTCGAGGGCAAGCCGCAGGGCCTGCTAACCGGCAAGAAGGTCACCTTTGTCGTGGCTAGCGGTGGCATGTATGACGCCGGGACACAGATGGCTTCGTTCAATCATGTGGAGCCTTACCTCAAAGATGTATTCAGTTTCTTAGGTGTGAAGGAACCGAAGTTCCTGACCGCAGGTGGAACCATGGCGCTCCGCCAGGGCAAGGACCGCAATGAGTTTCTTGCACCGCACCTCCAGGCAGTCCAGACGCAGGCAGGTCAGATCGAGTAGTGTGTGCCGGCTTCGGAAGGCTTTGCCCTGTGAAGCCGGTAGCTTTTCTTCAGCAACGCAGAAGCCACCGCTCATTCTCCGGGGAGAAGAAATGGCAGATGGGGATGTGATTACCTTTGGAGCGGTTCACCTGGAGGTTAGAGACCCGGATCGGACTGCCCGTTTCTGGGAGGATCTTTTCGGATTCCAACGGCGTGCGAGTGATAGCAACAGCATCGCGGTCGGCACTGCCAAGGAAACTCTCCTTGTTCTGCATGGCGGCGCGCGCGTTCCTTTTCAGAAGGGATATAGCGGCCTATATCACGTTGCGATACACCCGCCGGACGCTCGGGATTTTGCGCGAATCTTCAAGCGGTTGATGGATCATAAGCACCCGATGTCTCCGATGGATCACACCTTCTCGAAGTCCATTTATCTGGACGATCCTGACGGTATCAACATCGAGATAACGCTCGAAACTCCAGAGCGGTTTCGGGAGTGCGTGCCCGGCCCCGGAAACCGGCTCACCTTTGTCGGTGCAGATGGAGTGGGACGTCCCGGAGCGTATGCCTTGGATCTCGACAAAGTCCTGCAGGCGTATCAACCCGGTTCGGAACATGAGTCTGCGGCAAAGGGGACCAAGATTGGACACATTCACCTATACGTCGGAGATCTCGAACGAGCCCGGGACTTCTACATCAGCCTTGGCATGGAACTGGCGCGGTGGTGGCCTCCCATGCAGATCGCGGACCTTGGCGCGGGGGGCCCGTTCAGGCACCGGATAGCCATCAACACCTGGCAGGGGCTTGGCGCTCCTCCTTCACCTGCGGGCACGGCTCGTATGCGTCACTTTGAGATGCGTTTCGCTACAGCCGAATACCTTCAGGTCGCACTTGCAGCAAACCCTGATGCCGTTGACGTAGGCGATGCGTACGAACTGACGGACACCTCGGGGATGCGGTTGCGCCTCGCGAAAGTCTGATTTGGCACCCTGGGGAACCGCTCGCTGAAATAAGAGTGCAGCTCTGGTAGGCTGGCCCTTTTTCAGATAGGGCGAAGTCGACGACAAGGGGGATCCGGCAAGCCTCTGACGATTGTCCCTAATTCCGACAGCCAAGGCTTACTGTCCTCCAAGACTGGTCTTGATGTCGCATTCTCAGCACTAGCGTCTGGAAGTTTCCGGTTGAAACAGGAGCAAACCAGATCCTGCCGTGGTGATCAGATCTCCTGTCTGAAGCAGATCGAGAGCGTGGCCAGCCCGTTGATCGGGTACAAAGAGGTGGCCAAGGATACGCCCGCTCTCCGGGTCCATCTTGACGAGCCAACCCGGCGCGCCAGGCTCTTGGGCCTGAGGCCCCATGGTGACCCAGAGCGCGCCACGAAACAGTCGAGTTGCATAGCATTTCCCCATCCATCAAACTGCCTCAAGAACTTTCCATTCAGGTCGGATACCTCAATGCGACCGTTCTCTCGGTCAGCCACATATACGCTCCCCGTTCGGCTTATTTGAATGGCATGTGGCAGGTCAAAGTCTCCGGATCCGGTTCCATGGTGTCCCCATTCACGCACCTTTTCGCCCTCTGCTGTGTACTCCAGAACACGAGCGTTCCCGTAATCATCCGTGATGAGGAAGTGCCCGTTCGGAGCAAACGCAAGGCTCACCGAATCTTCGGGTTCCGTGGCAAACGTGGTAGAGGATGAGCATCTTGATCATCGCATTCATAGATGATTGACATCGCCCGGGCTATGAGAAAAGAATTGACGGAATGTATCCAATTGCTCACACCTAGATTCTAATGGCCTTCAAAATAAGACAGTGGTGAGGGTTCATGGCGGGCTTGAACATATCAAGAAAGATCTGGTTCAAACAACCACCGCAGGCGGAACGACTTGCGCGGTTTGGGAGATTCTGATCATTCCGAAGGGGGCTATGATTCCGCCACCATGAGCGATGACATCGCCGAACTGATGTCGAAGCTAGGTCATGACTCGTCAAAATTGTGAAGCAAGAGGCTAACGTAGAGGTAGCAACCTGCCGAGGCGGTGAATCACAAGCTTCCGCGCTCCCTAAATCAACAATCACCATTCATCGCCTGGCTCAGAGAACAAGCCTTCCTGCTCTCAGGCGATCTAGAGAACAGTCCTAAGAAAGAGGTCCGAACGTGAGTACAAAGCCTGCTCTTGCCGTAAACGCTATCTACACAGTGCACCCGGATGACATCTCCGCATTCGCAGAAATTTGTCGTAATCTCGCCCAAGCTGGTCGTGCAAGTTCTGGGTGCGTGTACTTCCAAGTTGCGCAGGATGTCGAAGACAGCGCCAAGTTTCACCTTCTAGAGGGGTGGACGAGTCAAGCGGCAGTCGACGCGTTCGGTCAGAGCGAATCCTTCAGAGAGCTTCTCGGAAAAGCCATGAGCCTGAGAATCATAGATAGGCGTGGTCTTCGACTTAACGTTTCTGATGCAGAGCCGCTCGCTATGCCAAGTTGAACCATACAGACCCAGTGCTTGAAGCGCCTTCGGCCTCAGCAATCGGCAGTGTAGCGACATCACAATTCAAGAATCCGCCTAATTTGTCCTGCAAAGTCGCAGAGTGTTGAGGAACGCCGGTCAGGGAGGGTCTGGGTCCAGCCCGATCCGGTCGTTGACGGCGTTCCGGAGCCGTTGCTTGCAGCCCAAGTAGCGCTCCGTGGTCTGGACAGAAACGTGACCCCAGTAGGAACTGGATCTGTTCGAACTCGCGTCCGGCTTGATGGCAAAGCCGGGCGCAGGTTCGACGGAGGTCGTGATGGGCAACAGTACCGAAACCGCAGTCCTCTGCCGCTTTGCGGACGATGGATCAGATGACTTTAGCGGTGAAGCCGCTACCCCGGACCTTGCCGGTCTGTTCAACCGGGCGAAACAGCACCCCATTCTGTCAGCCGGCAGAGTTGGTCCAGGCATCCACGGCAGCCTTGACCCACAACGGTACCGGCACAGTGCGCATGTGACCGCCCTTCCCAATGAAACCTGCAAGCACCCAGTGGTCCTCCCGAAGCTTGAAGTCCTCGACGGCGACCGTCACCATCTCGGCCCGCCGTAGACCACAGCCAATCAGCATGGCTAGGATCGCCCGGTTGCGTACCGCCCGAAGCTCCGGGCCTGACGGCGAAGTGATGAGCTTTTTGCCCTGCTCGGCCGAGAGCCAGTTGCCAACCCGAACGCTAAGTCGCTTGGCTCCCCTCACCAGGCGTATGCCGGCGGCTAGGTCGGGGCTGAGGAGGCCGCAGTCAGAAGCCTCGTATGCCAGCCGGCGAACTGCAGCAAGTCGAAGGTTGATGGTTGCCGGGGCGTATCTCCGTTGCTCCAGGGCGATCCGATACCGGGTCACAACGGTTCTATTGAACGACAGCCGTGGCTCAGAACAGTACCAGTCGATGAAGTCCCGGATAGCGTGATCGTAGGACTTCCGTGAACTCACGGAGGAAAGGCTGTTCAGAACGGGTTCTTGGAGTGCTCCAGATATGGCAGCATCAGGATAGTCTTGGATTGCGCTTTTTGGCTCTCTTCGTCATCGCACAGCCTCCCAACCGGGCGAAAAGCATGAGTCCAGCGCGAATCGCCGACGCCTGCGGCGTTTGTCGTTATCCACCGATTCTCCATGATCTCTGCTGTTTTACTGCGCGAACTTCCTGATCGCTTCTGGAGTGACTGGGGTAAAGAAGTTGATCAGGTTGCCGTCGGGGTCGCGAAAGAGCAAGGAGCGGTTCCCCCAAGGCATCGTTGTCGGCTCTTGAAGGAAGGCGGGCACTTGCTTTTTCAGCTGCAGGAACGTCGCATCTACGTCCTCCACCATGAACTCGATGATGACACTCCGGTTCGCCTCGGGCTGTAATTCATCCTCTGCGCCAAAAGCACTCAAGGTTCGTGTGCTACCGATGGCAAGGGTGCCTCTCGGTGTTGTAAGTTCAGCAAAGTCCGGCGTATACCGGGTTGCGGAACTACCGCTGATCATCTCGTAGAAGCTGACCAGCCGTTCTACATCGTTTGTGATGACGCGCATCGAAACCAGGTTCATCGTGTCCTCCCATGCTGAGTCCCAGCACCTGAACGACACTAACTGAGCACTACTGACAGCGTTGTGTCAGCATTGTTTTGTTATGCGCCGAGCCGACCGACTCTTTCGAGTGATTCAAATTCTTAGGCGCTCTCGTCGTCCCTTCACGGCTGAGGCGGTTGCAGCAGAGCTGAATATCTCGGTCCGGTCGGTCTATCGTGACATGGCTGATCTGGCGAGCCAAGGTGTCCCCATCCGTGGTGAAGCAGGTGTCGGGTACACGCTCGGTCGGCAATACGATATGCCGCCGCTTATGCTGACCCCAGAGGAGCTGGAGGCAGCGGTTCTCGGCGCGCAATGGGTTGCCGAGCGGGGCGATGCTGCACTGGCCAATGCAGCGCGGGATTTACTCTCGAAGATCACCGCCGCGGTCCCACACTCTCTGCGCACCTTCATTACCGAGCCCACCCTTGGCACACCGGAGAACATCCTGGCGTTCAGGGACGGGCTCGATCTCGCGAAGGCCCGCTCCTGGATTCGTGCCGGACGGAAGCTGCGCATTCGTTACCGAGACGAAGCCGGGCAGGAGACTGATCGGGTTGTGTGGCCGGTGATCATTGGCTACGCTGACGCCGTACGACTCCTTGCTGCCTGGTGTGAGCTACGCAATGGCTTCCGGCATTTCCGAACAGACAGGATTCTGGAGGCCGACTTCCTCGATGAGGCGCATGGCTCCACCTTGCCAGACCTGAAAAGGGAATGGGAGCTTTACATGAAGACGACGCGCAAGTTTCGTCTCCCAGGCCCTTCGAGACCCGTAAATCCCGACAAGTCACATCATGTTGAGTGATTCTTGGACATCTCACGAATGCTTACGACTCGAGCCGTTATGAAGGTGGTACCCCAACGTGCGTGTGCCGGCAGCCAATGCAGCAAACTGCGCCCGTGATCTTTCTGATTGCGGTCTCAAATTGCTCTGATGGGCTGATCGCCTCGCCGCCGCGACTATAAAAGATTGGAGCTAATTCACCGCGTACTGCCTTGTGTTCCTCTTTCCAAAGATCGAGAGGAAGCATGCCGTCCTGACCTCGAAAGACTAGGGCTGAGGAGACCTCTGGACGAGCGCGTTCGGAGACGACCGAAAGCTCGTGGCGGGTGATGGCCAGTTCGTAGGTGTGCACAGTGCGAAGCATCTCGATCCGAACGAAGCTCTTAGCAAGGAAGATGGCGTGACGTCCGTTCACTGCGATGGAGTCGATGGATTGCAACCAGGGCAGCGGGTGTCCATCCAAGGACAGGAATGCGCAAGCCCGCCCCATGTCGATGACAGCACCGCCAGATTCGGCACCGCGCAGCACGTAGCGCTCGGCCAGGTGCTGGTGTTCCACCGAGACGCCGGGAGCACAGTAGATCCCTCGTTTCTGGAGTGCCCGCAAGACACTCGCCGGCAACGAGAGCCCATGGAGAGCGTAACGTCGGGACGTAGATGACGGTTTCTCGGTTTTGGATTTCGTCGTCATGTCCACGTCCTAAGCCGTCAGTGTCTTGCGTACAGGTTGACCGAGTGCCTCCCGGATGTCTTCTTTGGTGCATCCGGCGCGGCACACGTAGAAGCGCGGGTCTGAGATCTTGATTCCGAGATTGTTGCGGGAGCGGTCCCGTCCGCCTTTGGCGCACGATGGACATTGCGCCTTCCAGTTCCGGCTGTCCTGCTTGCCGGTCGTCCTGACGTAATCGAGGATGCGGAACTCTTGGCGGCCAGGAAGTGCAGGCCGCGCAATGAATGGCTCCGGGTTCGGCGGCCTGTACGCTTGTGGCAGCGCCATTCCTTGGGTGAGAGCCTCAAGCTCGGTTGCAGTCAGCTTCTTCAGCCCTTGCAGGTAGGCCAGCTGCGCTTCCGGGTTTAGGTCCGCTTCATAGAACCAGTAGCGCCGGTTGCTCTTGCGATGCACTCCCAGAGGCCCGCGAATTGCATTGCCGTAAGCACCTGTTTCAATCGTGTTCTGCCTCGGGAAGACCTCAATCCCCTCGCGTAGACCTGCACCTTTGACAGGGACTCCAAGACGAAGGGCGAGATTGTAGATGTAAATCCGGCATAGGGATGCGAGCAGGGGGTTCTCTGCAAGCACCCAAAGGTGACCGCCCCGGCGCGATTGTTCGAGCGCCGCGTCCACTCCATCCTGTCTCAACTCCCACTGCAGCTGAAACAGAGCTTCGAGCGAACCGTCGTAGTCGGCGTCGATGGCCACCCACTTCGAGCTCTGGGTCTGAGGGTTGATGGCGTACAGGTTGATGGTGATGTCTCCGTTCAGGTGCATCCTTACCGCATCGAGATCAAGGGGCCGCCTCTGCTTGATGTATGGGAACGTGCCATCCGGTAACGCTTTGTCTCGCTGAATCCCGTATGCGAGTCGGTTTACGAACAGCTTCAAAAACTGTTCTGCTGTGTGACGGCTGACGCAAAAATGATCGAGCATGACCGGGTCTCCTTCCAATGGTGCGGTTGTATCCCGGCCCCAAAACTCGGTCAAATCCGCAGACTTCGTTGAGATCAACGTTCGAATCATGTATCAGAAGGGTGACGGAGGCAGGATCCCGCGACTTGAAGTAGCCAGGATCCCGGCTGTAAGGATCGCAATTATATCGAGTGCCAACGTGGAAGCCCGCAGCCCTCTGGTAATGAGGTTAGTTGCAACTCTGCAGAGACATTCGCGATAGGATTGCGCAACGGGGAGGCCCGATGAATCGGTTCGTGGTGAT
This sequence comes from uncultured Acidobacteriaceae bacterium, assembly GCA_964246835.1. Taxonomy (GTDB): domain Bacteria; phylum Acidobacteriota; class Terriglobia; order Terriglobales; family Acidobacteriaceae; genus Edaphobacter. Next base: position 54,176 of record CAXTRT010000006.1, on the reverse strand, counting down.
CTCTGGGTGTTCAGGAGGCGGTAAATCTACTCTGCTTGCCGAGCTCGGCAGCCGTGGTTATCCGATCCTGGAGGAACCCGGTCGACGGATCATTCGTGAAGAGATGAGGAGCAATGGCTCGGCCCTTCCTTGGGTAGATTTGGCCGCATTCTTGCGAAGAGCAATCGCAATTGCTATTGATGACTTTAGTCTCAGTCAAAGGTCTAGAAAGCTGGGTTTTCTTTGACCGAGGATTGATCGACGCCGCCGCTGGACTTCAAGATCTGACAGGTGAGCCGGTATTAGTACCCCTTTCACAAGCTCACCGGTATCATCACCGCGTCTTTTTGACACCGCCTTGGCCAGAACTTTATCGCGAGGATTTGGAGAGGCGTCACGATTTCGGGTCTGCTATTTTCGAATACTCACGTCTGCTTGAGGTTTATCCATCACTCGGCTACGACGTTTCAGTTCTGCCGAAGACTGGAGTGGTAGAACGTGCCGAGTTCATTCTGAACGCATTGAAGCAAGAAGATGAGGTGGAGATCTGTCGCTGATCGATGTGGATCTAAGCTGCTGAGGGTTAAGCTGAAGCGGAACCGCGTAGTCGGGGCAGAGTGATGGCGCGCCGGAGGCGATGGTTTCCACTGGGTGGCATGACGGTTCTCCACTTCGTGTGTTGATCGAGTCGAACCCGACTGTCGAGACGAGGACAAGAGCAGCCGGTCGTTCTGTGGCTGCGGTACTGGGTTCCAATTCACGTTCTAACGAAAATTTCGAGAAACGGCGAGCCGAGCGGCTGGTAAGCGCACTCCCTCGCCGATTCCGGTTGCTGTTTCAGGCGCAGGTCGGCTTCGGAACCGCGACGATCCGAATGGTGTGGGGCGGAATGGCGGAAGCCGACGATGCCAGGTTTGCAGGCAAGCGGTGGGGGTTCCGGTCCCGCGAGGTGTAGGCGGCTGCGTGAGTTTTGGCGAGAGAGCGATTGATGAAGCGGATGCGGCCAGCGGACAGACTCATGGTGGCTCCTCCTGGAGTTTGGGTGAAAGGTGGTTGTTGTGCGAGGGGGAACGAGAAGTGACAGCGACTAGGCGTTTGCGTTAGACATCTGAGACAGCAATAGACCGGGCTGTTCCACGTAGCTGAACAGCTTGTACTCCGAGAAAACCCGGTCGAACTGCTCGGAGGTGAACTGGTCTTCGCAGCCCTCGAACGAGAGCATGTACCAGTCGTCGCGCTGACGGTCGAAGACATAGATCGCGCCGGAAGAGGCATTATCCGGCACCATTTGCAGGAGCAGAACACCCTTCGGTGTCTGGATCCAACGAGTGGCGATGGCTTCTCCGACATCGAGAAATGTGGAGACGGTCTGTTGAACGGAGTCTGCGGCGCGGTCGCGCCAGTTGAACATCTTGTGAGCGGACATCTTGCCTAAGCTGCGTTGCATGGTGACTCTCCTCTCTTTCGTGGGTGAGGTGGGGTTGGGGAACTAGCGTACGGGTTTACGGAAGACGACAAGCCAGACCCGGACGAGCGAGCCAAGAAGTGCTGCGAAGAGTGAGCTGACCCCTAGACTTCGAAGTAGATGACCGGCAGTGACGCCGTAAAGAGGTGGGCTGGCGAAGGCGATTACTCCGATGTTTCCCGCGGTCAGTAGCAGGCAGAGCACGACCTGTCGAGCGAAACGAAACGAGAAAACGGGGACGTACTCTACTGGAGCGAGGACGACCCGAGGTAATTCGGGCATGGGAGTTCCTTTCTGCAATGGCGGGAGTGCCGTTTAGGTGTCGAATTGAGTGGTGGCAGGGGCGGGTCAAAGCCGAAATTGGAGGTTGGGCAACACAACGAACGCGGGTATCCTGCGCGAGTCAGAACGCGCGCAGCACACCTTCAGAAGCCGAACAGCTTCGGCTTGCGGGTGGGTAAGGTTGTAATGTGAGAGGTTTGACTGGAACGGACGGCTGGTTCAAAAACAGAAGCTCTGTTGCCGTGCTTCCTCGTTCTGGGCTAAGGAACGAGCTTCTATTATTTGCACCAAGCTGGCACCCGGGCGCATGGTGAAGTTGAGCTTGCGTTCAAGATCGGCGATCAGATCGAACGCAGACCGGTCGTGAACATGGATCGCCTGGAGGTCAGCATCGGTGGAGAAAATGCAAACTCGACAGGACAGACGCCTGAGATACCCGCCGGTCGTACCGTCCTTGTGGTATTCCGGCACATACACCGGATGAAGCGGGACGTTGTTCCTCCAGTGCCAGTCGAGCAGTTCGGAGAGGGATTGCTCGTAGATAGGGAACCAGTTGTAGACGGTCCTTTGCCGAGTAGACAAGGATTGATTGATGCTCAGCGGAGACAACCGAGCGCGGGCGTGTGACTCCTCAGCGCGAATGCCGATGCAGTTCACGATGACGTTATGCGGCAGACCGCGGATGAACTTGTCGATCGGTCCGCGCTTGAGATCTGAGGTGCATTGCCGAAATTGCGGAAATGGGAACATGCCACGCTACTCCACCATCTCCAAATATGTACGCTTTGCGTTGCGGACTACGGTAAGATTCAGGCCGAATTCGGCACAACGCATACGTGTCCAGTCTGCGGCTGAGATGGACAATTGATGTTCAAAGCCGGTGTCCGCCATGGCGGCATGAGTCGGAAGTCCGGGAACATTTGCCGGACCAGACCCATCATTCTCGTTGAGTCCTTGCCGCCAGAATGGTTCACCACGAACGCAAGATCGTTGCCATGTTCCTGCGCCAAACGACGTACTTGTGCAAGAGCTTCAGTCATTCCTTACCTCCTTTCATCTGTTGTCTTCGCAATCGGGCGCTCTCGCTCATCCATCTCGAAGCACCCCAGCGACTCCCACCCGAAATCAGTCAGGTGCACAAGGGGATAGTCAAGAGGTAAGTCAAAGGAGGGAGAGCACTTAGAGGGGACAGATTCTGCTCAATAACACGGCAAAGCAGGTCAAAAGGTCTACAATCGGAATGGAATCGGATGGGATTGGGAAGTCAATGGGTCGGGAATCGTGGTCTGCGAAACACCCAGCAGGAACGGTCTTTAAGAAAGGCTTGCGAGCTGATCACGCCCGAAGAAGTTCTCCGAAAGGAACGATTTCCGAGTCGTGGGTATTCGTCAGCGTATGCGTTTCCAGCAACGAGCTGCGGAAGGATTCACTCAATGCGAACGCGATCCGCTTACGGGAGGCACTCATCTCTGAAGCAAGAAGGTAGAGAATGTCGTCGCTCGCCGCGAGGTACAAAACCATATCGACCGTCCGATCTCGGTCGAGGACCTCTCGTATCGCGCGATAGCGCGAGGCGGCTTTCGGGCTTCTCTCGTATTCGATAGCAAGGGTGCTGATGCTTCCTTTGGCGTCAATCTCCGCGATGGCATCGAAATCCTTCGTCGCTGCGCTCTCGAAAACCAGGTTCCGTGATGTGACCTCCAACTCGCACTTCCACGATTGTAGGAGACCCGCTCTAGCGAGCGCGAGGCGGATATTCACCAGTTCGAGTGCGTGCGGCACCTGGGATGGATGCAGAATGCGGTCAGTTGTACTCGGCAGCGAGAGCAGATAATGCCCGCGCGATTCGAGGAAAGCCAGACCCGCCTGTGTGACCCCGAAGACCGGCTTCGATAGATGGCGTAGCCCATCGAACCTCGAAATGAGGCCGGCCCTCTCGATCCGCGCAACGCGCCAGCGCAGGGATCTGGGCGACGCCGCAATCCCTTCGATCGATAACAGCTCGCAGACTTGGTCAAAATAGATCGCCCGAGCGTTGCGAATATGAAGCATCGCCGGTACGTCATGCGTGTCGGAGAGGGCGAGATGTCCCTTGTGATACCTCACCGGTAAACCTCTTCCATGCCATCCGCGAGCCAAAGCCGGTTGAGATCGGCGTCGATCTTCCATGGTCCGACATCACTCAAGATCCAGTCTTCGGCACCCATCAGCAGCATCGCCTCGTATCTTGCGCCTCGCAGACTGATCGAGAGGGGCTGCACCCCGGACGACCTCCAGCCAGGTCTGTCGAAGCGAACCAAGCCATGTTCGATTGAATTCAGAGTGACTAGGTACGTGTCCGGCTGCGCCTTGATCTCGAGACGCACGAATAACAAGTGAGCTTTCCCGCCAAATTGATTCGGTCCGGAGCATAGGAACGTGCGTCCGATAGATCGTGCAGGGAACTCCGGGTTGAAGCCGCTGTTCGCGTTGAACCTGACCTGACCGGGCCAAACCGCACTGTGATGGAGCCGCCTACCGCACATCAGTGCCGCTGCGTTGAAATACGCCGCACGCCGCCGAAAGCGATACGGATCGCTTTCGGTGGAGGAGTGCATCGCCCACCAATTGGTGCCGAAGCTGATTACACGGACGCGCATTCGCCTGTCTCCGACGTCAACGTGTTCAATAGCGCCCTGGTCTGGAGCATCCTTTCCGGGCCGCGAAGATGATGCAGAAACCAGCAACGCTCGAAGAAATACCTCGGCAAGAGCAGGCTCTTGTCGTGGAAGTAGAGAAGCAGGCGATCGAGCGCGACCATCGAATGCGTAAAGGCGACATCATCCTCGCTGACTGATCCGAGTTGATCGCGCAGGCACCCGTCCCACCTAGCCGCGTCGTAACTGCTCTTTAGCTCCTGTCGACAGGCCACCGCGATGGCGAAGTGACGATTCTTGTCCATCAGATAAGCTCGCAGCTCCTCGACCTGCGTCCAAGCGGAGTCGTGAGGTGATGCATCTGGGAGCATCGAATCAGGCTTCGTTTGGTCGAACAGGAAACCGATCATGTCGGCGAAGATGCGCTCGTTCAGATCTTCTAGAAGCCCCGCTCTCTCCGACTCGGGAAGCACCTTCATGCGCTCCAGTTCATGAGCGAGTTCCAGGGGAAGCGGGCGACCCCGCATCCTGTAGAACTTCGTAAACAACTCTGTGCGGCCGCAGGCAAGCGCATACGCCTGTTCAACAACCGGAATATTTTCGCGCACGTAAGCGAGCCAGTCGTCGTGACTAGAGAAATGGGATGGTGTTTTGTAGGCCATATGTCCTTTCTAAGCGCCCTTAAGAGACGCATTACGCCGGCGTTCCTGATCCAGAAGGAGTGTTGTCTGGTTGAGCCGTTGTTTGAGGTTCTGCTCGTTGCTCTGCATGGCTTCGACCCGTCTCTGAAGCAAGAGATTGCTCTGCTGCAGGTCCAGGGCGATCCCATCTGAGGCGGTCGAAGACGTGACTTCGGTAGCGATTGGCTCTGGAGACTTGTCCTTGCCTGATCCTTGGTCGCGAGTGCTGTTGAGACTGCGGACACTCCGGCTCAGGTTTTGCACAACGTCCTTTGCGGGATCCGAGGCTTGCGCCTTCAGCAGCAATGCACGCTCTACCTCGACATTGTGGGTTTGGACGAGATCGTTGAACTGCATTGTCCGCCGATCGATTTCGATCCGGTCGCTGACCCGCCCGTTCCAAAGCTCAGTGATCAGAGCAGCGGCGATGACCTCTTTCTTGTCGGCGGAACGCCACTGTACGAGAACCGTGCCACAGGCTCCGGTCAGCAGCAAAAGGCTGACGACGTTGGACCAGAAGTAAAGATCATCAACGCTATGCTGGACAACGGCGTCTCTTCCGGACTGCATTGAGTCGCCATAATCTTTGGCATTCGGGTTAACTTTCCTAAGGGCATAGTCAAAGAAACCTTGTTGCCGACGTTGCGGTGGACGGGCCGCAGGTGGAGTGTGGGCGTCCGATTGTCCGAAGGCGAGCCTGTGGGGCACGATCAATAAGGTGACCACAAGTAAAGCTTTCCTGGACGACGTGCGTGACATACTCACTCTCCTGAAGGACTGTCGAGCGAAACGCCAGCGGTCCGTCTGCGTCGTTGTTTGCGGTTCTCGGCTTCTCTGAAGCGCAGGTTGACGCCAATCTCCGGGTCAAGATAGCTGTGCATCATCGGATAGAGACGGGACACGAGGCCTTCGAGGCGGAAGGTTGGTGCGCGGCGGACATGCAGGTGGGAGTAGCGCGTACCCTCCCGGCTATCGACCATGAGGATCTCCATTTGGCCCACGGGAAGATTCTTTATGTGATCTTCCCGAGCGCGCGTCTCCTTGATTTCACTTTCGCTACCGGTGCCAGTTTCGGTGTACTTGGTCGAAAGTATCCCTGTTTTCCGGACGGCCAGGTTGCGTCGCTTGGTCGCTATCTTTGCTGACGCCTTGAGGAACCATTGCGCCGTGTTCTCCTCGGAGACGTTCATGATCATCTTCGTTCCCGGTGCGGACGACACCTCATCCGAGAACGCCTGGCTCACCCGCTGCAGTTGAGGCAGGCTCTGGAAGGAGAAGAGGAAGGAGACGCGGGCGCCTCGTGCGGTCTGCAACACCTGAGTGAACCCCGGGTAAGCGAAGGGTGCGAACTCGTCGAGGATGACCGAGAGCATCGGTTCGTCCGCATCCCGATCTCCGCTTGCTTGCGCGTAGCGTTTGCCAACCATCAGCTGGATGTTCTGCAAGAGGATCTTGCCGAGCGCCTCGACAGCGCGCTGGTTCCTGTTCGTATTGAGCGAGACGAAGAGGATCAGGTCTTTTTCGAAGACGTCATCAAGGGTGAGCAGGTCCTGGTAGGAGCCGGTCACGATGGACAACTCATCTTCCAAGAAGCTGAGCAATTCGTTCAGAAGACCCTGAAGTTTCTCTACGCGCTCGCGGTCGGAGAACGAACGCTGCAGCATCCGTACCGACATCTCGAAGTTCAACCGCTTCTGCATGGAGATGTTTGGCAGGGTGGCGAGGCGCGTCTTTGCGATCTCGATCTGCTCCTGAAGGACCTTCTCATCGAGCGCCATCACGAGAACGTCATAGACGTTGAAGAGCTTGCCCGTGTACTGGAGGACGCGGACGAGATCCGAAAGATACGCTTCCTGGTGACCCTTGAAGAAGTCTTCGCGGAGCCCGAAGGAGCGAAAGATGAAGTTGACATGCTCCTGGTAGGCGTCGTCAAGGGCGTAGAACGGGTTATAGCGCGCCGACTCGGATGGGTGGGTTGGATCAAGAATCCGCAGATCCTGCAATCGGCCGGCAGCTTCGATGTGCGGCAGGAGCCGGTCCAGAAACTCACGCTCGCCCTTGCCATCGAAGATGATCATCGGCATCTTGCGGCCGCCGAAGCGCCTTGCAAGGTCCTGAGCGATGATGTTTTCAAGGAACGTCGATTTGCCGGCGCCGGTCCCGCCAACGATGACACCGTGCTTCATCCGCACTGCATCGGGCCACAGCCAAGGCTCCTTATGAATGTCATAGCCGAGCAACGTGGCGCCGTTCTCATTCGCTTGGGCGAGAGTGGCCGCGTCTTTGGCCCCGCGGACGAAGAGTTTCGGATGAGGCCAATTTGCCTCCCGCTTGGACCTTCTTCCCACCAGCTGGGTGATGACCAGGCCGCCTCCGAAGAACAGGATGGCGCAATAAAGGAAGACCTCGAGGCACTGTTGGTTCCGCAGGTGCAGCCGTGTCACTGCGATGTACCAGAGGAAGCCAAACACAACGCAGCCGAGCAACACAACCAGACTGACGGGGTCTTGCGGTCCCTGTGGCGCGGGACGTGGCTGATCGTAATAGGGCGTCATCGTTTCGCTCCGAGGCTGAAGTAGACAAATACAGCCACCAACGCAAAAGCGAGGACGGCTATCAAGATGAGGAGCGGACTCGGCCTCCAGCGTCCCTTGGCGTCCACTGGCTTGAGGTCGTCGGAAAGCGAGCGAAGCAGGGCCTTTTGCAGGTTCGACTCGGGATCGGCGTTGTAGACCCCACGCAATGCAACCCGGACTTCAGCGGGAGAGACGTGCCCCTGCGCGTCCATGATTAGAAGACCGCCTCGACCGTGATTGGCTGACCCTGAACGGTTCCGAAAGTGAGCTGAAAGATCTGTGGCGGATTCCCTTCCGTGTCCCGGATGCTCACGATGCCCGCCGTCCGCTGACCCGGAGCGAGATCCGTTGCGGCCGTCTCAGCTTGCACGATAGTGACGCTTGAGCCCGGCTTGGCCTTGAAGGCGTCGAACGTCTGGGCCGAGAGCTGGTGGTTCCGAAGACTCACGAGCGAGATCGGCTGATCGGTGGCCAGCGGGTTCGACAGATCCGGGGTCGTTAACCGAAAGGGAGCGTTCGTCCCGTTGCTAACGGTATAGCGGATGTAGAGCTGGTCTTTGGTGCGATAGACCTGCTCCAACTCGACCTGAATGCGTCCGGTCGCGACCTTGTTCAGATCACGGGCGACATCCTGTACGCCCATCATGGTCTGGGCTTGGACCTGGGACGCGATCTTACGGGTTTCCGTCTCAGTACTTGCAATCGGGCTTCCTGGAAGGGGGTTAGCGCCGGCAGGTGGCTCAGTGCGAATCAAGACGTCCATGGTGGTCAATTGACCTGCGGCATCGAGCTCGTAACTGAGCTGACGGGAAGCCGTCCAAACGAAAAGATTGGTGGCCACCTTTTCACGGAGTGGCATCACGAAAACCTTGTCGTCGTGTCGCTCGACCTTGAAGCTGTCCGGATCGGCGACGGCGAGCGTCGTCACGGGCTCGCCAAACTCAAGAACGGTAAGGTGGTTCAGTGACGTCTGCACATGCCGGATCTGGTTCTGGCCTGTGGTCTGTGCGCCGGCGACTGCCGCGAAGGCTAAAGAGATGCTGAGAAGGGACTTCATCGCGGCCTCCTTGGGCACGCTGTGCAACAGAAAGGAGAAGCCAAGCCATAGGCTTCAGCTTCTCCTCTTGTTGGTTAGGAGTTCCCGACAGATGCCGGAGCACTCGTGTTCTCGAAGGTCAATGAACGCTTTCCCTTGTACTGGAAGAGAAAGACCTTCTTCTCACCTTCGGGTCCTTCCGGATTGACGATGCGCTCAACGAGCCAGGCACGCTGCTCACAGTCAAACCAGACATGACCGTTAATGGTCTTTGGAAGGCGTACTCGAACCCGCTGACCGCCGGTGACGTCTGCGAAAGTGTCAACGACTTCCTGCGGGAACGATTGGAAGAGAACGGCGCCGGAGCCTGTGCCACCAGTGACGACGGTGTTCATCGCCTGTGCCCATGCCCGTCGATTCTCTTCCTTGCCTTGCGCCCAGTAGTGGACGAACAGGTGGAGCGAACTGAACTGATCTTTCGCATCCTGCTCGTGTTCCCAAAGGACGGATTGTGCCTTGTTGCGCGCAAATACCGCAGACCGCTTTTGTTCTTTGTCCTCGCTCTTGCGTACGGCTTCCCATAGCGCCTGAGCGTTCTTCAGTTGCAGTTTGACCCCTTCCTCACGCTGAACAATCCGGCTAGCAATGTCTGCGTAGATCGAATTGACCAGCTGGCACTCCTCGAACATCTCCTTTGTGACTGGTTCGCCAAAGAAGAGTCCGCGGAAGTCCTCGATCGACATCTTCTCTTCGAAGCTGCCGCCGAGTTCCCCAGGAAGAAAGCCAAGCTCCTTGCGTAGGACGTTGTAGAGCCTGCCAACCTTGTCTGTGTCTGCGACTTCCAGGAATGCCGGTAGATCAGAGACCCGACGCTCACGCTTGTGCCTGAGCCAGGGAGCCTGCGCTACCTCTTTCCGGATCTCGCTGACCACAGATTCATCGATCCCGACCCGGTGCTTCAACGAGTCGAGCGCGTTCTGGAGTTGCTGGACGAGCTTGTAGGCCAGGTCTGGACGTCCCGCCGCAAGACACGAGGTCTTGAGATCGGTGATCGATCCAATCCTGTTTCCACGCGCTTTCATGGCAACCAGGTACACGTTCCACCAGGGAGACTTGGCCTTTTCATGCTTCGTCTTCTCCTGCTGGAACCTCTCTCCGTATGCGACCCTTCCCGCGATGAACCTCGGGAACTGATCGGACGGCATCACGCAGATGGTGTCGAAGTCGAAGTCGCCACCGTTCTTCTTCGCCGTCTCCGAGTGAAGGATGTAGGTCCCCTCCATGCGAAGCTGATGCTGAAGAATGTAGGCAATGATCGATGCGTCGAGGTCGGGCACACCTAACGCCTGTTTGAGCGTTGGGATGAGCTCGTCGTTAGTGAGATGACGGACAGGCAGCAGATCCTCTTGCATCCGAATGGGATAACGGATGCAGAGACCCTGTTCTGCCGTCAACGATGTGATGGAGGTGTCCTGAGGGATCCAGTCCGAAGCCGAGAGAATCTTTCCCCGGTACTCGATCAGGACGCCATCATCCGCGAGCGCGAATGCCGGCAACTTCAGATCACCGCCAGTGCAGGTACGAAATGCCCAACGTGCCAACTTGCGGTTGAGCTGGTTCGCAACGTAGGGGAACTTGATGCTGGTTCCGCTACGATCGGCAAGCAGTACAGCCTCGGCCGGGTCCACGCCTTCAGAAACGGGGTTGTTTTCCTGTTCCAGTGCGTCCGGATCGAAGCTGGCATCCTCGTCGAACGTGGCGATCTCGGACTTGCCGATCACCTCGAGCAACGATTCGTAGTCATTCTCGTCCCAGGCCTTCCTCACCTTGCGAATCCGCTCGATCGCTCGAAGCATGATCTCAAGCTGAAGGGCCTCGTCCGAAGCGTGTTCGATCAGGGTGTAGCTCGATCCGTACTCCGATACCCGAGACAGTTCCTTAATCCCGAGAATCGCTGGACCGGTATACATCCTGCCCGATGTGCCCAGTTGTGGAAGGAAACGAACTCCACCCTTGAGCGAAGGCTTGCAGGCGCTTTCCGGCAGAATGACATCGACCCCGAGCTTGTCAGCTAGGCGGTCGCTCATTGCCTTCAATGCACCTTTGGCCTGCTTTGGTTCACGCGTATCGAATGCCAGCCGAAACTGACAAAAACGATTCGTGCCGATCTTCAGCTTCCGGTAGAGGGACTCCCGTACCCAGCCCCGGCAATCGTTGGTGCCAAGGTCGTGATCCTTGACGATAACGATGTTCAGGTTGGGCTCCTCCACCATCAGCTTGCAGTCGGAAACAAGGATCGCAAAGTACACGATCGCTGCCTCGGGCCAATGCTGAAAGCGCTCAGCGATTTGCTTGGCGTGTGCCTGGTCGACGAAGTAGAACTTACCATCCTTCGCCGAGCCACTCGCACCTGCCAGCTTGTACTCGACCCCGCCGTATACGAGCTTCGCCATGCGGTTCTCGACCACAGACTGCTCAAACGGCGTCAACTCATGCGGCACACTGACGCGCGCTACCTGGATGCCGGGATAGATCTGCGCGAGGAGCTTTCCATCGAGCGTATCCTTGCGGCCCAGTTTGCTTTGTTTGCGGGTTACTTCACCAGACGCGTCGATCTTCAGCTCAAGAATGAGACGGTTCTCAACGGTCGTGTTTTGTGTCGTGTTCGCTGTCATGTTCTCCTCACTTGTCTGGCGCTTGCGGACGAAGTGACAAGATTGGCTGACGCCGGTTCTCTTGTCTCTTGCCTGGCCGCCCGGGTTAGGGGTGGGTGTGTTCTGAACCAGGCTCGAGAGTGCAAACCGGGTCAGCGGAATTCCTCATCGCGCATGCGATAAGGCGTCAAAGGAGGCCTACAGGGACCGTTTTCAGGTATGTTTCCTCTTTGAATCCGTGCTGACCGTGCGGCCCTACTTGGGCAGGGGCCGCTTTACCAATGTCGGAGATCCTCCCTGTATCTCCGCCTCCGCCTTGTAGGCGAGGACGGTATAGATAATCCCGTCCTTCGACTGAAACGCTTTGATCAGCGCGTCGCCCTCGCTGGGCACCTCCAGTCCCAGCTCGGGCACCGCCACCGTCGATCCCTCCTTGGCAAGGAAGTATCGAACGATCTCTTCCGTCTGCTGGCGCGGCTTGCGGCCACGCCTGGACTCTGTCCCCGCGGCGGCTTGAACCTGAACCTCGTTGCTCTTTGCTGAGGGCTGCTCCATCACTGACCTCCGTTGCTTTCTGGGGCATTGCTATCCGGCAGAGCGTCGGGTGTTGAAAGAATGCGCTCGCGGCGCTCCCCGTCGATTGGCCGTTCGCTGTATTCAGCGATCCAGAGCCCATCTGGATTCGTGTCGGATCTGCGGTCCGCGATCAAGCGAATCCGGTACTCGTTCACCAGGTGATCCGTGGTCTCCGTCCCCTTCGACAGACGGTGGACATCTTTGACGCCGTAGACGAGATAGGTCAGCGGTTCGCCCTTCACCAGGCTGATCTGGCGAAGGTGGAACACCGACTCGATCTGATCGTCCTCGATTTTTCCGCGGGTGTTGTCGTCCGTCATCGCCTTCATCGTGTTAGCCCGTAGATTCTTCGTCATCATGTTCAGGCTGTTGGCCCAGCGCTCGTCAATGTTTCCTGGCGCGTAGTTCAAGTAGTTGGTTAGAAAGCGCTTCACGAAGGCTTCGTCGAGAAACTCGTCGGTCCCGGCCGCCGCCGTATCGCCACCAACACCATTCACAGGTTTACCCAGCACAGCGGCTTCGCCGTTCGGCCCGATGCGAATGACCGTGGGCGGCTGCAGCCGGACGAAGATGGCGAAGCCGATCGCCAATAATGCGATCGGTACCGTCAAGAAAGCGAGCAGCCACGCTCGGTTCGCGTTCGCTTTGAGTGCTCCGTCGATCTCGTAATACTTGGGTCGGCTCGGCATTGCCTGGACAGGTGCTAGTTCCTGGTTCTTCATGAGATTCCTCCTACTCTCGATCCCGGGTATTCTTGGCTCCGCCCGCCAACGTACGGGCGGTCAAGCGAGCGGCGTGATATGTGCTCCAGGTGCCGATGTTGTAGCGATGCACGCTCGGCCCTCGCTTTGCGTAACCCGCTGCCGGCGTCCGGTTAGCAACGCCGCGCCCGGATGATGCGGAAGCGCTTGCGGGTGGGGGAGAACCCGCCTCCGCAGCCGTGTCTTCGTTCTCCACGCCACTCGAATTTGCTCCGGTGCTCTCAGCCGCCCCCGATGTCTGTGCGTCGCTTGACCCAGCAGTCTCCTCGACGCCCATTGCCTCTCGGAAGGAATCTCGCATCTGTTCCGCGTGAGCATCCGCCAAGGAACCGCCGGCCTGACTTGGGGAGGAACCGGGAGCCTGTTCGCCGCTCGCGGTAGCTGACTGCGCTGCCTGAGGACGCGTGGGCTGGTTTCCAGCAGCGGGGGAAGCCGCGGAGCCGGCGGAAGCTGAAGAGGCACCTGCCGCTGAACCAGCGCCCGAACCGCTCGCCGCGCTCCCCGCTCCTGCACCGGCCAAACCAACAGCTGCTCCTTCCACGGCTGCCGCGCCTAGAGTCATCGCGGTCACGGCCGCGCCGATCATCGCGCCGGCGGTACTTCCGACGTCGCCGGTGACGATCCGCTTAGCGATAAACGGAATGATCGCGATCGCCAGGGAGAAGATGATGCTCGCGATGCCGATCAGGAAGGAGCCCTCGATGTTTCCTAAGCCGCCCAAGAAGCTGTTTTGGCTGAGCATCTGCCCGACCTGGCCCATCTGGACCGCGCTGAGCAGCGCACCGAAACCGCCGTACAGAACAGGCCAGGCATTCCAGATGAAGACATTCTCGACGTAGGACTTGGCTAAACGGTTGGTCGCGCCGAGCGGCATGAGGGCAATCACGATTGGGCCGAAAATGTAGAGGATGCTGCCGTAGAAGATGTAGAAGAAACCGAAGATGACAATCACGATTGGGTAGAGCAGGTAGGCGACGATGATCAATATTGAATCGAGCAAGCCAGCGATTGAGCCTGTGATCAGGCCCCATAGTTGTTGCACACCCGCTTGGCTGAACTGCGTCTGTATGTCCGCTTTCCAGTTGTCGAACAAATTGCCACTTCCAGATGCATTTCCGATCCAGTTTCCAGCGGTTACAAAACCCTGGTTGATGGTCGTAAATACGGAGTGATAATTCATGACCACTACCGCGGTCACGACATACTTGATCAGGTTTGTGCCAAGTCCCCGAACATCACCGCCATGCAAGGCTGATTGATACACCTGCCAGAGGAATCCGACGAGCAGGACAACATAGGCCACCTTCTGCATGCCAGCGGTGATGCTGGTCGAATCGATCCCGGCGACTGCTTGCGTGAGAAAGCGCTCGAATAGGTTGAGCTGTGTGCTTTGCAGGAAGGCCAGCACCGGCAGCCCGGGATGTAGGTCATGGATTGGCAGCAACATTGTCTTTACCTGCCCGTCAACGATCCGTTGATCAGGTTGTTGTTGTTCGTGTTGTCGGAAGCTGCGAGCTTGGCGGCTTTGCTCTGATTAGCTAAATCGATACTGCGTGTCCGCATCAGCTCGGCAAGCGCGGCCTGGGTGTAGGCGTTGGCCCGGACCACCCAGACGTCCGTCTCCGCTTCCAGAATGGGTGCGCTTCCCGGGGCGGCTTGCGAAATCTGCTGGCCCAGTTGGTTGGCCTGGCTTAACTCGGCATCGGCCAAGGCATCGATCTCAATCGCCCGCTTCATGGCGTCCTGGGCTTGCGCGTCGGTCATGTCGGTCATGGCGCGTACCTGGGGCGACGCGGCGTTCTGGGCCATGACAACGCCATACACCGCCTGAAAGTGTGGCGAGACGGCCGGCATGTTGCCCGCATTGCGGGAGAGCAAGGTCGTCTCCAGATTCTGCGACTGTGGCAGCGTTGCACTGGAGACGTTCGCATGAAAGAGGCCGCTCAGACTGCTGAACTGGTTTTCAAACTGCGCAACGGAACTCTTCGCCTGGTTGATGGCGTTAAGTGGATACATGACCTCCTGCTCATACTTCGCTGTCGTTTGCTCGTATTGGTTGATCGTCTTGAGCGGCGTCGCCATGTACTTGCTCATCAGTGATTGCATCTTCGCCAGCCCCGCGAGAATGGCAGCCGTATCGATTCCGAACTGCCCTTTGGCGTGCATGGGCAGAAGGATCAGAACGCCAAGCCCCACCATTGCGGTTTTGAGTAAGCTCGGTCGGTACCAAGGACCGCGAAACTCCTTCCTCTCGCCCTCTGCTGTCACTTTGGGCGTGTCTGTTGTAGGCGTCTGCTTACGCAACCAGAGAAGCGGTCTGCGCAGCTTCGATGGACTTCTCTTTGGGTCTGTCATGTCGTCTCCTATCTAGTGAGGGCGCCGTTGACCAAGTCGCCGATGCCGCTCGTAGCGATGACACGACGCTTCACAAGCACGTTGTCATGCGCGATGCGTCCTGCCTCTTGGCGGAGTTCCGCCGCGAGCATCTTCTGCATTAAGGCCTGGCAGCGCAGGTTCGCGAGCTGGGCCTGCGCCGTAAGGAAAGCATTCGAACCCGGTGTGCTCACCGCCACCTGATTCTCCATCTGGTCAGCAGTCTCAAGAACAACGTCGTCAGCCTGATCGGCTACGAGGGTGGTCTTCAGGTTCTCTTGGCCCAGAGCGTCGTCGATGTCCATCATTACGCGGTCCTGTGGGGACGCCGCATTCGGCGTCGGAACGGACCCGTAGTTCGCGGTGAAGCTCGTCTGCAGGGATGGGAGCTGGGACGAGAGTCGGCTGTGCAGGAGGTTCTCGAACTGTTGCGGGCCACTCAACGTAGCGCTGGAAACGCGCGTGTGGAAGGTCTGATTCATGGCGCTGCGGTAAGTATTGATCGAGTTTGAGACAAAGCCTCGCGCTTGGTTGATCGACGCAAGTGGCCACACGGTGGTCTGATAGAGCTGCTGCACCTGCTGCTGAATCTGGTTGATGTCCTGGAGCGCGCCACCCATGTCGTCCTGGATCGAGCTGAAAATGGCGTCGAAGACTCCCATAAATTGTCCATGGGCCAGCTTCGGCGCTGCCAGGCATACCTCTGCAATCAGTACAGCCGTGGTGAGTCTTTTCCTCCAGCGCTGGCGCTGGGATGGCGCAGTCCCGAGCGGCGGCAAAGTGTTGCTTGCCCCCACCGGAACTGCTTCAAGTGGTAGATCTTTTGTGTCGTTCATCTTGCGAGTACCTCCTGCATCTCTCCTGACAGCTCCATCGGGAGTGGCGGAACCTCTGCTAAGCCGCGCGGGTACTGTGCCGCGAGCGCCTCGTAGGCCTCGATCAGCGGAAGCGTGGGGTGCCGACGCAACCACCACTGTCGATAGCTGCGTTCACGCGCGTAGGTGGTCGTGATCCAGTAATCGACCGCACTCGGAATGATCCGGATGGCGTGCGTCGATTCGGCTTTCTCGCCGATGGCGATAAGGAACTCCGCACTATGACCTTTCTTGGGGTGCGCGAACGTCTTGATCTGGTTGAGCGCCGTTTCGTTCAGGTGGACATGCTCGCGCAGCGCGGTCATGTCGCCCGGCTGTTTTCCGATGATCTTGGTGGTGGCGTTCTTGACGATGCCGGCCCCATGCACGTTTGGGCGGTCGCTGGTGCCGACGAAGTCTTCCGGGGTCTGACTGATACCCCATACACTGGCATTGCGTTTCCTTGCTGTGCGAAAGAGTTGCACAACCACGCTGGCCAGAATCGGCGACTCAAGCAATGCCCAGCACTCGTCAAGCAGCACGATGCTGGGTTGACCGGTGAAACCAGAAGCGCGATAGGTCGCCGTATGCGCGATCAGCAGGCTCATCGCTCGCTCCAGGCGTGGATCGTCCTTCAGCTTCTCGACGTTGAAGTAAAGCCAAGGATTGTTCAGCTGGACGGTTGTGGGCCGATCAAAGAGCCGGGCGTAAGGGCCCTCATCCACCCAGGCCCGGAGCTTGGTGGAGGCCATCTGCGCCATGGCGTTGATCTTCTGGTTGCGGTCGCGGTCCTGCCAGTGCGCCAACTCCGCCGCGAGATCTCCGAACAGCGGGATCGGATTCGATGTCTTCGCGCTGCACCGCTTGTAGGTAGACGCGATTGCCTCCAGCAGAACGCTATCGAGCAGGTCAACATCCAGGTCCGGCGGCGTGTTCTCCCCGAGCATGTGGCGGGTCAGGTTCTTGAGAAAGGAGATCTGGTCGTTTGACGGCTTGCCCTCGCCTCGCGGCAGATCCCACGGGTTTATGGTCTGGTCGCTGTCGAGCGACATCTCGATCATCTCGCCGCCCATCAGCTCGACCAGCGGCTGGTACGAATCGCCGCGCTCAAGAATAGAGATAAGTGGGTTTGCGCGGGCGGCCATGAGCAACATTTGCTGCGCGGCCAGGGTCTTGCCCCCGCCGCTTTTGGCCATGAGCAAGCCGTTGGCGTCGGACAGATCCGGGTCAAACATCGAGAACGGAATGAGCTGACGATAAGGGGTCTCGAACAGGATGAGCGGGCTCCGCCGCGTTCCCGTCCATGGCATCTCGACCGGCACCAGATCGGCGACGTTCGACGTCAGCATGTCCTGATCGCGCTTGTCCGGCTCAGCCATGCCCGGCAGGGTGCCGAGGAAAATACGCCGCTTTGCGATCGTCTCCATCACGGCTTTCGCTCCGTTCATGTGGGTGAAGGCGTTCAAGACCTCCTGCGTACGGTTGGCGAGGTCCCGCTCCGCTCGCTCTAGGTCGTTCACTGTCACTGCGGGGTGCGACGTCCGTACAACGACAGAGAGACTGAGCTTCGCCGTCTTCAGGGACGAGGAGATGATGTCCCGCTGGACCTGAATGAGTTGGGCTTGGGCGACTTCCGCCTCTGGGTTCGATTTGAAATTGCCATCGGCGTCCTTCTGCGCGGCCGTCATCTTTTGCAGCCGCTTTTTGTAGCCCTTGAGGACCTTCACCTGATCGGGGATAACCACCTGCCCGCTGATCACGACCGGAAAGCCGAGCGTGGAGAAGTTCTGCAACATGCCGGGGAAGGTGGCGTCTGGCAGCTCCTTCAGGCTGACAACCGAATAGAGGTACCCGTCGATGTTGAGGTAGGTCTCCGACTCGTGCAGGATGCTTGCCTGCGTCGCCTGCTCCCGCGCGCTGCGGTACTCCAGCGTCTCCTCTCCTGGCACAAAGGGCCGGTGATCGCGCCGTGTCGGGTGCTGGGAGTGCTTCAACTCTTCGAACAGCTCCTGGGTCGAAAGCCGCCGCGGCCCCAGGTTGGCCCCCTCCATTGACCCCTCGATGCCACGCAGGATGGACTCGAACTCAGCCAGGTAGGTCTCATGTTCGCGGCGGGTTCGCTGAATCGCCTTCTTCTGACTGACGCTGAAGCCGCCGATCTGGCGATTACGCTTGGCAGAGTGGTATAGCTTGGCATGCATACGGGCGTCCCAGATTAGGTAGACATGCAGCCGGTTCTCAAAGAAGTAGCCGGCGCTCTCCTTCTGTTGCCACATCCTGAGGCGGTGCGTATCGAGCGCCATAACCTCTGATTGCGCGGTGCGCTGCTCACCGACATAGCTGTCGAACAGCTCGCCCAAGTGCTCCGAGATCTCGTACCGAAACTGGAGGCGCATACTGACGTCCGGCACACTGCGAAAGAGCGCTTCCAGCATTGACTTGGTCTGGTTGCGATCGCCGTCCGTGGCGAAGTATGCAAGTGTACCCCGCAGTTCGTATCCCGCAGCGAACGCGCCGTTGGTCCGGACCATCACGTTGTCGCCGTCGGGCAGGTCTCGCAGTGGCAACAGCTCGCACACTGCAGGGGCTTTCAACTTCTTCTCGTGTTCTGCATAGGTAGTTGGCATCTCAGCTCTCCTTGCTTGTTTGCTGCGGTTCGTAGCGCAAACCCTCTTCCGCCAATTGGGCCAGCTGCGCAATACCGGCGTGATAGCGGGAGGTGAACAGCACACTCGCGAACATTGCCCGCGCCGCTTCGTAGTCGAGCTGCAGGATTACGGATCCGTCCGCCTTGTTTTCGACTAACGCCCGCATGACTTACGCCTCCTCTTCAGCGATGTAACTATGGGTCAACTCCGCATCTCGCTCAAGTGCGCACCATGCTTTGGGAGAAAAGAAGGACCGCACCAGATCGGTCAGGTAGCCCCGTGGTCTGCCGTACTTAAACAGGATGAGGAACGGTACGGCCAGCGCAGGCACAACAAACTCCATGAAGACGTTGAGCGGCATGCCAAGTACATGGGTGTTGTCGCCTACGAAGTGAGCTAGGAGGTTCATCAGCGCAGCCAAGGCAAGGACGAGGATCAGATCTTCGAACTCCAAGCCGAGGAAAGACACTTTCGTGTGCAGGTTGCGGTGGACGGGCGTCATGTCGAGACTCATCGTGTTTCCCTCAAACTCCGTGTGCGTGCGTGACCATGGATTCCGCGAACCGGACGATGCCGGAGACCATCAGGGCGGCAACTGCGGCTATGAACTTCCGGATCCAGGTCGATCCTGGATAGATCTCGGTCAATACCCCGCCCATGTGCAGCGCCATGGCCGCGAGTTGGGTGAGCGCGTACATAGGGAGGATGACGTTAGCGGTCCAGTTCACCAGGCTAATCGTGGCAAGCCAAAAGCCATCCGGATTCTGTGCGCCTGCGTGCTTCACAAAGCCCTCGATCGCGCGCAGTATCCCCGAGCACATCAGCGAAGCGAAACCGCCGTAAAGCAGGTGCTCGAACGGGCTGCTTTTGCTGTATCGGTAGACAGCTCCGGCAAAGTACATGCCGGCCATCGTGGGCATGATTGTGTTGCCGGCCCATGACGCCAGGTTCGTGATCGCTCCGTTCAAGCTCATCTTCAGCTCCTAGGCCGCCATGGCCCTGAAAAGGGTGAGTAGCCCGCTCACACTAAAGAAAGAGATTGCGGCAAGGACGAGGCGTGTCCATGGCCTGTGCCGCACGAAGTTGATGACAGCGCCAACACAGGCCAGCCCTGCCGCCGCGGGCATAATCTGCCCCACGATGTAGTTCCACAGCGATGCCAGCATGTCGGTGGTGGCGTACTGTCCGCCGGAGTTCCAGCCTTGAAAAAGTTGCACCGTTCCGGACAGAGACATCAGAAACAGGGCCGCAATGATCGAGGCGAGTGGATTCTCCCCGGCCGCTCCGTCTAGCGTCGCTTTCAAGACGAAATAGCCCGCGACGATCGGCACAAACTTAGCGACAACAATCTGGTTGACGAAGTTGGTGAGCACGTTCTGCATGCTGGCCAGCCACGGTGTACCAACTGACCCACTCCCGGACGGGACCGTAATGCCTTGTGCCGCAATCCACGACAAGAGTTGCGGCAGCGTCAGGAAGACCACTGTCCACAACACCCACTTCCCAACGCGACCGTTCACGTGGAGGTTGGTTCCTCCTTCATGCCGCAGATTTATCCCTGCCGCGGCCAGCGTGCAGAACGCAGCCGGAACGGCGAGGTTCAACAACAGCTGAAGAAGATCGAGTAGGAATTGCGGCACAGGCATCGCGACTTAACCTCGTTACTGGATACCTTGTGCTTGCGTGATGAAGCCTTCCGCCATACGGCCCAGACCAGAGATGACCATTAGCAGCACGCCACTGACACCCCAACCCATGTAGCCGCGGCCGCTTTTGAAATGCCAGCCGGCGACACCCAGGCATGCGACAGCGATCACCGGAGCGATCACGTTGCAGGACCAGTTCACGATGTTGAGGACGGTGCCTTCGACGGTGGTCGCTTGCTGGCCTTGAACCGCCTGCCCGAAAGCCGGAGCGGTTCCTAGGTTCTGCGCAGTGGCCGCGGCGGGAGCCAGGATGTTGGCAAAGACGATGAGACCCAAAGCGAACATCAGGAAGGCGCGAATCCAGCTGATTTCGGCTGGACGTTGAAAGACTGTGGTTAGCGATGAAGGGGATCCTTGGAAGCCCCGCCAGAAGGCTGGTGCGGTTCTCATGTGTTGTTCTCTCCTGGACTCGGCTGCTCGTGGCCTCCGTGTCGAGGGAGAGAATGGTTTGAAACGAAAACTCGGTCAAAAAAGGAGTCAGTGATGACTCGCAACGCGCACGTCTCAAGCCTTTTCTTTTCACATCTCGGCACTTTCCTAGGGGTACACCTGAGCCTTCGGCGCAAGGGTCTAAGAAAGTAGCTCGGTTATCTCTAAAAGAGCTAAAATCCTCATCTGTTCGGGCTCCGTCGAACTTTAGCCCCGTTTCCGATGGATCTCAGGAGAGATAAGATGGCGACCCTACCTCAGCAGAGTCTTTATCAATGTGAGCGTTGCGGATCGGAGAATCTCGTCGCCGCTTCGCTCCTCTACCAGCAAGGAACGCACTCCTACGCTGGAACCCTCCACTCTGGGATCAGTCAGTCTGTGTCGGCTCAAGTAGCGGCGCCGCCTAAACCGCGCGGCTACTTGCGGCCGATCCTCGTGTGGGGACTTGGAATCTATTTCGCTCTGTTTTGGGGCTATGCCGGGTTGAGCTCTCTTTCCTTACACCCGAAGACCTCGGCGAGTTCGGTTGGCGTGTCGTTGATCTTCCTTCTACTAGGCCTAGTTCTTCTGATCGGTCTAGTTCGGAGCTTGCGCCGTCTGGCTCGGTACAATCGCGAGGTCTTTCCGCAACTCCTTTCGACCTGGCAACATACCTATATGTGCCGGAAGTGCGGAACCACAAGGCTCATCACCGAGTGAAGGGCCTCATAGTCCGATTGCGAGCCAGCTGGAGACTCCTTTAACGAGCGGGTTGATCATGAATGAGTCCTTGTATAAGTGCCTCCTCCTAGAGGGTGACAGAGCGGAGTGACCCACCGCACTCTGGGCTGCCGGGACCGTTCAAGCCCCATTCGCGTAGTGGGTTCTCGGGAGCGTTCCTGTCTCAAATGCGGAGTGGGGCAACGGGGCTGATCTTTGCTCAAAGGCGCACTGGGTCAATCGGACCGCTTTTGGCCCACACGCGGAATGGGTCACAGGGACCTCTTGTGCCCCGAACGCGCAGTGGGGCATTGGGATCGTTCCCGGCCCACTAGCATCAAGAAGAGCGGGCCGGCGACGATGTAGGTTCACAGACACCTAGTTGGGACGTGAGCCTTGGTCCGAGTCCTTCAGCAGGAGATTGAAGGTATCTCGCGCAGCACAGGCGAAATCCTCTGGGTACGCAAGACGGTAGTGGTTCAGAAACAACTGCCCCACTGTGAGACCAACGAGCGCCGGCGGCACATCTGGGTGGTCGCACATAAAGACCGCTACTGTGTCGTGCAGACGTTCTTGCAGGCCATCCAGCAACTTACGGGTATGTGTATCAACCATCTCGCTATGCGGCACCATCGTCCTTCCGGGGGGGAGACTTTCCCCATCATAGAGTGAACGCAACCGCTTAGGGATCGGTTTGCTTGTGAAAAGATGTGGAACGCCGCTGACCCTTCTCCACAGTGGGTCAAGGGGACCGTCCGTTGCTCAAATGGAGTTTCAGGGCAACTGCTCGCGATCATTGATGATGTGGCTCGACGAGGGTTGGCACGGGAACAGCCAAGACAATCCGGCGAGCGGTAGCGTGCCGCCCTCAGGTTTTCGCGCCTTCTACGTTCGTCGTCCGTTCCAGCCTCCGAAGCCTGGGCAAAAGAAAAGCCCCAGCCAATTGGCCGGGGCAGGTGAGGAAAGGAGCTCTCGCTTACGGCTTAGCGGAGGTTACTCGCCGCAACTCACTGGAACCCGCTTCGTGCTTTGTGAAAACGACGTAGATCTTTGTGTCCGCAGGCACGGAGACCACAACGCGGCTCTTGGCGTTCAGGTTCATGATCTCCGAGTCACCGGCCGTCCCGATATTCGTGGCCACCCGCTCGCGGAGCATGTCACCTTCGGAGAATGCCGCGCCGGTATTGTTTCCGGCGATTTCGGCAAGCAGGGCGCCCATGCCCTCGGCGCCGCGCACCAGAAGATTCTTGCCCGTGTTCTTTCCTGTTACCTCGCCCTTGATCGGTCCTAGCTCCAAGCTCGTACCGATAGCGTCGATCTTCTCTCGGGCACCATCCAGTAGTTCAATCTCGTCGAACTTTACGCTGACTAGCCCACTCGGGTCGGCCTGCTGGAGCTCTCCATAGACGCGTGCTCCCGCGGGAACGATGACCCTGTCGCCAACGGCGTAGGTGTACTCCACGATCGCGACGACGGGTGCTTGCACCGCGCTCGAAACTTGAGTCTGTAACTTGGCCTGAATTCGAGACCCTGGGGTCATATTGAGCAAAGGCATATCACTCGCGCCCGACCCGCCTTCAAGCGCGGACGCCACCCGATTTTGAATCTCGCTGCGAACAAAGATCAGGGAGGGCTCTTTCAAAGAGCTTTGCAACTGAGACTGCGGCGATGGTGTAGGTGCAGTCGCCGTCATTCCGTAGGGCCGCGGTTCCTCCCATCTCTGCTGGGTATCGGCGAAAGATGGAACCGACGCCAGGGACGGGGCCGGTATCTGCTTCGCAGGGATGGGACTCGCAGGCATAGGAGCGTTCGTCGAGGGCGGCATCTTTGCCTCTGACGAACGCGTGCGCCGAATATCATTCGGCCCGAGCTGCCCTGCCGAGTTGTCTGGGGCAGGGTTGCGAACGGTCTCCATCAACGGGGTCACACTGCCCTTTGTTGGTGGCGTCATCTCCTGTTTTCCTTGCTGCAAGGGAGTCTTTGCCGTCATCTGCCGTTTCGGTGACCTCCCGACCAGTGCTGTGAAGATGAAGAAGAGGACCGCTATTGCAAGTCCGCCGCCAAGAAGCAGGAGCTTGTTCTTGCTTACGCCGGCCAACGCGTTCACACCGGACCGGGTTGCGAAAGCAGGCGTGGTGTCGGTAACCGGTTCCTGTTTGGCCTCCACCTTGGGCGATCGCTCTTCAACCGCGAACGGACCAACGGTTTCGACGATTTCAGATAACCTGCGCCGGCCGTTTCTGCTGTCTTCGGTATTGGGTGTCATACTTCAAAGTCCTTTCTCCTAACGATTGCCCGAAATGGGTGGGGTGAAGGGCAGCGGGATCAGGATCGGCTGGTCGACCTGATCTGCCTGGGCGAGTTGCAGGAACAGCTTTTCCGTTGATTCCTTGAAGTTCGGACGGTCGAAGACCACGACCCCGTCCGCTCTCGCTCCGGCCTCCAGCCGGGTCGTGCTCAGCCTGAAGCTCCGAATCTCAAGCTGGTCGGAGATGATGCCCTTACCCTGTTTCTTCTTTTTCTTGCCAGCTTTACGCCCAGTGATCTGGATCTGCGGCGGAACGATCTCCACGGGGTGGTCGGAGCCGTTCAGGACGGAGTAGGAGATCATCGTCTGGTTTTCCAACTGCCGCACATCGCCGATCGAGGTTTCGACCTCTTTACGCTCCCACTTGGTCCACTTCGGCGCGTTCACTCGCTGCTGTTGCGCAAACTCCACATCAAGGGCCGGCGGCGAAACCACTCCCGATCCAGGCTGTACGCCCGTTCCGGAACGCCCGTGTTCGTCAGGCTTGATCTTCGTAGGCGCAGGCGGAGGAGCGTCCGAGTTGATAAGGAAGCTCTTCGCGGTGCGGTACTCGATCAGAAAGTCAACAGGCTGTTCCGGGCTGCTGTTGACTCCATCACTGATCAGCTCGAGCGTCACGTGCTGTCCCGACTTGGTGGCGATCAGGAGGTTGGACTGCACCGACTCTTTCGTGATCGGTTTCACGTACACGTACTCAGGTTCACCCTCGTTGTGCTCCGCTTTGAACGAGCCGGGACTACCCAGGATTACCGATGTGACCTCCTCGGGCATGCGAATGGTCGACTCAAACTCCGGTCGCAGATGCAGGAGCGTGATGTCGGAAGGGTTGATGGTGACCGTAGCGACCCGTGCGTTCGTCGTTTCTCCCGCCGCAAAGAGCCGCACGGGAATGAGTATGGCAAGCGGAATGAACCAACGTAGTTTCATCGTTATCTCCTTCACGGCTGCACGGCCGCGCTCTTTCGTTTCAGGTACTGGCGACGGACGGCCTGAACATACGCAACAACGTCAGGATTTCGGTAACTCAACTGCTTCAGTGCGATCCAGCGGTCGCCCGCATAGTAGGCTGCGGCAACCAAACGCAGGTCGCCATGGAACTCCCACATCAGAGCCGTCACATAGCGCGTTCCCGCGGCGATGTTCTGCTCGACATCGAACGGCCGATACGCGCCGAACCGCCGCGCCGTCGCCGGCATGAGCTGCATCAGTCCAATCGCTCCCTTGGCCGAAACCGCCCTCGGGTTCCATCCCGATTCCACATCGATGAACGCGGAAATGAGTTCGGGCGGCACTCGGTATCGCGCGGCGTAAAGTTGCACGCACCTGTCTGCCGGCATGGAAGGAGGTGCTTGGGCATCAGCCATCCCAGACACCAGAAGCAAGAGCAAGGGAAGAAAGCGTGTCATCGCTCTTGACCTTCCGTGAGCGCGATCTTTTCGGCGAAACGCGCTCCATCATCAAGCAAGCTCTTGAAACCTTCCCGCAGTAGGAGATGGCGTCGATCCTTCTCCGTCTTCGCCAGAAATGGCAGCAGAACATCCCGGAGCTCCTCGGTCACATGTTCTGTGCCGAGCAGCTGCAGGGCGTTCGCGAAGTCGATCATCTCGGACACGGAGGGTGGCTTCTCGAGCGAATAGTTCCGGAACGAGAGCGCGATGCCCGCCATCTCCCGGTGAAAGTCGGCATCGGCGCTCGGAGTTCGGCTGGCGATGATGTCGGCTTCGCGCTGGGGAGTCGGGTGCTCGACACGCACGTACAGGCTGCGCCGGCGAATCGGGTCCCCTAACCGTCGCTCCTCATTACTGGTGAGAACAACAAAGGGGATGCTCCTCGCCTCTACCGTTCCAAACTCCGGAATGGAGAGTTGCCAAGCGGACAGGATCTCCAGGAGCATCGCCTCAAAGCCGTCGTCTACCTTATCCAACTCATCGATGAGCAGGACGCACGGCCGTTCACACTCCAAAGCCCGCATTAGCGGACCAGGCCGGAAGAAATCGCGGCCCTTCAGGTTCGCTTGAAGGATCTGCCAGTTTTCATGCTGACCTTTTGAGAACTCCATATAAAGGCGCTGTAGCCCCTCATCGAAGCGACCGATGGCCTTGTCTTCGCTGACCCCGCGATAGCACTGCAGCCGCTCGACGTGGGTGCCGGCCGCAGCGGCAACCGAAATCGCGAGCTGCGTTTTTCCGGAGCCCGCGGGACCCTCGAGCAGGAGCGGCTTCTTCAGCTTGGCGGCGAGGAAGACCACCTGGGTCATCACGGGATCGACGAAGTAGCCGGTTGCCGTCAGCTTCTCGGAAAGATCTGCGAGAGAGTCAAACATCGCTCGCCTCCGCGCTGACTGCCGTGCTCGCTGGGAAACTGGTAAGTCGGATGCGGCGCGGGGGAGGCGCTTCTTTTGCAACGCGAATCACCCGGCTCCACAAGTCAGTCAGACTCGTGATCCAGACTGCGACAAACGAAGGAAGCAGCAGCCGGACAGGAAGAAGGTCTGAGTACGCCTGCCAGACTGCCACCCCGTATCGAAGAGCCACCAAGAATTCCAAAGCGGTCAGCGCGACCGCAATGGGCAGGTATTTCCATTTCCGACTCATGCATCCTCCCTCAAACGCGGAGTCAGCATGGAGCGGACCTGAAACTCGGTCAAATTCTGGTGTGTATTCCGCATCCTCGCCTATGTAGGACTGATTAAGAGGCCATTGGCAAGTTCGGCTTGTGCTAGGACGATGCCGCCCCGCGAAGGACTGAGCCCGATCAGCAGTGATCGTGTACTCCCGGTGGATTTGACCGAGTTCTGGCCTCGTTTTACACATGCCTAGCGCGGGAGGAGATCGCATCCTGCCGGACCGAGTCCATCGTTAGGAGCCGAGGCCTTGCTCTGCACCTCCCGGCGGCTCTGTTCATGGTTAGTCACGTGGCATGATTTGCTGCCGTTTCGAGTAGATGGGCCAATCCGCCGCGCGGCGTTCGATCATCGAGGTGCACGAAATGCTCTACAAAGAACGAGCTGAAATGGTGTCAAATGGATCCATTGTCCGGCGGCTCCTGAACGTCACGGAGGCAGCCCACTACTTAGGACTCGAAGTAGACACCGTCTACAAAAAGTCCAGGATGCGGGAGGTGCCCTCTGTCAAGGTCGGTCGTGCGTTGCGTTTCGATGTGAAGGCGCTTGAGCGATACATCGAGCAACACTCGATCAAAACCATTGACTAAAGGAGAAGCATTATGTCTGTTCACAGGAAAACAGAAGGTCTTTATGAGGTACGTTGGAGAGAAGGGGGGCGGCAGAAGAGCCTAAGAATCCATGGATTCGACGTCGCGAAGAAGGTCCAGCACAAAAAGCTCACCATCCGAGACGAGAACCGGCATCTCGACGTGAAGAAAGAGATCAACTACCGGATGTCTGACTTAATCGATCGTTACTGGACGCACTACGGAAGCAAGAAGGCATCGGCAGATCGCGAGAAAAGCATTGTGGAGGGGATTCGATCCGAGTTAGGTCGAAAGTTTGTACGAGAGGTTGACGGCGTCGCCGTCCAGCACTGGTACGAGAACCTTACCGGCAAGCGTGGTCTGGCGGACAACACCGCCGTCCGGCACTTCAATGTCATGCACCACATGATGGAGAAGGCTTCGACGCTCTGGTCTAAGGAGACCGGTATCGACCGGAATCCCGCCAGTCTGATCGAGGTGAACCGCCCAGACGATTCAAGGGAGCGTTTTCTTTCTGAAGATGAACTCCAACGGCTGAAGGTCGCTTTGGACGCGAGAATGTACCGGAAGGGAACGAAAGACATCAATCAGACGAATCTACGGATGCGGCTAATTGTGTTGATCGCGGTCTCCACCGGAATGCGTTCAACGGAGATCCATCGACTCCGGTGGTCGGAGGTCATGTACGCCGAGGAACTCATCGCGGTTCGGTCTAGGTTGAAGAAGGGGAAGGAGCGTTATGTTCCCATGCCCTTCGAACTGGCCCAGGAGATTTGGCGGTATCCCGCGACGGCTGGACAGGACCGGATTTTTCCGCCCAAGGGTGGATCGGCCAGCAAGCGTCAGAGGCTGGAAGGGAGCTTCGAGGACCTGCTCGAAAGAGCAAACATCCGAGACTTTCGGTTCCACGATCTGCGCCATACATTTGCGTCCTGGTACATGATGAACGGCGGCGATCTCTACGAATTAGCGAAGATTCTGGGTCACGCCAACATCAAAATGACCGAGCGTTACGCCAAGCTCGGTCGAGCTCATATGACCCGAACCGGAACGACCGCGAAGGTCATTTGGAGCATGTTGGACAAAAAGGCGCCGGGGCAAGAGAGGGGCGAACAGAGGCGCATCGCGTAGGCGATGTTCGCGTATTGTTCGCGCGACTAAATTTCAACTCTTTGACCATCTGTAAGTTGTTGAAAAGATGGTGGCCAGAGACGGGATCGAACCGCCGACGCCGGCCTTTTCAGGGCCGCGCTCTACCACTGAGCTATCTGGCCTTGGCAGGATACAAACGGCCGGGAACAGCCAAGCGAGACCCGGGCGTGATCTGCACGTTCGCCTCACATTCCAGACTCGAAGGGGCGAGACCTGTACAGGAAAAAAGCGGCAGCGCAACTACTTGTCCGAGTATAGCAATCGTTGCGGGCTTCGCCAACCACGCCGTCCAGCACGCTATGCTCTGAGAATCCTCTATTAAAGGGACCTGTATGCGTGTGCGTGCTGCTGTTCTGCTCTTGCTGCTTTCGCCCGGCTGCCTCCATCCGCAGCAGGCGCCTGTCTCTGCCTCGAAGAGCAAAGCAAGTCGCGCCTTCTCAGCGGCTGCGGGAGATCCACTCAAGCTGCGAGCGCTGCTGGTAAAAATGCCCAAGGGCGGCGATCTGCATGTGCATCTCTCGGGCGCAGTCTACGCGGAGACCTTTCTGGACGAGGCCCGGGCCGATCTGATGTGCATCGATCCGGCCGCAAAAAGCCTCGCCACGAACATCGGCACAACCCGTTCAATCCCGCCGCAGCCGGTCTGCGGAGAGGGCCGCCGACGCGTGGAAGACGCCTTCTCCGATCAGACGCTCTACGATGAGCTGGTGGACTGGTTCTCCATGCGGTCCTTCGTTCCCTCCGCGGGTGTCAGCGGCCACGACCAGTTCTTCGCCACCTTCGATCGCTTTGACCCAACCCATACCGCGGGCGCCCGCCACGGCGGCGAGTGGCTCGATCAGATCGCTACCCTCGCCGCCGCGCAGAACCAGCAATATCTGGAGATCATGCACACGCCCGACCTTGGCCAGGCGATCGCCGCGGCCCAGGCCGTGACCTGGCCGGCCTCCCCGCAGACCAGTGCGGCCTTTCATCAAGACATCACCGGCTCTAGCGATGCCGAGCTCCAGGCCGCGCGCGCCTCCCTGCTGGCGTCTCCGCGGTTCGAGAAAGCCCTCGCCGCCGATCGTGCGGAGTTCGCAAAGATCCTGACCGACCGGCGCGAACGAGAGCACTGCAATGCCGCCGCCGAGGCCTCGTCTGCCTGCGCCGTGCGCGTGCGCTTTCTGTTTCAGGTGCTGCGGGCAAACGCCCCTGCCGTAACCTTCGCCCAGACCCTCCTAGGCTTCGAGCTCGTCGAGCGGGAAGCGGACGCGCGCGGTACGGACCCGCACCCAAACCCATATCTAGACCCGCAGGTCGTCGGCATCAACTTCGTACAGCCCGAGGACAACCGCGTAGCCATGGCGGAGTACACACGGCAGATGCGCATGATCGGCTATCTACATCGGCTCTATCCCAAGGTGCATATCGCGCTGCACGCCGGCGAGCTGGCCGAAGGGCTCGTGCCTCCGGAGGGTCTGCGCTTTCACATCCGCCAGGCCGTCGAGATCGCGCACGCTGAGCGCATCGGCCACGGCGTCGACATCATGAACGAAGAGAACGCCGGCTCCCTGCTCCAGTCCATGGCCGCCAAACACATCATGGCGGAGATCAACCTCACCTCCAACGACGTCATCCTCGGCATCACCGGCGTGCACCATCCCCTACCGCTCTATCGTCTGGCAGCCGTTCCCGTAGCGCTCTCGACCGACGATCAAGGTGTCAGCCGGATCGATCTCACGCACGAGTATGTGCGCGCCGCGATGGACTTCCATCTGGGCTACCCGGAGCTGAAACAGATGGCGAGAACCTCGCTCGAACACGCCTTTCTGGAGGGCGCAAGCCTCTGGCGATCACCCGATGTTTTCACCGAACCGGTCGCGGCATGCGCCTCCCGCGGTCCTCTCGGCCAGCATCCCGGCACAGCCTGCGCAGCATTCCTCACCGCCAACCCACGCGCCGCGGAGCAGTGGGAGATGGAGCGCCGCTTCCATCTCTTCGAGAGCTCGCTGCCCTAAAAGAAAGCCTCTATTCGCCTTGCCTTTCACCCCGCGCGATTTTCAGCGGCTTTCACCTATCTGTAACCACTTCCGATCCATTTATGTGTTTGGCTGTACTAAAGTTTGCGAGGGCACGGCATGAGACTGCAAATCGGCATACTTCTGTTGTTGAGTGCAGGTCTCGCCGCGCACGCGCAAAACCCCCAACAGGACCCCGCCCGCGCCCGCCAGGACGCCGCCGTTAAAGTCAATCAGATTCAGGTCATCGGAACCCACAACAGCTATCACGCCGGCTTCGCTCCCAGCGAGGCAAAGCTGATGCAGGTCAAAAATCCGAAAGCCTTCGAAGCGTTGGACTACGCGCATCAGCCGCTCGCCAAACAGTTCGACGCCGGCGTGCGCCAGATCGAGTTGGATATCTTCGCAGACAGCCATGGTGGCCGATTTGCTCATCCGGCCATCACCCGAATGACCGCCGAGGCTCACCTGCCCGCGGACCCGCAACTCGACCCCCGCCACCTGCTCGACCAGCCCGGCTTCAAAGTCATGCACGTCGTAGGAATCGATCAGCGCAGCACCTGTCTCACGCTTGTCGACTGCCTTACCGCCGTTCGCTCGTGGTCGCAGGCGCACCCACGGCATCTACCCCTCTTCATCCTGCTGGAGACCAAGGAGGACAAGCCGGGCGAGACGCCCAAGCCCTACGCCATCCCCACGGAGCCCTTCACCGCAGCGGTCTTCGATGCGCTTGATGCCGAGATCCTCTCTGTCTTCTCAAAGTCCGAGATCATCACGCCGGATCAGGTTCGCGGCGCGCACCGGACGCTCCCCGAAGCGCTCGCCGCCGCCGGCTGGCCGTCGCTGGCCGAGGCCCGCGGCAAGATCCTGTTCCTGCTCGATCAGGCATCTGTAACTGCGGTATATACAAAAGATCATCCCTCCCTCCGAGGCCGTATTCTCTTCACCAACGCCATCCCCGGCGCTCCCGATGCCGCCTTCGTCGAGCAGAACGACGGCACACCCGCGGCAATCGGTGCGCTTGTCCGGCAAGGCTATCTGGTTCGCACGCGAACCGATGAGCCCACCGCCGCCGCCCGCGCGAACGACACCAGCCGTAGAGATCTCGCTCTCTCCTCCGGAGCACAGATGCTCTCGACCGACTATCCGGCCAGCGAACCGGCGCGATGGACCGGCCACTATCAGGTTGCGTTCCCTGGCAATCCTGTCGCTCGCTGCAATCCCGTCAATCAACCCGCCACCTGTTCGGACTATCTCCTCGAAAGTCCTGCTTCACCAACGCCGGCAACAAACACCAAGACAGCCTGGCAATAAAGAAGCAAGCGATCACGGTACACTCACGTCATTCTTCAGGAGTCCGGCTCGCATGCTCAAGCGCATCTCGCTCGCGTTGTTCTTTCTCCTGGTCTATCTCCTCGCATTTGCCGCCGGCAGCTTCCTGCATCCCTTTGGCGTCATCAGAATCCTCGGAGCGCAAGGCCTCGGCGTTCGCCTCTTCATCTGGGATGGCGTTCTCCTCATGCTTGCCCTGTATCTCCTCACCCTTGGTATCGAAGCGCTCGGCAAGCGCCTGCGCGATCTCGCTCCGTGGACAACGGCAAGCCTGCTCCTCGCGGCGTTGCTCGGCTACCTGCTGCGCTTCGGCTTTGTTTCAAGAGAGTTCTAACGAGGCTCTGATCAAATTCTTTGCTTTTCTTCCTTCCATTCCGAGCACCGCGAGGAACCTGCTTTTCGTTCGGACCAGCGAAATATCTCTCCTAAATAAACTTCTCTGACTTGTTTAGACCTCTCCAACTGCTCCCCCGTCCCGCTTGTCAATCCCCCTGCTGTGTCCTCTCTGGTACTCCTTCGCGCCTTCCAATCTTTGATCCGCGCTCCTACCCTCCGATACTCTGAATGCACGCATTCGCGGCTTCACGGCAACTCGACCAGCACGCCAAAGGATCACACTCTCGTATGAGCCAACAGAACGTCTCGGCAGCATCCCCGGATCTCGCCCTTCGCTCCATCGCTTACTTCTCCATGGAGATCGCGCTGTCGCCCGCGCTTCCCACCTACTCCGGCGGACTTGGCGTTCTGGCAGGCGACACGCTGCGCTCGGCAGCCGATACAGGAGCGCCCATGGTCGCGGTCAGCCTGGCGCATCGCCGCGGCTACTTCCGCCAGCACCTGGATGCGAACGGGCAACAGACCGAGACCGACGTGCCCTGGTCCCCGGAAACGACGCTCCCCGGCGCGAACCAGACCGTCATCATCCACATGAACGGCCGCGACGTCACCGTGCGCGCATGGCGCTTCGACGTCGTCGGCGTGACCGGTCACATCATCCCCGTCTTTCTGCTCGATACCGACGTGGACGGCAACGACACCTGGGATCGCCACCTCACCGACTACCTCTACGGCGGCGACACCTTCTATCGGCTCTGCCAGGAGACCATCCTCGGCCTCGGCGGCATCCACCTTCTGCACGCGCTCAGCTGCCGGCCTGAGGTCCACCACATGAACGAGGGCCACGCCGCCCTGCTCTCGATCGGCCTGCTCGAAGAGCGCCTCGGCAACCTCGATGGCCGCCCCGTCTCGACCGCGTCCGACGCCGACTTCGACTTCGTCCGCCAGCAGAGCGTCTTCACCACCCACACCCCTGTCCCCGCCGGTCACGATCAGTTCGGCCTCGATCAGATGTATCAGGTGCTCGGCCACGAGCGTGCCTCCACCATCGAGCGATCCGGCGCGCTCCACAACGGTCTCTTCAACATGACCTATCTCGCCCTCCGCTTCTCCCGCTTCGTCAACGGCGTCGCCATGCAGCACGGCAAGGTCTCGCAGCACATGTTCCCGGACTACACCGTGCACTCCATCACCAACGGCGTGCACGCGGCAACCTGGCTCTCTGAGCCCTTTCAGGCGCTCTTCGACCACGAGATCCCCTCCTGGCGCACAGACAACCAGTACCTGCGCTCCGTCTACGGCATCACGCCGCTGCAGATCAACGAGACCCATCGCGCGGGCAAGCAGGCGCTGCTCGATATCGTGCAGCAGAGAACCGGACAGCAGTTCGACCCCGCCGTCCTCACCCTCGGCTTCGCACGCCGCGTCGCGACCTACAAGCGCGCCACCCTGCTCTTCTCCGATCCCGCGCGCCTCACCGCAATCGCCGAAAAAATGGGCGGCCTGCAGATCCTCTTCGCCGGCAAGGCCCACCCCGCCGACCAGGGCGGCAAAGCCCTCATCCGTGAGGTCTTCGAAGCCGCTATCCACCTCAACTCCTCCGCGCTCAAGATCATCTACCTCGAAAACTACGACTGGGCCCTCGGCCAGCAGCTCACCCAGGGCGTCGACGTCTGGATCAACACGCCGCAGCGCCCCTATGAGGCCTCCGGAACCTCCGGCATGAAGGCCGCGCTCAACGGCGTCCCCTCCCTCTCTACCCTCGATGGCTGGTGGATCGAGGGCTGCGCCGAGAACGTCACCGGCTGGGCCATCGACGACCACGAGACCATCGCCGAAGAGGCCGCCAGCCTCTACGACAAGCTCGAAAACGCCATCGCGCCGCTCTACAAAGACCAAACTGCCTGGTCCCGCATGCAGCAGCACTGCATCGCCATGAACGGAACCTTCTTCAACACCCACCGCATGCTCGCGCAGTACATCGGCAACGCCTACCTGCCACCCGCAGAGGTCGGCGAGCTCTCCGAACTCGAAGAGTTCACGCGCCAACCCGCAAACCCATCCGTATCCGAACCCGCACTGGCATAAAGCCTCCCTCAACGAGGGAGGCTCAGATCACATCCTCGCTTTTCTTCCATTCCGAGCGATGCGAGAAACCCGATTCCCCTTTTGGTTGTCATTCTGACCCTGAGCGAAGCCGAAGGGAAAGAAACCCGCATTTGCTCTAACCACGGAGCGAAGCGACGTACATCCAATGAGCGCCTTGGCTCGGTAAGTCACCGCGAATGGAGAGACCTGCAGCTCCGCACAACTATCCATCAACTCCCCTCAATCCCATACTTCCCCGCCAGAAATCTCCGCACTATCCCCGGAGCCGCCCCCGCCAGCTCCTGCCAGCTCACCATCTGCAGCCGGCTCCTTAAGTCGCTGCCGCGCACAGCCCGCAAAACCTCGAACCAGCGCTCAATCAGATCCACCCGCCGGCAGTCGAGGATCACCGCAAACCTGCATTCGAGCGCATACGCCGCCAGCACACCGCGCAGCAGCTGATAGCTCTGAAACTCGCCCGTCGTCGTGCGCGGCAGCTCCTCCCGCTCAAAGCAAACATCCACGTCGCGATACCGCTCCACCAGCGCCGGCCGGGCCGTCTGAAATCCACCCTCCGTCAGCTTCGCCTCAACCAGCAGATCGCCCAGCCGCATATCCACCTCCGTGCGATCCACCGCGTCACTCCCCAGAGGCACCTGGGCGCGAACGCCAAACACCGGCATCAGCCCCGGATCGACCCCCAGCAGAACCGGCACGGGCGTCCGCCGCAGCATGCCCGGATAACAGAACACATTCATCAGCAGAGCGTCCGAGCTCGTCGCCGCCTCCAGCTCGCCGCGCCACCGGTCGTCCGCCCGCGCAATCCGCCTGCCCGCCGTGTACGTCTTCTTGAGCCGCCTCCGCCAGCTCGCCCGCGCCTGGATCCGCCGCCAGCTCCCCGGCAGGAAATTCCCATGCCCGCCCTCCTCCTGCCCGGCATGGATCACGCACGGCGACCGGCCATACGTCACCTCATGCGCCAGCCGCTCCGCCCAAACCAGATTGCGCGCACTCACCTCCCGCCGAAGCTCCCCCGCCGTCATCCGTCATCTCCTCAAAGAGACTAACGCGGATGCGAAGAAAAGGCGAATAAATTTACCTTTGTTGCCCGCTTTAGCACACTCTGACCAGAGTGTTGCCATCGTTATACAGCTGTCATCTCGACCGAGTCCGGGGCCCCCGGCAAGCGAACCTACAAAATATAGCGGCTCAGATCCTGATCCTTCACAATCGAAGCCACCTGCTGCCGCACATACTCCGGATCGACCACAATCACCTTCTCGACCCCATGCTCCGTCTGCCGCTCGATCACCGGCAGCGGCGGCTGCGGTGGCAGCGTCTCCGCCGTCAGTGAGGCCGATGCCCCAATCTCGGCGACCACGCCCTCCTCCGTCGATACCGCCCGCGGGCTCTTGAACAGATCCGGCGCCTGAAAGCTGATCTCGTCGAGCACGCGTTCCAGAATCGTGTGCAGCCGCCGAGCGCCAATGTTCTCCGTCGTCTCGTTTACCCGAAACGCAAACTGCGCCATCTCCGCGATCGCCTCCGGCGTAAACTCCAGCTTCAGCCCCTCCGTCTCGAGCATCGCCGTCGACTGCTTTACCAGCGAGCTCTTCGGCTCCGTCAGAATCCGCACAAAGTCCTGCACGGTGAGCGACTGCAGCTCGACCCGGATCGGAAACCGCCCCTGCAGCTCCGGAATCAGGTCGCTCGGCTTCGACACATGGAAGGCGCCCGCCGCGATAAACAGGATGTGGTCCGTCGAGACCATGCCGTACTTCGTATTCACCGTCGTCCCTTCCACGATCGGCAGAATATCCCGCTGCACACCCTCGCGGCTCACGTCCGGCCCGTGCCCGCCCTCGCGCCCGGCGATCTTATCGATCTCGTCCAGGAACACCATGCCCGAGTCCTCAACCCGCTCGACCGCCAGCCGCGTGACCTGGTCCATATCGATCAGCCGGCCCTCCTCCTCCTGCACCAGGTAGTCGAACGCGTCCGCCACCTTCATCTTGCGCTTCTTCGTCCGCTGGCCGAACAGCCCCGGCAGCATGTCCTTCAGGCTGCTCGTGTCCATCTCGTCCGGGCTCTGGTTGGTGATCACCTCAAAGCTCGCCTGATTGCGGTCGCGCACCTCCAGCTCCACCATGCGCTCATCGAGCTTGCCCTCACGGAACTGCTGCCGCAGCTTCTCGCGCGTACGCTCCGCGCTGGACTTATCCCCATCGGGCGTTGTAGGCGCCTCCGCAACCGCCGTATCCATCGACTCCGGCATCCGGATCACGTTCGTGCCCGGCTCCTGCTTCGCCGCCGCGGCGTTGGCGGAGGCAGCCGAGGCCGGCGTGGGTGGCAGCAGCAGGTCCAGCAGCTTGTCCTCCGCCGCCAGCTCCGCCTTGTCCTCTACCTCTTCGAGCTTCTCCTCGCGCACCATGTCAATCGCAATCTCGACCAGGTCGCGCACGATCGACTCCACATCCCGCCCTACATAGCCAACCTCGGTAAACTTCGAGGCCTCCACCTTCAGAAACGGCGAGTTCGTCAGCTTCGCCAGCCGCCGCGCAATCTCCGTCTTGCCCACGCCCGTCGGCCCGATCATGATGATGTTCTTCGGCATGATCTCGTCCGCCAGCTCCGGCGGCAGCTTCTGCCGGCGCATGCGGTTGCGGAGAGCAATCGCCACCGCCCGCTTCGCCGCCTGCTGCCCGACAACATACTTATCCAACTCCGCCACAATCTCGCGCGGCGTCATCGCATCAAGCGCCAACGCCTGGTCCTCAGCCGTTCCCGGCAGATATATCGCCATTATGTTTCTCTTAAACCTCCGCTACCTTGAAAAGCTAAGACATGTCGTAGAGATGGTTTTGGTACTCAATCAATCTGTGCTTACAAACGGGACAATCTAAACCCTTAGCCCAGAGATACAAATCAGTCCCACAAAAGGGACATGGGCCGCGCTTGATAGTGCCTGACTTTGCCCTTTGGTAGTCTTTCCACCATCTTCCAACTACTGACGTGCAAGCCACCGCCCCGAAGATACCGAAAATTAAAAATAGCCAACCGAAGAAAAAAGTGAAAGGAGTAAAACAGAGCAACAAGATAGCGAGAACCGCCTTCGCCCCCTTTGCTTCTACGCCGAGATAAGCACGAGCTTGTCGCACGGTTAGGTCTGAAATCTTAGAAAACTTCCGACCCACGTACGCCTCTGGAAGAGCGCTGTTCTGAACAGGAAATTGACCTCTCATCCGTAACCTTCCAATCAGGATTTGTAAGTCTTTTACCATAATGTGGTCGTTCCTAAAGAGGCGGATTGGCCCTGCATTCAGCGGGCTCTCCTCCACAGTCTCCCGACGTCATCTGCGTGTTCCTCAAACGCGGCACGCCATAGGCATTCACCATATGACTGCCGACAACGACGTAGTCAACTCCGTGCGCGTTCAAAGTGGACAAGAAGTCTTTTTGGTCCTTGAGCATCGATCTCGATCTTGTGCATCGCCGCGTAATATTCCGCTAACTCTGCTACCGCCCTCAATTTCTCGGTTACCGGCTGGTTCCGCCAATAGCGAAGGTCAGCCGTCTCCTGCTCCTCATAACTGCTGAACCGTCGAATCTGTCGACTAGGATGTGTCTCAAGAGGTTCTTTCATGGTCCACTCCTTCCACACTGATTCTACCGTGCGGGGATAACTGCTGGGACCGCATCAATCGCCAGGAGCATGCAGCGTAGCTCCGTGTCGTCAAAGCAACATCTACTCCGCCTTCAACTCCTCAATCATGATCCGGTCATTGGTGTACAGACAGATCTGCCCCGCAATCAGCAGGCTCTTCTCCGCAATCTCGCGCGCGCCCATCGCCGTGTTGTCCATCAGCGCTCGCGCCGCCGCCAGCGCGTAGCTGCCGCCCGAGCCGATCACCGCGATTCCCTCGTCCGGATCGATCACATCCCCGTTGCCGCTCAGCAAAAATGTCTGCTTCGCGTCCGTCACGATCAGCAAGGCTTCGAGCTGCCGCAGCATCTTGTCCGTCCGCCAGTCCTTGGCCAGCTCCACCGCCGCCCGGCCAAGGTTCCCCGCATACTGCTCCAGCTTCGTCTCAAACCGCGCAAACAGGCTAAACGCGTCGGCCGTCGATCCGGCAAACCCCGCCAACACCTTATCCTGATACAGCTTCCGGATCTTCTTCGCGGAGTGCTTCATCACGGTCGAGCCGATCGACACCTGACCGTCCGCCGCCATCACCACGGCGTTCCCGCGCCGTACACAGATCACCGTCGTCGACCGAATCCTCCGGCCATCAGCCAAATCCAAAGGATGCCCTCCCGCCGGCTCCGGCACAGCCCTCTTCCCGCGCTCTCCGCTGCTCTTTCCGTCTCTCGTCATAAGCGTATCTCTCAGTATATCGCTGCCCATCCGTTGCTCCGCGCGTCGCCGTCTGCGCTATCCTTTGGCAAGTCGCCATGCTTTCTGCTCTGTCGTCGTTCATTCCGCCGGTTCTACGCTCGCCGCGCACGCTTGCGATCGTTGGTTTAGGGATCGCCACCGCCGCCAGCATCTCCTGGTACCGCATGAATCGCGTAGAGCCCACCGACGAAGAGTTAGAGCGCGAGCGCCGCGACTACCTCGCCGCCATGGGCCGCATCGTCGACGGCAGCATCACCGAGACCCGCTGGGCCGACGAGGCCGAAGACGCCACCCCCAACACCCTCATCTACCGCTACCGCATCGCCGGCGTCACCTACGAGTGCGCCCAGGACGTCCGCCCCCTCTCCGAACACGTCCGCCACGTCCGCATCGACCTCCCCATCCAGGTCCGCTTCGACCCCCGCAATCCCGGCGACTCCATCGTCGTCGCCGAAACCTGGTCCGGCCTCCGCATCGACCACGAACACGCCCCCGGTCCGCCCCGGCAAATCTGAACCGGCCGCAGGTACTCGTTCAAAACCTCCTGCTCCAGTCAACTGGCTGCAAGCATCGACCGCTTCGTGTGATTGAAGTCGACCCACCATGTGCATACACTTGACGGTATGCACATGGTGGCCACGCCAAACCGAAGCATCCGCCGTGTGCTGCAGATCTCCATGCTGGCGACGCTTGCCTACGTCATCGCCACCCTTCTGGTCGGCTTGCGCATCCACTCGCTCGCGCTCGTCTCTGAGGCCGGACACAACACCTCGGACCTGCTCGCCATCGGCCTCTCCTTTCTCGCCCTCTACTTCCAGGCGCGGCCTGCCACAGACGAAAAGACCTTCGGCTACCAGCGCGCAGGCGTTCTTGCCGCGTTCGTCAACGCCATCACCCTCATCGCTCTTTCCGTCTGGATCGCTCTCGCGGCCGTGCACCGCTTCGGCTCGCCCCTCGCCGTGCAGCCCAAGCCCATGATGATCGTCGCCGTCGCCGGCGTCCTGATGAATGGCCTGATCGCGACCCTGCTCTGGCGCTTCTCGGGCGAGGTCAACATCCGCTCGGTCTTCATCCACATGCTGGGCGACACGCTCTCGACCGCAGCCGTCATCCTCGGCGGCTTCGGCATCCTCTACACCGGCCTGAACTGGATCGATCCGCTGCTCTCCCTACTGATTGCGGCACTTATCCTGTGGAGCTCGATCGGCATCGTGCGCGAAACCCTCAACATCCTGCTCGAAGGCACACCGCGCGGCGTGGAACTCGCCGCCGTCCGCACCGCCATCGAAGGCGTGGACGGTGTCGTCGACGTCCACGATCTGCACGTCTGGAGCCTCGGCCCAAAAACACTCGCCCTTGCCAGCCACGTCACCGTCGTTGAAATGCCGATCTCCGCCTGCACCGCCCTGGTCGACAGCATCAACAGCAAGCTCCGGCAGCAGTTCCGCATCCGTCACACTACGCTGCAGTTTGAGGCCAGCGGCTGCGGCCAGACGCACGACTGCGGCGCCGCCCTGATGGCTGAAAGCCAGCTGGAGGACGAGCATCACCACCACGGCCACAGCCACTGACAGTACGTTCCTGGTAAATGCGACTCGAGCAAAGTAACTTCGCATATGCTGTGACTTGTTTTTTTATTCGCTTTATTGTCATTCCCGCAGGGAATCTGTGGTTGCACTCGTCTTTGCGGTAACTACAAACCATACCGCAATTTCCCTGGCGAGACTCTGAACAAGTCCTTTGCCTTTCTTTCTTCCATTCCGAGCAACGCGAGGAACCTGCTGTCTGTTCGGACCGGCTATACATTGTCTCCCGAAAGATAAAGCTTCTACTTGATCACCTACCTGAAAAGGTGTTTCAAGTGGGATGAAGGTGTCATCTCGACCAAGCGAGACGGCCGTATCGTCTCGCGAAGTGGACACACCTGGAGTGCGTATGCACTGCCTCTGCACCATCAAAAACTTCGCTCTTTTCCTCTACGACGTGCGAGGTGCCTCCGGCCCTTCCTCGCGCTGCGAGCCTCGATCTTCCCCCGCAGCCGCCTCCCTGTAATCCGCGGGCGGCTCCGGATACCAGGGAGCGGCGTCCGCCCTGGCAGCGGATTGTTCCGGCACCTTCGGGAGTGGCGCCTTGGCAGCCTGCGGAACAACCGCCCTCATGGCCGCTGACGAAGACTGCGCTTCGCGTCGCTGAGCGGACGCGCCCTTCGGCGTGTACGCTGCATACTTGGCTGGCGCGACCGGGTAGGCTGGGTGCGAACTGCCGCTCTCCCGGGAGCTAACCCTGGGCCCCGGCTGCGCCCCGGCGCTCGTGGGAGAGTCGGCCCGCCCTCCCACCTGAACTCCGTTCAGGGTCTTTCCTGGCCCGGTCGTGCGCTGAGTTGAGCCTCCGGCACGGGGCGTCTGAACCGTACTCTCCTGTCGCGCGCCTCGGCGGCGAAGAACGATATACAGCAGAAAACCCAGAAAGAGAGCTAGAACGACGTAGACGGATCCTGTCATCGCGACGCACCTGCAGTGGGGAGATTGGCGTCCTCGAGCCACATACCGACTTGCCCAGGCCGCTCTACCAGAACTCTACGTTGGAAACTGCTGGCGCGTCGCGTGAAAACCTTCACCTGCCCGATTCATCTTCAGGGAAAATGCCTAAAGAAGTCTGATCCAGTCCTTACTTTCTTTTTTCCATTCCGACCAACGCGCGGAATCTGCTTTTTCTTCGGACCGGCTCACTACTTCTTTGACTGATCAGACCCTCCCTAAACCAGCTGCGCGTCCAGCGTGATCTCCGCCGCTTTCAGCAGGCGCGAGATCGGGCAGCCTTCCTTCGCCTTCTTGGCCAGCTCATCAAACTTCTCCTTCTCCGCGCTTGGAACCTTTGCTTTGGTCTTTAGATGAATCTTAGTCACGGTCGGCCCGTCATCAGTCTTGTCCAGTGTGACCACGGCCGATGTCTCCAGGCTCTCCGGCGTCAGCCCCGCGTCGGTCAACTGCGCGCTCAGCGCCATCGTGAAGCACCCGGCGTGAGCCGCCGCGATCAGCTCCTCCGGATTCGTTCCGGTGCCCGTCTCAAACCGGCTGCCGAAGCTGTACTGCGTCTCTTTGAGCGTGCCGCTCTGCGTGCTGAGCGTGCCTTTTCCGTCCTTCAACCCACCATGCCACACTGCGCTTGCGCTGCGATCCATCATGTCTCCTTCTCCACCACAACTGGGTGGAACACGCTATTGGATGCAGACAATCGCCCGATCGGCAGCGACGCCTTTTGTGACGTGGTGACCTGTTCTCAAAAGTCTCTGATTAAGGCTTGTCATTCTAAGCGAAGCGAAGAACCCACTTCTCGCCTCTGCTGTTAGCCTGTCATTCTTGAGCGCCTATAGCTTGTCATTCTTGAGCGAAGTGAAGAATCCCCGCACCTGTCTTTGCCTTTGCTTTTGTCATTCTGAGCGCAGCGAAGAACCCGCTTCTCGCCCTTGCCTGTTAGCTTGTCATTCTTCAGCGAAGCGAAGAATCCCCGCACCTGTCTTTGTCTTTGCTTTTGTCATCCTGAGCGCAGCGAACGGATCCGCTTCTCGCCTTTAGCTACGGAGCAAACCCAATAGCTTTTCTCGTTCCAAACGCCTTACCCGCTCTTCAATTGGACCTCTCTCAAAGAAAGCCAGCAAGGGCCTGAAGCCTCATCAACTAAAATGACCCGAATCGCCCCTAAAACGTCGTGCTGACCGACAGTCGGAAGGTCTTTCGCGGCTCCCGCAACGTATAATTCGCGTCATAAAACTGCAGCGCCTGCGCATAGCTGAAAGCGCCCGCGCTCGTCGCCGGGAAGAACTGCCGGAAGCACTGCTGCGGGCTCTGCGTGCAGCCCACCGGCGTTCCCAGCGAGGGCGGCAGATCGTGATAAAGCCGCAGCGGATTGTAGGCGTAGAAGATGCGGAACGGTGCGTTGACGATCGGCAGAATGACCTGCAGCTCGGCGCCATTCGACATGCGCGGAACGAAGTTCGTATTCGGCGCCGTCTTCAGGAAGTAGGGAAAGTTGACCTGCTTGCCGCCATTGCACGCTCCGTTCACCACGATCGCACACCCATAGAGTGGGCTCGTCAGCAGCGATTGGCCCGCGGCATTCTGCCGCAGCTGGCTTGACTGCGAGTTGAACGTCAGCCCGAAGTCCGTGAAGAACGCAAATGTGACCTGATTCACAATGGGAATCCGGTACTCCACATTCGACGTCAGCTGCGTGTCGCCGCCAATCGTGACCAGCCGATAAATTGGCAGGGGAATCTGCACGTTGCCCAGACTCGGATTCGTCGCATCCCGTGGAACCACGCTTCCATCCGGATTCGTCAGATTGAAGAGCAGCTTCTGCGGAATAAACGTGTAGGGCGAGGCCGATCGAACATCAAAACCGCGCACATCCGACTCGCCGCCGCCATACAGACGATTCTGCGGTGGTGCCACCTCGCCGCCAAAGCCGGCCACGTGCGCTAGTTGCAGACGATATCCCAGAACATTGTGGCCTTCACGATTGACCCGCAGACCCTTCATCGGGAAGAACTGCCGATAGCTGACCGCCGGCTGATAGTACTTCACATTGCCGCCCCCGCCGGCAATCGCGATAGTCGCGTTGAAGTCTTTTCCGCTGTGCGGTCCGGTCGCCCGATCCAGACTGGAAAACGTAAAACTCGGCGAGAAGATCGACGTGATAATCCCGTTCAGCTGGTTCTGTCCGCCGACTCCGGAGCGGAAGGCCAGTGACTGAAAGACGTTCCGCGTATTGTCGTTGAACGTCGTCACCGTCGAGCGTGACAGCGAGTACGACACACCGATGCGCGTTACGCCCGACCGCGCAAACACATGCCGCAGCGGCTCCTGCAGCGAGAGCGTCAGCCCGGTCGAAGACTGGTTGTAGTTCGTCAGCAGCGAGTTCTGCGCCGTCGAAAGGTTCGCGCTCGCGCCGCTCGTCGAATAACTCTTCGCCGGGTTGAAATCGTACTTGCTCGTAAACACCTGGACGCCCAGCGAGATCGGCTTGTTCCGCAGGTACGGCTCCGTGAACCCGAAGCTCAGGTTGCGCGAGAGATCGCCGACATTTGCGACCAGCGACAGCGTCTCGCCGAGACCGAGAAAGTTGTTCGTCTCATAGTTCAGCCCGATGAACGTTCCCGACAGACCGCTCAGGCCACCATTCAGACCGATCGAGTTCTTGCCCTTCTCCTTCAGCTTCAGCAACAGGTCGACGGTCGAGTCATCGGTGTTTTGCCGGCTCTCAGAATCCTGCTCCGCCTT
Source organism: uncultured Acidobacteriaceae bacterium (assembly GCA_964246835.1). Classification (GTDB taxonomy): domain Bacteria; phylum Acidobacteriota; class Terriglobia; order Terriglobales; family Acidobacteriaceae; genus Edaphobacter. The sequence goes on along the minus strand of CAXTRT010000006.1, from coordinate 10,718 downwards.
CAACGGCTCGAAGTAGTTCAACTGATTCAGCCGCAGAATCGACAGATCCCACAGGCGGCTGTTATAAACCTGACCCTCTTCGAGCAGCAGCTCGCGGCGGATGACCTTGTCGCGCGTAATGCCGTTGCCCTGGAACTCAATGCGCGAAACATAGAACGGCTTGCCCTCATCAATGTCGATGTCAAGATAGATCAGCTTCTTCGCTTCATCGATCCGTGGCGTCGGTGTTCCCACGAAGTTGATATAGCCGCCCTCGCCATAGGCCTTCTGCAGCGCGGTCAGGCCCTTGCCGAACATCGTGGCGTTGAAGTACTCGCCGTCCTTCTGCGTGAAAATCCCGCGCAGCGCCTTCGAATTCGGGTAGTGAACGTTACCCTTGAACGTGATGCCGCCAAGCTTGTAGCGCTCGCCCTCTTCGACTGGCATCAGGATGTCTACCCGCTTGCCCGTCGACGGCCGCAGCGTCAGCGGATTGATTCCGCCCGCATCGCGCGTGCGCGTCGTCGGCTCGCTGGTCAGCGCCTTGAAGTAGCCGCGATCGCGATACGCCGCGCGCACCCGTTCCGTATCTTCATCGAGCTTGCTTGCATCGAACGTCCGCGCAAACAGGTTTTCGAGAATGATCGAGTGCGGCACGCCGATCGGCTTCAGGTTCTTCATGGCCGCAATCAGCTGCCGATCCGGAACCGTGTCGTTGCCCTGGAAGGCGATCTTGCCGACCTTCACCGTCGGGCCTTCCTTAATGTTGAACGTGAGCGATACACCCGCCGGCGGAATCGTCTTGATCTCCGTCCGCACCGTCGCGAACTGGTGCCCGTGCTCGCCCAGCAGCTCCTTCAGGACGACCTCGGCGCGCTTGATCTTCGTCGGGTCATATTGGCTCTCGACCGAGACCGCAACCTTCGCCTTCTTGAACCGATCGAGCACATCCGACTGTGAGATCGCGTTCAGTCCCTTGTACAGGACCTCCTTGATCGTCGGCTTCTCGCGCACATACACAACCAGCTGCACGCACTTCGCCGTGTCGGCCCGCTCGATCCGAACGTCCTCAAAATATCCCGTATTCCAGAGCGAGTTGAAGTCCCGCTCAACCACCGCCGGGTCGTAGAGATCGCCCTGGTGCGAAAACAGCCGCGCCAGCACGCTCTCTCGCGGAATTCGCCGGTTCCCCACAACCTGCGGCTGGCACAGCGTCTGCACGCCCTGCGCGCTGCCCGTGCTGAAGATGTTCTGCGCCGGTGCGGCGGGGGCCGGCGACTGCGCCCGCGCAACCAATCCCCACCCGGCCAGAACAGCAGCCAGAGACACCGAGGAAACGAGGCCGCCCAGAGAAAAGCGTCGGCCAACTCCATACTTGCTGCGTCTCAGGGAGCCTTCGCTCTCTCGGTCCACGGTAAAAATAACTACACCCTCACTGCTCTCGGTATCACACCCCGAGGTCGCATCCACACGCGTCCAGGGGAAGAGCCTTGATTATAGGCGACGGAAGATCGCTTAGCGAACCGCGCCGGCCACTGCACCACTCCTGCGACAGCGCTCCACTCAACTCTCAAGCTCGGCCGAAATCGAAAACTCCGCCGCGCTCGCATCCCATCGCACCGTCAGAACATTCGGCTGGCAGCACACCTGACAGTCCTCCACATACTGCTGCCGCGATCCGCCCGACTCATCTACCGTCGTCTCCACCCACTCAAAACATCCCGCACACTGAAAGTTCGCCGCGTACATCCGCCCTCTCGATCTTCGCTCCGAACTTGCAGCATTTTGTCACTCAACCAAGCCGGTCAAGCACAAGGGAGAACTGCGCCGGCGTAATGACTTGCGTTCCCACATGCTCGCGAATAGCTAGAACATCCTTATCCCCACTCACTAAAAACTCTGCTGCAGACGCAACACAGGTATCGAAGAGATGGTTGTCTCGTTTATCGCGGCAGAAGGTACAGACCGGCAAGCCGTCTATAAACAGGGCTCGCCTCCAAACCAACTCTTCAAGTGCAGCAATGCGGATCGTCGACCACCCAAACCGGCCCAATACCTGTAAGAGCTCAGTATGAATATGACTGCTCGTCACCAACTCAAAGCGCTTTTCGATTGCGGCTAGAAAGATATCGTTGAGCCCACTGCCAAACTGAAACGCGGAGATATACACATTCGTATCAACGACCACTCGCATTACTCCGGCAGTGTGCCGGCCTTCGCTAGCTGCTCAGAGACATACTGCTCCGCACGTATCTCGCGACAGACCTTCACAACCTCCTCTTCGGTTCGCACTCCCGCGGCTTCGGAGCGCTCCTGCCCATATTGCTTCAACTCGCGCCACTGAACGGCATCGTCATACCGGGTCACAAGCTCTTGTAACAATTCGCCGACAGTCCGCGACTCCCGCGCCGCCAGCGCCGTCGCCGCCTGCACCACCGGCTCCGGCAGAGAAATCGTAACCTCACGCTGGTTCGCCATCACCGCACCTCAGTTCGATCATACCGCCACAGAAGAGCCAAAAACGACTCAAACAACTACGGGAGACTCTGATCAAGCCCTTTGCTTTTCTTTCTTCCATTCCGAGTAACCCGAGGAACCTGCTTTTGTTCGGACCGGCGAAACACTTCTCCCAAAAGATAAAGTTCTTTCACTCAATCAGACCTTCCTCAGCCCCGCCATAACCCACCATGGCAAGCCGTCGCACCTCCACCATCGTCGAGTAAAACGTCGCCCCGCCCCCCAAGTCGGTCAGCCGCTCGCTCGTCAGCGCATTCACGTTCCTGCCGCCGGCCGAAAGCTTCGCCCAGTCCAGCCGAGCCGACACCACACCCTCCGCCACCGCCTCGCCCACCCGCGCCCGCAGCGTAATACGCCCGCGGCCATTCACCACTTCAACGCCGTCGCCCGTCGCCACCCCGCGCGCCGCCGCGTCCACGCTATGCATCTCGAGCACGCCCTCGGTCTTCGCCTCCATGCGCTGGTGTCCCGGCAGATTCGCAAACGTCGTGTTCATGTAGTTGTCGGCCTTGCGCGGCAGGAACTCCAGCGGATACGCCGCGTCGCGCTCTCGTCCGCCGCGCGACTCGCTCGGTGCCACAAACACCGGCACCGGCACCAACTCGCCGCGTCCGCTCGCCGTCCGAAACCACTCCGGCGAGCTGAACGGCAGCGACTCCCCACGCTCATCCGTCGGCAGCTGCAGCTCCACCTGCCCCTCGCGCGCTAAGCGTTCCTTCGTTACACCCGCAAACCACGGGTGATCCGTCCTGAGCGCCTGCGCGATCAGCTCCTCCTCGCGATCGTCGAAGCACGCCTCCGGAAATCCCATCCGCCGCCCCAGCTCGCCAAACAGCCGCACATTCGACCGCGCCTCGCCGAGCGGCGCAATCGCCTGCTCGCTCACCTGCGCGAACAGGTGCCCATACGCGCCCTGCACATCCTTTACCTCCAGAAACGTCGGCGCCGGCAGCACATAGTCCGCATAGTCCGTGGTGTCGTTGAAGAACTGCTCATGCACCACCGTGAACAGGTCCTCACGCGCCAGTCCCCGCAGCACCTCCGTCTGGTTCGGCGCCACCGCCGCCGCGTTCGAGTTGTACACAAACAGCGCCTTCACCGGAATCGGATCAGCCCCGTCGGGTGCCCCATTCCTGACAGTTTCATCGTCATGAGTGGGTCTACCGAGCGTCGTCAGCGCCCACCCCAGCCGGCTCATATTCACCACTCGCGTCCCCCGCCCCACCGGGCTCGCGCGCATCAGCTCCGGCATCTCAAGCGCCCGGCTATTAAACGGAAACGCTCCGCTCGTCGAGAGCTGCAAGCCGCCGCCTCGCCTTGCCCACGCGCCCGTTACCAGCGGCAGCATGCACACCGCGCGCGCCGCCGTTCCGCCATTCTCACTGCGCTGGATTCCATAATTCATCCGGATCACCGCCGGCCGCCCCATGCGCCCGAGCACCGTGCCATACTCCCGCGCCAGCGCCACAATCCGTTCCGCCGCAACTCCCGTCACTGCCGCCACCGCCGCCGGCGCATGCTCCGCCTTCAGCGCATGCGCGCGCAGCGCCTCAAACCCATGCGTGCACCGGTCGAGATACGCGCGGTCCTCCAGTCCCTCGCGCAGCAGAACATGCAGCAGCCCCAGCGCCAGCAGCCCATCCGTCCCCGGCCGGATCGCCAGATGCTCATCCGCCAGCGCCGCCGTCCGCGTGCGATACGGATCGATCACCACCAGCCGCGCCCCCGCCCGCCGCGCCTGCTCGATGAACGGCCACAAGTGAACGTTGTTGCCGTGAATATTCGCTCCCCACGCAATCACCAGCCCGGCATGCGCGAAGTCCTCCGGCCGCGTGCCCAGCCGCACGCCATACACGCTCATCAGCGCCGCCCCGCCCGCGCTCGCGCAGATCGTTCTGTCCAGCCGCGACGCCCCCAGCCGATGAAAGAACCGCCGATCCATCGACCCATATCCGAGCTGCCCGATCGTGCCCGCATAGCTGTACGGCAGCACGCTCTCCGGCCCATGCTCGGCCGCAATCGCCGTCAGCCGAGCGGCAATCTCATCCAGCGCCTCATCCCAGCTGATCCGCTCAAAGGCCTCCGCCTCGCGGCCCTGCGCCAGCGGCCCCTTGGCCACGCCCTTCCGCCGCCGCATCGGGAAGAGCAGCCGGTCCGGGCTGTATACACGGTCCAGGTACTTCGCCACCTTGCCGCATAAAAACCCGCGCGTCACCGGATGCGCCGGATCCCCCTGCACCTTCACCGCGCGACCGGAGAGCTCGTCCACCGTCACCAGCACGCCGCAGCTGTCCGGGCAGTCATGCGAGCACACCGCATGCACCGTCCGCGTCCCACCAGGCTTTGCGCGTATCTCGTCTGCGAGGCTCACCGTTCCTCAATCATAAGTCTCTCGGCAGCGCATCCAAACCCCGCCAACAACCTATGGCGCTACCCTCCATGTTTGTCATCCTGAACGCAGTGAAGAATCCCCGCACCTTGCCTCGGTCAGCACAACCCCAAAAGGAAGCTGCAAACGCCAGCAGCGCCATCAAAGCCGACTCAACCCCAGCCATGTCCTCCAGACCCTGTCGGATGGGAAAGAAGCCCGCGTGCCCGTGTATAGTGCAGCCATCAGGGTCCATCACCCAGCCAGCCCACTCCGATCTCGGCACCCACCCTCACCGCCTCAGCTCACAAACCGTCAGCCCGCGGAGTCGCATCTCCTAGACACCATGACCTCGATCAAGCCCATCTCGCGCACCCTCGCCCTTGCCCTTCTTCTCCTTCCGGTTCTGCCGTCCTCTCTCCCGCCCGCCGCCGCGCAAGAGCCGCCACTGCACACCGCCAGCCCCACCGAGCTCGGCTGCGTCAAAGTTCTGCTCGCGCAGGAGCGCGCCTGGAACGAGGGCGATCTCGACAAATTCGCCAAAGCCTACAAGAACTCGCCCGACACCCTCTTTCTCTCGCGCGAGATCAACCGCGGCTACGCCGGCCTCGTCGACAGCTACCACAAGGACTACCCCAACCGCGCCGCCATGGGCACCCTCACCTTCTCCGACCTCGAGGTCCATCCGCTCGATGAACACTTCGCCGTCGCCATCGGCAAGTACCACCTCGAACGCAATAAAAAAGCAGGCGGCAACGCCGACGGCGTCTTCTCACTCGTCATGGAAAAAACTCCCGAAGGCTGGCGCATCGTCGTCGACCACACCACCTAAGGCATTTCTCCTGAAGGTGTACCCCGGGCCGTATCAGCCCGTGCCATTTTCTCTCAAGGAAAATGGCCTCCACTGCAATCGAACAGCGGCACGGCATCAGAAGAATGCTCACCATCTCCTGCGGTACAGTCAAGCCATGCCCTCGCGCTCTCCTCTCTCCCGCCGTAGCTTCCTTCGCTCCTCCGTCCTCACCGCCGCCGCCGCGCACCTCGCTGCCCGATCCCTGCTCGCTCAGGCCGCCCCCGCTCCCCCAACCGACCGCCTCACGCAGATGCGCACCGCTGCCGCCGGTGCCAGGATCACCACGCAGCCGCTGCGGGGCAGCGTCGTTGCGCTCCTGGGCTCTGGCGGCAACATCGTCGTAATTCCCGGCAAAGAGGGCAAACTCCTCATCGACTCGGGCTTCTCCACCTCGCAGCCGCAGATCGCCGCCGCCCTCGCCGCGCTCTCACCCGATCCCCTCACTCACCTCATCGATACCCACTGGCACTTCGACCACACCGACGGCAACTCCTGGATGCACGCCGCCGGCGCCACCATCATCGCCCACGAAAACACCAAACAACGCCTCAGCACGACGCAGCGCATCGTCGCCTACGACATCACAATCCCACCCGTACCCGCCGGCGGTCTGCCCACGCAAACCTTCGCCGGGGACGATACTCTCAGCCTCAACGGCGAAACCCTGCACCTCTCCCACTTCCCGCCGGCCCATACCGATACGGACATCTCCGTCCACCTCACCAACGCCGATGTTCTCCACTGCGGCGACACCTGGTTCAACGGCCTTTACCCCTTCATCGACTATTCTTCGGGCGGCAACATCGACGGCATGGTCCGCGCCGCGGAGCGCAACCTGTCTCGATCCACCGCGACGACAGTGATCGTCCCCGGCCACGGCCCCATCGGCACGCGCAGCCAGCTCACGCAGTTCCACGACATGCTCACCGCCACCCGCGAAAAAGTCGCCGCGCTCAAACGCCAGGGCCGCTCGCTAAACGACGTCCTCGCCGCCAAACCCACCGCTCCGTTTGATAGCACCTTCAAGCCTGCCACCACAATCGACGCCTTCGTCGGCCTCGTCTACCAGGGCGTCTGAGCCTATGTCCCATTGGTAGAGGTGTCATCTCGACCGGAGCGAGACGGCCTTATCGTCTCGTGCAGTGGAGAGAGCCGAAGTTTGTTTGCACCGGCTATGCATCTTCAAAACTTGTTGAACCCCTGCGGCCACTCCGCTTTGCGCCCACAACAAAGAGCCAGGCCACATCGGCCCAGCCCTCACATCCGCGCCGCAGGCGCCTTTCGCCGTCCGCGAAGGACCCGCGAAGCACTCAGACGGTCAGCACTTCCTTCTCCTTCGACCGGAACAACTCCTCGATCCGCTTGATCTCCGCGTCCGTCAGCTGCTGCACCTCGTCGCTTGCGCGCTTCTCATCATCGGCCGAGATCAGCTTGTCCTTCGCCGCCTTCTTGATCTGCTCGTTTCCATCGCGACGAATATTCCGGATCGCCGTCTTATGATCCTCAAGCGTCTTGTTCAGCTGCTTGACCACGTCCTTGCGCCGCTCCTCCGTCATCGCCGGAATCGGCACCCGCACCACCTTGCCGTCCGTCATCGGGTTCAGCCCCGTGCCCGACGTCCGGATCGCCTTTTCGATCGCGCCCACCATCGCCATGTCGTACGGCGAAACCAGAATCAGTGTCGGCTCGGGTGTCGAGATCTGTCCCATCTGCGATACCGGCGTGTCCGTCCCGTAGTAGTCGACCTTCACCTGGTCCAGCATGTGCACGTTGGCCCGGCCCGTCCGCGTTGACGCCAGATTTGCCCGAAAGTCGTCGACCGACTTCTCCATGCGCGACTTCAATTCGCTATGTACATCCTTCAACGCCACAATACTCGCCATCGCAGAGGCCATCTGTGTCAATCCTCAGGCGCCGATGCGCCACCCCCGATTTTACCCGTTTCTCACACAGCCCGTCGTGCGGCCCGGCGTTACTGCGGCCACTTCGGCGCAACCGAATTGCCGCGTGCGCGATCATCCACCTGCGTACGCGAATCCTGATACAGCACCGTATTCAAACCGCCAAGCATCCGAATCGTCCCGGCATGCTCCACCTGAATCCAGTTCCGCTCGCCGGCAATAATCACATCCGTACAATCCCCTGCGATCAACAACCGGCTGTCGCTCGCTACCACCCGGATCGCTCCCCCCTTGTTGCACCGCGATGTCTGCTCCAGATGCGCGCCCTCCACCCGCACCTCCTCCACCGGCGCCTTCTTCACCTTCGCCTGCGCCAAAACCGCCACGGCCAATACCATCAATCCGCGCCATCGCTGCATGCCGCCTCCGCCAAATCGGGTCCTAACCCACATCACACGCAAACCCACCACCAAGTCCTCAAACGAACAACGGAGCACGAAGAACGGACAACGCCCAACCCGACTACTTCAGCCCCGTCGACTGCGCCTGCTCATGCGCGTGATAACTCGACCGCACCAGCGGCCCCGACTCCACATGCCGGAACCCCATCCCCAGCGCCTCGTGCTTCAAAAACGCAAACTCCTCCGGCGTATAGAACCGCGCCATCGGCAGATGATCCCGGCTCGGCCGCAGATACTGCCCCACCGTCAGAATGTCGACCTTCCGCTCGGCCAAATCGCGAAACACCGCCAACAGCTCATGCATCTCTTCGCCCATCCCAACAATAATGCCCGTCTTGGTTACAATCTCCCGTCCCATCGCCGCCGCATGCCGCTTCGCACCTGCCAGAAACCCCAGCGACCGCTCATACCGCCCACCGCTCTTCACCACCCGGTACAGCCGCGGCACCGTCTCGATGTTGTGATTCAGTATCTCCGGCGCCGCCTCCACCACCATCCGCAGCGCCTCATCCACCCCCTGGAAGTCCGGCGTCAGCACCTCCACCTGGCAGCCCGGCGCCTGCCGCCGAATCTCCTCAATCACACTCACAAACGCACGCGCCGCACCCAGATTGTCGTCGTCCCGATTCACACTCGTAATCACCGCATGCGCAATCCCCAGCTGCGCCACCGCGTACGCCACTCGCGCCGGCTCTTCCTGATCAATCGGCTCCGGCCGTCCCTTGGGCACCGCGCAGAACCCACACCGCCGGGTGCACAGGTTGCCGAGCATCATGAACGTCGCCGTCTTGTGGTTCCAGCACTCGCCAATATTCGGGCACTGCGCGCTCTCGCATACCGTGTGCAGATTCAGCTCACGCGCCAGCTTCTTCAACGCGTGAAACGTATCCCCCATCGGCGCCCGCGCCTTCAGCCACTCCGGCTTTCGCACCGGCTTACGCGGCGAAACATCGATCTGTACCAGCTCGGCCATCGCTGCAGGAGGAGTCATCTTCTCGATTGTACGTCCGGTCTCACGTTGAAAGTTGTACGTTCTGCGTGGTCCGTCTTATGCCGCTTCCCACCGAATCCAACCGCCCGATCGCCATCGAGAATGCATCACAGGGAAACGTACATCGAAGTACGAACACGTACAACGCCTCCCTCATCGCAGCCGATCCCGCACCTCAGGCCGCACCAGATACAGAAAAAACACCATCCCAAACAGCGACTGCACCGCAAACGGCCCCGCATGCGTTCGCGTAAACAGAAACATGTACCCGATCGCCAGCAGTAGCGCTCCCGCCGTTGTAATCGCCCATCCCCACCGCCGCATGCGCAGCAGCCCGAAGATCCCCACCACCAGCAGCGTGCACACCCCCAGCACCCCGTAGCGCCCGCCTCCCGCACCATACACACCCTTCAGCGCCGCGAACGTATTCAGCAGCGCCAGCACCAGCAGAAACATCGCAATCCCAGCCACTCCCGGCAGCAGCACACCCTTCGGCGCCACCGCCCGTCCTTCCACACCCGCCGGCAACTCCTCCGCCATCCTAGAACTCCGCCCAACCCTGTGCTTGTTTTACGTTCCTTGTTTTGTATTCCTGTCTTGCACTCCTTGTTCTGCTTCTCAGTTCTCAGAACCTCTTACACCGTGTGCAGATACGCCAGCAGGTCCTGCACCTGCTGATCATCCACCTGCGCGCCCATGGCCGGCATCAGCCCGTGCCCGTTCACGATCGTCGAGCTCACCCGTTCATCCGTCGCCGCCGCTCCGCTGTGCAGCGCCGGCTTCTTGAACAGGCTGACCAAACTCGGCCCATTCTTCGGCTGGTCCACCCGCTCGTAGTGGCACTGCGCGCACCGCGCCGTAAACACCATGCGCCCCGCCGCCTGTTGCGCGTTTAGCTGATCGAGCGGCACGGGCGGCGGATATCGCCGGCACCCAACCGCCGCCATCCCCATAAGCCCCAAACCCAGCGCCAAAACCCAGCCCGCAATCCTCTGTCTCATCCCTTCCATTCTCGCATCGCCCGCGGCCAGAACCAACCCTTCCTCGCGGCCCATGTTGGCCGCGCACAGTTCACCCCGCAGCGGTAGCATCTCCCATTTGAGGTATTCAGCCGCTGAGGTCAGCTTGGTCCTACCTTCAGGACTAAATCAGAACGTCCCTTCTGCCTTCGTGTTTATCACCCCGCAATGATCTGCTCTGCCTTGTCTTCCTGTTTCCGATCCCGTAGGGATCTGCTTTGCTCTTCCTGCTCCCGATGCCGAAGGGATCCGCTTCCTCCACCGTACCCTCATTCCGCCGCCCACACCGCCGCCACCATCCGGTCCATCACCTCGCGATCCGCCGCGCTCCCCGGCGCATGCGTGTCCGCCATGATCGAGAACGCCACCGTCCGCCCGCTCCGGCACTCCAGATATCCACTCAGCGCCCGAGCCTCCCCCAGCGTCCCAGTCTTCGCAAACACCTTCCCCCGAAGCGCAGCGTTCGCGAAGCGACTCACTAACGACCCATCCACCCCACCCACCGGCAGACTCGCCTTCCATCCCGCAAACCACGGCTGCCCCGCCGCATACTCCAGCAGCCGCACCGTCGCCCGCGGCGTCACCAGATCGTGCCCGCTCAGCCCCGATCCATCAAAGAACACAAAGTC
>CAXTRT010000005.1:0-126693 GCA_964246835.1 uncultured Acidobacteriaceae bacterium | reverse complement strand
CCTCAATCCGCTCCTTCGCCGCCTCGCGCGTCAGCGTCGGCAGCGAGCCCGTCAGCACGAACAGCAGCCCGGCCAGCGTGTCCGTCGTCACCCGCTTCTCCGCCGTCATCGTCAGTCCCGCCGTCTTCAGCCGTCCCACCAGCTCGCGATTCCGCTCCACCGCAAAGAAGTCCGCGATCGCCTCCGCCACCTTCGGGCCTACTTCGTTGACGGCTTCCAACTCCTCCCGCGTCGCCGCCATCAGCGCGTCGATCTCCCCAAACTGCGCCGCCAGCAGCTGCGCCGTGCGCTCCCCCACAAACCGTATCCCAAACCCCAGCAGCACACGGTTCAGCGGCGCCGCCTTGCTCTTCTCGATCTCCGCCAGTAACGCCGCCGCCGTCTTCTCTCCGATCCGCTCGAGCCCCATCAGGTCGGCCTTCGTCAGCCTGTACAGATCGGAGATCGTCCGCACCAGCGGCGCCCTGACATCTGTAACCGAACGTGTAACCGAAGCTGCATCTGTAACCGATGCAGGAACAGAACCCGCATACGCGAACACCTCTGCCCCCGCCTTCCTGTTTTCATCGTTATTGCTCTCGCCTTTCCTGTTCTCGTCTTTCCTGTTCTCGTCTTTTTTGTTGTCGTCCTTTTTGTTGTCATCCCGTAGGGATCTGCTTCTCTTCCCCTGCACCGCGTTTCCATCACTCGCTCCCGCAAACGCGCTCTCGCTCTCCGCCGCCAACACCGCCTCCACCTCCTCGCTCGACTCCCCGTCGTCCGCCGCCGTCTCCGCCGGCTGTCCCAGCAGCTGCCGCACGATCGCATCCCCCATCCCGTCGATGTTCATCACACCGCGCGAGGCAAAGTGCAGCAGCTCCTCCCGCAGACGCGCCGGGCAGCTCGCATTCACGCACCGCCAGTCCACCTCGCCCTCCACCTTCACCAGCCCACTGGCGCACACCGGGCACACCGCCGGAAACACAATCTCTCGCCCCTTGCCGCGCCGCCTGCCGGCCTTCTTTGCCGCCTCAGAGAACACCGCGCCCTCCGGCAGCACGCTCTCCGTCGCCACCACCTGCACGATCTTCGGGATCACATCGCCGCCGCGCTCCACCTGCACCAGATCGCCGATCCGCACACCCAGTCGCGCAATCTCATCCGCGTTATGCAGCGTCGCCCGCGTCACGGTAATGCCGCCAATCCCGACCGGAGCCAACGCCGCCACCGGCGTCACCTTGCCCGTTCGCCCCACCTGGAACAGCACATCGTCAAGCACCGTCACCGCCGCCCGCGCCGCGAACTTGTATGCGATCGCCCATCGCGGCGCCTTGCCGGTAAATCCCAGCCGCCGCTGCTGCGCCACCGCATCCACCTTCACCACCACGCCGTCGATCTCATACGGCAGCGTCTCCCGCAGCCCCTCCGCCCTCTCGATGAACGCCCACACCGCATCGATATCCTTCGCCGGCCGGCCATGCTGATTCACCTTCAGGCCGCACGCCGTCAGCGCGTCGAGCGCCTGGGTCTGCGTCGGCAGCAGCGGCTCCCCGTCCGCCGTCAGCAGAAAGTACGCAAAGAACTCCAGCCGCCGCTGCGCCACGATGTTCGGCTCGATCGTTCGTATCGTCCCCGCCGCCGCGTTGCGCGGGTTGGCCGCCGCCGCCTGCCCCGCCGCCTCGCGCTCCGCGTTCATCTTCAGGAACGCCGCCTGCGGCAGCACCACCTCGCCCCGAACCTCGAACCCCTCCGCGAGCGCGCCCGGCGGCAGACCGGCCGCCTCGACCTTCGCCGCGCTCACACTCAGCGGCACCGACCGGATCGTCCGCACGTTCGACGTCACATCCTCCCCCGTCGTCCCGTCCCCGCGCGTCAACCCCCGCAAAAGGTGCGCAGCCCGCCCTATACCCTCGGCAAAACCCCGCTTAACCTCGTCCGAAATCGCCCCTTTTTCAGCAGCTCTAACACTGGGTGCCCCAGAGCCCGCCCTAAGCTTGTCAAAGGGTCTCGCGTCTGAGACCTGGGTTCCGACTGGCCCATACTGGAGCGCCAGCGACAGCCCATCCAGCTTCAACTCGCACACATACTCCACCCGTTCTCTCCCCGGCAGAGCCTCGCGCACCCGCTTCTCCCACGCCCGTAACTCACTCTCGTCATAGGCGTTATCGAGCGACAGCAACGGCCGCGAGTGCTTCACCTTGGCAAATCCGTCCTTCGGCTTGCCCCCCACCCGCTGCGTCGGCGAGTCCGCCGTCACCAGCTCCGGCCGCGCCAGTTCGAGTCGCTTCAACTCGTTCATCAGAGCGTCGTACTGCGCGTCTGTAATCGCCGGCGTATCTTCAACATAGTAAAGGTGTTCATGCCGCCGCAGATCCTCTCGCAACGCCTCCACCCGCGCCTCGTCCGACCCCTTGCCCACACTCGCCATGCCCCCGATTATAGGAGCGCCGCCCCGTCAGGTATGCTTCTCCAAGAGCTCTCATGGAACCCGTAACCCATTTCCTTACTGGAGCATGCCTCGCCCGTACCGGCTTCAATCGACGCTCCGCCTACGCCACCCTGACCATGGTGCTCGCGGCTGAAGCTCCCGACCTCGACACGCTTTGGGCCCTTCGCGGCCCCATCGCCGGCTTCACCCATCACCGCGGTTGGACCCATACTTTCATAGGGTTACCGGTCGATGCCGCCGCCGTCCTCGGCGTCGTCTGGCTCTGGCACCGATGGAAGACCCGCCGCGAGCGCGACCCCAACGACACTCCACCCGGCACCCCGGAGCAGCGCCGCGAGCGCAAACGCCACCTCCTGCCCGTACGTTGGGGGCAGCTCTATCTCTATGCAATCATTTCACTTCTGAGCCACCTGCTGCTTGACTGGACAAACAACTACGGCCTGCGCCCGTTCTTCCCGTTCAACCCGCGCTGGTACGCTGGCTCATTCGTCTTCATCGTTGAGCCCGTCATGCTCGCCCTGCTCGCCCTCGGTCTCGTCGCTCCCGTGCTCTTTGGCCTCATCGGCTCTGAGATCGCGGGTTCGTCCGCCGCCCGCCGCGACCCCTTCCGCGGCCGCGGCTGGGCCGGCTTCGCGCTCGCCGGGATTGCTCTTCTCTGGGGCGTTCGCGGCTACGAGCGCCTGCGCGCCGAGGATCTCGCCCGCGCCGCCGACTACGGCAACGTTCAAATTCGGCGCTCGACGGTAAGTCCCTATCCTGTCAATCCCTTCCAATGGCACGGCGTCGTCGAGACCCCCAATTTCTTTCAGCTCTCGACCATCGACAGCCTCTCCGGGCAGGTCGCAACCAGCGAGCAGGACGACCGCCTGTACAAACCGCCGGAGACCCGCGCCACGCTGGCCGCGAAAGGCAGCCCGCTCGGCCACGCGTACCTCGACTGGTCTCCCTTTCCGCTGGTTACGGAGAACTCCCTGCCTAGCCCCGAGGGGTTTACTGTTGTGACCTTCCGCGATCTGCGCTTCCTGTACGACACTATCGGCATGCGCGGCCGCGAGGAGTCACCCCTGAGCGGAGAGGCCTTCGTCAACGAGGAAGGCGAGGTCGTGCGCATGACCATGGACGACCGCGCAGGCCACTAACGCGCAGGCTATCGGAGCGCACAGCACTTAGGCGCGAAGCCGGTAGGATGATGTTGAACCGACACTGTCCCGCTCGTGGACATTACGCCACCGCCATGCCTGCCTACCTTGCCCTTCTCGCCGCGATCCTCAGCCGTCTGCTTCCGCATGCCCTGCACGGTGTCGGTCTGAATGTGACCGCCGTCGGTGGCGCGCTGCTGTTCTTCGGCACACGCCAGCCGCGCCGCGAGATACTCTTTGCTGCCGCCGCCCTGGCAGCGACTGATGTGTACCTGACTAGCGTTGTCTTTCGCTACCCCTTTGCTCTGCGCGACTATGCCGTCACATGGCTCTGGTATGCAGCCGTGCCGCTGCTTGGCCGGTCCCTGCTCGGAAGTCTGTCAAAACCAGGGGCGTCGACTCTCTGGCTGCGGAGCCTCGCCGCTGTTTTCGCAAGCGCCACGAGCTTCTTTCTGCTGAGCAACGCAGTGGTGTGGGCGCTAGGCGATCTCTACCCGCGCACGGCAGCCGGGCTAATCGCCTGCTATGCCGCGGCGCTGCCCTTCTACGCCAACGACATGGCGTCTACCGCGGTGACGGTCGGTATTCTGATTGGTGTACCGGCGCTTGCCTACCAGCTCGCTCCGCAGCGGCTGCCGCCGCACGACCCAGCTTGATCGTCGCTCTGGCCAGGCTCTTCCCAAAGTTCCCTCCCTAAAGCGATAGCCAGTAGGACCTGTTTCCTTGCCCAAAGCTCCAGGTTTGCTGTGAGTAGGAGGAAAAACTCATAGACTACAGCCATGGATGTCCTGACATCGGATCGACGGCGCATGGTGGAGCTGCTGGGTGCACTCAACACGGAGAATGGCGCCCGCACCTCAGGTGTGGAAGGTGTGACGCTGCTGCGGGCAGAGAGATCGGTGATCCCGGTTCCGGTGCTGTATGAGCCATGCCTGGTGATCGTGGCGCAGGGCCAAAAGCGCTTTCACCTGCCCGATCAGGTCTTGACCTATGACGCGCGCAACTATCTTCTGCTGACCGTGCCCGTTCCTGCGGACTGTGAGACTGTGGTAGGCGACGACGGTCCCTTCCTCGGGGTAGCGGTTCGGATCGACCTGAGCATCCTTGGCGATCTGCTGCTGACGCTGAATGCAGGCGCATGGCCTAGGCCGGCGGGCAGGCCCTCTGTCTCACACTCAGAGAGGCGCGTGATGTCTCCGCCGATGGATGCGCCGCTCAGCAACGTCGCAGTGCGTCTGCTGGAGTGTCTACACTCGCAGAGCGACGCGGCGGTGCTGGGGCCGCAGCTCGTGCGGGAGCTGCTGTACCGCGCGCTGTGCGGCGAGGGCGGGTGCATGCTTCGGGATCTTTTGCTGCGGGATGAGAGCCGGGCGCAGATTCACCGCATCGTGCAGCGGATGCATGTGGCCTTCGCCGCGCCGCTCGATGTAGCCGAACTGGCGCGTCAGGCGGGCATGAGCCCGTCCGCGCTGCACTTCCATTTCAAGGCTGTCACCGGCACCTCGCCGGTGCAGTACCTCAAGAACATCAGGCTGCATAAGGCGAGGATGCTGATGGTGCAGGGATCGATCGGAGCTTCTGTGACGGCGGCACGCGTCGGATATGAGAGCCCGTCGCAGTTCAGCCGGGAGTTTAAGCGGCTCTTCGGGGCTCCACCGGCGGATGAGGCGCAGCGGGTCAGAGCTGCGTTCGGCATAACCGACGAGGTCTCGGCGGCCAGCTTCTGACGGCGCGTCAGACGGAATGGGGGCTCAGTGCCAAGAGATCAGTCGCGACGGCGGCGCAACAGTACAGGAGAAAAGGTAACAAGGAAAGCCACGGCTAGCGTGAGCAGCAATGCGCCGATGGTGTTGAAGAAGAGAAAGATTGACCAGGACACGAGAATCCAGAAGGTCATGTTGGCGGAGGCTGCGAGGTAGACCCAGGAGGAGAAGCGGTGTTGGTCGTGGACGAAGTCCATGCGGGCCAGCGTGGGAACGGGACGGGTGTTCTTGTCGATCGCGCGGAGAAGCACGACGGGAGCGAGGTTGAGAGCGAGAAACAGAACAGTGACGAGAAGCGGTGTGGTGAGGAGCATAACCGGGAACGTGGCGGCCAGGGGGCTGGCGGGCAGGTATCGCTCAAGGAAGAAGACGATGGTGATGGTGAAAAGGATGTTGACGCTTGCGCCCGCATTGACGAGCGGCGGAAAGTGAGTCATGTCGGCGAGGCGGTCCATCCGGTCTAACGGCTTCTCCGCGCTCGGAAGGCCGTGGTCCGGGTTGCGGGTTGGTTCGGTGCTCGGTGGCATGGGAACTCCGGAGATTATCTCTGGAGTGTACTGTTGTCTCCGCTGACGGTCACGCCAAGGAGTGCAGGCGCAGAGCCCGCGCACATCGCGGAGATGATGCGCCCAATCCAGGTTGGACCAATAAGTTAAGCCGTTATCCCTATCAAAGGACACAGAATCAGAGTGCCCTTAGAAGGAGAGAATGCCATAGAACTGAACTTGTCGGGGGCTGCCGATAGGGTTCGTTACGGCTCCAACGCCTTGGCTGGCAAAGACACTGGTGTCGGCGCCAGCCCCGAGCGGAGTAATGCTGGGAGGATTGCCGAAGTTAGAGCCGGAGAAGTTGCTGCCTGGCGTATCAAAGCTGGGTGTATTCGTCACGTTGAAGACTTCCATCGCGATGCGGAGGCGCAGATTCTCGCGAAGGGGCGTTTCCTTGAAAACCGCTAAGTCAGCACGCTTTTGAAAGCTGCCGCGGAAGATATTGCGATAGCCGCTGGCAAAGTTGGATTCCGTGTTGTCACAGGCTATATCGTTTCCGGTCGTCGGGCCGCACGGCGGTACACCGGATTGGCCCGGTGCCAGCGAGGGATACGCGAAGGCGGTCGGTTTGAAGGCGACATTCGTTAGATCGCTCGATGTGCCGTTTGGTGCGTTCGGATTGACGCGCGCGCCGGTGTGGCCAGTAAGTGCCTGTTTGGCGGAAACCCCCGGTGCCAGCGGAAGCACGGGGTTTGTGAGGTAATCATTGCTCGAAAAAAAGATGCTGCCGATCGTTCCAGAGAAGTCATAGACGTTATAAGGCTGACCGCTTTCAAGCGTTGTTACACCACTTAGCCCGAAGCCGGCAGTCGCAGCGCGGAGGAAGCGGTTGCCCGACTTATATTCAGGAATCTGATAATTGAAGCTGAAGCTTGTAACGTGTGTGCGATCGTAGTCGGAGGAGGCATAGCCGGACGCAAGATTGCGTGGGTCATTGCCGTTATAGAAGATGCCGAAGCCGCTGGCGGCATCGAGCGAGTGGGACCAGGTATAGGAAAGCTGATATTCCAGCCCATGCGATGCCTGCTGATGGATCGAAACCAGCAGGGCGTCGTAGTGTGACCATCCGGCGGTCGTCCACTGTACGGAGTTGGGACTATAGCCGATGTAGGGCGTTCGAAGATCGGTGTTTCCGCCCGTTGAGGTGTTATAGGGTTCCGTGAGCAGTCCGTTACCAGGAAAGGGATTTGATGTCGGGTCTGGGTTGTTCTTCACCGTCGGATGCCCATTATCGGTCGCGTTATAGCCATAGCTGTAGATCTGCCCATTGACGGGAGCTTGCGGCGTTGCGGCCAGCGGCTGATTGAACGGTAGCGGAACCGTCTGGTGGACGCCGTGGTTGCCGGTATAACCAACCGAAGCTACTGTTCGCGGAAGGATTTGATACTGGATGTCCAGGCTCCAGTTTTCGGTGTAAGGAAGCTTGTTATTTGCTGCATACGAGCCGAAGAGATACGGCGTCGCCCCACCGATCAGCGCATTTTGGTTCGGCAGATTGCTGATAAAGTTAGCAGGGTTTGTATCTATGATGGGCCGGGTCGCCCCAAAAGGGTTCGCCAGCGTGCTGGTAGTTGTGGCATAGGTAGGCTGTACAAAGGGCGGCTGCAGCGTTACCCCGAATGGGCCATTAAAGCCGCCTCCGGCCGAGGGTGAAAACTCCGTAAAGAACTCGCCGCGATCATAGTAGAGCCCGAAGCCGGAGCGAACGACTACTTTGGGTGTTACAGAATAAGCAACTCCAATACGCGGGCCGATACCCCACTGCCGATTTGTCAAGGTTGATTTCGACGCGCCTGGAGTGGCGTACTGCTTGTTGTTTCCAGCGACCACAAGGCCGCTATTCACGATGGTATCGGAAGCAAGACTGTACTGATAACGGGAAGGATCGAAGTTGACCATGTTCCCGTACTTCTCATAGAGACCGCCATCATAGTCGTAACGCAGGCCTGCGGTGACGGTCAGGTTCGGAGTCGCCTTCCACTGATCCTGCGCGAAGGCCCCGATCTGCGGTGACCGATAGTAGCGGTTGCTGGCACCCTGAAAGTAAACCGAGTTTCCGGAACCAGAGCGGAGTGGACCACCTGAAAGAAAGTCCGCCAGACTGGCAAATTGCAACGAGGCAACCTGGTTTGCCCGATTCAGAATATTAAGTTGAGTGAAGTCGTAGTTTCCGCCGAAGGAGAGATTGTGACGGCCAATGACATCATTCACTGTGGAGCTGCCTTCAAATGTGTTCTGGGTGAAGCCGGTATTGGAAAAGTTTGACGTGGGCACGATGTTGAGATTGTTCTGGCCGTTGACGTTGCGAACGTTGATCCCGGGCAGGAGCTGGCTGCCGAATAGATTGATGCCCGCATCGCCGGGAGTAAAAGGCTGCCCAGTCAGCGACGCTACGTTCATTCGAAGAAATCCGAACTTCTGCTCCCATGTGAGATGAGGCGAGAGGATCGAAATATTCTCGATCGAATAGACCTGGCTGCCAGCATTAAACTTCTGGGGAAATCCTTCAAGTGACGTGCTCGAGAAAGGGCTCTCTGTAGGATCGTGCTGGAAGTAGTACTTGAATGCGAGCGAGTCTTTATGAGAAAGACTGTAGTTTAGATTCCCGTTCGCCTGATCGGCCTGGAACTTCGACGCTGGTCCAATAAAACTCACCTGCGCGCTTTGATTCACGGGAGTGCGAATCAAGTATTGCCCGTTCGCGAGTTTGGTCTGAAAAAAGTGGAGAGCGACCGGATCGATCGCGGTGCCTGCAGTAAGGCCGGCGCCCAGCAGCACAGGCTGAAGCCCAGCGGGGCTGCGATCATCCGTCAGCCCGGCAGGAACGTAATAGGATACGGCTGAGTTAAGCTGATCGCGGTCGCGGGTGTACTGATAGCTGCCGTAGAAGAAGAGCTTATCCCGAAGTATCGGCCCCCCGAGCTCAGCGCCGGCGACGTAACGGTGCAGATCAGGAGTGGGCAGGGCGGCTTGCTTGTTGAAGTACGGATTCGCGTTAAGCTTCGAGGTCTCCCAGTTTCCGTACACCGAGCCATGAAACTTGTTGGATCCCGACTTGGTGGTGACGTCGACATGCGCGCCAGCCGTGGCGCCCTGTGATGCCTCGAACATCGAGGTGTTCACGCGTTCTTCGGCGATGGTCGGCTGCGGTGGAGTGGGCAAAGCTTCTCCTATCGCGTCGAAGATGGACGTATTGGTACGAATAGTCCCGTTCGATTGAAAAGACTCGCCTGTGTTCAGTACGGCGCGGCTCTCAGCAACTTGGGAAGAGGAGGCACCGTTGAAAAGATTGTTCGCAAGAACGCTGTTGAAGGTGAAAGTGTTTGAGGAGAGCCGCTGTCCATTGGCGTAAATGTTTTGATTTCCCAAGCCAGTATTGGTGCCGGTATCGGCGAGCGGATCCGCGTGAACGCCAGGGCTCAGTGTGGCGAGCTGCGTGAAGGAGCCGGTGCCGAGCGGCGTGGTCTCGATTGTGGCTGCATCGAGGACATACCCATTCGTCACGTCCGTGACATTGAGCTGCGGCGTCGCGTTTACATCAACATTGGTGCTAACTGCACCAGCTCGCATGCCTATGTTGAGTGTGGCGGTCCGGTCCGCCTGCACGGTGATGTTTGGAACCTGTTCAGTGTTGAATCCAGCAGCAGTAATAGTCATGCTGTAGCTGCCGATGGAAAGCGCCTGAAACGAGTACCCACCCTGCCCATTCACAGTCGTGGACCGCGTGGCGGCGGTCTGGTCATTTGTGATAACGACCGAAGCGCCCGTCACGATCGCCTTCGTTTGGTCTGTAACAGTACCGCTGAGTGACCCGAGGCTTTGCTGGGCGTTCAGAGTAGGGAGCGAGACACACGTTGACAACGCAAGGAGCGCAAACGGAGTGGAACGACGCGAGACTATATACACGGGAACCTCAAGGTTCAGCCTGAATGCTGCTGTTTATGGCGACTTAGCCGGATAGGTGCAAAGTAAATTCACTTTGTGAATACATCGTCAATCGCCGAGTTCATTCGTACTTAGTCAAAAATCGGGTCATCGCGTTGATCGCACATCAGGGGCGAGATCGTACTCGACAAGCGCAACGTGACATGGATCGGCACATCCCTTTATGCAAGCAATGCCCCGGGATAGGCGGACGCCGTGCGATGGATGATCTTTGCCGGTTGGCAACGTATCTTAGAACTGCAGCCGTGCCGCAAACTGCATTTGCCGCGGCGTTCCGGTTCCGACCGGCCCTGTATTCAGCGTGGAGATGATCTGCCCGAAGTTCGCCGCCGAACTCACATCCGCCAGCGGCAGACCATACTGGGCGCGATTGAAGATGTTGAAGAATTCGCTCCGAAGCTGGAGCCGTAAATCTTCTCTCAGGGCGATCTGCTTTCCCAGACCGAGATCGGCCTGCCACACCGCCGGTCCGCGAAGATAGTTTCGCGGTGTATCGCCGTACCCCGGACCGATATCGGACGAGAAGGCACCAGCATTGATCCAGTTCCCGATCGATCGGCCACCCTGCGGGACGTTCGAGATATTCCGTACCAGGTTCGGCCGCTGGTTCACCGTGTATCCGGTTGCGACGGAGGCGCTGGGCCGGTCGACCGTCACATTGATCGGCAGCCCTGTGCGTGCCGCCAGGATCGTTGTAGCCTGCCAGCCTCCCAGCATCGCGCGCAAGGCACCCGGCCGGGATAGAAGTTGCCTTCCCTGGCCGAACGGCAGCTCCCAGACCGCGTTTGCATTCACCGCATGGCGCGCATCGAAGTCTCCCGAAGCTCGCTCACAGGAAAAGCAGCCTGGGTTCTGCGGAAAGTTGGAGTCGCCGCCTCCCGCCGCATCCTGATCGATCTCGTGCGAGAGCGTGTAATTGAGAGAGAACAGCAGCCCCCGCGTAAACGTTCGCTGCATCGATGCGGTCGCGCCCTCATAGGAGCTGCTGTTGTGATTGCCGCGCGTCTCCACCTGCCCGAAGAGTGCGTTCGGTCGCACGCCGGTCGCCGGATCAACCAGATTTGTGTAGGAGGTTCGCAGCAGGTACGTTCCCTGGCTTCCCACGTAGGAGAAGGTGCCGACGACGCCACCCGGCAGCTGCTGCTGCACACTGAGTCCCCACTGCGAGACGTAGGCGTCCTTGCGTAACCTGTCCATGTTGCGCGGTGAGACAATGCCCGGCGTTGTCGCGAGGAACGGATCGATAGGAAAGGAGAGCGTCGGAGTCGTCTTCGCACTCAGCGCGTAACGAGAGACCTCGTTGTTGATCGGCAGGTTCTGGTCGTCTTCCTGTCCATCGCCATGGTAAAGACCAAAGCCGCCGCGTAGCAGCGTCCGTTCCTGGCGTCCGGGTGCCCACGTCACCGCCAGACGCGGATCGATGTCGAGGAGGTTCTTCTGACCGAAGCTCGATCCTGCTCCGCAGAAGCCTGCCGGCCCGCAGGTGCCGAAGTCGAACGGTACGGCTCTCCCCAGCACCTCGTGGAAGTGGTCGAAGAAGCTATAGCGCAGGCCCGCATTCACCGTCAGGTTCGGTGCAATCTTCCACTCGTCCTGCGCATAGCTGTACACCTGTACCTTGCGCAGACCGTTCACAGGCAGTTGCGCTGCGTAGCTTGCCGAACTTACCCGATTC
The DNA here is from genome assembly GCA_964246835.1 of uncultured Acidobacteriaceae bacterium. Lineage (GTDB taxonomy): Bacteria > Acidobacteriota > Terriglobia > Terriglobales > Acidobacteriaceae > Edaphobacter. The sequence continues at coordinate 115,195 of CAXTRT010000005.1, read as the reverse complement.
GCGGCAAAGGCGGCCATGGAACTGAAGGCCACCGCGCCCGAGGCAGTATTGCCCTGATTGAGCTGAATGCGCCGCACCTCGGCGCCCAGCTTCAGCGTGTGCGCGCCCTTGACCCAGGTGGCGTTATCGATGAAGGCAAACGAGTTTCCCACGCCTATCTTGTACTGGTTTGTCGCCAGCGTCGTCAGGCCGGGAACCGCGATCGAATACGGCAGGTCGAGTGCCGAGAGATTGGTTGTGTACACGTTCCCTCGGTTGAAGCCGAGCTTGGCCTCGTTCAGCAGCCGCGCTGAAAACAGATGTAGGTACTCCAGCTCACCATTAGCCGGGCGAGACTCCGTCTGGGTTCGGTCACTCAGATAGCTGCCACCCTGCGATAGGGGCACGATGTTGACGGAAGAGTCGTAGTTGAATCGCGCATACATTGTGTCGTTTGTACGGAAGTGATGGTCGATCCGCAGAACGCCCGAATCCTCATGATCCACTTGTCGCCCCGCCCCAATCACCTCGCCGACGCTGGCATTTCCTGCAATCGCCCGCGTCGGATTCGGGTACGCCGCAAGGACGTGCGCGAGGGATGGGCTCTGCGCCAGCAATTGAGCGCGAAATGTCTCCGTCGGCACAAAGCCTGGGAGCGTCTGACCGAGAGTCTGCCGCAGCCCCTCGTAGGTCACAAAGAAAAATGTACGATCCTGCCGCACTGGCCCGCTCAGGCTGCCGCCGAACTGGTTCAAGCGAAACGCCGGCTTATGCGGGTTCAGCGCGTCGATCGGCTCACGTGCGTCGAAAACATCGTTGCGAAGAAACTCAAATGCCGTTCCGTGAAGAGCATTCGTTCCGGACTTCGAAGCAACCGCTACCTGACCTCCCGGAGTGCTTCCGTTCTCCGCCGTGAATAGCATAGTGTCGATGCGGAACTCCTGAATCGCTTCGGTCGGCAGCGCCAACCGTACAAACGGCTGCTGCGCCTGGTTCACGATATTGGTCGCGTCCACGCCGTCGTACGTGAAGTTGTTATCGTCCAGGCCGCGTCCGGCAAAGCGAATCGATCGCTGGTTGCTGCCGCCGGTGTCGACCGCGCCTGGAACGAGCGCCGTCAGCGTGGACCAGTTGCGGCCATTTAGTGGAAGTTGCTCTACCTGCTGTCGCTCGATGCGAGCTCCCAGGGTCGCGGAGGTCGTGTCCATCAGGGAGACTGCGCCCGAGACCTCGATCTGCTGCACCATCCCGGCCACGCGCAGCGTCACGTTCAGGGTGCGGGTACTTCCCACCACCTGCTCGATCGCCCCAAAGCGCTGCTCCTCAAATCCCGTCGCGTTCACACGCACCATATATCGACCTATCGGTAGCTCAGGCAGGTCGTAGGTTCCGCTTGGCGATGTGACCGCCTCTCGCGTAAGACCTGTCTCAAGAGAACTCACGGTCACACGGGCTGCTGGGAGTCGACGCCCGACAGCGTCCTGCACCGTGCCATTTAGTCCCGCCCGATCAATCTGCGCCTGGAGCACAGCGGTCGAGAGCACAAGCGCGCCAAAAAGAAAGTGAGTCGAAAAGGTAGAGGTTCGCATGAGTGCCCTGAGCTTACGCAGGGCAATTGAATAGGCGGTTACGCTCGCTCTTTTCTCCGCAAATTCATCGTCTGTTGCCGACGTGGCGACCGATTCGGGCCAATGTGGGAGGGTAAGTTCTCAGTTCCTACGTCTCGCTCTCGCGTGCTTGCTGTCTTGTGTGCCTGAAGTGCTGAACCATCCCCATTCGACGACGCAGTGTTCGCCGTCTCTCCCGCAGCTCCTGCAGGACCTTCCTCCGGTCCGGCCAAGCTCCTTCTCTCCACCTTCCTCTTGAGGTCAGCTCATGATGCCGCCCCACCTCCGCAGTACCCTCGCCTACTCCGCCGCAGTGGCTCTCACTCTCTTGCTTCCCCTCGCCGCAAGCGCGCAGCAGGATAGCGATGATGACGCTCCCGTCAGCTCTCAGTCCTTGCCCAACACCGGCCAGACGCTAACCCCACTGGCCCCTCGAAACAGCCGCTTTGAGCCTCTCAATCCCAACCTGCCGGACAACCCGACCTACACCGCCGGTCAGGCTGTGACCACCGCCACCAGCCCCGATGGCAAGACCCTGCTCATCCTGACCAGCGGCTACAACCTGGTCAACTACAGCAGTGGCCCTAAAGCGGGCCAGCAGAACAATGCCGACTCCAACGAGTACGTCTTCATCTATGACATCTCGCAACCGCTGCCCCGCAAGAGCCAGGTCATTCAGGTTCCCAATACCTACGCCGGCATCACGTTCGATCCGAACGGCACCTCCTTTTACGTCTCCGGCGGAGATAACGACAACCTGCACATCTATACCCGTGGCGCAAACGGGCTCTATGCAGAAGCCTCCTCAAGCCCTGTGTCCCTCGGTCACAAAGCAGGCAACGGACTCGGGGTTCTTCCAGAAGCTGCCGGCGTGGCCATCACCGCTGATGGCAATCATCTTGTAGTAGCCAACTACTACAACGACTCGATCAGCCTTTTGACCAAGGCCGCGGGCGTTTGGACCAAATCCGGTGAGCTCGATCTTCGTCCCGGTAAGACCAACGCGGCGCAAAAGGGCGTTCCGGGCGGGGAGTACCCCCTGTGGGTCTCTGTCGTCGGCAACTCCACGGCGTACATCTCCTCACTCCGCGAGCGGCAGATTGTAGTGGTCAGCCTCGTGGGTGAACCCCGCGTCACCGGGCGCATCCGCCTGAAAGGGCAGCCCAACAAGATGACGCTCAACGCCGACCAGACCCGTCTCTACGTCGCGGAGGATGAGACCGACTCTGTCGCCGTCATCGATACACGAAACGACCGCGTCGTCGATGATTTCGCGGTCACCGCGCCCTACGGGCTGCTTGCTCCGTCGCGAGCCGGCCTGAAGGGCAGCAACACCAACAGCGTTACTCTCTCGCCCGATGGCGGCACTCTCTATGTCACCAACGGCAACACCAACAATGTGGCCGTCGTTCGCCTGAGCGCTCCCGGTCAGAGCCGCGTACAGGGCCTCATTCCTACCGGCTGGTATCCCAACTCCGTCTCCCTCTCGGCCGATGGCCGTTACATGTACGTGGTCAACGGCAAATCGCCTACCGGCCCCAACCCCGGCAACATCAAGGGCCTGACACCCGCGCTTTCCGCCCAGGGGCAGAGCGCGAACCAGTACAGCCTGCAGCTGATCAAAGCGGGATTTCAGAGTCTGCCCGTCCCGAGTCCCGGTGAGCTGAACAAGCTGACGGAGCTCGTCGCCGATAACAACGGCTTCCGCCGCGTCGTATCAACGCAGGACCAGCAGACGATGGAGTTCCTGCGCAGCAAGATCAAGCACGTGATCTACATCATCAAAGAAAATCGCACCTACGATCAGGTCCTCGGTGATCTCGAGGTCGGCAACGGCGATCCGGATCTGACCGAGTTCGGCCGAGCCACGACGCCCAACCTTCACCGCCTGGCACGCCGCTTTGTCACCTTGGATAACTTTTACGATGCGAGCGAAGTCAGCATGGACGGCTGGCCCTGGTCGACCTCCGCCCGCGCGCCGGATGTCGTCGAAAAGCAGGTGACGGTGAACTACGCCGGCCGCGGTCTCTCGTATGACTCTGAAGGCACCAACCGTAACACCAACGTCTCCTATCCCACCACGGCTGAGCGTCTCGCAGCCAATCCAGTTAGCCCGGCTGACCCCGACATTCTGCCAGGCACTATCGATACCGCCGCCCCGGACAGCCCCGAGGGCAAGATCAACCAGGGATATATCTGGGACGCTGCCCTGCGCCACGGCCTCACCCTGCGCAACTATGGCTTCTTCCTCGATCTCACTCGTTACTCCGTGCCGCAGGTCGGTATTCCCCTCCTGCTGGACCCCGCTGCGACCAAGACCCAGGTAGCTTTTTCCGCCAACCAGGCTCTTCGTCCGAACACCGATCCTTACTTCCGCGGCTTCGACCAGGCCTTCCCGGACTACTACCGCTTCAAGGAGTTTGAACGGGAGTTCGACAGCCGTGGCCTCGCTTCGCTCACGCTGCTTCGCCTTGCCCACGACCACACCGGCAGCTTCGGCGCCGCCATTCTCGGTGTCAACACTCCTGAGCTCGAAGTCGCCGACAACGACTACGCCGTCGGCCTCGTTGCGGATAAGGTGGCCCACAGCAAATTCAAAGAGGACACGCTGATCTTCGTCATCGAAGACGATGCCCAGGATGGAGCCGACCACGTCGACGCTCATCGCAGCATCGCCTTCATCGTCGGTCCGTATGTCAAGCAGCACGCCGTGGTCTCACGCGCGTACAACACCGTCAACTTCGTCCGCACGATGGAGGACATACTCGGCATCGGTCAGCTTAATCTCAACGACACCGTTGCCGTCCCCATGGCGGAAGCATTCGACATTCACCAGCAGGCTTGGAACTTCAACGCCCGCCCATCTACCATGCTCTACGCAACCCAGCTTCCGCTCCCTCCGCGCGTTACAACTACGAGTGCGGCCGACACGGAGGCCTCGCTTCGTCCAACCCAAACTGCACAGTACTGGGAGACTGCGACAAAGGGCCTGAACTTCTCCGTTGAAGATCAGCTCGACGGCGCCGCCTACAACCGCATCCTCTGGATGGGACTCAAGGGGAACCAGCCATACCCCTCCGGACCCACCGGCCAGAACCTCCGTTTCCATCGCAGCCTTCTGCTTACCCGCTTTGCCGAACGGCAGCAGTCACTGAGGACACCACAGCAGGTCAGCAAACCGGCCGAGCCGGCAGATCACCGCAATACGGGAGCTGCTATCTCCGGCGGTCAGTAAAGACTCGGTCGCAGAAAGCGTTAGAAGGGCCGGCATCCAGCCGGCCCTTTCTTTATCGCAGCGAAGCTATCAAAGTCTGAAGCGACTCGATCTTGGACCAGGGCGAATCCGGAAAGTCGGCTATGAGGAGCGTGCCAGCTTACAAAGGAGACAGATCCGAAAGGCGCGCTCCCACCAGCAGCGACAAACCCGCACAAAGATATATGCCCGCCGTCGCGCTCAAAGCTGCGCTCATCCCGTACTGTTGCGTCGCCATCGCGATCAGCACAGGGGCCGCTCCACCGCCCAGCCACCCCAGCGAGTTCATGATTCCGACCGCGCTCCCACGGTAGCGCCGAGGCACGACATCGTACAGTGCGGCCCATAGATTGGCGTCGTACAAACCCTTGAACAGGCCAAATCCGGCCATCGCGAAGAACAGCGTCGATGTCACCTTGGTTCGCCCAATCAGAAAGAGAAACGGCACCCCGCACAGCAGGCCCGCAGCCTGGACCACCATGCGTCCGCTTCGTTGCCAGCCCCGTCGCTTCACTGCCGCATCGGCCATCAAGCCTCCACCGAGCACGCCTGCAACTGACGCAAGCTGCAGGAAAGCCGTCCCATTGAGCCCTGCCATCGCCAGGCTCATGTGGAACTTATCGAACAGAAACGTCGGCATCCACGTCAGAAAGACCACGGCAACGAAGTTGGCTCCTACAAACACGGCGATCAGCAGCACAACCAGCGGTCGGTGAAGAACGTCTCTTACTCCGCTCAGAAAGCTCGGCATGCTCTCCAGCCGTCCCTCCGCCGGCAGCGCGTGCACCTCCTCCGCACTCTCCGCCACCTTTGTCTCATACTCTCTCCCGCGCTTCGGCTCGTGAACAAACATCCACAGCACCGCACCCAGCAGGATCCCCAGCACGCCGAAGTAGAGAAAGCTCGCCCGCCATCCCTGGCTCTGTCCAATCCAACCAGAGAACGCGCCACCCGCGATGCTACCCGCATACACACTGGATTGATGGAGCGACATGGCGCGGGACCGCGTTCCACTTCCGTGATACTCACTGATCAACGACATCGACGCAGGAAAATAGAAGGCTTCACCCAACCCGCCCAGCGCTCGGCAGACCACCAGCTGTGCGTAGCTGTGCGCGAATGCGGTGCTCGCTGTCACCACCGACCAGAAGATAAGTCCGCCTAGCACCAGAGTCTTGCGTGGCAGCCGATCACAGAGCCAGCCCGCCGCCGGACCGAAAAGCGCGTACATCCACATGAACGAAGAGCCGACAATGCCAAGCTGCACATCGGAGAGTTGCAGCTCGCGCTGGAGCAGCGGAAAGACGGAAAAGATCGCCTGCCGGTCGGCATAGTTGAAGAAACATACCAGCCACAGCATGCCCACCAGCAGCCACTTGTACCCCGGCCGGCTCGCGAAGCGCTCTCTCATCGCAGGATCATGCTTCAGGATGAACGCGATGGATATTAAAGAAGACGGGAGTACCCTGCCGTAGCGAAGCGTCCCGCCGCCAATAGTCGTACTCCAGCAGGCGCTCCTGCTGGCTGGCTCGTATGTGTTCCGAAAGTGCCGTCATCGCCGCTTCCAGCTTCTGCGCCACAACAGCGTTCAGGATCTTTTGGTGATACTGCTCGATGCTCTTGAGCGTCGGGAGATCGTGGCCTCCGCGGCGAATCGCAAACACACTGATCAGAAGGCGCGTGTCGTTGATGATCTTCTGCAGGCGCGTGTTGTGCGTCATGCTCATCAACAGTGCATGGAATCCCAGATCGAAGCCGATAAACCGCTCCATCTGCGCCTCGTTCAGCAGGTCCTTCTTCGATCGCGCCAGCTCCTTCTGCAGCAGACCGATGCCGTCGATCATCTCCTGCAGCCGGCGTTTGTCCTCTGCGCGCAACGGCATCGCAGCCACGCGTGCCACGGCATATACCTCGAGCGCTTCCCGCAACTCATATAGCTCCACAATGTCTTCCCGCTTAATGTGCGCCACCAGCATGCCGCCCCCCGCCGCCTGCTCCAGCATGCCCTCTGCCGCGAGTTGGTTCATCGCCTCGCGGATCGGTGTGCGGCTGCTCCCAAGATCCTTCGCCAGCTGCAGCTCCGAGATGGCGGATCCGGCCGGAAGCTTGCCGCTCGCAACCAGCTGCTGGATGTGCAGGTAGGCCTTCTCGCGAATGGAGATCGCGCGCGGCTCGTCTTTCTGCTTGGGTCTGCGTCTCATGGGCAAAGAATAACGTACAGGCTCAATCCGTACTGCATCCCCCTCTGTGAAGTTCCTGCGAAGTGATCGGCCTGTCTCCTGAGTGCAACTTATATCCCAAATGCATAAGCTATGTCGACAGCTAGACGACATCTCTGTATAGTCGGCTGTCATCAAGGGTTTCCGTGAGAACACTTCAACTTCTTCTTCTCTTCTGTGCGTCTTTCGGGGCTGCCCTCGGGCAGTCAATCAGTGAGCTGATCTTTCAGCCAGGCTCTACGCCCTTCCCATCCAGTCACGCCTCCACTGTCGTGGAACTGCCCGACAGCAGGATTATGTCGGCATGGTTCGGCGGTTCCGCCGAAGGCAAGAGCGATGTCGCCATCTGGTCCGCGGTGCGCGACCGCAACGGCTGGACAAAGCCCCTTGAACTCGTGCGCGAGCCGGGCATCGCCTGCTACAACCCCGTACTCTTCTACACCCGCGACCTGCGTCTCTGGATGTACTACAAGTTCGGCCCAAGCCCCTCCACCTGGAGCGCCGGCCGCATCGTGAGCACCGACAACGGCAGAACATGGTCTGCGCCCGAACACCTTCCGGCCGGTCTCCTTGGACCCATTCGCGCGAAACCGCTCGTCCTCAAGGACGGAACCATCGTGAGCGGAACGTCCTTTGAAAGCTATCGCACCTGGGCCGTCTGGATCGAGCGGAGCACCAACGCCGGCGTCACCTGGGCGAAGATCGGTCCCATCGTGCCGCCGTTGGACCTCGACGTCAAAGGCCTCGGCCAGAAAGACGGCGTCACTCCGGCCGACGTCCCCGGATCGACCGATTGGAAGTTCATTCAGGGCATCATCCAGCCCTCCATCGTCCAGCTCAAAGGAAAGCACCTCCGCCTCTACGCGCGCTCCACCGCCAAAACCGCGCGAGTCACCGTCGCGGACTCAGACGATGACGGTGTCACCTGGACACAGGCCCACCCCATCGACGTACCCAACCCAAACTCCGGCATCGATGCCATCACCCTCAAGGACGGACGCGTGGTCCTCATCTACAACAACACCACCTCCGGCCGGACCCCGCTCAATCTCGCTATCAGCGCGGACACAGAGCACTTCACTTCCTTCAAAACCCTCGAAGACGCGCCAGGCGAATTCTCCTACCCCGCTCTCGTGCAGGCGGCCAATGGCGATCTGCTGATGACCTACACCTGGAATCGAAAGAGCATCAAATTCGTGCGGCTTCCATTTGCCGATCTGCCCCGCTGATCCGTTGATCCGTAGCCCCGTTGATCCGTAGCCCCGTTGATCCGTTCCATCTGGAGACACCCTTGAAGCCAAAGCACGTACAAGGCGTCTACGCAGCCGTCCTCACGCCCAGGTCGTCGTCTGGCGATGTGGATGTGGCCGCCTTCACGGCCCTCCTCCGCTTCCTGGCCGAAAAGGGTGTGCGGCGTTTTGCGGTAAACGGCGCCACCGGTGAGTTCTGCCTCACCACGCCCGCGCAGTTGGAGTTGCTGCTCGCAACAGCACAGGCCGCCTGCAACGATGCTGAAGTGCTTTGCGGTATTGGTGCTGCCGGCGCGGCGCAGACACGCGAACTCGCAGCCATCGCACAGCGCGCCGGTGTGCACGGTCTTCTGCTGCCCATGCCGTACTTCTTTCCTTACGCGCAGCAGGATCTCGCAGCCTTCTCTGAAGAGATCGCGCGCAGCGTCAGCCTCCCGGTGCTGCTGTACAACCTGCCCCAGTTCACGACAGGCCTCGACGCGCAGACCGTCTGCGACCTTTGCCGGTCAGTGCCCAACATCATCGGCATCAAGGACTCCAGCGGCTCGCTCGACATCCTCCGCGCTCTCCGTGCTCACGTCCCGGACGCATGCCGCATCGTCGGCAACGATCAGGCGCTTGCGCCGGCCCTGCAGGAAGGTCTCAGTGACGGTGTCGTCTCCGGCGTCGCCTGTGTCGTGCCGGAGTTGATTCAGGCTCTCTACGGCCAGCCACCTGGCAGCCCGGAGTTCGCGCGGCGCAGTGGTCAGCTGGACCAGTTCATCGAGCAGCTCGGTCGATCTCCAACACCGTGGGGTCTCAAATGGGTCGCGGAAGAACGCGGTCTTATGGCTGCCACCTTCACCCTTCCTCTAAGCCGGCAGCGCCATATGGACGGTGCCGCCCTGAAGCAGTGGTGCCGGACCTGGCTCTCAACCCTGTAAAAAGGCTGCTCTGCGCCGGTGCCTAGACAAGATCGACTCGCGCATCCCCGTCACACACCTGGAGAATGCCATGCCGCGGAACACGCCCCTTGCAAGCGATCCAAAAGAGCAGATCCTCCTCATCACCAGCGGCGATCTACGCCTCTCAGCCAATCGTGCCTGTTGGCCCGCACAGCGCGATCTGGAGCAGAAGCTTACCGATGTCTGTGCCCGCGCGGGTTACACTCTCGAGCGATGCTTCCCCATCAACGAAGCAGAAGGCCACGGCTTCATCTCGTCGCAGCGCATGGGTATGGACATCTTCATGACCATCCCTCGCGAAGCGAAGCTGATCTTTGCCACCGCCGCCTGGCAGTACAGCCACCATGTCTTGCCCGGGCTCCGCAGTCATCGCGGTCCCATCCTCACAGTGGCGAACTGGTCCGGCCAATGGCCCGGTCTAGTCGGCCTGCTCAATCTCAATGGCTCCCTCGTCAAGACGGGTGTGCCGTTCTCGTCTCTTTGGAGCAAAGACTTTGACGATGACTTCTTTCTGAACAGTCTCGCCGAATGGCTGCGCGTCGGCGTCGTCCGCCACGACAGCAGTCACGTACACGATCTCCTTCCGGCGCATGTGCCCGCGAAGCTGGCCGGCTCCGCGCGAAAGATCGCCGCGGACCTGCGCCATCGCAAGGCGATCCTTGGCGTCTTCGACGAAGGCTGCATGGGCATGTACAACGCCATCATCGATGACGAGCTCCTCAATCCGTGCGGTATCTACAAGGAGCGGCTGAGCCAGTCCGCACTGGTCGCAAAGATGCATACCGTGCCCGCAAACGAGGCGGAGGCCGTGTTGCAGTGGCTACTCCATAAGGGCGTGACCTTCGACTTCGGCAGTGATCCGGCAACTGAACTCACGCGCGCGCAGGTCATCGACCAATGCAGGATGTACATCGCCGCCGTTCGCATCGCCGCGGACTTCGGCTGCGACGCGATCGGTATTCAGTACCAGCAAGGTCTCAAAGATATGGCTCCCGCGTCGGATCTCGTCGAAGGTCTGCTGAACAACGCGGAGCGCCCACCGGTCTTCGCCGAAGGAACACAAACCGAGTTGTACCCGAACCGTCCGCTTATACACTTCAACGAAGTCGATGAGTGCGCCGGCGTCGATTCGCTCCTCACAAACCTTGTCTGGAACTCGCTCGGACTCGATCCCTCTACGACACTGCATGACGTGCGTTGGGGCGAGCACTACACCGGCGAGGCCATCGATGAGTTTGTCTGGCTCCTGCAGATCTCCGGAGCCGCACCGGCTAACCACTTCGTCGGCGGATACGCCGGCGCATTCAGCGAACGGCAGCCCGCCATGTACTTCCCTCTGGGCGGCGGCTCGCTCAAAGGCATCGGCAAACCGGGCGATCTGGTGTGGAGCCGCGTCTTCGTCGAAGGCGGCACACTCCACTGCGATCTCGGCCTCGGCAGAGCTCTGGCCCTGCCGCCAGAAGAGACGGAGCGGCGATGGCGCGAGACCACTTATCAGTGGCCCATCGTTCACGCCGTCTTCCCCGGCATCACTCGCGATCAATTCATGGGCAGGCACCGCGCCAACCATGTCAACATCGTCTACGCGCCGGATGCGGCCACCGCTCAACAGGCCGCCCTTCTCAAGGCTGCCGTGCTGCAGGACCTGGGTGTCACCGTGCACCTCTGCGGAACAGATATCCTCCTCTGACCCAAAGTTCCATACCACGCACACAAGATGTCGACAGCACGTCGGTTGTATGTTGACATTGACGTACCTCATCCCCTATGTTCATCCACGTTCCCAACGAAGCAGTTTGGCTGCCGCCGCAGCTAAAGGCTCCTGCGGAGCGCCCAAGAGGACTCTTTCCCATGCTCCTTCTCGTTAACCGCCTCTCTGCCCGGGTCGTGTTCTGCGCCGTCCTTCTGACTTCGGCCGCCTGCGCCCAGGACCTCAACGGCAACATCGTCGGCACAGCCAAAGACTCGACCGGTGCCGTCGTCAGCTCCGCCACCGTCACCGCGACCAACGAAGGCACCGCCGCGCGCACCATCGGCAACGTCCTGAGTGACGGCAGCTTCGTCGTCAAGGTGCCTCCCGGCGTCTACGACCTCAGCGTGGAGGCATCAGGCTTCAAAGCGGTTCGCATTCAGGGCCTGCGCGTGGAGGTGAACTCACAGAGTAGGGCAGACGCCACCCTCAGTATCGGCAACGCCGCGGAGGTCGTGGACGTGCAGGCCGTCAGCAACAGCGTCGATACCACTACCTCTACCCTCAAGGAGACCATCGGCGAGCAGACGATCGAAGACGCGCCCCTCAACGGCCGTAATCCGCTCAGTCTCATCCTTCTTGTCCCTGGCGTCGTGCGTGACCCCCGCGCGAACGTCACCAGCGGCAACACCTATCCAGGCGCCGCCGGTATCTCTATCAACGGCAATCGTTCAAATACCACCAACTACATCCTCGATGGAGCCAGCAACAACGATAACTACGTGAACGCACCCGCACCCCTGCCGGATCCCGATGCCCTGCAGGAGTTCAGCGTCCAGACCAACAACTTCGACGCGGAGTTCGGCAGGCTGCCCGGCGGCGTCGTCAATGCGGTCACCAAGTCGGGCGTCAATCAGCTGCACGGCAGCGCCTTTGAATACATCCGCAACAACGCCTTCAACGCGGCAAACCACTTCGCCGCCGTGACCCATGGCGTCAAGACCGACGACGGGCTTAAGCGTCATCAGTTTGGTGGTACGGTCGGCGGCCCTATCTTCCTGCCGCATCTCTATGACGGCCGCGATAAGACCTTCTTCTTCATCTCGCTTCAAGAGACGCTTGTGCACCAGCGGCCCAACGCGAGCAGTGCCGTCGTTCCGAGCGCAGCCCTGCGCGCCGGAGACTTCTCCGGCATCTCGACGCCGCTCTACATCCCATACGACCCGGGCCGCGCAACCTTCGCTAGAAACCAGATCCCCGCCATCAGCCCCGTGGCCCAGGCTCTTCTGAAGGTCATACCCCTGGCCCCGGCCGGAACCCCGGTCAACGCGCAGGGCGGCCAGACCATCTTCTACAGCAGCCTCAACAACACCAGTGATCTGCAAACGCTCGTCCGCTTGGATCAGCACTTTGGCAGCAAAAACACCCTCTACGGTACCTACATCCGCTCGCACCAGATCGCGCAGGCCTTTCTCGACCCAGCCAACTATCTTGCGAATAAAAACGGCGGCGACTGGACCTACGACCGCTATCACGCCAGCGACACGCACGTCTTCAGCCCCAACCTCCTGAACCAGGCTCTCTTTGCTTACCTCCACAACCGTTACAAAAACACGCCTATTTATCCCGCAACGTCCCTGCCCTCACTCGGCGTCAACGCCTATGTTCCTCCAGGAGAGACCGAGTACCAGTTCACCGTCTCCAACTACTTCACCCTCTATACCGGCGACACAAATGAGTTCATCCGCGATGAGTACCAGGGCATTGACACGCTCCGCTGGAACAGGGGGCGTCACCAGATGAGCTTCGGCGGCGAATACTACTTCGGCACCGGCGACAACATCAATAACTTCCAGCAGAACCCCGTCTACACCTACACCGCGCAGAGCTACACGCCCAACCCAAACACCCTTGCGACCAGCACCGGCAACGCCTTTGCAGACTTTCTCACTAGCCGCTTCTCCACCTTCCTGCAGGGGGCGGGCGAATACAAAAACACGCGCTATAACCACTATGCTGTCTTCGCGGAAGATAGCTGGAAAGCAAGCCCGCGCCTCGTCCTGAACGCCGGCATACGCTATGAGCCCTTCCTGCCCTTCTACGATCTGAATAACAAGCTTGCCGCCTACCGTCCCGGCGTAAAAAGCACCCTCTACCCCAACGCTCCCACCGGCATCGTCTTCGTCGGCGATCCCGGCATCCCACACGGCGGCTTTAACTCCTCGTACTCGAACGTAGGTCCACGCATCGGCCTCGCCTATGACGTCTACGGCGATGGCAAAACCAGCCTGCGCGCCGGCTACGGTATCTTCTACGATCAGCCCAATACCATCACCACCAACAATCAGACCGACCAGGCTCCCTTCGCTCCGGTGCTCACCTTGACCGGCACTGCAACCAACAACACCGAAAATCCCTACGCAGGCGCGATCAATCCCTTCCCTTACCCGACGCCGCCATCCTCCAGCTCCATCTTCCCGCGGTACACCAGTCAGTATGTCTACAGCTCGAATCTTCGTAACGCCTACACGCAGTCCTGGAACCTGCAGCTCCAGCAAGACCTCGGCCGCGGCACCATCTTCAGTCTCGCCTACGCTGCTTCGGCGTCGACGCACCTACCCATCGCACGCGAGTTGAACGCCGCCGTCTACATCCCTGGTGCCTCCACCACCGCAAATACCAATCAGCGTCGGCCCATGGGGCCGGCTCTCGGCTCCAGCACCATCCTCGAAGCGAGTGGCTCATCCGACTACAACTCGCTCCAGGCCAATCTCCGGCGCTCCTTCACGAACGGCGTCTCGTTGCTGGCCAACTACACCTTCGGCAAAGCCATTGACTCCTGGTCCGACACCAAAACACTCAACAGCGCGCGAGCCATTCCCACCAACTCGCGCTACGATCGCGGCCCCGCCGACTTTGATCGCCGCGACGTCATCAACATCACATCCATCGTTCGCATCCCCTCGCCCACGCACAACGCTCTCGAAAGGGCCGTGCTCGGCGGTTGGGAGCACACAACAATCTTCAACTACACGGGCGGCTACCCCTTCAGCGTCCTCTCCGGTCGCGATAATGCACTCAGCGGCACACCGAACCAGCGCGTCAGCATCAAGCCCGGCGTCTCGCCCTACCTCGGCAAGCGCTCCACCGCCGCCACCCAGTTCCTCTACCTCAATCCCGCCGCCTTCGTGCAGCCCGCGCAAGCCGGCAACTACGGCAACTCCGGCCGCAACGCGTATCGCGGCCCGGGCTACACCACCCTCGATATGGGTCTCCTGAAGAACTTCCCCATCACCGAAAAGGTTACAGGCGTCTTCCGCTTCGAAGCCTTCAACGTCCTCAACCACACCAACCTGCAACTGCCCAGCAATACCTTCAGCTCAGGCAGCTTCACCCAAAACCAGATCACCTCGTCCTATGATCCGCGCATCCTCCAGTTCGCTCTTAGGCTGTCCTTCTAGCAGTCGCACCTGCCCCCAGTGAAGTCGCGGCTCACGACACAGAATCAAACTGCAACATGTGCGAGCCGACTGCCATGCAAGGCAGGCTTCATCTTTTAGAACGAACGTTCGTGCTATTCTGCCCTACATGATCGTCAGTCCCACATCAACGCGAATCAAAATTCTGCGACACGGCCTCGACCTGATCAGTACGGCTGGCTTGTCCGGCCTTACGATCGGCACGCTGGCCGAGCGAAGCGGCATGTCGAAGAGCGGCCTCTTTGCTCACTTCGGCTCGCGTGAGGAGGTGCAGCTTGGACTGCTCAACTACACCGCTCAGTTTGCTGGTGAACATGTGGTTGCTCCGGCCATGCGAGCCTCAGAGGGGCTACCTCGCCTTCAGGCTTTAGTGACCAACTGGTTGGGTTGGACGGAACGCGCCGGATTAGCGGGAGGATGCCCGATCGCTGCTGGCATGTTTGAGGTGGATGACCTGGAGACCCCGATTCGGAAACATCTGCTCGCAATGGAGAAACGCTGGCGTGGCCTGCTGGTGGAACTCACCAGTCAAGCCATCGCCCATCGACATCTTCGTAAAGACCTGGACGTCGAGCAGTTTGTCTGGGAGCTATGCGGAGTTTACCTCAGCCATCACGCCTCAGTGCGCTTTGTGCGTGATCCAAAGGCGAACGAGCGGGCGCAAAAAGCTATCCATTCGCTTCTAGCAAGAGCCCGTCGGACAGAGTCGAGTGAGGTGATTCCATGACACATCCCGTCATCGTTCTAAGCACCGCGCAGCGTATCTCACCACTCTTCGTCGGGCTTATCTGGATCTGTTTGTTTTCGCTGATGAAGGAGCCGCTTCGTCAAAGGCTAAGTGCCATCATGATGGCCGGCGCGGGAGCTGCTTATCTTAGCGGCGGTCTAGGCGTATGGGAGTTTGGAGCCTGTGCCTGCTTCACCTTTCTAGCCTACCGAGGCCTCACCGACTATCGCTACATCGGGGTCGGATGGTTTTTGCACACCTGCTGGGACATCGTGCATCATCTCTACGGAAATCCGATCATCCCGTTCGTTCCAAGTTCTTCCGCTGGATGTGCAATCTGCGATCTAGTCCTGGCAATTTGGTACGTTTTGGGTGCTTACTCCGTCTTTGATCTGGTCAGACGCGGCAAGCTACAAACTTCAAAGCAAGCGCAGATTTAGCTCTTGCGCCGACTGGAACAGCATGTCGGTCAAGCTCCCAGCGCAGTAAGAACCAAATCCACTTGCAGCGCAATCAGGCAACGCATGTGACCGGCGTCTTGTTCGCTGCTCCGAGTACACTGACCGGTCGAAAAGCACGCACATCCTCCGCCAGCAACTTGAACACTCTTGACAGTTTGTAGTCACACACAGTAGTCTCGCGGCGATTTAGAAATGATTTCAAAGAGGAACCTCTGCGAGGAGCACCATGAGAACTGGGCAGCTGCGCGGTATCGTTTCGCGTTCGTCGATCCTTCACGCCGTTCTTACGCTTGCTCTGCTCTGCGGCGGCGCTCTTTCCCTCCATGCGTCAGGCATTCAGCAGGTGAGTGTCTTCTCCGATGTTATTGTCCTCTCCGGCAGCCTGCCGGTGGCCTCACCCACCGCCACAGCGGTCGCGGTGTATGAGTTGAGCGCAGCCGCAACTTCGGCAACAGACGCTTCCTCTCTTCCGGTCGGTCACGTTGTCGTGCCCGCCAACCGCACTGCGTTCAAGGTGCAGATCGCGCGGCGCTCCGGTCAGCATGACCGCTTGTACTCGAAGTTTGTTGCGATGACCAGCCGCCAACAGGCTATTGGGGTGCCGCACTTTGCGGATGACCTTGAGTTTGAGGCCGTGAACAACTACCCCTATCCGGAAGCATCAAGCATCAAGGGCTTGCAGCCGCTCGCGATTGAAGATGACGCCGAAGAGATTGGCACTCGCCACGCCGCGCTCAACGTACTTCCATCAGCCTTTATGCTTAAGGCGGCCGGGGATCCAGCATCGACCATCAGCTTTCCTTTCAATGGAGAGACCTACTACTTCGATCGCGCCCAGGTTGAGGCGCTTGATCATAGTGTCATCGTGCTCACGCAGGATGGCATGCAGGTTCACTTTGTCGTCTATCTCACGCCCAACGCCGCTCTAAACTCGGCCGCCTCCATCCTCATCCATCCCGATGCCGATCTCACCCTGGGAACGGTGTACGCCTACAACACCAAGACGGATGAGGGAATCCGCTACGTCACCGCCGCCTTTGCCTTCCTCGCGCAGCGCTATACCCGGGCCGATCAACGCTACGGCCGCGCCGTCGACTTCATCATCGGCAACGAGATTAACTCGCAAGGTGTCTGGCAGAATATGGGGCAGCAGAGCCTGCCGGACTTCACCGAGTACTACACCCGTGCGCTGCGGCTGGCATATCTCGCCATGCGCACAGCCTATGCCCATCCGCGGGTCTATCTCTCGCTCGACCACTTCTGGACTATCTCCTACGTGCCCACGCAGCCGCTGGAGTACTATCCCGGAAAAGATACCTTCGATCAGATCGTCTCTACTTCGCACCAGGAAGGAGATTTTCCATGGCAGGTGGCCTATCACCCCTATCCGCAGGACCTGACCGATCCCTACTTCTGGCGCGATGACACTCTTGCAACCAACGACTCTAATACGCAGTACATCACGTACAAAAATCTGCAGGTGTTATCGCAGTATCTGGAACTGCCGGCTAACACCTATCAAGGCAAGGTGCGCAGCATCAGTTGTTCGGAGCAGGGCGTCAATGAGCCTAACGATCCTACGCTCAGCGAAGAACAGAACCAGCAGGTACAGGCGGCGGCCTACGCCTATGCCTTCTATAAGCTCCGGTTTACCCCTCATGTTGACTCGTTCATCCTCTACCGGCAGGTTACGGATCCCAGTGAATCTCTGCGCATGTCGCTCTGGGCGCTCGATCCCGAGCGGTCCGGCTTATCCGCAGGTCAGCCGCGTCTGATTCACGAGCTTTATAAGTACATCGACACTCCAGAGTCGTTGAGCAGGACGCAGTTCGCTCTGCCCATCATCGGCATCCAGAGTTGGAACGACGCCATTCCTGAGTTCGATCCCGCCAAAATAGCCACTCAGCCGGTTCCCGATAGACCAGTTGGGGCGGAGAAATTCGCGGCCTCTGATAACTCGAAAAGTATCTCTGATTTCAGTCATGGCGCCGACGGCTGGGTCTATGCCGACAATGCAGACTCTGTGCAGGCGTCGAGCACCGGCGGTTACGAGGGTGGAGGCAAGCTCACTGTTGCCTTCAGCACGAACTATGGCAACTTCGGTGAAACCAAGTTCTACCGCGGCGCTGAAGTAGCTTTCAACCAGCCGCTCGATGCCTCGGACACGCCGTATCTCACGCTCGACCTCAACGTGCCGCCACCCCAGCCGGGACAGTTCAAGCCAGGCAATATCTTTTACACCAAGATCAAGGTCTACGGTCCCCACCAGCACGTGGCGGCGGGACTGGTGCGCCTGGATCCTACCCAGGGATGGACGCCGATCGCGGTGGATCTGTCGCACTGGAAGTACCGGAACGAGATCTCAAAGATCAAGGTCTGGGTACGCGGCACCACGAACGACAACTGGACAGGCACCTTCGACATCAGCAAGGTTGCGCTGGCACGCTCAATCGGCGCATCCAGCCGGCCGAACGTTGATTTCCAGGTAAGCGCGGTAGAGCCCGGAGCGTCTGGCGAGCCGGTCAGCGTCATCGCCATGAACAACGGAAGCACTCGTCTAAGCGGAACCGCTACCGCGCAGGAGTGCGCGCAGGTCGGACTAAATCCTTTCTCGTTCAGCCTCGATCTTGCTCCCGCTGGAGGAACCCAGACCTTCCCGGCTGCCTTCAGCGACTACTCCTCGACCGTTTCACCGGCCCAGGTCTGCTTCGTCTATAACGGCGAGACTTTGCCTGCGCCGATCAATCTGACCCCGGCTCAAGCGCTGCCCTTCACCTCTCTCTACGATTTTGAAAACGGCACGGAAGGTTGGAGTGCCGGGCAGAACGCCGGGTCGGTGGCGGCCGTCAACAGCTTCGCAAACGGGCCGGGTACGCCCGTCCACGGCCGGTACGCGCTCGAGGCGACAGCCAACGCAGCGCCTGCGAATGCGCCAAAGAGCGTCGTCCTGGTTCCGTCCACTCCGTTAAATCTCTCCAATGCGCAGAACTTCGTCGCCTATATCAACGCCTACGGCCTATACGCCGGAGATACCTTCAGCGGATTTATTACCCTCACCAGCGGCAGCCAGACGCTCACGACAACTCTCACCTCATTCCAGCCAAATAACTGGAACAAAGCTGTCCTCGATATCAGCCACTGGGCGTACCGCAATAACATCACGAAGGTTGAGATCGGTTTTGAGAGCACGAACGACTCTGTTCTTTGGGCTCCGCGCTTCCAGGTCGACTACGTTGGAACAAATCCTTGAGAAAGAGGAGCAAGAGCGACTCACAACAACTCCTATCGGAATCGAATCAGTGGAGCGTTCGGGCAAACGCCTGTGCAGGTCCCCACGCTCCCGGCAGCACGTACCAGGTGAACTCCTTGGCGGCGACCCCGTCGAGGGATGCGCCGCCGGTCAGGTGGAAGTTGCGGTTACGCCACATGAGGTCGCTGTTGAAGCCGCCTCCTATGCGCCCGCTGCTGAAGTTGCTGCCCGGCATGGCGACTGCGAGGCCGTGCCGGCGGCTCTCATCGGTGTACCAGCCTCCCGCAACATAGTTGGTCTGACCCAGCAGGCAAGGGCAGGTCTCAGGGCTCGTGGCGCGCACCGTGAACTCCCATGGCATGTAGGCCGCAAAGTCGAAGTCAAAGGGACCGACCGTCTCATCGGCCACGTGGATCAGCCGCTCGTGGAGACGCAGGTAGAAGGCCGGTTTCTTCTCCGGATTCGGCACCCAGTCCGCCTCCGTCTCAAGCAGGTAGGGAGACGCGTAGCTCAGCGGCACCATGTCGTTCTGGCGGCCGTCCCACACGGCCACGAGCGCGTTCTTGTAGAAGCCGTTGTTGTGGTTGAAGTCCAGCATGGAGGTCAGGATGTCGGCGCTGCGGTCGCCCTGGCAGGCGATTCCTGTCACCGGCGAGTTCGCGCTGCCATCGCCGGCCTGGGTGGGATTGTAATCGCCGTCCCAGGCGCCCTTCCTATGATTGTGAAAGGCCATCTGCAGCAGGCCGCCGCCGTTGTACCCCCACACATGCTCCTGACCCTCGTAACGAAGCGAAACCAGCGCGCCGCCCTGTGAGGTATCAAAGACTGCCGTCTGCTCCCCTGCCGGATCGTGCAGCAGGATAGCGTGGTCGGTCTGCTCGGGCTGCGGTTTGAACTCTGAAACGATACAGGCAGCGGCGTTGGCCTTCGCCGTCGGGGGCGAGGCCGGCGGCTCGGGTTCTTCGGGGATGACGTCTATCTCTGGGATCGGCTGATGGGCGGCAAAGTCGCTTGCTTCCTTCCACGAACCGGCGCAGATGAACCAGGAGAAGCGCCGTATGCCGAGCGAGGGCACCGCTTGTTCAAGCACAGTGGCAAAGGTGCGCCGTGGCGCCGCCCACACCGCGTTATACAAAAGCACGACATACTCGGCAACCGGCCGGTTGTAGGCGCGCGGGGTCTTCCAGCCTGCAGTCGGCACCACCATCGCCACACCGCGGGTGCGCGCCTCGTCTTCATACTGTCCACTGGCGAGCGCGCCTGTATCACGGCTCGTGCAGGGCGCTTTCTCCATGCAGCGCTCGGGCAGGCTGGCGGTGTGTCCGAACTCCCATGGAGCCGCGAGGTTTAGGTACCATTCGAGCGGCCCCGAGGCCTCGGTCTGCGCGTTAACGACCGCCTGATCGAGCTTTAGGTAGTACTTGGGCTGACCTTCAGGGTTGGGCACCCAACTGGCGTTCGTCTCGATCGAGTATCGCGTTGCGTAGCCCGCCGGGTAGTTCGCGCTGATCAACCCCGCATTTACGCCGAGCAGCGCCTTCTTCTGAAAGGAGCTGTCCGAGCCGCGGTCCTGCATCATGGCGAACGCGCGCATGGTCTTGTTGCCGTTGCAGGCAATGCCCGTCACGACTGCCGGAGTGCCCATGCTGGAGCCTCCCTGGTCGGGGCTGAAGGCTGCCCAGTACGGGCTTACCTTCTTCAGCTCCGGATCGGTGCTGTGGCTGGGCGAAAACATGGAGACGCTAGCGCCGGCGGTCTGCCCGAACAGCATCTCACGGCCTCCATAACGAAGCGAGATCAGGCTGCCGCCGTGGGTCAGGTCGAAGCGCGCCTCCTGTTCGCCGGCTGGATCGCGCAGCACGACTACCTGCACCTTGCCCACTACCTGGGGGAACTGCCATGCCGCAACTGCCTTGACGGAGTAATCTTCGACGGAGCAAGTCACCTGTGGGATGGCTTGAGCTATCGCAGTGCTCGCGGCCAGGCATAAAAGCAGACCGGCAAGTGGCTTCATAATGTCTCCCTTGAAAGAGTTTCAGGAAACCTTGACTCTAGGGACTCGCGCAGAGAACCGTCAAGCGAGAACATCACATCGCTTAAGGGTGTGAGCCGCGGAGAGCAGCATGGTAGCGGACGATCTCCTCCCGCGTGAGGTCCATGTAGTACGATCCCCATCCGCTCGCCCGGGAATCGTCTTTTTCGGTAAAAATAGTCGGTTCAAGGTCGTTGCTCATGTTGGCGTTGTACTGGTCAGGCGGCACGAACTCGTTCCACTGGTTCACAAATAAAAAGCGCGGCTTGGTGCGCAGAGCCACCTCCCACTGGTGGCGATAGGTTGCCCCGTCGTTCTTTCCTCCGGCATCCTGCGCCGCCCAGTTGTTCAGACCGGTGGCTGTGGTGTGCACCGCGGGATAGCCATCCGTGACGGTGAGGGACTCGGCCTCATGGTTGTGCATGGTGGGTGTGGGCTCCTGGTCGTACCAGGACCACACGCCATATTGCTCCTCATGCGTGGATTGCAGCCACGCGCCGACATAGCGGGTGGTGTAACGAGGGTCGGAGAGATCCGGCGGCGCGACCGTGCGTGGACCGTTGAGGTAGTACAGCATGAGCGGCTTACCCTCGTACTGCACAAACATGCCGCTGTATTTGGGATTGCCGATGTAGTGGCTGTAGACGTACTCCATCTGCGCCTTGAACCAGGGGCCGTTGTAGACGTCTCTGCCGTCGCGCCACTCATTTTTCTCCGGCCCCATGAGCATCAGGAGCTTGGGGTGCTGCGGCATGGAGGCGTATACCGTCAGCAGCGCATCCATCGCGGCGATGCACTCCTTGGCCTCCTTGCTCGGAAACGGCTTGGTGAGATTGTTGGTCCAGTCCAGTTCCACGGCGTTGAAGCCCATCTCGTTGAACCAGAGCGCCTGCTGGCGCAGCACCCTGGGGTCGAGCGAGCTGTACTCCCCAAGCAGGGGAGTGGCCTCCTGCTTGCCCCACTCCGCGTATCCGGGCCCGAACCAGGTCTCATACTCAAGAATGACCAGGTGATTCGGCTCCTCGGCAATGTTGAAGTGCCGCGGATCGACCTGGATCGGCATCGGTTTTGAGGAACTCGTGCCGTCGGTGATCGTGATCTGGTGCTTTCCGCGTTCCGGCATGGGCAGCACGAGGTGCGCCACGCCGGAGGGCAAGGTGCGGTACTGCGCGCCCCAATCCTGGCCGTCGAGCTGCGCGTGCACCATGATCCCGGCGGCAGGTTTACCGCCCGCATCCTGGGCCACGATGTCTGTCACGACACTCTGTCCCTCCCCGACCTCTGTCTTATCCAAGGTGGCCTGCAATTGAGTCCGCTCCGTGGCTGCCGTCTGGGCGGAGGCGAAGCAGAGTGCGAGAACGAGTGGGCACAGAACAAACAGTCGAAGTAGCGAAGCCATCACGAATCTCCCTGGATCAGAGGTGGCCTGCGGCAGGCCTGCCGCCTCGCGCTTGAGCGCTGTGCGGCACGTGTTAAGGTGCCGCGAGCTGCCGCAGCGATGTTATCAGCGAGAATAATTTTTGTATTGAAGGTGGGGACACGTTTTACTGGAGGGCTACAGATTGACAGAGGCCCTGTGGCTCACTACCATTCGTCACGCGGAAATAGTTTCAATACCTAATCGAGGTAGCGACATTCGTGTTCCGTGTGCATCCCGCTCGCGTCCCTTGGTGTAGCAGGAAGGTGCGCCGGCGGGTCTAGGAGGTTCATGAAACGTCTGTGCTCCCTGCTCTACTGCCGCGGTCTGCTTCTGCTGGTGGCCGCCGGCGCTTGTTCCGGGAGCCTGACGGCGCAGGCGCGGCTCACGCTCACCCCGGGAACGATGGCCGAAGGATCCGCAACCCAGGTAGAGGCGGGCGTCGTAGAGGTGCGCGTCAGCGGAAACACACCGGTGGTTCCCGTGACCATGCCGGGCAGCTTCGATCCCAAGCAGAACCAGGTGCTGGCCTTTTCATATTTTTCCGCGCACGCTACCGATCACGTCCGCCTCGCCTACGAGACGGTGGACGGTAAACAGCACACGGCGTCGCTACTGCCCGGCCTGAGTCACAGCGAGGCTTTTACGCAGTATGCGGAAGACCTTTCGGGTCTGGAGGACTGGGGCTCCGCACGGCGGATTACAGGGCTTGGCTTTGAGACCGCGACGGGCAACGTCATCCGGATTCGCGATGTCGAGATCCGTCCCAGCACCGCGGCCGAGCGGCAGGCAGCGGCGGAGAAGGCCGAGCTGGCCCGGCAGGATGAGCAGCTGCGCAAGAACCTTAAGGCATACCTCGGCGAGAGCTTTCCGGATGCCGTCGAGAACATCTATGCCACAGCGAACCGGCTGGAGATCAGCGGCAAGGCCGCTGACGATCGGGATGTCTTTCTGGCAGAGGTGCCGATGTACGAGGACCTCACGCAGCTAAAGCGCTTCGACGATTTGACGCCGGTCCATGCGGTGAACGGCCGCTTTGCGGTCTCGCTTACCCGCGTGCGCACGCTTCCGGATCACCAGTACGACCGCATCTTTTCAAAGTGGGTGCTGGTGCGCAGGCAAGCGGACGCCTTCACGCTGCTCTCTCACGCGCACTTTGCCGACGAGGTTGCGGCCAGGTGGCAGTTGCCGGACGAGGTGCCGCGGTCCAAGAAGGGTCTTGGGGGCTTCAACGCGGCCGGCCCGGTGGAGGATGTGGAGCAACTCGGGCTGACCAGCATCACAGTGAATATCTTTCTGGACTTTCTACGCGCGGCTCCGGCGCCGGGGCCGCAGGCGGGTTCTCCATCCATTCCCTTCAGCTATGGCGGCCGGCAGTATTACGCCGATACTGCCGCGATCGCGAAGTACGACAAGACACTCGAGATCGCGGCGGCACACAAGCTGATCGTCTCCGCGATTCTGCTGGTCCCGAAGCGTTCAAAGGCGCAGGACGGCACGCCTGCCGTGGATCTGGCTTATCCACACGCCGACCCTGCCGGTATCTACGCCATGCCCAACATCGGCTCAGCCGAGGGACTACAGGTGTATGCCGCGATGATCGATTTTTTGGCGCAACGCTACAGCCGGCCGGACAAGCAGTTCGGCCGCATTCACCACTGGATCATGCACAACGAGGTAGACGCGGGATGGGTATGGACCAATGCAGGCAATAAGTCCGAGCTGACCTTTATGGACCTGTATTTGAAGTCTATGCGCACGGTTTATCTGATCGCACGGCAATATAATCCGAACGCTAGGGTGTACATTTCGTTGACCCACTTCTGGAATCAGACCGAAGACAAGCATTTCTATCTTCCGCACCAGATGCTGGACGAGTTAGTGCAGTTCTCGCATGCGGAGGGCGACTTTGACTGGTCGATTGCCTATCATCCGTATCCCGAGTCGCTCTTCAAGCCGCGCACCTGGGAGGACACCAAGGTCAGCTTCGACATGAACACGCCGTACATCACCTTCAAGAATATTGAGGTGCTGGATGCGTGGACACGGCAGCCCGAGACCTTCTATCGCGGACAGAAGCCGCGGTCGATCTTTCTAAGCGAACAGGGCTTCAACTCCGAAAGCTACAGCCCGCAGGCGCTCGCCGACCAGGCTGCCGGCCTGGCGTATGCGTGGAAGAAGATCGAGCCGCTCGACTCCATTGAAGCCATGCAATATCACAACTGGATTGACAACCGCGGCGAGGGCGGCCTGCGCATTGGCCTGCGCAAGTTTCCCGATGAGCCCGGTGCACCCTTGGGCAAAAAACCGATCTGGTCGCTTTACCAGAAGCTTGGCACGCTGGAGGAGGATGCCGCGTGCGAGCCTTATAAGCGAATTGTCGGCGTCTCCGATTGGAAGGAAGTGCAACACAAGGGGCAGATCGTTGGCGCACCGCCCCTGCCTGCGCTACGCGACGTGAAGAGCGATCAATGGACGGCTACCGATGCGCTGGGCCGCGAACTGCCTGGCATCGCCACGGCCGGTGCTGTGCGGGCGGGCCGCTATGTCGGCATCTTTTACTTCCTTACGGCCAACCAGACCGGCACGCCGGGGCCGCGCGATGTGACCAAGAGCCTGAATGACGGGCAGGACACCTCAAAATGGGCGAAGGGCACGTACTACTGGGGCGAACCCGAGGCCGGATACTATCTGATGACTGACGAGTGGGTCATTCGCCGCCACGCGCAGATGCTGGCGGACGCCGGGGTTGACGTCATCCTCTTCGATGCCACCAATGACGTCACTTATTCGAAGACTTACATGACAATCCTGCGCGTGTACCAGCGGATGCGGGAAGAAGGCGAGCCGACGCCGCAGGTTGCGTTTCTCGCCAGCCAGCGATCGGTGCAGCAGCTGTGGGAGGATCTGTACTCCAAAGGGCTTTATCGCGATCTGTGGTTTCAATGGAAGGGCAAGCCTCTGCTGATGACCGGGCAGCAGCGCGGCATGGTGCCTAGCTCCGGGATGCCGGCTCAGTTTCGCGACTTCTTCTCGCTGCGCGAGAGCTGGGCTTGGGACGCGCTACCGTGGTATCGCGATGGGCACGATCAGTGGCCGTGGATTGCGCATACGCCGCAGCCCTACGGCTGGCATGAGGGCCCGGACCGGCCCGAGGAGGTGCCGGTCGCCGTCGCCGAGCATCCGCTCTCCGCCATTGGCCGCAGCTTCCACGAGGGCGCCGAGCCGCCGCTCGACAGCCATGACCTGACCGCCGCGAGAGCCCAGGGCTTGTTCTTTCAGGAGCAGTGGGATCGTGCGCTGGCGATCGATCCGGAGTTCGTCTTCGTTACGGGATGGAATGAGTGGACCGCGGGCAGCATGCTGATGGGCTCTGACGTGGAGCGGAGCCTGGCGGCGTGGGACTTCTATCCTGGTGCGAAGCTGGGGCGGGCCGGCCATCCGCTCCATTCCGGCGATGTGTACTTTATTGACCAGTACAACCAGGAGTTCAGCCGCGATATAGAACCCATGCGGGGCGGCCACACGGACAATTTCTACTATCAGCTCGTGGCTAATATCCGGCGCTATAAGGGCGTGCATCTGCCGGAGCCGGTGAGCGTCGCGCAAACCATCGATCTCAAGCAAAGCTTTGCGCAGTGGAAGGCAGTGACGCCCGAGTTCGAAGATCATGGCTTCGATACGTTGCCCCGCAACAGCGCAGGTGCCTTCCAGGCAGGACCCTACAAGGACGCGAGCGGCCGCAACGACATCCTCGCCAGCAAAGTCGCGCGTGACGACCGCTTCGTATATTTCTATGTCAGGACGCGCGAGCCGATCAGCAGCTATAAGAGTTCGCGCGGTACGAAGAGCCCGCATTGGATGCTGCTGCTTCTGAACACACATACGGGTGACAGCAGGGAGTCGGAAAAATATGAGCTGGCCGTCAATGCCCAGGTGCTTAGCTCAGCCGAGACGACGGTGATGCAGATCTCCGGACACGAGCTCTCATCGCCGGTCAAAGTTCCGATGCGCGTCGAAGGAAACGAGCTGATGCTTCAGATTCCGCGCACGCTGCTTCGGCAATCTATGGATCACGTCTCTCTGGACTTTCAATGGGTCGATAACGCCTCAGGGCCGATCGCTACTGAGGCCTCTGACGATTTTCTGCATGGCGATCGCGCGCCGGATCGACGCGCCCGCTACCACTACGAGGCAGTCAGCTCAAATTTCGTTCCCTAGCAACTTCATCAGTGGTTCCTTATGCTGCCCTATGTTCTTCGCACATGCGTTCTCGTTCTGCTGCTGGTGGCGGCGCCAACGTTGCTGGGTACGGGAGGTAAGGCCGAAGCGATTCAATCGGAGCATCTCACAAAACTCCTCGGGCCTGCAGACTCTCAGCAGCTTGCTGCTCGCCTCAAATCCGTAAACAAAGACATCGCCCAGCGCGGTTTGCATGACTTTCCCGGCGCCTCCGGGCAACTGCTCACAGGCTATGCCTATGGTGAGTACTACGACTGGGACCTTTACTTCGAGAACGTGTATCTCTCATATTTCGGTGTCAGCAACTACGACTTCACCAACTTAGAGGTATTTCTCGACCGACAGAAGCCGGATGGTTTCATCTCGCGAACGCTGGGCATAGCAAATCCCCGGCCGACCCAAATGTTCAAACCGTTTCTGGCGCAGATCGCGGTCCTCGGCTCAAAACAGAACGGAAACAGTTACGAATGGCTTAGGGAAAAATATTATGTCCAGCTGCAGCGGTTTCTTGGCCGGTGGTTCGCCTACGACAAGGACGGTAATGGCCTGCCGGTTTGGAACAGCTCGGATGCGAGCGGCATGGACAATCAGTTCAGCCGCTCAGGGCAGCTTGAGTCCTATACGGACGAGGGCGTCGATCTCGCTTGCGAGTTATATCGTGAGCTCGAAGCGATGGAGGTCATCGCCGGTGCGCTTGGCAAACCCGCCGATGCGGCTATGTACCGCCGTCATGCCGCGAAACTGGCGAAGGCTATCAACGACGTGTTCTGGGACGAAAAGGATGGCTTCTATTACGACCGCAACGAGAAGACCGGACAGCGCATTACCGTCAAATCGGTCGCGGCATTCTTTCCACTGTGGGCCGGCGTTGCCAGCCCCGCGCAGGCCAGGCGTCTTGTAAAAGAGCATCTGCTGAACCCGGTGGAGTTCTGGCTCCGCTACCCGGTTGCGACGTATGCGAAGACCGAACCCGACTTTCACCAGGGCGCGAACGATCCTGTCACCGGCGCCTGCAACTGGCACGGCCCCGCATGGATTCCTACGAATTACATGATCTTTCATGGCCTGCTGCAGTACGGATTTAAGGACGTCGCCACGCAGCTGGCGACCAAGACCTTCCAGATGGCTTTAAACGAAAATCCTGTCACGCGCGAGTACTACGATTCCGACACTGGCAAAGGGAACGGCATGAACCCATTCTGGGGCTGGTCGGCGCTGGCCTATGTCATGCCGTTGGACCAGCTTGCGCAATACAACCCCATGGATCTGCACGGAGGCATCAGGCCGCTCGCGATGGAGCTGACCGGCGTGGCATTCAAGAAGTCGGAGGCAGTCACTCGCTCCCAATCAGCCCGGTAATCTCCTGTCTCTTCCATCGCCGTCTTCCTGCCGGCGTAAATGCAGGTGTGAACTGAATCCGTCGAGGTTGAAAGGTCCGCTGTGGCCGTCTTCGCGACTCAACGCTCTGTGGCTGTGGCCGCGTTGACAGGTTCTCCTTACACCGGATAGTTTAGGTGAGTTTCATTACAGAAACACTTTCAATGGTGTCCCAGTGCTTCCGATATCCGATTGCCGTCTATGGAAGTGCAAGGAGCTTCGCTTGACCCGACACGTTCCCCGACAAAGCGGTTGGCGCACTCTGTACGCGGCCGTGTTGCTCGGTCTGATGCAGCCCTTAGCGGCCGCGCATGCGACGGCAAAGCCCCTAGACGCTGTGACAATCGTCCAGCTTGAGTGCGACTCTCTTCACATGCCTCTGGGGCTGGACGATCTGCACCCGCGGCTCTCCTGGCAGATGCAGTCGCGGCGCACGGGAGCGGCGCAGACAGCGTACAGGATCAAGGTGGCGCTTTCCCCGAATGGGCTTCAGGGCGGCAGGCAGCACGAGGCTCAGGAGAGCGGCGTCGTCTGGGATAGTGGACGCATCTCGTCCAACGAGTCAGTCGGTATCGAGTACGGTGGTGCGCCACTGCAGCCGGGCACACGCTATTTCTGGCAGGTACAGACCTGGGACGAGCACGGAGAGGCCGTCCGGCCAAGCGAGCTGAGCTGGTGGGAGACAGGGCTGCTAACGGCTTCGGGTTGGAAGGCACAATGGATCTCGGGGGAGACCACGGTCGAGCGGGAGGACCGCGCCGCCGCGCCGCGGTGGATCTGGACGGCGGGCGAAGAGGCTCTGCACTATGTGCAGGAGGGTCCTCATCACTTCCAGTTCAACTTCGAGCTCACCGGCCAGCCGGTCGAGGCAACGCTGTTGCTGACGGCGAAGGACACGGTGTCCGCCGCGATCAACGGCAAGCCTGTGCTGGAGGCCCAGCCCACACCGCCCTGGGGTCCGTCGTTTCCATGGGGAACCTTTCGCACGGCGGATGTGACCTCGGCGCTCAAACTTGGAGCGAATGTGCTGGCCGCGAACGCCGAAGAGATCAAGCCCGGGAACAACAGCTTCGGCGCGCTGATCGCCCTGCTGCGGGTGCGCTTTGCCGATGGCCGGGTGGAGCGCTTTATCAGCGACGGCAAATGGACCTCAAATCCTGGCCGGGACGCCACAGCCGCTGCACAGCCGGCGCAGGTCGTCGCGCAGATCGGCGAGACTCCCCTGGGCACACCCTGGCCGCCCCGGCCCGCGATACTGCTGCGCCACTCAGTCTCACTGCCGAAGACGGTTCGCCGCGCCCGGCTGTACGTCACCGCACTGGGCGCCTACCAGTTCCGCGTCAACGGCAATCCGGTCGGTCGGCAGGTGCTCGCACCCGGCTGGACCGACTACCGGTCGCGGCTCTATTACCAGACCTATGACGTGACGGCGATGCTGCACAAGGGCGAAAACGCCCTAGGCGCCCTGCTCGGTGATGGATGGTATGGCAGCGGCCTGATCACCTATCAGCAACGCTTCAACTTTGGTTCGCCGCCGCTTCGTCTGCTGGCGCAGCTGGAGATCGAATACGCGGACGGCACACGCGACCGGGTTGGGAGCGATCCTGGCTGGGAGGCCGGCGACTCGGCCGTGCTGCGCTCGGAGCTGTACAACGGCGAACAGTATGACGCGCGCGAAGAGCAGCCGGGCTGGGATGCACCCGGCTTCCACACGGACAGCCGCTGGCGTCCGGCGAGCCGCGGCGAGGCACCGCCGGCTCAACTTGTAAGCCAGAACTTCGAACCTATTGAGCTGGAGCAGACCTTGCCAGCAAAAGCCGTGACCAGCCCGTCGCCGGGTGTCTACCTCTTTGACATGGGGCAGAACATGGTCGGTACGGAAAGGCTGCGGGTACGCGGACCGCGCGGAACGCGGGTTCAGCTGCGCTTCGGCGAGGTTCTGCGGCCCAACGGACAGCTCTACGCCGAAAACATGCGAACGGCCGTGGAATCGGACGTGTATACCTTGCGCGGCGGTAGGGAAGAGATTTTTGTGCCGCACTTCACCTATCACGGCTATCGCTATGTCGAGCTCACGGGCTATCCCGGCAAGCCGTCTCTCGACACGGTTGCCGGGCTGGTCTTTCATACGGCTGCACCCTTCACCATCAAGTTTGAAACCGGCAACCCGACCGTCCAGCAGCTCTGGAATAACATCCTGTGGGGACAGCGCGGCAACTTCGTGAGCATTCCCACCGACTGCCCGCAGCGCGATGAGCGGCTGGGCTGGATGGGCGACGCGCAGGTCTTCTGGCGCACCGCTTCGTACAACATGAACCTGTCCTCCTTCTCCGGCAAGTTCGACGCTGATATGCGCGTGGCGCAGTCCGCGGAGGGCAACTTCTCCGACATCACGCCGCGGGTTGGCACGGTGGTAGGCGACGGCTCCCCCGGATGGGCGGATGCGGGCGTGATCATTCCCTTCGTGGCCTGGACGCAGTTCGGGGACAGGCGCCTGGTCCGTGAGGCCTGGGATTCGATGGACCGCTATCTGGGCCTGCTTCTCGCGCAAAATCCGGACTTTATCAGCCATCGCCAGGCCTACGGCGACTGGCTGTCGATCGGCAGCAAAACGCCGCCGGATCTAATTGCCACGGCGTACTGGGCCTATGACACGCAGCTGATGGCACGGATGGCACGGGCGATCGACCGCCCCGCTGACGCCTCGCGCTACGAACATCTCTTCGCGCATTTAAGGTCGGCTTTTCAGCAGCGTTTCGTGCGCGATGACGGCTCGGTCGGCAGCAACAGCCAGACGAGCTACGTTCTGGCGCTGCACATGGGTTTAGTTCCCGACGGACTTCGTGCGGCGGCGGCGCAAAAGCTGGTCGCCGATCTCCAGGCGCACCAATGGCACCTCACCACAGGTTTTCTCGGTACGCCGTACCTCATGGAGGTGTTGAGCGACACCGGCCACAGCGACGCGGCGTATAAGCTGCTGCTGCAAGACACCTTTCCTTCCTGGGGCTACATGGTGCGGCGCGGCGCCACCACGATGTGGGAGCGCTGGAATGGGGATCAGATGCTCGGCGATCCGGGTATGAACTCCTTCAACCACTACGCCTATGGAGCCGTGGGGGAGTGGCTCTATCGCTATGTCGCAGGCATCGATCTGGACTCGCACCTGCATTCGCAGCTAAACCCGAAGGAGCCTGGATTTCATCATCTCTTCCTGCATCCGCAGTTCAACAGCAGCCTGGGCCAGGGCGGCGCGACCTATGACTCGGTCTATGGGCCTATCCGCTCGATGTGGCGATACCAGGGCAGCAAAGTACAGTGGAGCGCGACGATACCCGCCAACGTCACGGCAACCGTCTCTGTACCCGCAGCCGCAACGGGGGCGGTGCTGTTGAACGGCAGAGCCCTCAACGCGGAACGCCCGGGAGTCATCAAGCTTGACCGCACCGCCGGCGAGCTGCGTCTGGAACTCAGCAGCGGAACCTACCAGTTCACGCTTCTCGAAGCAGAGTCCACGGCGAATGCAACGAATTGACTACTTGCCAGGAGGCAGACGCCAGCCTGCAATCGCTGCCGCGGCAAATAATCGATGCGAACATGAAGCAAGCCGCATGATCCTTTCGGGACGACGCGCAACAGACGGCATGCACGCGGGATGCGCCGAGAAATGGGTGGGACATTTGCTTGACAGCCAGGGAAGCTGGTCGGCATGATACCGCATGCTCCGAAATAGTTTCCATGGAGAAAAAGACTGCGCAACGGAGACCCTCTGCGAGGGTGGCGTTTCGCGGCGGCAACTGCTACAAGGCAGCCTCGCGACGGCCGCAGCAGCCGTTCTCGCGCACAAGGCCTGGGCCGTTCCAGCACAGGCCGCCACTCTTGCGCAGCCCGGTCCCGCGCGCGCCTGGCGCACCGACGTCCACGCCAAGCACGCACCGCTGCCCCTGCCGGACTGGAAGCCGGGCGTCCGGGCCAACGTGCCTGACCTGATCGTGGATGGCAGGGCGAAGCTTCAGCCTATACTCGGCTTCGGCGCGTGTCTTACCGACTCCTCGTGCTTCCTGTTGTCACGTATGCCGGCAGCGCAACGCGATGCGCTACTGCACGAACTTTATTCCCCGGAGGAGGCCAACTTCTCGGTGGGGCGCGGCTGTGTCGGCTCGAGCGACTGGGCGCTTTCGCTCTATAACTTCGACGATGTGCCGGGCGACGTCGCAATGAAGCACTTCTCCATCGCGCACGATGAGGCATACATCCTGCCGGCCTTTCGGCAGATTCGCAGCATCCGGCCGGACTTCTTTCTGCATGTCGCGCCCTGGAGCCCGCCGGGATGGATGAAGGTCTATGGCTCCATGAAAGGGGGATGGATGAGCCGCGAGTATCTCGGTCCCTACGCTGACTATCTCCTGCGCTTTCTGGCGGCCTATCGCGAGGCCGGCGTCCCGGTGCAGGCGCTTTGCACGCAGAACGAGGTTGAAACGGATCAGCACAGCATGATGCCGGCCTGCTTCTGGACGCCGGAGATGGAGGCCGAGTTTCTGCGCGACCATCTCGGCCCCAAATTGCGCGCCGACCCCGCCCTGAAAAGCACGCAACTCTGGCTGCTGGACTACAACTACATCTACTGGAAGCGGGTGGACTGGCAGCTGCGTGACCCGGCGCTTGCACGCCTGGTCGACGGCGTGGCTTTCCACGGGTATGAGGGCGAACCGGAGCAGATGAGCGAACTCGCACGCCGCTATCCGTCGCTCCCCATCTACTTCACGGAGTGGTCGAGCGAACTGAAGAAAGATCTGGTGGGGGGATGGGCGACCTGGGCCGCTTCGATGGCGCGCATTCTTTCAAACGGCGCCCGCAATATTACACTGTGGAATCTCTTGCTGGATGAACGCGGTGAGCCCGAGATTGGCCCCTATGAGATCGGCGGCACCATCACCCTGAACTCAAAGACAGGAGAGATGGAGCGCAATGGGCAGTACTGGGCTTTGCGCCATTACGCGGCCCACCTGCGGCGCGGTGCGCGGCGGCTCGATACCTCAATCGGCGATCGCAACTTCGCCCAGGTCGCCTTCCAAAATCCCGATGGGGAGTATGTGTTGGTGCTGACGAATCAGTCGACGCCGCGCGATGTCCAAGTGCTCAGCGGCGGGCGCGTGCTGGAGGTGCCGCTGGCGGCGAACTCCGTCACCACGGTGACCTGGCAGGCCGACACCTGAGGTGAACCTTAAATTCAATAGACAATCTGTTTCCCCTTCGTCTACTGGGTCGGATAGGATCATACCCGTCTCTCCGCCGGCGTAGTTGCAGGAGAGAGCGTTTCAGCTGAAGCACATTATTTCTGGCATTCTGCGGCATGAGATCGGGGGCTTCACCGTGAAGTGGGGATGGATGCAAGCAGCTCCATGGCGCCGTTGCGGCCTGGTCTTCACTCTGGTGCTGGCCTGCCCGGCCGCGAACTGGGCCCAGGCCAGTGGCTTCCCAGGTACAGGGCAGGATAGCCTGCAACGTGGCTTTCTCGATCCACCCAACAGTGCCCGGCCTCGTGTCTGGTGGCATTGGATGAACGGCAACATCACGCCGGAAGGCATTCAGCTCGACCTGGACTGGATGGCGCGCGCGGGACTGGGCGGTCTTACTGTCTTTGAGGGCTCCTTGGACACACCGCAGGTCGTGCCCAAGCGGCTGATCTATATGACGCCGGACTGGAAGGCAGCCTTCAACGGCGCCGTCGATCGTGCGATTGAGCACAACTTCGAGCTGGTAATCGCAAGCTCGCCGGGATGGAGCGAGACCGGCGGCCCCTGGGTCCCGCCCGCCCAAGGGATGAAGAAGCTGGTGTGGAGCGCAACCCGAATCGAGGGCGGCCAGCCCTACCGAGGGACGCTCCCGGCACTTCCTCACGCCACAGGCACCTTTCAGAACTATGACCTGGAGGGACACCGCGACACCGGCAATGCGAACGCCAAACTTCCCGCTTTGCCGCAGTTCGCGGCGGATGCGGCGGTTGTGGCCTATCGCATTCCGGATGCCGAAAAATCACAGGAGGAGCTCCATCCTGCCGTGACCGCAAGCGGAGGAACTGTCCAGAGCGCGGCGCTCTCTGACGGCGATGTCCAGACACCCGCTCTGCTGCTGCCCCCCGCCGCGCCCGGTCAGACCGCCTGGGTGCTCTTCGACTATGGTCACCCGCAAGCCATTCAGTCGATCAGTCTCGGATCCACGGATGACATTGTGAGCTTCTTTGGCTTTGACGATCAAAAGGCCGGCTTTCCCTCTCTCGAAGCGAGCGACGACGGACAAAGCTTTCACCATGTGGCTGATCTCCCATACAGCAGCGTCGCGCAGCGTACCATCTCCTTTGCGCCTGTAACTGCGCGATTTTTCAGGGTGACATTTCCAGCCTCGGCAAAGCCCGCCCAGGCGCACGCGCACCAGATCACGGAGCTGGATTTGCACGATGGGGCCCGTACCAACGAATGGGAGCGGCGCGCCGGCTTTGCCACAACGCCCGACTACTATGCGATTGCCGATCACCCGGCAGCCCCAGCCAATGTTGTGCATAAGGCCGACGTCGTCGATCTCACCGGCAGGATGAAGCTCGACGGCACGCTGGACTGGACACCGCCGGCTGGTAGATGGCAGGTTCTTCGCTTAGGAGAGTCGCTCACCGGACGCGAAAATGAGCCCGCGCCCACCGAGGCAACCGGCCTTGAGGTCGACAAGCTCAACCGGGGCTATGTGAAGAACTACCTCGACCATTATTTGAAGACGTACGCGGACACAGTAGGACCGGCCAAACTCGCTAAGGCAGGCATCTTGTACGTGCTGACGGACAGCGTGGAGATCGGGGCACAGAACTGGACCGACAACATGCTGGCTGAGTTCGAGCGGCGACGCGGCTACAGTGCCATACCGTGGTTGCCGGCCCTGACCGGGGTCGTCATTGAGAGCACGGCGGAGACAGATCGCTTCCTGTGGGACTTCCGCCGCACGATCGCGCAGATGTTCGCCGAAAACCACTACGGTACCCTCGCTGACGAACTGCACCGGCGCGGACTCCGCCACTATGGCGAGGCGCTTGAGTTCCGTCGGCCCTCGCTCGGCGATGACATGGAGATGCGCTCCAGGGCCGATATCCCAATGGCGGCAATGTGGGCGTTTGCCGAGAAGGACGGGCCAAACCCAACCTATGTCGCTGATGACCGGGGAGCGGCCTCCGTCGCCCACATCTACGGTCAGAACCTGGTCGCGGCGGAGTCGATGACGGCCGGTCCGCCGGGATGGGTCTGGTCGCCGAACTCTCTCAAGCGCATCGCCGATATGGAGTTTGCCCTGGGCATCAACCGTTTTGAGATTCACGAATCGACGCATCAGCCGCTGGTGAACCAGGCGCCCGGTCTGACGCTGGGCATCTTCGGGCAGTGGTTCACCCGCAACGAGACCTGGGCGGAGGATGCAAAGCCCTGGATCGACTACCTCGCGCGGTCGTCATACCTGCTGCAGCAAGGACACTTCTATGGCGATGTCGCGTACTTCTACGGGGAAGAAGGCCCGCTCACCGCGCTCTTCGGCCTTCACCCGCAACAGGACGCGCCCGAGGGCTACGGGTTCGATTTCGTGAACAGCGACGTGCTGCTGCACAAGCTTTCGGCTGAGGACGGCCGCCTGGTGACGCCCACGGGCACCAGCTATCGCGTGCTCTATCTCGGCGGCTCCAGCCGGCGCATGACGGTACCAGTCCTGCGCCAGTTGGCGGCCCTGGTAGAGCAAGGCGCTGTCGTGGACGGCGCCCGCCCCGCGGACTCTCCCAGCCTTGCCGATAATCCGGCGGAGTTCAAGCGTCTCACCGATCGGCTGTGGGGTGGACAGACGAACGCCTCCGGATATCACACGCTTGGAAAGGGCCGCATCTACGATCTCAGGCCGGCCAACCAGGTGCTCTCCGACCTGAAGCTGCCGCGTGACTTCGCCTACAGCAAACCCGCGGCTGATACCAGGCTGATGTTCCTTCACCGCCAGCTCGCCGACGGCGATCTTTACTTTGTCGATAGCCGCAATCAAGGGGCACAGACTGTGGAAGCGACGTTCCGCATCGCAGGCAAGCGGCCTGAGCTCTGGGATGCCGCTACCGGTCAGAGGATGCCGGCCTCGTACCGCAGCGCCCATGGCCTGACGACGGTGCCCTTGCACCTGGACCCCTACGGAACGGTGTTCGTGCTGTTCCGGCAGCCTGCGGATCGTGCGGAACAGGTGCTGCCGGCTCAGAAGGAGTCGGACCTGACCGCGGCCGCACCGCTCGATCGCGATTGGCACATCGCCTTCCAGCCGGATCGCGGAGCGCCCCCGGAAGCCGATCTGCCGCGCCTGCTCTCGTGGAACGACAGCAGCGATGCCGGAATCAGATACTTCTCCGGTGCGGCCACCTATTCGAAGACCGTACAGGCACCGGCATCCTGGTTTCACAGCGGGGCTCACCTGTGGCTGGACCTGGGTGAGGTGCACGAACTTGCGGCGGTTACTGTCAATGGGAAGCCGGTCGGGACAGCCTGGAAGGCGCCCTTTCGGATCGACGTGACCGGAGCGCTGCGGCCGGGCGCAAATAAATTGGAGATCCGCGTGACCAATCTCTGGGTCAACCGGCTTATTGGGGACGAGCAGCCGAACACGGAACGAAAGTACACCGCGACGGACATCGTGCCGTATAAAGCGGATGCCCCGCTGCTCCGTTCAGGACTGATCGGGCCGGTGCGAATCCTTGCAAAAGAGTAGCGAGCAGGGCGAAGCTCCTCGATCCCGTGCGGCAGTCGGCACGGGCATGCTCCGCTTTGCGGCGTGGGATCCCATGCTGTCGCTCTCCAGAATGAGACAGACTCCGCAGTGTTGATTCAAATGGAACATTCTTTCTTGACAGGAATTACGATCCTCTGATCAGATAAGGCGCTCGAAGATCATAAGTTTCCACCCGTGGTGTCGAAGGTATTTTGTTCAGCGCGCCTCTCGCCTCACCCGGGGATGGAACAAGCAAACAAGAGCAGTCTTTCGGAGGGAGTTTTAGAGATGAGAAGCCGGTTTGGCAAAGTAAAGTATTCAGGCATCGGGTTTTTGACTGCCCTGCCTTTCGTATTTACGGGTCTTCATGGCGTAGCGCAGGTCGCTGGTACCGGCACCATTCAGGGAACCATTACGGATCCCTCCGGGGCGGTTCTGCCCGGTGCCCGCATCGAGGCCACGGAGCCGGCGACTGGCAGAAAAATCTCCCAGGCGACATCGTCATCAGGCACCTATGTTCTGTCCGCGCTTCCGCCGGGAGAGTACACGGTCAAGGTCAGCGCGCCGGGCTTCAGCTCCCTCACGCAGGAAAACATCAGGGTGGACGCGGTGACGGTGGTTGGGCTTAATCTTGCGGTGCGTCCCGGCACCGCAGATCAGAACGTGATGGTCACAGCGGCGCCGCCCGATATTCAAACGGAGAACGGCTCCCTCAGCACGACCATCCCGAATGACACCTATACAGCTCTGCCGCTGGCGTTGAACGGCAGCCCCAAAAACCCGCTCGGCTTCCTTTCGCTGGTGCCTGGCGTGGCCGGCGGTGACTTCGGCGTCGCCAATATCAACGGCGGCCCGTCGAACACCTCGTTTCTCTATCTGAACGGGCTTCCGCTGACCACGTCGGAGATGCAGGGCGACGCGCGTAACGTGCAGGGCTCCACCTCAACCGAGGTCGTCGATTCCTTTCAGGTCATTACCAGCGGTGTTCCGTCCTACTACGAGGGTCAAGGCATCACCAACCTCGTCAGCAAGTCCGGCACGAACGCGTTCCACGGCGATGTCTATGAAAACATCCGCAACACGGCCTTTGACGCGGGCGGCTTTACGCCGCTGCCGGGAACGCCCAAGCCGCCCGAGCACCAGAATGAGTACGGCGGTGCGGTTGGGGGACCCATCCTTCGTAACCGCGTCTTCTTTTTCTTCAACCTTGACCGCTTCAAGATCGTGTCGAAGAACCCGCAGATTCTGTACAGCCTGCCCACAACGGCGGAGCGGACCGGCGACTTTAGCGCTCTGGGCGTAACCATCTACGACCCCGCAACTACCGTCTGCACCAACGGCACATGCACGCGGCAGGCCTTCCCGGGCAATCGCATTCCGGTCAGCCGTATCTCGCCCATCTCCACGCAGCTGGCGTCCTATCTTCCCGACACGCAAAATGGCGGAATCCAGAACAACTTCCAGAACGCCTACACCGGGGGGAGTTTCCAAAACACCTACATGGGTAAGGTGGACGCCGCGATCAACGACAAGCAGCATGCCTTTGCTCTTCTCCAGTACGGCAAGAACGCAACGATCGGTGTTCCGTACAATGGAGGCCCGCAGCTTCCGGAGCCCTACGGCAGCTCACGCACCTCCGGGCAGAACATCTGGATCGCGGAGCTCGGTCATACCTGGGCGCCAACGGCGCACCTGACCAACGTCTTCGGGGTAGAGTTCAATCGCTTCAACACGCCCTTCCTCGATCCGACCAACAACGGCAAATATCCCTCAAAGGCGGGGCTGACCGGCCTGCCCTCCGGACCGGCTTCGGACAACTTTCCCTCAATTGCGTTCAATGGACCTCTCTCCCCCACGCTGTGGCATAGTGCGGGCTTCAGCCAGAACGTGATCCAGACCGCCAACAGCTTCGTCTTCCAGGACAACGTCTCGCTGGTGAAGGGGAGTCACAATCTCACTGTCGGTGGCCAGGCGATCATCCAGCAGGAAAACACCTCTGTTCCGAATGTCCTGAACAGCATTGCTTTTTCTAATAATGAGACCTCCGGCTTTATCTCTACGAACGGCGGCAACTCCTCTCCTGATCCAAATAATGGCAACGCCTACGCGAGCTATCTGCTGGGCACGGTAGACAGCGCCAACGCATTCGACACAACCATTCAGACCTCCGGCGCGCGCTATAAGAACTACGCCTTCTATGCGCAGGATGACTGGAAGCTCACCCCCAAGCTGGCGCTCAATCTGGGCCTGCGCTACATCATTCCGAAGCCCTACTACGAGACCCTCGACCGCAATTCTTTCTTCAATCCCAATATTCCCAACACGGCCGTGAGCGGGTATCCAGGGGCATTGCAGTTCGCGGGAAATGGACCGGATAGCTGCCACTGCAGCACCAACGTGCAGACGCACTATCTCACCTTCGATCCGCGCGTCGGCATGGCCTATGCCTTTACCCAAAACACCGTGCTGCGCGGGTCCTTCGGCATAAATCACTTCAACGGCGGCGCGCTCGGCGGCAACGCGTACTCCCAAGGTGCAAGTCAGCTGGGTTACTCCTCAAGCCCGTCGTTCAATACTCCGGACGGAGGCATCACGCCGGCCTTCAACTGGGCGAACGGTTTTCCCGGCTATCAGCACCCTCCCTTCTTCAATCCCACGTTGAATACGGGATACAACACCACGTCGGGCCCAAACGCGGGCGGTGTGGCCTACAACCGCCCGGATACGGCCGGTCGCATGCCCTATACCGAAAATTACAACCTGACGCTGGATCAGGCATTTTCGCCCTCGCTCACGCTGGAGCTCTCTTACGCCGGCAGTGAGTCCCACTTCATCGGCACCAACGGCGGCGTAGGCATCTACTCCGACCAAATCCTGCCGCAGTACCAGGCGCTGGGCGGCCTGCTGACCACGATTGCCACGCCGGCCAGCATAGCCCAGGCTCAGGCTTTCATTCCTGGATTCAAACTTCCATACGCAAACTTCTCCGGCAGCATCGGTCAGGCGCTTCGTCCGTTCCCGCAGTACGCGGGTGTGGCCGATCTCTACGCGGACTTTGGCGCTGCGGCCTACAACGCGCTGCAGGTACGCGTGCAGAAGCGCGCCTCCAAAGGTCTGTACTTCCTAAGCTCCTACACCTGGAGCAAGTCGATGAACGACACGGGCGGAACAATCAACTTCATCTATGGGCCGCCGCGCACCGCGTATAACCTGCATCAGGAGTGGTCCCCTGCCAGCAACGATGCCGCGAATGTCTTCTCCGGTGTGCTGGTCTACGATCTGCCGTTCGGCCGCGGTCACGCGCTTGGCAATACCCGCTTGCTTGATCTTGCGGTCGGTGGCTGGCGTTTCTCCGGCATCTTCCAGTACTCGACCGGCACCCCGGTCGGTCCGGTCGGTGCGCCCTGCACTGTGCCGTACGCCGGCAGCTGCTACGCGGACTACGGAACCGCGGCAACCGCGCGGATCAACGGCGCGTATGGAAGCCAGCGTGTACAGAACCGCCAGGCCGTCTATCTCAACAAGGCTGCCTTTGCTCTACCCGCTCCCTTTACCTTCGGCAATACGCCCCGCACCGCTCCGCATGGCCTTCGCAATCCAGGCAATGCGGAGGAGGACATCTCGCTCAGCAAGGACTTCCACGTCACCGAACGGTTTACCGTCAAGCTGCAGGGAGATGCCTTCAACGTCCTGAACCGCGTGATCGTCGGTGGTCTGGACACAAATCTGGGCGACGCTACCTTTGGTCAGTTCAGCGGGCAGGCCAATGCTCCACGCAAGCTGCAACTGGAGGGATATATCCGGTTCTAGTCCAGCATCTCTCCTCAACGTCACGGTCTACTTACCCGACTGACAAAGCTGAAGCCGGAGAGTCATGGTTACTGTCCGATTGCGCCGCGGCTTCCTCCACGCCACCTGCGGTGCGCTTGTGCTCCTCACAGCGCAGGCGCACTGCCAGGTACCTCGCGACAATCACAGCGACGAGTGGGTAGCCACGGATGCGCTCGGCCGCACCATACAGCACGTGACTGACCCCCGGCCGAACCGCACGGTGGCGATGTTCTATTTTCTCTGGCTGGGACCGGAGGCGCACGGCGGCGGCCCCTGGGATATCTCCCACATCCTGGCGCAGGATCCGGACGCGTTGCGGAAGCGCGACAGTCCGCTGTG
Source organism: uncultured Acidobacteriaceae bacterium (assembly GCA_964246835.1). Lineage (GTDB taxonomy): Bacteria > Acidobacteriota > Terriglobia > Terriglobales > Acidobacteriaceae > Edaphobacter. The sequence continues at coordinate 74,332 of CAXTRT010000005.1, read as the reverse complement.
GGGGCCTGTCGGGGCGGCGGAGTACTGGGGTGAGCCGCTCTTCGGGTATTACAACGCCGACGACCCCTGGGTGCTGCGCAAGCATGCGCAGATGCTGGCCGACGCCGGCGTCGACCTCATCATCTTCGATACCAGCAACCAGGCAACGTATCCACAGCAGGCCACTGCCTTGTTCAAGACCTTCGCGGAGGAGCGCGCGGCCGGCAATAAGACACCGGCGATCGCATTTCTTACGCCCTTCTGGGATCCGGCCTCCACCGTGAAGCGGCTATGGACCGATATCTACAGCAAGGACGCGTATAAGGACCTATGGTTCCGGCTCGATGGCAAACCACTGATCCTTGCCGACCCAGCCAAGGTAAGCCCACATCTGCGCAACGCGTTTACCTTCCGGCGCCCGCAACCGGACTACTTCCAGGGGCCAACGCGGCCGAACGAGTGGTCGTGGCTGGAGGTGGCTCCGCAGCACGTGTTCCGCAACGCGAAGGGCGAAGCCGAGGAGATGTCGGTCGGCGTTGCGCAAAACGCAGCCGATGGAAAGCTCAACGCGATGAGCAACAGCCGCTCGCTGGGGCGCAGCTTTCACGGCAATGATTTCGACACGCGTCCGGGCGCGGAGGCCTACGGATACAACTTTGCCGAGCAGTGGGCAAACGCCCTTAAAGCCGATCCAAACTTCGTCTTCGTCACGGGCTGGAACGAGTGGATTGCAGGCCGTTTCAACGAGTTCAGCGGGTACATCGCGCCGGTAATCTTCGTCGATGAGTTCGACCAGGAGCACAGCCGTGACATCGAGCCGATGCGCGGTGGCCACGCCGACAACTACTACTACCAGCTTGTCGAGAACATCCGGAAATATAAGGGCTCACGCGCGCCGCGGCTCGCCGGGCCGGCCCACACCATCGATCTCGACAAGGGGTTTGAGCAGTGGAGCGACGTGACCCCGGAGTACTGGGACGAGACCGGCGATACGTCTCAACGCGACCATCCCGGCTATAACTCGGAAACGCGGCTGACCAACAACACGGGACGCAATGATCTTGTGCGCATGAAAGTGGCCTGGGATGCGGATAACCTGTACTTCTACGCCGAAACTCGTGAAGCGCTCACGCCCAGCAACGATCACAACTGGATGACGCTGTTCCTGAATGTGGACCGGGACGTCTCGACCGGCTGGCATGGCTACGATTTTCTACTGAACCACAGGATGAAGAACGGGCACACCTCCATTCTTGAAGCGACGAGAAATGGCTGGAACTGGGAGCCGGCCGGGGAAGCGGCCTTCCGGGCTGAAGGCAACAAACTGATGATGCGTGTATCTCGCGCCCAACTGGGACTCACTGGCGGTCAGATTCACCTAGAGTTCAAATGGGCCGATAACTGGCAGACAGACGATAGCCTTGACGAGTTCCTGCTGAACGGCGACACGGCGCCGCTTGGACGCTTCAACTATCTCTTCACCACGGATGGCAAGTAGAGCGCGCACGGCCCTGCCGCACGGTTCTCTTTGCGGCGCTTTAATCCAGCGATTTGATCCAAACCTCGCGTACGGAGACCTTGGCCGGCGTGCCCTCAAGCTCGATGCCTATCTTCCCCGCCATATTGTTTGAGGATTTGGGGTCATTGTCGAGCAGCACCGCCATCAGGTGGCCATTGAGGATGTGCATTAGAACGCCATTGCGGGCGATGATCTCATATTGGTTCCAGTCATTGGTGCGAATATAGCCGCCCAGAGCTTCGCGATCCTGCAGGCTGCCGAGCAGGGTTGGCTCTTGGTTTGCTCCCATCTCCACAATCTCTCCGCGCCAGGCCACGATGCCAAGCGAGGTATTTTCGGAATAAAACTGGCCGCTATACTCGGCCGCAGCTGGATTGACTGGAAACCAGAAGTCAGCCTGCGGACCGGTCATGAACCAGTCAAGATTCCGTTGTTTTTCGCCTGGATGAAGCGCCCTGTCCCATGGCAGGCCCGTCTGGCTGCGATATTGAATGCCGCTGCCGCCGCCGATCTCGCATTTAATTTCAAGCTTCAGGTCGAAGTTCTTGGCCAGGAGATCCTTGCGCCAGAGATAGGCATTGCTGACGGGCTTTTCCGGACTGGAAAGACCCACGATCACTCCGTCCTGAACATGCCAGATGTTGGGATCTCCCTCCCAATCCTTCAGGTTCGTGCCGTTGAAAATCTTTGTGAAACCGCTGTGATCGGCGAAGTTGCGCGGAAGGGGCTCGTGGAAGCCACGGGGAGCCGCCGGCTTGGGACTCGCCTGGCCCGGAAGTCTGTTTGCTCCAAGCGCAAAGACAACGCACAGCACAACGCAGGCAAGCTTCACCATAGAACCATGAACTCGTCTGAAGTCTCCGATCCCTTGGACCGCTTGCGATGTCGGTCCGGCGTGCACTGAGTTGTGCTTCATCTTCACCCCTTTGATTGAGCAATCCGCATCACGCAGGAGTGCCGATCCGCATGGACGCTGCATCCATCTGCGCCACAAACTCAGCCCGGCGTGACTGCCGGAAGAACGCTCAAATCCAGACGCCACCGCCAACGTCTGCTGCTTCATCCTGCACCTCATGCCGGCGAAGACCGCGACGGCGATGCCTTTGCCGAAGGAGAAGTCGCGTTCGCCGGACTCGGCCTTCTCTTCGGGCGTGATCTCTTTCTCCTTGAAGAGACCGGCGGCGCCGTTAACCGCGACGGCGATGAGGCAGACGAGGACGCCGAGGAGGATGATCTGTCCGGAGCGCTCGTGGAGGATGGTGGACATCTGGCCGGAGTAAAAGGGCGGGATGAGGGTTCTGAAGGCGGTGCACAGGCCGAGCGCGATGGCATAGCCGAGGGCGATGCCGAGATAGCGGATGGCGAGGCAGAAGGTAAGGCCGCCGAGGCCCCAGAGCGCGCCCCACAGGACGGCGTAGCCGAGGGCGGAGGGCGGCGCGCCGCGCAGGATGCCGGCGAGATGGGGGACAAAGATACCGGCAAGCACGACCGGCGCGACGATCCAGGCGGCGAAACCCTGGATGATCCAGTAGACCTTCCACGACCAGCGCTTGATGCCGCGCAAGGGGATGAAGTTGGTGGCGGAGGCGAAGCCGCCGATCCATTGAAAGATGACGCCGAGAAACGGGTTCGGTCCCAAGTGAGTACCTCGTTGAGCGGGTAAAGCAATGCGCGGAGCGCGTACCATCCTACCGGAGCGCGGTTGCGTTCTGGAAATATACTGTCTATTGAAACGGTTCCCGCCGGACGGGTTCCGGAAGGAGGCTGGCCTGCGCGTTTCCTTGTTCATTACCTGCTACAACGACACGCTGTTTCCGGAGACGGGCAAGGCCGTTGTCCGTGTGCTGGAGCGGCTGGGCCATACGGTGGAGTTTCCCGCCGGGCAGACCTGCTGCGGGCAGATGCACTACAACACCGGCTACCAGGCGCAGGCGGCGCCGCTGCTGCCGCGGTTCGTCGAGCAGTTTCGCGGAGCGGAGGCGGTGGTCGTGCCGAGCTCGAGCTGCGTAGCGATGATGCGCGACCACTACCCAATCATGGCGCGTGCATCAGGCGACCAGAGACTCGCCGCGGAGGTCGACGCGCTGCTGCCGAAGGTATGGGAGTTCTCGGAGTTTCTGACACGCCGGCTGGGGCTGGAGGATGTGGGCGCGTACTATCCGCATCGCGTGACCTACCATGCGAGCTGCCATGGGCTGCGCGGGCTGGGGCTCGGCGATGGGCCGGTACGGCTGTTGAAGGCCGTACGCGGGATCGATCTGGTGCCGCTCGAGGGCCTGGAGCAGTGCTGTGGGTTTGGCGGAACCTTCGCGGTGAAGAATGCGGAGGTCTCAAGCGCGATGCTGGCCGAGAAGACCAACGCTATTCTGAACACCAAGGCTGAGGCCTGCACAGCATGCGATAACAGCTGCTTAATGCATATCGAAGGTGCGCTGCACCGGCAGCGCACGGGCGTGCGCACGGTGCACCTTGCGGAGATTTTAGCGAGTGAAGAGCGGGATGCGCTCTCGCCCGAGCAGGGCAGCACGTACCTGGTTGCCGAAGGTGCGATGTAAGGGAGCAGGACGATACGTGAGGGAGTGGGCCTATGAGCACAAGCAGCACCGTGAGTCCAAGGAGCATTGTGAGTACAAATAGCTTTGTGAGCATCGGATCGGCACTGGACCCGAGGTCGGCACCCGCCTTCCCGAAGGCGGCGCATACGCTGCTGGGCGATACGCAGCTGCGAAAGAATGTGCGGCATGCAACGGACATTATCCAGACCAAGCGCGGCCGCGTGGTGGCCGAGATGCCGGATTGGCAGGGGCTGCGTGAGGCCGGGCGGGCGTTGCGCGAGCACACCATGGCGCACCTGGACTTCTACCTGGAGCAGTTCGAGCGCAACTGCACGGCGGCTGGTGGCGTGGTGCATTGGGCACGCGATGCGGCTGAGGCGCGGCAGATCATCGTAGGGCTGGTGAAGGCGACGGGCACGAGCGAGGTCATCAAGATCAAATCGATGACGACGGAGGAGATCCAGCTGAATCCAGCGCTCGAGGCCGCGGGCGTGCACGCCTACGAGACGGATCTGGCGGAGCTGATCATTCAACTGGGCCAAGACCAGCCCTCGCACATTGTGGTGCCGGCGCTGCATAAAAACCGGCAGCAGATCCGCGAGATCTTCCGGCGCGAGATGAATCTGCCACAGCTCGGCGAGACGCCGCAGGACCTGGCTGACGCGGCGCGACGCTTTCTGCGGGAGAAATTTCTGCGGGTGCGGACGGGTGTGAGCGGAGCGAACTTCCTGATCGCTGAGACCGGTGGCGTGGTCGTTGTGGAGAGCGAAGGCAACGGCCGCATGTGCCTGACACTGCCGGAGACGCTGATCACGGTCGCGGGCATCGACAAGGTGGTACCGCGCTACCAGGATCTGGAGGTGCTGCTGCAGCTGCTGCCGCGCTCGGCAACCGGCGAGCGGATGAATCCGTACAACTCCATCTGGACCGGGGCGCGGCCGGGCGATGGGCCGCAGAGCTTTCACGTGGTGCTGCTGGACAACGCGCGGACGGAGGTGCTGGCCGATCAGGAGGCGCGGCAGACGCTGAACTGCATCCGCTGCGGCGCATGCCAGAACGCCTGCCCGGTCTACCGGCAGACCGGCGGCCATGCGTACGGGAGTGTATACGCCGGGCCGATCGGTGCGATCCTGACGCCGCAGCTGCAGAGCATGGAGCACGCGCAGAGCCTGCCCTATGCGTCGAGCCTGTGCGGGGCGTGCTACGAGGTTTGCCCGGTGAAGATCAACATTCCAGAGGTGCTGGTGCATCTGCGAAATAAGGTGGTGAAGAAGCAGACGGCGGGGCTGGGTGTACTGGCTCATCCCGAGGCCTGGGCGATGCATGCGGCGGGTGCGATCTTCCGCAGCGAACGGCGGTTCCGCGCGGCGCAGCGGCTGGGCAGAATGGCGGAGCGGCCGCTCGAATCGACCGACGGCAACGGCGAGCGCTGGGTGGGCTGGCTGCCCGGGATGCTGGGCGGCTGGACCAGTGTGCGCGATCTGAAGGCAATGCCGGCGGAGAGCTTCCGCGAGTGGTTCGAGCGGCGCGAACAACACGACAAAGGGGCAGGCAATGGCAGGCGAGGCTAAAGGCGCGGAGAGGGCGAACGGCGCAGTCAGTGCGCAGTACAAGCGCATGCAGGAGGCGCGGGCGCAGGACGAGCGGGCGCAGGCGGCATACGCGCGGGATGGACGCATGCAGGAGGCGCGGACAGCCGTGCTCGGCAGAGTGCGCGCGGCCCTCGGCGGCGCTTCGGCCTCGGCGGACCTGGTTGCCGCGGGGTGGGCGGCACTGCCGCGTGCGTACCAGCAGAGTGCCGTTCGATCCGGCGAGGAGATCCTGCAGATGTTTGAGGACCGCCTGCACGACTACGAGGCGCATGTGGAGCGCGTGACAATTGAATCGGTGGGCAATGCGATGACGCGGAGGCTCGAGGCGCGAGGCCGGCCGGCGATGATCGTTCCCGCCGGCCTGCCAGTTGGCCTGCTGCCGGCGGGCGCGGCGTTTGTTGAAGACGCCGGTTTCAGCAATGCGGAGCTCGATCGGTTTACAGGTGTGCTGACGCTGGCGACGGTGGCGATCGCGACGACCGGAACCCTGGTGCTGCAGACCGTGCCCGGACAGGGAAGGCGCGCGGCAACGCTGATTCCGGACTATCACCTGTGTGTTGTGGACGCAACCGACGTGGTTGAGACAGTGCCGGAGGCGATGCGCCGGCTGCAAGCCACGGCGTCGCTTCCGACGACATTCATCTCCGGGCCGTCGGCGACGGCGGACATTGAGATGACGCGCATCAAGGGAGTTCATGGGCCGCGTGTGCTCGATGTGCTGCTGGTCGTTCCCGCAGTAGAGTAGACGCACTCGAATAAATCTTTTGACAAAGGAAAGCGGAATCGTGCAATCTCGCCTCGTGTTTCAATACAAACTGTATTTCAGTGAGCAAATCAAGCAGAGAGAGACCGATCGAGATGAGCGTCGCCAGGAACGGAGCAGCGGATGAGCAGAGGGTCTGGAGTGCGCTGGACAGCTTTCGGATTGAGCTGCCCTCATGGGGGTTTGCGAACACTGGGACGCGCTTCGGCAAGTTCGTGCAGCCGGCCGCCGCGACAACGATCGAAGAGAAGTTCGCCGATGCGGGCCAGGTCCATGCGCTGACCGGCACAAGCCCGACGGTGGCGCTGCATGTGCTTTGGGATCTGCCGAAGGGCGTCGGAGACGTGCCGGAGATCAAGCGGCTAGAGGCGAAATACGGCGTTCGTGCCGGCTCGATCAACCCGAACCTGTTCCAGGCGCAGGAGTACAAGTACGGCTCGATCGCGAATCCGAGCGCGGAGGTGCGGGCGATGGCGGTTGCGCACCTGCTGGACTCGGTCGAGATCGGCAAGCAGCTGGAGTCGCAGGATGTGTCGCTGTGGATCTCGGACGGATCGAACTATCCCGGGACGCAGAGCATTCGCCGGCGCATTGACTGGGTGCAGGAGGCGCTGGACCGGACGCACGCGGCGCTCTCGCCCACGCAGCGCATGCTGGTGGAGTACAAGCCGTTTGAGCCCGCCTTCTACCATACGGATGTGGCGGACTGGGGCATGGCGCTGGAGTTTGCGCGGCGCGCCGGCCCGCAGGCCAAGGTGCTGGTCGATACCGGGCACCACTACCAATCAACCAACATTGAGCAGATCGTCGCCTGGCTGCTGCATTTGGACGCGCTGGGCGGCTTCCATTTCAACGACCGGAAGTACGCCGACGACGACCTGACGCTGGGATCGATCGATCCATACCAGGTCTTCCGCATCTTCGCGGAGCTGGTAAGTGCGGGCGCCGAGGCGACCTCCGGCGTGGCGTTCATGATCGACCAGAGCCATAATCTGAAGGGCAAGATCGAGGCCATGGTGCAGACCGTCATGACGGCGCAGGAGTTCTATGCCAAGGCTGCCCTGATTGATTTTGCCCGGCTCACGAAGCTGCAGGACAGCTGCGACCTGGTGGAGGCGGAGGAGTGCTTCCGCGAGAGCTTCTGGCAGGATGTACGGCCGCTCGTCCGCGCGTGGCGTGAGGCGCACGGTCTGCCGGCAAACCCGCTCGCCGAGTTGCGCCGAAGCGGGTATGTGGAGCGGGCGGCCGAGCAGCGTGGGTCGAAGAACTCCGCGGCTGTGGGCACGTATGCCTGACCTGCTTGCGTGTTGGACCGGATATGAGTTTCAATAGCGGAATGTAGATTCCGCTGACGCTCTTTGTACGGCGACTACGCTGGGGATCTCCTATGCGCACCTCGAGCAAGCGGCTCTATCTGATTCCTGTGCTGTCGAAGGCGCTCGACGTGCTTGAGATGCTGGAGGCTGAGAACCAGCCGCTGACCCTCGAGGCGATCCATCGCAAGACGCGCATTTCCAAGACGACCGTGTACCGGGTGCTGAAGACGTTTGTGCACCGCGGCTATCTTTCACAGTCGCCGGACGGCAGCTACCGGCAGGTGACGCGGCCGAAGAAGATGCGGTTCGGCTTTGCCGGGCAGAGCGCCGACATGCCGTTTTCAGTGGAGGTGACGAACAGCCTGCAGGAAGCGGCGGCCTCGGTGGGCGTGGATTTGATGGTGCTCGACAACTGTTATGACGCGGCGACTGCGGTAAGGAATGCGGAGGAGTTTATTCGCAGCCGGGTGGACCTGGTGATCGAGTTTCAGGTGGAGCACGAGGTGGCGCCGATGATCGGGGACAAGATCGCAGCGGCGAATATTCCGTTGATCGCCATCGATATTCCGCACCCGAACGCGACCTATTTCGGGGTGGATAACTACCGTGTGGGGCTGGAAGCAGGAGAGGTGCTGGGGGCGCACGCGCTGGAGTTCTGGAAGGGCAAGGTGGATTGGGTGATCGGGCTCGACCTTCCGGAGGCGGGGACGTTGGTGCAGAGCCGCATCACCGGCGCCTTTGAGGCGGTGCGCAGCGCGATGCCGGAGACGCCGGTCGAGAGCTTCGTGCGCTTGGACGGGCGGGGCATGCGGGATAAGAGCCGGAAGCTGATCTCGGATTTTCTGGAGCGGCATCCAAAGGACCGGCACATCCTGATTGCGGCAGCAAACGACACGAGCGCGTTGGGGGCGCTCGATGCGGTGCGCGAGCGCAAGCGGGAGCGGCATGTTGCCATCGTGGGGCAGGACTGCATTGAGGAAGCGATGCGCGAACTCGAGCGGGCGAACTCGCCATTTATCGCGTCCGTCTCGCATGAGACGAGCAGCTACGGCCCGAGCCTGATTCATCTTGGGCTGTCGATCCTGCGCGGGCAGACCGTACAGCCCTACAACTACGTGACCCACCGGCTTGTGACGCGAGAGCAGCGGACCTGAGCCTTGCGCGCAGCTGCGTTTGCCCAAGGCATGTTTCCAATACGAAACTATTGCCGTATTGGTGCTGAATGTGGAATGATGGTTCGGCGAATCAATCAGGAAGGGTGCAGACATGGCAGTGCCGGCGCAGTTGAAATATCTCGAGGATCGTTGGGATGACGCGGTTGCGTCCAAGCTGGATGAGCCGGAGCTGCTCCGCTATCGCTCGAACCTGCTGGGCTCCGACCTTCGCATTACAAACTTCGGTGGAGGGAACACCAGCTCGAAGCTCGGCCAGGTGGACCCGGTGGACGGCCAAGCGAAGCAGATTCTGTGGGTGAAAGGAAGCGGCGGCGACCTGGGCAGCATCAAGCGCGCGGGGTTCGCGACGCTCTATCTTGACAAGCTGCTGGCGCTCGAGAAAGCGTACCGGGGTGTCGATCTTGAGGACGAGATGGTCGACATGTACCCGCTGTGCACCTTCGGCAACAATCCGGTCGCGGCTTCGATCGATACGCCGCTGCACGGATTTCTGCCGTTTGCGCATGTCGATCACCTTCACCCCGACTGGGGCATTGCGCTTGCGGCCTCGGCCAACGGCAAAATCAAGATGGATGAGTTCAACAAGGAGTTCGGCCACACGCTGGCGTGGCTGCCGTGGCAGCGTCCCGGCTTCGAGCTGGGCATGATGCTGAGGCAGATCGTGGCGGAGACGCCGGGCTGCGACGGCGTGGTGCTGGGCGGGCATGGGCTGTTTACCTGGGGCGAGACACAGCGCGAGAGCTACCTGAACACGATCACGATCATCGATCAGCTGGGGCAATTTATTGAGCGGCACGGCGCTGTTTCCGGGCATCGCCATTTTGGCGGATCGAAGGTGACGTCGCGCGAGGACCGCAAGCAGATCGCGACGACGATCATGCCGTATCTGCGCGGCGCTGTCTCGCGCAGGCAGCGATGGCTCGGCAGCTTCACGGACTCCGAGCAGGTGCTGAACTTCGTGAATTCGGAGAACGCGGAAAAGCTGGCGCACCTGGGCACGAGCTGCCCGGACCACTTCATCCGCACCAAAATCCGGCCGATGTTCCTGAAGTGGAACCCCGAGGGCAAGTCCGAGGAGTTGAAGGAGCTCATTGAGCAGGCGCTCGAAAGCTATCGCGCGGACTATGCGGCGTACTATACGAAGCACGCGCTGACCGACTCGCCGGCGCTGCGCGACGCAAGTCCGACCGTGGTGCTGGTGCCGGGCGTGGGTATGTTTTCCTTTGGTAAGAACAAGACGGAGGCGCGCATCACGGGCGAGTTTTACGTGAATGCGATCGGCGTGATGCAGGGCGCGGGTTCGCTGGGAGCGGGGGTGAACTGTACGGATATTCCGCAGGCGGGGCCCGCAGCGGCGGCGAGCGAGTTCTCCACCGAGTCGAACTATGTGGCGCTGCCGCCGAGCGAGGCCTTCCGCATCGAGTACTGGAAGCTGGAGGAAGCGAAGATCCGCCGGCAGCCGCCGGAGAAGGAGCTGAGCCGCCGCGTGGCGCTGATTGTGGGCGGCGGCAGCGGGATCGGCCGCGAGGTGGCGCTGCTGGCTGCCGAGCGCGGCGCGCACGTAGTCGTCGCCGACCGCGATACGGCGGGCGCGGAGAAGGTGGCGGAGGAGGTTAAGGGGATCGCGGGCAAGGAGGCTGTGAGCTGGACGCCGATTGATATCCGGGATCGCGCCGCGATCCGTAAGGCGCTGGACCACACCATCGAGATGTTCGGCGGGATCGACATACTGATCAATACGGCGGCGCTGTTTCCGTCGTCTCCGGATGGCGTGATCAGCGATGCGCAGTGGGCGTTGACGCTTGAGGTCAATGTGACGGCGAACTATCTGCTGGCCGACGAGGCGCAGGCGTACTTCAACGAGCAGGGCATCGACGCGAGCATTGTGCTGACGAGCTCGGCGAACGCGGTCGTCTCAAAGCGTGGCAGTGAGGCCTACGACGTGAGCAAGGCGGCACTGAGCCATCTGGTGCGCGAGCTGGCCGTCGGCATGGCGCCGAGGGTGCGCGTGAACGGGATCAGCCCGGCGACTGTGGTGAAGGGCTCGACGATGTTCCCGCGCGACCGCGTGCTGGCATCGCTCAAGAAGTACAACCTGCCCGCGGACGAGTCGGCGACGGACGACGGACTGCGGAATGAGCTGGCGCAGTTCTATGCGAAGCGCACATTGACGCATCAGCCGATCGATCCGAAGGATTGCGCGCAGGCGATTCTGTTTCTCGCCGGACCCGCAGCGCGCTGCACCACGGGCCATCTGATCCCGGTGGATGGCGGCCTGGCGGAGGCCTACCTGCGATGAGTCCGGCTCCCGCCGAGCCGCTGGCCGCGCTGGATCCGCGCGCTGCTCGCGGTCGATCTTGGCGCCGGGAGCTGCCGGTTTTCGCTGCTGCGTAGGCACGGGCGGACGCTTCTGCTTCTACCGCAATGTGAACGGCATGTGGCTGCTGCGGCAATGCATGGAGGCGTGGAGCGAGGCGGGGCAGACATGGGATGTCCGCGAGCTGAGCAGATCGCGTCGTCGGGGAGGTTGCAGCATACGCAGGTCTGGGTTGGTCACGGCCTAAACGACACGCTACTGCCGATCAGCTTCGGCCGTGCTACCCAAACCCTTCTGGCACAAACGATGACGCCGCACACATATCTGGAGTTCCAGGTGGACATGAGGTCCTTAGTTCGGCGCAGGCCTCAGCGCATACGTGGCTGAGTCATCTGGTTGACGACCACGCTCTTTCCTCATCTTCGTAGATCCAGTGCGGCTTGCCGCAACGTCCACATGTGGCGCAACCACTCTCTCCAGCCCGGTACACTTCTTCCATGACCCGCACACTCAGTCACGCTGCGTCCCTAGACGCCGGAGGATCTCTCGAAGCTGCTCCAGATCAGACAGCAAGCCAAATAAAAACAAGACTTTGGCCAACAAGTAGGGGGGTAGGGGAGGGTACCCCACGACCTGCGGCCACGAAAATCCGCCCCCGCCACACCTGGCATCTTCCCCGCGGCCCAGTCCCGCTCGGCGAGCGCACCCTGCTGATGGCCATCCTCAACATCACACCCGACTCCTTCTCGGACGGCGGCCGGCACGCCTCGACTGAAGCCGCCGTCGCCCACGGCCTCGCCCTGCTCGACCAGGGCGCGGACCTCCTCGACCTTGGCGCCGAGTCCACCCGCCCCAACGCCGCCCCGCTCTCCGCCACCGACGAACAGGCCCGCCTTCTCCCCGTCCTCACCGCCCTGCGCCGCGCCCGCCCCGACGCCCTGCTCTCCACGGACACGTATCACGCCGCCACCGCGCAGGCCGCGCTCGCCCTCGGCACGGATGTCATCAACGATGTCTCCGGACTGCTCTGGGATCCCACCATGCCCTCCACACTGGCCGCCGCAACCCCCGCTCCGGGCCTCGTCCTCATGCACACTCGCGGCACCCCGCGACAGTGGTCCGCCCAGCCGCCGCTCGCCCCCGGAACCGTCCTCCCACTCGTCCTCAACGACCTCCGCGACCGCCTTGCCGAGGCCACCGCCGCCGGCATCCCACCCGACACCACCGTGCTCGATCCCGGCTTCGGCTTCGGCAAAGCCGGCCACGAGAACGACGAGCTCCTCGCCCATCTGGCCGGTCTCCACACCCTCAACCGTCCTCTCCTGATTGGCCTCTCCCGCAAGCGCTTCCTCGCCGAAGCCTCGCCGGTATCTTCACCCCACGACGCCGCTAGCGAGTCGCGCCTGCACGCCACCATCGCCGCCAACACCGCCGCCATCCTCGCCGGAGCGCACGTCCTACGCGTCCACGACATCCCCGCCGCCCGCGCCGCCGCCGCTGTCGCAGACCGCCTCCTCCAGCAAGAGCAGCCATCGCCAGCCCGCCAGACGTGAGAGGCCCGGTCCTGCCCTCTTACGCGCCGGCCGACGCAAGCGCCTGCCGCAGAGTCGCCTCTACGCCGTCGCCCGCCAGCCGCCGCATTGCTGCCTCAACTGCCCGCACAAACTCCACGTTCGCCGGCAGCTTCTCCCCGAAGATTGACCGCACCGCCAGCAGCGGCCGCGGGTCGAGACCCGCCGCGGAGGCAACGCCGCGCAGCTCGCCGGCCCGCGCATCCAAAACGTCGAGCGGACGCCCACGCTCATCCGCGCCGCGCCCGAGATAGAAGATCCAGCTCGCCACCACCAGGCTCGGAAGGCCGGTCGACAGGCGCCTGTCCGCCAGCTCCGCAATCGACGGCAGCAGCCACTTCGGCAGCTTGGCCGATCCCTCGGAGCAGATCCGCGTTACCTGATCGTTGATCGTAGGGTTCTGGAATCGCTTGATCAGGGTCGCCTTGTACTCCACCACCGACGTTCCTGGGATCACCGGCACCACCGGTGTCACCTCCTCCATAAACGCCGCGATAAACTCCGTAAACAGCGCATCCGCCATCACCTCGTGCACATACGTGTAGCCCTTGAGCGCTCCCAGGTACGCCATTGCCAAATGGCTGCCGTTGAGCAGCCGCATCTTCATTAGCTCATACGGCGCCACATCCGCAACGATCTCGCCGCCAACCCGCTCCCACGCCGGCCGCCCGTAGGTAAAGGTGTCTTCAATCACCCATTGCCGGAACGGCTCCGTCACCACCGGCCACGCGTCTTCGATGCCAAAGCGCTGCGCCACAAAGGCCACATCGGCGGGCGTGGTCTGCGGCGTAATACGGTCCACCATGCTGTTCGGAAAGGCCACGTTCGCCGCGATCCACTCCTGCAACTCCGGCTTGCGCAATCCCGCGTATCCCAGCAGCACGCGCTCGGTCACGTGCCCATTGCCCTGCAGGTTATCGCACGACATCACCGTGAACGCCGGCAGCCCCCGCAGCCTGCGACGATCCAGCGCCTCCGCAATCAGACCGAACGAGCTCTTCGCTGCCTCCGGGTTCCGCAGATCGTGCTGAATACCCGGATGATTTGCCAGAAACTCGCCCGTGCCTTCGTCGATATAGTAGCCGCCTTCTGTAATCGTGAGCGATACAATTCGCGTTGTCGCAGCCGCCATCACTTCAATCGCGCGCTCCCGCTCCTCCGGTGCATACACATAGTCTGTCATCGACCCGATCACCCGCGCCGCCGGCTCACCCGCGCTCCTCTCTACGACCGTGTAGAAGAAGTCCTGGCCCGTCAGCGCATCGCGCATACGGTCGTCGCTCTTGAGCACGCCAATGCCGCACTCGCCCCATCGCGGCATGCCCTCGATCGCCAGCAGGTCATCGAGGTACACCGCCTGATGCGCGCGATGAAATCCGCCCACGCCCAGATGCACCGTGTGCGGCTTCAGCGCCGACCGGTCATACCGCGGGGTCTGAACCTCCGGCCGCAGTTTTGAAAGAACCGTCTGTCCAAGACGTGCGCCACCATTCATCATGCTCATCGCTGCCTCCTTCTCCTCATCAGGAGCCGCACGCAATCGATGTCTTAGTTCGCGCAGCGCACATCCCCTACAGGTTCGGAGATCGATGTTCAAGCAGTCTGTCAGGATGACTACAGCTTCGGCAAGCCGTATACAACTTCACCCCTCGCATAGGACCCGCGTTTGCCATGTGAATCCTACGAGCAACTACTCATGCGCTACAAACCTTCGCCTTTGCTGTGCAGGGTGGCCGCGCCTACGAGAGCATCAAGCGCAGAACTCTGGCTGGCCGCGTTGCTGAAGTCGAAAGGGCCGGACCAGCGCTCACTCAGCTGGTAGTTCGGTCCTTGCGCGTCCTTCCACAGCGTAGAGGCATTTTTATCGATGAAAGTTCCATACGCGGTCGATGGGTGCAATTGATTCAGCAGGACCAGGTTGCGCACGAAGATTCCCTTAAACTGCACCCCGTCGGTACCGCACTTCGGTTCGCACGGATCATGCAGGACACCGTTTTCATCTGCAAGCTGCGTGATCGCGGCAGTGGCAATTCCTTGAGCGGCTTGCGACAAAGCGGGATTGTGGTTTGCTGCAGACAACTCCGCAAGCCCGCCTAGAACAACACCCTGGTTATAGGTCCAGGTAGTCCGGCCGTTGTTCGTGCAAGCCAGACCCATAGTCTGTCCTCTACCCCTAGTGAGCCCATCATTAATCAGGCCTTTCGTGTTGATCATTCCGGAGCCTTGGAACCATTTCCATTCCCTATTCCCCCACTCCAGGTACTGGCTTCGCCTAGGACCCGAAGTCCGGTTTGCGAGATGGGCAGCAACTGAAAGGAACAACTCGTTGGCTATTGCGTTCTTATAGTCCTTGTCCTTACTCCACCAGATACCGCCCCCGCAGGTGTCATCCCATGATGCAGCCATGTCGGCAAATATTGATTCGCCCATCAAAAGGTAGTTCTGGTTCCGCGTGAGATCATAGGCATTGATCCATGCCAGCGCCCACCAGCCTTCATCATCGTAGAACTTATTGAGGAAGCCTGGATTCGTCTTCTGGGCTGCGGTAAATGTGTTGGCGAAGACCGAATTATATTCGGCCGACTTGCTGACCCGGGCGTAGTCGATCAGCACCGTAATCGCGTTTGCCGAGTTCCACCATCCCGTAGTCCTGTAAAGACCGGTCGATGGCTCGTACCATGTCTGAAGAGTTTGAACCGCATTCGTTGAATTTTGCAGGTAAGTAAGGCCGGGCGCAGTGAGTTGCGGCGTGCTTTGTGCCTTCCTGACACTAGACGGCGCGCACCCGGAGAGAAATCCCAACACAAGGAGTGAAACTAAAATCCTGGCCGGTCTCAACCCGCTTTTCCTTTCTTAACGGCTGTCATTTGCTGTGCTTGTCCGTATCTCCCGCATGAGATAGGCTAGCAACTCGCAACTGGCGTCATCTCTCCAGGCGAAACTCACATGTATCGGAGTATCTGAGAACACTAGAAGAATTTGGTCGGGGCGGAGGGATTCGAACCCCCGACCCTCTGGTCCCAAACCAGATGCGCTACCAGACTGCGCTACGCCCCGACTCGATCGATTCTATCGCACAGGGATCGTCCGGCTCAGAACCCACGATGCAGATCCGCTCCGAACATCCCATGTAGAAAATGCGCGGTCAACCAGCTGAACACTACAAGCGGCAGCACGACGAGCATAACAAGCACGGTGCACAGGCCCGCGAAGAACAGCCAGCTGCGCCGCTCCACCCTCTCCGGCTGTTCTACACTGCCGGTGAGCAGCGCGTAGTTGCGCCGATTGGCCCGCCACGCGATGTCGAAGATGTCTCCGAGCACCGGCACCGTGCCGATCACGACCTCGATACCTACGTTCGCAACCATCCTGAGCAGCGTGACCTTCGGCACACCGCGCGCCCACGCGGCCAAAATCAACAGCGTGGATGCAAGGCCTCCAAGCAGATTACCGACGCCCGGAATCAAACCTACGATTCCATCCAGACCGAATCGTATGGACGTCCCCGGAACCCGAATGAAGTCATCCAGCAAATGGCTCAGCAGGTCAAGATTTTCATCCCGCAGCACTCCACCCGTGGAGCGCGTTGCGCGCTTCCATCGCGGCGAAAGGATCTCCGGCTCACTCGTCGTCGCCATCTGCGTCTCCTTCACCAGCCGTTCCGTCTATCTATGCATCAAAGAATTCAGATGCTAGAATACTTGGTAGTGTGGCGGCTATAGTTCAGTGGCAGAACGCCGCTCTGTGGCAGCGGATGTCGTGGGTTCGAAACCCACTAGCCGCCCCAAACACTCTTCCCTCGCTCTCGAGCCTCTAGCGAATCCTGCACGCTCCTGGAGAAGACTTTTTGCAGCGGGCCTCCCCTCGTCGCACCGACTCTAAGCCTCAGCTTACAAGCCAACTCTCCGGCGGCCTCGCGCCGATCGCCAACCTCTTCGTTGGCACCTCCGGCTGGGCCTATCCCACCTGGAAGCCCGGCTTCTATCCAGAAGGGCTCGCGCAAAAGAACTTTTTGGCGTTCTACAGCTCCCGCCTCTCAACCGTAGAGGTCAACTACACCTTCCGCGCTCTTCCCACGCCGAAGACGCTCGACAGCTGGCTGACCGCCACGCCCGCCCACTTCCGCTTTGCCTTCAAAGCGCCGCAGAGAATCACACACTTTAACCGTCTTCGCAACGCCTCTGCCGCTGTCGACCAGTTTCTCGCGTCGCTTGCTCCGGTCGCCGTCGCCGGCCGGCTTGGCCCGCTGCTCTTTCAGCTCCCTCCTACTTTCAAGGTCGACCTCGCCCTGCTCGCAGACTTTCTGAGCCTGCCCGCGCTCACCGGCGCCACCGCTCCTCGCATCGCCTTTGAGTTTCGCCATGCCTCATGGCTCGAGCAGCCTGTCTACGATCGTCTGCACGCGCATAACGCCGCTCTGTGCATCGCTCACGCCGGCGATGAACCCGGCAATCTCGCCACACCGGAGGTCCACACCGCATCGACCTTCACCTGCTTTCGCCTGCGCCGCTCCGGTGGCTACACACCCGCCGAGCTCGCCAGCTTTGCCCGCCGCTATCGCGAGCTTGCCCGTACCCGCGAGGTCTTCGTCGCGCTCCGCCATGAAGATGAGCCGACCGGCGCCCTTAATGCCGTCTCTCTCCTCTCGCAGGCCGGAGCGATGTCCGCATGAGGAGTGCCAGCCCGCACCTCCCGAAGCAGCCCTTCGACGTGACCGCCAGTAGCTTTCGTCCGCGACGCTTTCTGGGCAATCCGCATCTGCAGACCATCGCCGGCAACTTTCTTCCGCGCACAAATCATCTGCCGCCGCCGCAGTCCGTCTTTGTTGAGGTCGCGCCGTCCGATCCCGCCACCAGCATTCCACTTGGCTCCCGCGTGCTCTGCCATTGCCACTGGCAGCCGGAGGCCCGGCGCGCCAATGCCCCCACCGTGATTCTCCTTCACGGACTTGAAGGCTCCTCCAACTCCCAGTACATCTGCGGCAACGCCGACAAACTCTGGTATAGCGGCGCAAACGTCGTCCGCATGAACATGCGCAACTGCGGTGGCACGGAGGCGCTCTCCCCTACCCTGTACCACTCCGGCCTCTCTGAAGACGTGCACGCCGTTATGCGCTTCTTCATTGAGCGCGAGCAGCTCACCTCGGTCTCACTCGCCGGCTACTCCATGGGCGGAAATCTTGTGCTCAAGCTGGCCGGCGATCTCGGCAGCCGCGCCCCCGCCGAGCTCCGCTGCGTCATCGGCGTCTCTCCTGTCATCGACCTCGCTGCCTCCGCCGACGCTCTGCATGAGCCCTTAAACCGTATCTATGAGCGCCGCTTCCTCAAGAATCTTCTGCGCCGCTTTCGCCGGAAGGCAGCTATCTTTCCCACTCTGTACGGTGCCGCACGTGCCGAAGGCATCCACTCTCTTCGCGAGTTTGACGACCGCGTCACGGCCTTCTACTCCGGCTTCGCCGGCGCGGACGACTATTACTTCCGCGCCGCCAGTGCCCGCGTTCTTCCGGCCATCGCCGTTCCCACCCTCATCCTGCACGCCCTTGACGATCCTTTCATCCGCCTCGGCTCTGCCTCCCGCGCCGCCCTGCTCGCCAACCGCTACATCACGCTGCTTGAACCCACCCACGGCGGTCACTGCGCCTTTCTGGCTCAGCCCGACCTCAACCGCGGCAACGATGGCTACTGGGCCGAACATACCCTGCTCCGCTTTCTCCTCGCCAACTCCTGACAGCACAGCAGCGCTCACCACGCAGCCAGCGCTCGGGCTACCATACAGAGGCATGCTCTTTGACTGGTCCGCCGAATGCTCCGCCGACGATCCGGTTCTCGTCGTCCCCTGGGAAGATCCTTCCGGAGCCGCCCGCTTTGTTGATCTGCGCGAAGATCCGTATGCCATCGACAGCATTCCCGAGGCGGAAGAGCATCCCGCTCTCCAGCACGCTCTCCGCTCATTAAACTCCGCGCGTTCCCCAATCTTCACCGCCAAATGCGACGTTTGGGAGGCCAGCGCGGATGAGCGCGAGAACCTCCGGCTCCATCTCGCGCTTGAGCCCGAGGAGACCGCATTCGCCCTCATCGCCTACCTTGATCTCCTCTGCCGCGACCGCGCTCTCTTCACATCTTTTCACCAGCAGGGCCATCTGCTCGGCCGGCTGGAGCGCCGCCTGGCTCCCCTCGACCAGCCGTTTGCCGCCGTCGAGTGCATCATTCGCCCCGCGCTCCTCGACCTGACCACGCCGCAGGAGGGCTACAGCATCTCTCTCTATCTCAAGGCCGCCGGCGCTACCTCCGCGGAGGCGCGTGCACACTGGTCCGCAGCGCTCGATGCTGTTACCGCCATCCTGCGCACCAAAGACCTTTTTCCCCAGACCTGAAGCGGTTCAGGCCGCGTCACCCGCTACAATCGCAGCAGCGCTTCACGCTGGGCGAGTAGCTCATTTTGGGGGCGAGTAGCTCAATTGGATAGAGCATCAGCCTTCTAAGCTGACGGTTGCAGGTTCGATCCCTGCCTCGCTCACACGTATTTTCTCCAGCACTGCGAAGTATTTTCTTTGATCGCAACACTGCCAGAAACTACGGGTTTGTAGCGGTATTGCACTTCCAAATCCATAAAAAAAGGCTCTCTCCATGAAGCGACTGTTGCTCCTTTGTCTGTGTCTTCCAGTCTCTGTGTTCGTTGCGGGATGCAGTTCGGGCAACACCAGCTCCTCGCCGACGCCGACGCCGACGCCTGCACCAACACCCGCTTCAACGACCTCCGCCTCGCTCAGCGCCACCAGCTTCGACTTCGGGGGCAATCTCGTCGGAAACTCTCTGAGCAAATCGGTAGTTACCGTCACGAACACCGGCACAACCTCGCTGACGCTGCAGCCCGCTCTGTCGGGCGATTCCAGCTATGCCATAGTTCCTGCCGGATCCTGCGGCGCTTCGCTTGCATCTGGAGTCTCCTGCCCCGTCACGGTCAGCTACACGCCTACAGCAGCCTCCGGGAAGGCCTCCCAGACTGCCACGCTCTCGCTCGGTATCGCCGGAGTCTCCGCCGCAACGCCGCAGACCGTGGCTCTCACCGGGTCCAGTGCCGTGCTCGCGGCCGGCATCGTCGCCACGACCAACAATCCGCAGGTCGCTCTCTACTCCCTTAACCTGCCCTTTCCCGGATCGGTTACGGTCAGCTTCGGCACGGACACCACGTACGGCCGCAAGACCTGGACGCGAACCAATGCCGTTGCCGGCCCTATCAGTATCCTGGTCGCCGGAATGCTCGGCAACACGGCGTATCACATGCAAGCCGCCGTGCAGTTCGCCAACGGCCTCATAGCGATCGATGCCGACCACACCTTCACCACTGGGACGCCGACGCTCACACCCACTGTCGCCGTCACTACGACCCCGGGCCAGATCCCCTCCGCCGGCATTGAGCAGCTCACCTTTGTAACGACAGCTACCCCCGGCGGCGTTCTCGGTGTCGCAGTCACGGATCTTCAGGGCGGCACTCTCTGGAGCTACGTGCCGCCAGGCACGAGCGCCGGCGGCTATGCCTACTCCATCCAGGGGGCGAAGATGCTGCCCAACGGTCATTACCTGCTCTGCCTTGGCCCCAGCAACAACTTCGCCCTCAACCCCGCCCCTCTGCCGCCGGACACCGTCACCGCCATCCGTGAGATCGACCTCGCCGGCAACATCATTCGTGAGATCTCTGTCGCCGACCTTACCAACGCCCTGACCGGTGCCGGGTACAAACTCCAGCTGCTCACCTTCCATCACGACGTCACGCCGCTGCCGAACGGACATTGGCTCGTGCTCTCAAATACCCTTCGGTCCTTTACCGATCTCCCCGGCTACCCGGGTGTCACGAACGTTATCGCTGATGTCGTTATCGATCTCGACAGGAACCTTGAGCCCGTGTGGGTCTGGGACGAGTTCGATCATCTCGACGTGACGCGCCACCCTATGGGCTTTCCTGATCTCACCCACACCAATGCCGTTATCTACTCGCCCACCGACAACAACATCATCGTCTCCATGCGTCATCAGAACTGGGTCGTGAAGGTCGATTACAACAACGGGACCGGCTCCGGCAACATTCTCTGGCGTCTCGGCCAGGGCGGAGACTTTGCTCTGCAAAACGGCGTTGATCCAACCGACTGGAACTACGCCCAGCACTTCCCTTCGCTCTTTACCCCGCAAAGCGCTGGAGTCTTCTCGCTCGGCCTGATGGATAACGGGAACGACCGCGCTTTCCCCACGGGCGTCGTCTGCGGCTCAGCCGGCGCACCCCCGTGCCAGTACACCACCATCCCCGTCTACCAGATCGACGAGACCGCGAAGACCGCCAGCCTCACCTTTCACCAGATCCTTCCCGCGAACCTGTACAGCTACTTCGGCGGCAATACCGACCTGCTGAAGAATGGCAACATCGAGTACGACCTCTCCGCTACCAACCCTACGGACTCGGATATCTTCGAGGTCACCCCCACAAACAATCCGCAGACCGTCTGGCACATGCATATCTCCGGCATGCAGGCCTATCGCGGTGCCCGCATTCCCAGTCTCTATCCCGGCGTTCAGTGGTAGGTTCTCCAGGGGCACGGGATTTAAGCCGTGCCTCTAAACAGACCTGCAAACATCTCCGTCAATCTTGGCCGAAACTGTCGCGCCTATTGTGGCGCAATCTCCATCTCCGCCTCCGCACAATAAAACAAGATCGCGGTGCGATCGAGGAGGAAGCATGCGACGGAAGCAGAGAGTGGCAGCAGTGGCTGCGGGAATCATCGCCTTGGCCGGCGGCATAGCACACGGGCAGACATCGAACGGCTGGACAAGGGTGCTGCGTGAGAACTATGCCAGCCCGGATACTGTAACGGTCACCGTTCCAGCCGGAAGCAGCGTCGTCGTCCGCTGGGGCTCCGGCACGACCTTTGTCACTCGCACCCTTCCAGGCGGGGCCACTACGTTTCTCGCAGGAAACGCGACCTTCGGCGATCCAACACCCGGCGTCGCCAAGGAGCTCGACGTGCAAGGTACCGACCTCAGTGATTTCTCAGTAGACGGACAGCAGCTCACCAACCCCTCTCCCACCGTCATCGCTATGGCCGTCAGCCCCATGCTCATCACGGCGACCACGGGAACGGTCGTGCAGACCAAGGCCATGTGCACATGGAGCGATGCCTCCGTTACGGACTGCACCGCGCAGGCCAGGTTCACCTACGCAAAGGGTGGAGTCGCAGCGTACAACGTGGCGGGAGCGATCCTTGGCACACAGGCCGGGCCGGCCGAGGTCGACGTCTCGTTAGGATCAATCACGGTCAAGCTCAGTATTCTGATCGTCGATCTTCCGGTCTACTTCAACGGCGGCGTGATTGCCGCGAACTGACCTGAGCGAAACACTTCACTCATTCATCCAGTCTCCGACAGCACGCCCAAAAGCAGGCCGTCGGAGACCAGGCTGGGGCACGAAGCCGTGTCTCCCGCGACTCGATGCAAGTGTGCGCCGCCAGGAGTGCTGCGATCCAAACACCTCCAGATCAGGTGGCGGGCTTCCAGAACGACACGACGAGCACAAACGTCACACCAAACAGGATCACCAGCAGCGGCCACCACGTATCCAGCCAAGACCCCGACTCATGGGAAGAACTCATCGCGAAACCCTCCAGATCCTTCCTCAAATCCTACCCGAGTTCGCGCAACAGGCCTAGCGCACTCGTCCTCCATGAACTTCAAAGCATCCGTCTTGCTGTACGACTCCGGCCCGCCACTTAACTTTTCATCGGCGGTGCCGATTCCTCTCCCATGCACATCACGCCCTTCTCCTCCACATCCTCCGGCGCTGTCGTCCTTCCGCCCGCCATGGTTCGCCTGCACGATCAGCGATACGGCGTCTCTGACCTTGAGCAGGCGTCCGAGACCCTCGCCCATGCCGTTGGGTACCTCGTCGCGGAGCAGCTCGCCGGCAGACGCCCATCTCTGGTTGCGAACCGCCATGCCATCGCCATCCTCTCCGTCGCTGGCCGGCAACTCCAGCACATCGAGCGCCGCTGCCCCGCCAAGCGGTCCATCGCCGCCTGGCTCCGGGGAGCCTCCCTCTCCCGCGCCCTCCACGGCCACACCGACGACGGACTTGACATTTGATCTAGGCCACAGCTCTCGACCACTTCCAGCCGCCATCTGCAAAGGCGTACCATACTTGTGCAGGCACTCCCTCCCGAGGTCCCGTCATGAAGCGTCGCGCCTTCCTTCAGCAAGCCGCCACCACTGCCGCTCTCGCCGCTGCCGGAGGCACCCTTCAAGCCGCCGCCGCCGCGCCCTCGCGCGCGATTCCCCGCCGCACCCTGGGCAAGACCGGCGAGCAGCTCTCCATTATCGGCTTCGGCGGCATCGTCGTCATGAACGAGGAGACCGGTGCCGCCAAGAACATCGTCGCCGAAGCCGTCGATCGCGGCGTCAACTACTTCGACGTTGCGCCCAGCTACGGCAACGCGCAGGAGCGCCTAGGCCCCGCGCTCGCGCCCTATCGCAAAAACTGCTTTCTCGCCTGCAAGACCGAGGGCCGCAAACGCGAGGACTCGCGTGCCCAGCTCGAAGAGTCGCTGCGGCTGCTCAAGACCGACCACGTCGATCTCTACCAGTTCCACGCCCTCACCAAGATGACCGACCTCGACACCGTCCTCGGCCCCGGCGGCGCGATCGAGACCATGGAGGCCGCGAAGAAGGAAGGCAAGATCCGCTACATCGGCTTCTCCGTCCACTCCGCCGAGACCGCGCTCGCCGCCATGGACCGCTACCCGTTCGACACCGTCCTCTTCCCGGTCAACTGGGTGCTCTTCAGCCAAGCCAACTTCGGCCCGCAGATCCTCAAGCGCGCGCAGGAAAAAAACATGGGCATCCTCGCCCTCAAAGGCATGGCCAAAACCGTCTGGTCCGCCGATCAGAAGAAAGACCACCCCGAGCCCAAGTGCTGGTACCAGCCCGCCACCTTCCCGCATGAGGCCACACTCGGCCTGCGTTGGACTTTAGGCCACCCCGCCGTCACGGCCGCGCTGCCGCCCGGCGATGAAAAATACTTCCGCCTCGCCATGGACGTAGCCCAGAACTTTCAGCCACTCGACCGCGGTGAAGAACAAGCCCTCCTCGGCCGGGCGGAAGGTGTAGAACCCATCTTCCATTTAGGCAATGACGTGTAGGGAAGCTCGTCGCATTGATGTAGCAGATCAGATTTTTAGGTTGTCATTCTGAGCGAAGCGAAGAATCCCTGTATTTAGCTGCGGCGGCCTACATCTCACATGCCAACCACTATTGCTTTGACGAGCTGCGCCGACTCCTTGTGAGGAACTCAGGCCTCTCTCTAGTGAATGATTTTTGATGTGCCATAACCTTCATCTCAACCGCGAAGAGACAGCCTGACCGTCTGGCGCAGTAAATAGGCCTCTGGTTCGCGTAGAGTTCACCGCAATATCAGTCACATTCCATTTTGCACGATTGCTCGCACCATATCTGCCGCATTGCGGAACTATCAAAGATCAGCGCCGCTTTCGCAGCTTCCTACGAACACCAGTTACAGCTTTTTACACTAAATGCAAATGGGCCTGTTTCCTTCCAGGGTCCCCCCGGTTTTCGTTGTCGAAGCATGTAGCTGTAATCGTCATTCGCTGTCGTCATGCGAAGCACAACCGGATTAAGATCATCACCCGTCAATTTCAGACTTTTGCTATCGTCCAGAGGATTTCTACCGATAAACTCAATCTCAAATTCGGTGTATTGATGGCTTTCCGTCCGCCACTGCATAGTGCCCCCAACCTCGACATAACTGGAAGCCTTCATTTTATCGGGATCGGGCAATGTAAGCACCATGCTTACAGGCCGCATCACTTCTGTTTCTTCGTTCATAACCAAATCTTCCTTTCTGGTTGGTAATCGTATTCTTATTGACAATCATGAACTTTAAATCGTCGCAGATTCTGGGTAGTAGCTTTGCCATATAGCACTGCTCTTAGCTTTTACAGCTAGTTATTGTCGGCTCGCAGTGTCCTATAACGGTTATCCGCTCGCAGTAATTCCATGTCAGGTAAGGGCATGATCTGGAGATCTGTAGCGCCTCTCTCGAAACATCGCTTCAGCGTCGCCAAAGCATCATCACGCCGCCCTAGTAACTCTAGAATTCTCACTTTGTAAAGCTGCGAGTCCATATCGTCAGTGCCGAGCAAATTAGCCCTAGCGAGAGAAGACATAGCTTGCTCACGACTCCCTGACTTGATCTGGTAGAGCGAGAGCATCATCCACGCTGGGCCATTTGCTGGGTCAACGTTTATATGCCGTTTAGCCTCCTTCGCCGCACGCGCATAGGCGACGCGTGCCTCATGTTCTCGGTAGGGTATCGATGAGTAGCAATCGCCAAGTTCCAGCCATATAGTGTCATCCTCCGGGTTGAGAGCTGTGGCGTTCAGCGCAAAAGTTAAGGCCTCTTCAAACTTCTTCTGATAGCGCAGCGCAAGTGAGGTACTCGCCATCGCGGTTCCAGAGTTTGGCTGCAAGAGCAAGCTTTGTTTTAAGCTTTTTATGGCCTCGTCAAACTCCCCTATTTGCAGGTATTCCACTCCTAAATTGCTCGCAGCCATTGCGCTTTTAGGTGCTGCTATCGTAGCCGCACGAAAAGCTTCTACCGCCTCTTTCCAACGCCCTTGACCGTGTAGTCCGAATCCGAGCTCGTTGTAGATCAACCAGAAGTTTGGCCGCTCCTGCAAAACCCGATGAAACGTCCTCTCTGCATCTGGCCAGCGATCCATTCGCGTGTAGAGCCGGGCAAGCCACAAAAGTGTTACAGGATTCAGCGGGTCTAGCGCCAAGGTTCGCTTCATCTCTTCGAGGGCACCCCGCAGGTCTCCCGCTTCGTCCAGCAGCTTGGCATTAGAACGATGCCCCTCTAATGATTTCGCATCTAACGCGAGTGCATGATCACAGTTCGCCCTTGCTAAATGCAGCGCCCCAGTATCTCGGCTGATGGCATACATCCGCCCATACGCCTGTGCCAGCTTTGCATAGGCAATGGCATAGCGCGGATCAAGGTCGATCGCCTCACGATACTTCACGATCGCCGGCTGCAGTCCGACATCGTTATCCTGCTTCATCAACGCCTCGGCGGCCTGAAACGCCGCGAGCGCCTCCGGGTGTGCTGTGCCGGTGTGGACGCGCTGCTCGTCCGGCTCGTAGCGGCGCACGTCGAGCAGTTCGGCGGCTGCGCGCACTGCGCGTTCGGGCAGCGCAAACTGCTCGTCGGCTGAGCTGTGCAGCTCTTTCGACCGCAGCGCGCGCCCTGTTGCCGGATCCATAACATGCAGCGACACACGCAGCCGGTCCCCATCCATGCTGCCCGAGGCGGCCAGCACAAGGTTTGCTCCCAGCGACTCACGCATCTGGTTCAGCTGCTCGGCCGACGCCAGCTCCGTCGCCACCGTCTGCATGGTCACGTAGAGATCGCGGTCGAAGGCCTCGGCGCGCGAGAGCTCCGTGCCGATCGCGTCGATCAGGTTGAGGATCATCGGCCGGACGCGTGCGTCAGCCTGCGGCGGCCAGTGCGCGAGCGCCACGAAGCGTTTGCGCGGCAGCGGATGCAGCAGGTTGTACACCCAGTCGTGCTGCCACGCAGCCGCTCCGCCCAGCGTGCACACAGATGCGGCCGTCGCTGCGATAAAGTTGCGGCGCGTGACTATCTGACGTTGCGGCGCTTGCGCCGGCTGAGGAGCAGGCAGCAGATGCAGCGCAGGCGATTTCCCCACCGAAACCTGCGCGCGGTTTACGCTGCGAGCGGCCTTGAAGGCTCGGCAGCGGCGCTCAGGATCGTCCGACAGCATCTCCGCCACGGCCTCGATCAGATGCCGCGGCACGTCGGCCGAAGCCAGCGCGGCCGTCGGCGCCATACTCAGGCTGTCCATCACTTCAACCGGCAGCTCTCCCGTTACAACCTGGTGCAGCACCACGCCCAGCGCGAACAGGTCGGTGGCTCGCGTAGGCCGCTGCCCAAGCAGCAGCTCCGGCGCCAGATACCCCACAGTACCCGCGACCATGCCCGTCTTCAGCACCGTTGCCTCGGCCTGGTGCAGCCGCGCCAGTCCAAAGTCCAGCAGAAACACGCCAAGACGCGGCCCGCTGCGCTCGAGCATCACGTTCTTCGGCTTGATGTCTCGATGCACGATCCCCGCCGCGTGGATGGCCGCTACCCCCGCCATCAGTCTGGTGCAGATATCGATCCGCTCCTGCCGGGTCAGCCGCTCCTGCCGGCCCATCGTCCGGCTGCGCAGCAGGCACGCATCCAGCGTCTCCCCGTGCAGCAGCTTCATGGTGAGGAAGAGAAACGCGGGCCCGGGTTGCTCGCAGCGAAAGATCTCGTAGATCGGGCACAGATTCGGGTGATGCACCTTGCGTGCCAGCAGCACCTCCTGCTCAAACCGCAACGTGCTGCCGGCCTCCTCTGCAATCTCCGGTCGGATCATCTTCAATGCGACATGCTCGCCCTGGAGCAGCCTGTCCTCCACCTCATAGACCTCGCCCATGCCGCCGCGCGCCAGAAAGCGCACGACAGCGAACCGGTCGCCGATTAGCTGTCCCGGCTGAAAGCGCGGCATGCTCCCTCTCGCGATGGAGATCGGATGACAATGATCGTGTGTTGTCACATTGTCGATTGCCGGCACACGGTCTGCCTCGCCATACGCCGCTCCATCGTGCTCTAGCAATGGCGTCTGGAGAAAGCTGCCGGCGCGCTCCTCCTCAGCCAGCAGCGTCTCTACCAGCGGGCGGAGCTCCGGGGTCTCGCGGCATGCCGCAGCGAGATACGCCGAGCGCTCCCCGGCTGGCAGCTCAAGAGCCGCACAGAATATCTCTTCAACGGACTGTCGTTGATTCACCATGAGTGGCCATCCAGCACGATACGGAACAGGAACAGGACTGCAGAGAAGATATCTGCGCGTGCAAAAGCAAGTTTTGGGGGCCGGGTGACAGCGAGGACAGGATGCCGGGCAAAGCTGGCTCGTCTGCGGCGCTCCAGATCGGGGAACCATCTGGCGTCGCCTCGTTCTCGTGATGGCGTCAGCATACCACGTTCCCGGATACTTCGGACGATGCTTTAGGCATGTCGGCATCACTCCCCCTGCCTCGTAAAGCGCAGCGCTTCGCAGATCGGGGCCATCGGTCTCTATTCCTTCGTGGCGTATGATCCGCAGCAGAAGCGCACTTGGAGGCGGCTATCAACCCTGACGACGGACAGGTAACGGAACTGCTTCAAGCCATGCGGGCCGGGGATGCCGCCGCCGCCGAGACTCTTCTGCCGCTCATCTATCAGGAGCTCCACCGCCTCGCTCGGTCCTACATGCGGCGCGAACGGCCCGAGCACACCCTGCAGGCAACGGCGCTGATCCACGAAGCCTACCTCCGGCTCGCCCACGAGGAGGTTGATTGGAGCAGCCGGCAGCACTTCATTGGTGTCGCGGCACATGTTATGCGCCGAGTACTTGTGGACTATGCCCGCGCCCACAATGCGGAGTGCCGCGGTGGCGGCCTCAAGCGTGTCGAACTCGAGGACGGACTCGCCGTCTCGGTCGAGCGCATCGATGAGGTTCTCACGCTGGATGAAGCCCTGGATCGACTCGCGCAGGCGAACCCGCGCCAAGCTCGCGTCGTCGAGCTTCGTTACTTCGGCGGGCTCTCCGTGGAGCAGATCGCGCCGCTTCTCGGCATCGCTCCTCGCTCCGTCAAACGCGACTGGGCACTCGCCCGGCTCTGGCTACACCGGGAGCTGCGTCCCGAGGCGTTGCCCGGACCAACCGTGCCTCTCTGAGGCCGGGTTCCTGGGCTACGTACCAGCAAACCGCTAGGAAAATGCCCTTGGCAATCTGTATCAAAATAGTTCATATTCAATGGCACTTTTTCTGTGTGTTGCACGCGCTACTGAGTGAAGACGGCCCTCGAGGCGGTCTTCCCCAGGAGCTATTACCATGACCGCACGCCGACAGACCCTCGCTTTCTTTGCTGCCGCCCTTCTCGCAACTCTCGCCACGCCACAGCCTGTGCTTGCTCAGAGCCCTTACAACCCGATCGCGGTTCAAGTCCCTTTCAGCTTTGAGAACGGATCGCATCACCTTCCGCCCGGCCGCTACACCGTTAGCTTGACCCTGGAGCACTTTCTTTTTGTTCGAGGTGATCGTGATGGGACAAACTTCATGGTTCAAGCCGACCAGAGCTTGAGCCCCGCAGCCAAAGGCAAGCTCGTCTTCACCAGGTACGGCAACCGTTACTTCCTGCGGGAGGTCTGGACGGCGGGTAGCTCGACCCATGTCCTTTGCCGCAAATCTTCCGAGGAGAAACAGCTGCAGCAGCTTATCGCCCAGAGCAACGCGACACCTCCTGCAGAACAGGTCGCTCTGCTCGCAGCCTCACGATGACTTCCTCACCCGCTCGCAGCCACAAGGTATTGAGCACTGGCTGTGGCGTGGCTTTTCTCCTGCATATCCCTGTCTGGGTTCTTTCTTTGCATGATGTTGTTTGATTTCGTTATCATTGGGCGGTTCTGGCGCTCTACTCTCTGCACTCGGGCCCAGTCGGAGGGTATATGGATCGTGCGGGTTTCAGGAATGACGCAAGCGTGACGGATCGCAGCTTGATGAATCGTTGCTTGATGAACCGCAGATCGTTCCTCTCCGGGCTTGCTGTCGCAGGTATAACGGCGAGCAGCCCCGGTATGACCGCCTTTGCTGCACCATCCCCTCTGCCCTTCGCCGCAGACGCGGCCCCGGTTCGTCTTCCACGCTACCGGGGCTTCAATATTCAATGGCAGCGCCGCCCCGGTGAGACCACAAAGCCCGCCTTCAGCGAGGAAGACTTCGCCATAATGCAGGAGTGGGGCTTCAACTTCGCGCGTATCCCGCTCTCCTATTGGATCTGGGGCAAGCCCACGGACTGGACCTATATCGACGAAGAGCCGCTCAAAGAGATCGATCGCGTGGTGGCGCTCGGCAAGCAGTACAACGTCCATATCAACCTCAACTTTCATCGCATCCCCGGCTACTGCATCAATGGCCGCGAACTCGAGCCCGCGGATCTCTTCACCGGCCGCCAGGGCGAGGGCCCCCGCGCGCTCAAGGCCGCCTGCTTTCACTGGAGCACCTTCGCCCGCCGCTATAAGGGCGTGCCCAGCACGCAGCTCTCCTTCGATCTCATCAACGAGCCGCCGAAGATGAAGTCCTACGAGGGATACTTCGAAGAACGCTATGTCGCCGTCGCGCAGGCGCTCGTCGCGGCCATCCGCGCCGAAGATCCAAATCGCATCATCTTCGCCGACGGCATCAACATCGGCCAGAACCCCGTGCTCGAGCTCGCCAGCCTGGGTCTGGTGCAGAGCACGCGCGGCTATCAGCCGAAGGCCGTCAGTCATCACGGAGCCACGTGGGTGCCACTTGACGAGTACGAGACCATGAAGATGCCGACGTGGCCGCTGACCGACGACAAGGGCCACCTCTGGGATCGTGCGAAGCTGAAGGAAGAATACGTCGATAAATGGAAGCCGCTTACCGATCGCGGCGCGCAGGTGCATGTGGGCGAGTGGGGCTGCTACAACCAGACGCCACACGATGTCGCGCTCGCCTGGATGTCGGACTGCCTGGCTGTCTGGCGCGAGGCCGGCTGGGGAAACGCTCTCTGGAATCTTCGCGGCAACTTCGGCGTGCTCGACAGCGGCCGTACGGATGTAGCCTACGAAGACCTTCGCGGCCACAAGCTCGATCGCAATATGCTGGAACTTCTACGCACCGCCTAAACCCCAGGATCTAATCCAAGAGCTAACCCAGGATCTAACCCAGGAGCATCGATTTGTTCATGACCGCTGCCGGCAAGCCGTTCTCTCTGCTCCTCTCGTCCCTGCTCCTGTCTTCGATGGCCGCTCTTACAGCCGCGCCCGTGCTCGCGCAAGACATGTCCCTGCACCTGAATAAGAAGGAGTACTTCGAGTCGCCGGGGATCAACGTCATGGCCTTCCAGGACATCTATCCCGATGGCCATCAGGGCGGCGTCTCCATCATTCAGAACGGCGTCCGCGTTGCGACAAACGGCGACCTCCGGCTCGATCCCGCACCCGGTCAGTGGCAGGCGATGCCGAAGCAGGACGCGCGCGTCGTCGATGCGGCCTCCAACACAATCACCACCACGCTCTCGTATCCAGACCCGACAAAGAATCGCACCGGCTTCAACCCGATCAACTACCCCGACCTGAACTTCTCCTATAAGGTTCGCGTCCACGCCGAGGGCAGCGCGATTCATGTCACTGTGGATCTCGACCAACCGATTCCGGCGAAGTTCATCGGCAAGGTCGGCTTTAACTTTGAGCTCTTCCCCAATGATCTCTTCGGCAGGAGCTGGTATCTCGGCAGCGGCTCCGGCACCTTCCCTCACCAGGCAAACGGCCCCGAGCAGCGCGACGACACCGGCGAGGTTCAACCCGCGCCTCTGGCCACTGGGCCGCGCCTCTCCATTGCGCCCGAGACCGACGGCCAGCGCATGCTGATCGAATCGAAGACGGGGGATCTGCAGCTGCTCGACGCCCGCTCCAAGCGCAATAACGGCTGGTTCGTCGTGCGCTCCCTCGTGCCTGCAGGGGCGACCAAAAGAGCCATCGACTGGATCATCACGCCGCATGCCATCCCCGGCTGGAAGTATCAGCCAGTCATTCACGTCAGCCAGGTCGGCTATCATCCGGCGCAGCAAAAACTTGCCATCATCGAGCTCGATCGCGACGAGAGTGCGACGCAGCCCGTCCGCGTCCTGCGCATCAGCGAAGAGGGTGGTACCAAAGAGGTCTTCTCCGCAACTCCCACCTCATGGGGGAACTTCCTTCGGTACAAATACGCGGAGCTCGACTTCACCAGGATCAGCCAGCCGGGCATGTATCAGATCGCGTACGGTACGACCGTGTCGCAGCCCTTCCGTATCGCGCCGGACGTCTATCAGCGCGGCATTTGGCAGCCTGTCCTCGAGTACTTCCTGCCTGTGCAGATGTGTCACATGCGCGTGGAGCAGCAGTACCGCGTGTGGCACGGTGCCTGCCATCTTGACGACGCACGCATGGCTTTGACCAACCACAACCACTTCGACGGCTACGAGCAGGGTCCCTCCACGCTGACGAAGTACAAGCCCGGCGAAACAGTTCCAGGCCTCGACCAGGGTGGATGGCACGACGCGGGTGACGGCGATCTCCGGATCGAGTCACAGGCCGACGAGGTCTCCATCCTCGCCGCCGCCTACGAGAATTTCCGTCTTGACTACGACGACACCAGCATCGATGAGCACGGGCGCCGCACCCAGCTGCACGTTCCGGACGGTCAGGCCGATGCGCTGCAGCAGGTGGAGCATGGCATCCGCAGCATCCTCGGCGGCTACCGCTCCATGGGCCGCGTCTATCGCGGCATTCAGGAGGCAACGCTCGAGCAGTACGTCCTACTTGGCGATCCTTCGAACGCGACCGACAATCTCCACTTCAACTCCTCGATGAAGCAGGACCAGCGCTCCGGCACGGAGTCCGGCAAGCCTGACGATCGGTGGGTCTTCACCGAGCAGAATCCAGTCAATGAGTACAAGGCCATTGCCGCTCTCGCCTCCGCCGGCCGCGTTCTAAAAGCGACCAACCCGGAGCTCTCGCGAGAGTGCGTAGAGGCCGCTGAAGCCCTCTGGCTCATCGATCGCGACGCAAAGAAGGGCGCGCAAAATGGTTTCGATGCGCGCATGATCGCCGCCGCTCAGCTCTGGAAGACGACGGGCCATGAACTCTATCGTGCGGAGATCCTCGCTGACCGCGATCGCATCGTGGCAGACTCGGCGAAGATCGCCTGGGCCATCGCGCCTGTCTCTGCCTCCCTCCACGACGACGCCTTCACTCAGGCCCTCCGCGAAGCCGTCCGCCGCGACTTCAATGCGCTCGCGAAGAAGCAGGCGACCGACTCCCCCTTCGGCGTTCCCTACACCCCCTACATCTGGGGAGCCGGTTGGGAGATCGAGCGCTTCGGCGTTGAGCAGTTCTATTTGCACCAAGCCTTCCCGGATATCGTCAGCCCGGAGTACATGCTGAACGCCCTCAACTTCATGCTCGGCGTTCATCCCGGCTCGAACACCTCCTCCTTCGCCTCTGGCGTGGGCGCGCGCTCGACCACAGTCGCATACGGCTTCAACCGCGCCGACTCGTCCTACATTCCCGGCGGCGTCGTCAGCGGCACAGCCCTGATCCGGCCGGACTTCCCCGAGCTCAAGGACTTCGGTTTCCTCTGGCAGCAGATGGAGTACGTTCTCGGCGGTGGTTCCTCGAACTACATGTTTCTCGTGCTGGCCGCCGATCAGGTCCTGAACGGCCATAGTCAAACCTTCGCGCCGCTCACACCTCCGCCCGCAAACCAGCCATACCGTGAACCGTAAAACGATACTTCGCCGGAGGCGCTGTCCCTGCATGACTGGACACTCAAAACTCTGCCTCATAACCCTTCTGCTTACAACCGCAAGCGGTCTGAACGCGCAACGTGCGCCGGCTCCGCCCATCACGCCGGATGCGATCACCTACCTGCCTGCGGGGAAAGCTGCCTACCAGCACTTTGCCGCGGAGTCAGAGACCATGCTGCAGCAGGATGTTCTCGGCGTCTGGTACCCACGATCGATCGACGCCGTACACGGCGGCTTCAACGCCGACTTCGCGCGTGACTGGACCCCACTCCCCAGTCACGGCAAGTTCTCCGTCTTCCAGGGACGCATGACCTGGGTCGCCGCGCAGGTCGTTCTCCATCGCCCCGCCCAGAGCGCACAGTACCTGCCCTACGTCCGCCATGGCGCGGACTACCTCCGGAATACCCTCTGGGACAAGCAGAATGGCGGCTTCTTCTGGGGACTGGCGGACGATGGCTCCGTCTCCCCAGCCTTCACCGACAACAAGCAGCTCTACGGCATCAGCTTCGGCATCTACGGACTCGCAGGCGCCTATCAGGCCACGCACAACCCGGCCGACCTCGATCTTGCGAAGCGCGCCTTCCGCTGGACAGACCAGCACGCGCGCGATGCCAGGAACGGCGGCTACTTCGAGTGGCTCACCCGCGCCGGAACGCCCTTGCAGGCCGCGCCCTATGAGGCCGTCATCCGCTCCCTCCCCGGCACGGACTTCCCCATTGGCTATAAGTCGATGAACACCCACATTCACCTGCTCGAAAGCTTCACGGAGCTGCTGAAGGTCTGGCCCGATTCAACGCTGCGCGAGCGCGTCCACGAGCTGCAACACCTCGTGCGGGACGTGATTACGGTTCAGCCCGGAGCGATGAACCTCTATCTCACCAACGACTGGCACGCCGTCCCGGATCACGACTCCTACGGACACGATGTCGAAGCCACCTATCTCTTGGACGAAGCAGAACAGGCGCTCGCGGAACATGGCGCGCCGCCGTCGGCTGCCGATCGGGAGCGAACCGAAAAGGTCGGCCGCATGCTCGTCGATCATGCGCTCGCGTACGGCTGGGATAGCGCGCATGGCGGTCTGCACCACTCCGGCCCCTTCGCCGGCAAACCCGACGATCTTCTCAAAGAGTGGTGGGTGCAAATGGAATCTCTCAACACCCTTCTGCTCCTGCACGAGCGCTTCGGCCGCACCACGGACATCTACTGGAAAGCCTTCCAGTTGCAATGGCAGTGGATCCAGCGTTACCAAGTCGATCACGAGTTTCACGGCGACTACGAGCTGATCAAGCCCGACGGCGTGCCGCTCTCACTCACCAAGGGCAGAATCTGGAAGGCCAGCTACCACGAGGCTCGCGCCCTGATGAACGTCAAGCAACGCCTCGACAGCCTGGCAGACGCCACAACGTCGCAGTAATCAGGCTATCGTGCCCCCGCAACCTTGCTGCTCATCGCTTGCTTCTCGGCATCGAGAGCCGTGCTGTGCAAGGCCTGCACACGGGCCATCGCGGCTTTAGCTTCCTCTGCGTGCCCTGTCTCGCGCAACGCGCTTGCCAGCAGATAGAACACCTGCGGCTCATCGGCATTCATGGCGGCGGCTCGCTGCAGAAGCGGAATCGCTATCGCGGGTTGGCCCTGCTTCACCGCGGCTTTCCCACGATAAAACGGGATCGCCCACGAGTCCGGCACTAGCGTCTCCGCACGTTCGAGCAGTGGCGTTCCCTCGCGTTCACGCGCCGTTTGCACCAGCAGCGCGCCCAGAAAATACAGCGCGCTGCCATCCGCCGGGTCTTCCGCAATCGCCGTATGCAGTTCCTTCTCTGCATCGGAAAAGCGCTGCATGGAGATGTAAACCTTACCCAGCTCCCGGTGCGCTCCCGGGTAACCCGGCTCCTGCGTCAGCACGGTCGTAAAGGAAGCCGCCGCTTCCTGCAAACGATGCCCATCATGGAAAGCCTGGCCCAGCAGGAAGTTAGCCTGCGCCCTTGTTCCGCCGTTTTCGAGCAGCCGCTGAAATATCGCCCCGCTCGCATCCGTCTGGTTCAAGCGAGCATAGCCGACGGCCTCCAGATACAGAGCCGAGGCGTCCTGCGACTCCAACCTGCGAGAGTTAATAAGAGCAACGCCCTCCTTCGGCGAGTCGCCCAGCACCAGACACGTTGCAAGTAGCAGCGCCGATCGGCTTCCACTACTCGGGCCGGTATCCAAGCTTTCAAAATAAGGCCGCGCCCGCGTGTAGTCTTCCTGCTTCATATAGGCGAGACCAATGTTAAGCAGAAGCGACGGATCCTTCGGGCTAATCGAAAGTGCTCGCTGATCGACTTCAATAGCCTTTGCCAGGCGATGGGTCTTTGCATAGAGCACACCCAGATTCCCAAGCGCCGGGAGATTCTCAGGATCAGCCGCAAGAACTCTCGTGAAGCCCGACTCTGCATCGCTAAGCCGCCCCGCTTGCATCGCAGCGACAGCTTCGTTGAATGCAACCTCCAGCGCTGGTTTCTCCTGTGGCCACACCGCAGCTGGCCATAAAAAAATCCCGCCTAAAATCGCCACCGTCACGGTAAGCTGCTTCACAGACATCCCTTGCAACATCATTGCGCAAACAGTGTAGCCGCACTTGAAAGCAAGTGCGGCTACGCAGTTTTCAGGTAATGATCAACTTAGAAGTAGAATTTACCTGCGATCTGGATGTTTCGTGGATCATACAAACTTCCAACCGCACCCGAATTGCCAACTGTACCTTGGTTTACAACTCCGTTGACCGTAGAAGGAGCTGTAGGCGTATCGCCAGGGTTTGTGCCGACAATACTGTTTTGCACTGTTGCGAACTGCGTGTGATTGAAAGTGTTGAATGTCTCAAGCCGAAGCTGGAGTCTGGTGCTCTCATTGAAAATGAAGTTCTTGTAGAGAGAGATGTTCCAGTTAGCAATGCCAGGTCCGCGGAATTGGTTACGGCTGGTATTGCCGAGCTGATTATCCTGCGGACGCGAGAAGAGGAACGGATTGATATATTGCGAGTACGTCTTTGGGTAGAGCTTCTGGCCAGCCTGCGGGTTGTAGTCCGCATAGACTGAAGCGTTACTGTTGGAAGCCGTGTTGAGTTGACCAGGACCGAGAGTACCTGGATTACCGTTGGCGAATACGCTGAAGGGAGTACCGCCCCAGTAGCGCGTAATTCCGGCCAGTTCCCATCCTCCAAGGACGCTTCGGGCAAGAAAGCTGTGACCTCGGAAATCGGGCGCGGTATAAACGTAATTTACATTGAAGACGTTCGTCCGATTCCAACCGGCAACCGCACGATCACGTTTCGGGTTATAGGCATCGACAAGCTCATTGACGTTGTTGTCATCGTCCGTCAGATCAATCGTCTTGCTCCAGGTATAGTCCGCAGTAATTACGAGATTTCGGCTGAAACGGCGCTGAATCTGCGTCTGCAAACCGTTGTAGTTTGAGGTCGCACCGTATTTTGTGTAGAAGATGCTGGTGTAACCCTTGTACGGAACAATTGCCGCGGACTGATTGTTCGCATTCTGAAGCAGCGACTTGCCCGTTCCGGGAACGATGGCGTTAGCCGCTCCAACTGGAAGACTATTTAGATTGAAAGAGTACTGCTCGTGCCGGCCGGTGTTGCCGACGTAGGTCGCCGAGAAAACCACATTGCTCGGAAGCTGCTGCTGTATCCCGAGATTATAGCCATAGTAGGTTGGTACCTGCCCAGCTTTATCGAACGCATTGATGCCGACGGGGAAACGGGTCCCACTAGCAACCAGGTTGGGTGACAGATTGTCGATGTTACCGTTGAAGAGCTGAGGAGTATAGGACAGGGGAGGATTGCCGAGACCGTCGAAGCTCTGGTTATTTTGGCGAATACGCTCGTTGAAGATACCCGCTCCTCCACGAAATGCCGTCTTGCCATCTCCATAGAGGTCGTAGGCAAAACCGACCCGCGGCTGGAAGTTGTTATAGCGATGCTTGGCGAGTCCGGAAGGAATACCGTTGGTTCCCTCCTGAACAATACCGTTGAATGGGTCGCCGCCGATAATGCTCCCAGCGGTCAGGCCACTTGCCGTCTGAATGACTGCAGCATTGGCCGAATTATACCGGGAAGGATCAAAGTAGTTCTGCAGGTACTTTCCATATGTGAATGTCGGTCCGAGATACGCATATCGGAGACCATAATCCAGAGTAAGCCGGGGTGTCACGCGCCAGGTATCCTGTCCGAAGATCTCCCATTGCCAGAACTTAAAGCTGCCGAAGAATATGCCATTGGTTTGACTTACGCTCTGGTAATTGCCAAGCAGAAGATTGGCGACTGGATTTCCCGTGTCATTAAGGTTGGATTGGCCCGAACCGAAATTGAAGTTAGCTGCCTCTGTAAACGATGGCTGCTGACCAGACTTAACCTCATTGACAAAGCCGCCAGTCTTGAGTGTGTGCAGTCCGACTGTCTTTGACAGGGTATCCGTTATTCCAAGCGTTCTTCCTTCGCTATGCCAGCCAGGAGCAAAGGTGTTATCAAAGAAGCCACCCGCGCTGAACTGTGGATATTTGTTTCTGAGATTCGTTCCCGGGTAGAGCTGCTGGAAGGTAAAGCCTAGAGCAGTCTGGTCATAGTTCGTGGATGGAGTATCTACATCAACGCGCTGCGTAAGGTGATTGAACTGAAAGATCGCCTCGTTCGTCAGGGATGGTGTGATGATGCTATTGACACCAAAGGCCCAGCTTGCTCCCGGCTTCTCACGAAACTCCGGAAGAATAGGAAAGGCGTTATAGCCAAAGATCCCGAACTGCTGGCTCTCTCGTTGCGAGTCGTCGACCCAGCGAAAGAACATATTCAGCTTATCGTTGGCGGCATAGTCAATGCGGGTAGCGTTCTGATCTTTCTTGAACTGGTAGGCATCCTGGAAGGAGACCTCCACCTGGCCACCACCAATAGGGGTGTTCGGACCAAAGGTATAGGCTCGATTGAGCAACTTCTGCCAGGCAGGAGTCTGCCTGCTGAACTCCGACGAAGGAACGATGTTTCCCGCATAGGGAACACCGCCCGTGATGTTGCCGTTCGCATCGTAAGTAATTGTTCCTGGCCGGAAGATCTGGCCGGCAAGGAACTGGGGAGCAGTCTTGATCGTTCCACCGGAGTACAACGATGAGAAGTCTCCCGTTAGCTGCGCCTGAACAGGCAGATCATAGGCACCGCGTCCTGTTGTAGGAGCATTGTTTGGCCGCGTAGCGCGCGTGCCCTCGTAGTTGTAAAAGAAAAAAAGCTTCTTGTGGTCGCCGGAGGAGAGCTTCGGGATCAGAACCGGCCCACCAATATTTGCGCCAAACTGATTAAAGCGTAGCTTCGCGATCTTATTACCGGCGTGGTTGCGGTCGTAGTTATTTGCATCGAAAAAGTCGTTCCGGTTAAATTCCCACCCGGAGCCGTGAAACTGCCTGGTTCCGCTCTTGGTATTGATCTGAATGTTGACTCCCGGACTGCGCCCATATTCAGCGTTGTAATTGCCGGAGAGCACCTTAAACTCGCCGACTCCATCCAGGCTTAGCTGCGTATACTGTCCATCGTTTGCGCCAACGTCGGTGTTTATTGCGCCATCGAGATATACATTGTTGGCGCTGCTGCGAAAGCCATTGACGAAGAAGCCGGTCGTCGAGTTAAAGACCAGATTGAAATCTGAGTTGTTGTTAGAAACAATACCCGGGAGCGTCCGAATGAGCGACGTAAAGTCACGTCCATTAAGCGGTGTCTCCGTCACCTCTTTCGAAGTAATCACGTCCGAGTGCTCAGAAGTCGTCGTCTCGATCAGCATTGGCTGTGTATCGACAGTTACTGTCGTGTTCTCAGAGCCGATTGCCAGGGCGACAGGGCCAAGGTTTAGTGTCTGCGAAAGCTCAAGCGTCACGTTATCGCGCTTGAGCGTAGACATACCCGGCGCGGTAACCTCAATCGAGTAGGTCCCTGAAGGTAGGGGCTGAAGCTGAAACTCGCCACTGTCGCCGGACTTCACCTCACGGATGACAGCACCCTTTGCGATATCCGTGGCTCGGACATTCGCATTCGGGATGGTGGCTCCCTGTGAGTCCACAACGATTCCCTGAATGGTTCCGTTTTGCGCGAGCAGGCCCGCCGGCAGCAGCAGAAGGAACAAGACGGCGAGCGCTACACGTCGCCACCCGAAACCGCAGCAGACCTCCGCGAATCCTACACGGAGCCGTCCCGCACCTTGCTCTTTCACTTCCATCTTCCGCTCTCTTCCAAACATAAACGTCGCTCCTGCGCCTAACCTCAAAAATTGTGTACACGTTTCCTGGATCTCTGCTTGTTTTCGTGTGCCGAGTCAGATCAAGATATCGTTTCCATTGCCGATGATCACGTTATCAAGGGTCGCGTCAGAATTTAGGGCTTCGCGTGCACGACTGTCAAGCAGAAAATACCTTTCCCTGTATGGGAAGTCTTCTTGATCCGGACAAAGCTGCTGCGGATAAGTCGGCAGCGAACAAATAGAGAGCCGTTTGTTTGCACGAC
Organism: uncultured Acidobacteriaceae bacterium; assembly: GCA_964246835.1. Taxonomy (GTDB): domain Bacteria; phylum Acidobacteriota; class Terriglobia; order Terriglobales; family Acidobacteriaceae; genus Edaphobacter. Next base: position 34,563 of record CAXTRT010000005.1, on the reverse strand, counting down.
CGTTGCGCTTTCATAAAAGCCCAACCCGCCCTGGACGTACTATCCGGCCTGAACCAATCGCCCGCGACGACTCACAATTGATAGCTTTTCCAGCTTCAGCGTTCGCTTCGCCTGTCCACGCGCATGCGCGTTCCATGGTCCCACCGGGTCCAGTCGCACATACGTGAGCCAGTGCCGCAGCGCCCGCCGCCGCTGTCCCTGCCGCTCAAACGACAACGCCAGATTGTAGTGCGCATCCGCGTAATGCGGCACTAGCTCCACCGCGCGCTGGTAGGCCATCGTCGCCTCCGGCAAGCGCTGCAGCTCGTCCAAAACGTTTCCTAGATCAAAGAACGCCAGCGCGTACCGCGGATCAGTCTCCGTCGCCCTCCGATAAAGCCGCTCCGCCGCCGTGTACTGACGCAGGTTGTAGTGGATCGTACCCAGATTGATCAGCGACGGTGCATGCTCGGGACGAATCTCGAGAAGTGCCTCGTAGATCATCCTTGCTCCATCAATAGTCGCTGGATCCTCCTCCAGCCGAACCGCTTGCAGAAACATCTCCTGAACCTGTGCCTTGCGCCGTTCGTCTGCCGCCTCCGGCCGTCCCACCGCTCGCAGCCGTCGTTCCGGCGCGCCGGTCCTCTCAAAGTCGAACGCCATCTGGTGCGTCACCGGATCCAGCAGCGTTCCCTCATGCCGGAACCGCAGCCCTCCCGCCGCCGCAATTTCGCGCAGCGCATGCCGCACCCCAGCCGTAGCGTGCATGGCATCGAGAGCGGCTCGTATTCTTCGCGTCGGAATGCGCCGTGCCCGCAGGTCCCGCAGTGTTCGCAGATCACCCAGCTCCGTAAAGCTGTACTGCTCCTGCGCAGCGATCAGCCCCGCTTGCTCCCATCGTTTGAGCTCACGCGTATCCAGATGAAGAATTCGCACGGCGTCCTGTCGGCCGAATCCGTTCACGCTCATCCTCACGGGGCCTCGGGAAGTACACAACGAAGCCGCACCTGCCCGGAGTATGCGGGGAAATCTGGCGCCAATCAAGACGCGACACCCTCCCACGCTGTAATATCCGTGGATATTGTGTACCAAATCAGGTTCTTTGCTTGATGCCACAGCGGAAAAGTCTCCATGACTTCCCTACACCGCATCTACTGCGCAGATACTCTTCTCTGTCGACCCTATGTCTCGCTTACTCCTGAAAAGGCAATGTCACTCTCTCGATCCGGCACCCAAGCTGGACACACACCCACTTCTCTTCCGGAAGCGATCCCCGTGAAGCCTCTCTTGGCTTCCCCTTCCGCCATCCCTCACCGCAGGACGGTTCCCATGTTTAAATCTTGCCTTTCGTATCTTGCCCTCGCAGCGCTCGCAAGCCCCCTTGCCCTGCACGCCGACACCTATAACTTCGCAATTACCACCGCCGACACCAGTAGCACCCCCGGCTCAAGCTTCACCGTATCCGGCACCATCACCGGCCCCACTGACCCCTACGTCCCAGGTGCCTTTGATATCCAGAGCATCACCGGCGCCGCCGCCAGCTATACCTTCTCCGGCATCGTCAATGCCGGAACCAACTCTCAGCTGTCCGCGACGCAGTCCGGATTTACCTTCAACAACGTTCTCTACACTGCGCCGGGCGAAGCTCACGTGGACGCAAACGGCTTCCTTCTTTACCTCACCAGTCCGATCGGGGTTAGCCTGGCACATGTCTATGACAACAACGGCTATGAGGTCGATGTCGTCGACCCCAATGACCCAGGCGCCATCACTCCCTTCGCCATCACCAGTTTTAGTGTCACCCCGTCATCTGTTCCTGAGCCCTCCACCCTGGCTCTGCTAGGCACAGGCCTGATTGGCTTGGTCGAAGCGGGCCGCCGCCGTTTGGCTCGCTAAGAGAGTCTATAGGGACTCCTCAAAGGAACAGCTTCATAGCAGAAGTAGCAAAAGGCCCATCCACCCGGATGGGTCTTTGCTTGTAATGCTGGCAACCGACTTGCCGGAGGAGTCGTGATCGCGCGTTATCACATTGGCGGCCGTAAGCCTGAGCAAACAAAGGAACTTCGGCTTGAGCTTGTATGCAAATATAAGGAGAAGAGAGAGCGCCTTGGTCGCCGCTGGTTCAGTTCGCAGACAAATTGAAGAGGCGCTGGCACATCGGGTATCCGGAGCGCTATCGCCGCGCAGCGCACTATTGTCCCGCGTGTTGCGTCCGGCGTATCGGAGACAGACGCTTTGCTCGGGGGCGGGGTGCCGGTCGATGCCATTACCGAAGTGATAGGTTCATCCTTCCGAGAGAGGCGGTAGTCCCCATCCGCGCAATGAGGTAGGGGGCATGCCTGAAGCGATTCAGGCGTTGCTGCGGTCCAGCGAAGAGTGCGGCGGCAGGCTCGATTCCTAACTGAAATCTCGTCCCAAGCCCGTTCTACGATTCGGCGCAGGTGCACACGTTTGGATGTGCACCCAAAGGCGCTAGTACCGGGGCAGCGACGAGGAGTTCGGTAAGGGTGAATGCATGGGATTACACTTGAGGATGAAAGTTCGTTGGTGATAGGACAAGCTCGCGATGCGAAGCGTCTAGAATGGAGGACGGATTGCGATGCTTCGTGTGTCTGATCCTCTTATGCGTTTACTGCTCCGCCGCGGAGGTCGTTCTTCGACCGTATTCAATCGCAAAGTGGAACCGCCGCGACGGCATGCTCTCTGCATCCGTATACGCGATCGCGCAGACGCCAGACGGATATCTGTGGCTGGGAACGGCGGACGGACTTATCCGCTTCGACGGTTTCAGCTTCACCCAAATCCCGCTTTCTCAGGATGATAGAACCGCTTTTGGTCGGGTTCTCGCGCTGGCAACGGACGCGGAAGGTACACTCTGGATCGGCACCGAAGCCGGCAAACTGGTCCGCCTGCGTGTGCAGCAATTTCGCGTAGTGCAGGTCGCAGATGCAATCACCGGAATCTATGCTGACGCCGTTACCGGCATCAATGTCCTTACGGAACATCGTGTCTACCGCTTTTCGCCCATAGAGATGCAGGTCTTGGCGGAATGTGATGTTGCCGAAACGAGGTACGACCTTTGCGCAAAGCCTTTTCTGCCAAAGGTTCCTGCCGCTGTTCTTGCTGGCACGCACCTTCCATCTGAGCGGGTCATTCAGTCCGTTTGCGACCAGCACGGTGTCTGGCTCGCAACGAAAGATCATGGCCTAATTCATGTAATGGATGCGGGCACCGGCAAGTCTCTCAAGATAAATCAAATCGGTCTCTCCCAGGGTCTCTCAAGCGAGATAGTGCGTGTCTTGTTCTCTGATCGCGAAGGCAATCTGTGGATTGGCACTGCGAATGGTTTGGACCGTCTGAGTTGGAAGAAGTTCTCGACGGCGACTCAGACGGAAGGCCTGCTCAGCAACAACTTCAATGAAATCGCTGCAAGCCGGGACGCGGTTTGGGCAGCATCTGACTCTGGGTTGAATCGGATCGATGCGAACGGTAACGCCTCGGCCGTGCTGCAAGGCAAGGTTCTGTCACTTGCCTTCGACGGTCGCGAGGGAGTCTTGGTCGGCACTGGCAAGGGCATCATGTCGATCAAGCAGAACCGAACTGTCCTACTTCAAATCGGAGTCCGCGCTGAACACGTGAGCAGTCTCGTAGCAAACCCTGATGGTACTTTCTTTTTTTATGACCTTGCGCTGGGTCTCTACCGGGCATGCCCGGGTGTTCGAGCGAAGAACATTCCTCTGAAGCCCGGTAGCGGCACCGTTGCAATGATGCAGACAGATGGGAAGAGCGGGCTCTGGTTGGGCTTCAGTTCCGGGGTAATTGCGCATTATGATGGCCACGCAGTTCGACAAGAGAGCGCGACGAGTGGCCGACAGGCCGGCACGCTGCATTTCTTGTCTCTGGACCAGAAGGCTGGTCTGTGGATTGCGTCAGAGCGCGGCTTATCGCTGCTGTCAGACGGCAGGAGGCTGACCTGGTCCAAACTCAATGGCCTCCCCGGCAATCGAGTGCTGTGGGCAACACGCGGCAGTGATGGGCGCTTGTGGCTCGGTTTTAACCTGGGTGTAGCTGCAGTGAGGTTTGACGAGCTTGAGCGTGCTGCAGCCGACCCCGGCTACCGGGTGCAGGTGGAGCTTTATAATGACAGCGACGGACTCGTGAGCGGCCCGGAGCTGAAGGGTAACCAACCTGTAGCCACAGCTGCCGATGGACGGTTGTGGTTCCTTACCGGCGAAGGCCTAGCCGTCGTAGATCCCGCGCATATGACGAGGAACACGGCTCCTCCTCTACCCGGCATCGTGACACTTATGGTGGATGATCACGCCATGACTCTTTCAGGAGAGGCACGTCTGCCTAAGCGCACGCGCCGCATCGAGATCGGGTACACGGCACTTAGCCTGAGTGAACCACCTAACGTGCGCTTCCGCTTCCGGCTGTTGAACTTTGATGACACCTGGCACGACGCCGGCCACAGTAGATCGGCCACTTACACAAACCTACCGCCCGGGCACTATAAGTTTCAGGTGATGGCAGCCAATGAGGATGGTGTCTGGAGCCTGCATCCGGGTGAACTCTCGTTCTTCGTCCCTGCCGCGTTTTACCAGACACGATGGTTCGCTGCGTTCTGTATTGTCGTCCTACTGGTGTCCGTCCTGCTGCTGATTCGGCGGCGTGTCCGCGTTGCAACAGAGCGAGTCAGGCTCCTTTTCGAGGAACGCGCAAAGGAGCGGGCGCGTCTCGCCCAGGACCTGCATGATCATCTGATACAGGACATGGTAGGAATCAGTCTTCAACTCGAGATTGCCGACGAACTCATCCCAGCTGGAGCACCGGGTAAACCCGTGATCGTCCGTGCGCTCTCCCTGGCGGAGGAAGCGATGTCTCAGGGGCGTCGGGCACTCACCTCGCTTCGCGCCACCGATCTGACTCCAAGACAAGCGTTCGAAGAGATCGCTCAGGTCGCGCAACGTTACGCGGCGCCATCTCGCTTGCAAGGGCACCTGGCTACACGCGGGCGTGCACGGGTGTTGCGAGGGAACGTCGCAAATGAAATCGTGCACGTTGGGATGGAGGCTGTCGCCAACGCCATGCAGCACACCACTGCCACGGTGCATTTGCACGTCCAGCAGACTGCCGGCGAGCTTGAACTGCACGTCTGGGATGAGGGTCCCGGTATGGTCGAAGAGCGCTTGCGGTTCGGCATTCCAGATCACTATGGCTTAGCCGGCATGCGTGAACGCGCCGCTCGCCTGGGCGCGCAGCTGTCTGTGGAATCGACCGTCACTGCTGGCACTCGCGTGCGTCTGCACGTTCCAGGCCAAATTGCCTTTCGTCAAGCAGAAACGCCCCTGCAACGCATATGGCAACGAGTAGATCTCCTGCTGCACGCAACACATGCCAGAGACAACAGGCCATGAGCGACGCGCCGGTCATCGCTGTACTGTGCGTAGATGATCACCCCATCGTTCGTGAGGGGCTGACCAGCCTGGTGAATATGCAACCGGACATGGCGATGGCCGGCGACGTTGCCTCCGGTGCCGAAGCCATCCAGCTTTTCGAGCAGATTCGGCCCGATGTGACAATCGTCGATCTTCGTTTGCAAGATATGACGGGTTTTGAAGTGATTCGCCGGATGATCGCGCTTGCGCCGAGGGCATGTATCATTGCCCTCACCTCGTTTGAGGGGGACGCTGACATCGAGCTGGCGCTCGCGGCGGGCGCTCGCGGTTATGTTGTCAAAGGCATGGTGCGCGAAGAACTGCTCCGCGCTATCCGTACTGTGCACGCCGGAAGACGGCACATTCCCCCCGCGGTCGCCGCAACCATCGCGGATCAACTCGGGATGGAGAAACTCACCCCCCGCGAGTTGGAGGTACTGCGCGAAGTGAGTACAGGCAAGCGAAATAAAGAGATCGCAGAGGCGATGCGGATCGCGGAAGACACCGTTAAGATGCATGTAAAGAACATCCTGATGAAGCTCCAGGTCAACGATCGGACCGAAGCCGTTACTGTTGCTCTGCGCCGCGGCATCCTGCACCTTTAGCGTGCGGCGGCCGTCGAGATGAAAACTCCTCAAGGCGACATCTGCTCAGTACACCCAAAATGGTTAGCCTTAGCACGCCCAGTCTAGGGATGTTTTGGCCGGCTCGGGCCCCTAAGCTCAGGAGTTGAGTGGGAGAGGGCTGACGCGCTCCCGTTCCTGAGGTTTGCCTATGTGGATCGTTCGGGTTGCGCTCTCGCGTCCCTATACGTTTGTCGTTCTGTCGCTCCTGCTATTCCTGATGGCGCCCTTCGCTGTTCTGAATACACCGATCGATATCTTCCCGGCGATTAATGTGCCTGTGGTCAGCATCGTGTGGACGTATACGGGTCTTGTGCCCACTGAGATGGAAACGCGCATCACGTCCATCTACGAGCGTGCCCTCACCACGACTGTCAGCAATATAGAGCACATCGAATCGCAGTCGATCAACGGCGTTGCCGTCGTAAAGGTCTTTCTGACACCACAGGCAAACGTCGACGGCGCGATTGCAGAGGTGCTGGCCGAAGCGCAATCCACGGTGAAACAGCTGCCACCCGGCATCACGCCACCGCTCATCATCCGCTACGATGCGTCCACTGTCCCAATCCTCGAAATCGGCCTGAGCGGCAAGGGCATGTCGGAGCAGCAGCTCAACGATCTCGGCAATAACTTCATCCGGCCGCAGCTCGCAACGGTGCAGGGCGCTGCCATCCCGATTCCTTATGGCGGTAAGGTCCGCCAGATCATGGTAGACATCGATTCGCGCAAGCTGCAGGCGCAGGGTCTATCCGCCACCGATGTGGTGAACGCCGTGAACGCGCAGAACGTGATCCTGCCTTCCGGAACCGCCAAGATCGGCAGTACCGAATACAACATAGGGCTGAATGGATCGCCCGACACAGTCCAGGCTTTGAACGATGTGCCTGTCAAGTCAGTGAACAATGCGACGGTCTTTCTGCGGGACGTAGCTCACGTGCGCGACGGCTTTGCCGTTCAGCAGAACGTCGTGCGCCAGGACGGCCAGCGAGGCGTGTTGCTCACCGTAGAAAAGGCCGGCAACGCCTCCACCCTTGCGATTGTCTCGGCGATTCGCAAGGCGCTTCCGCAGGTTGCCAGCACGCTGCCTTCCGAGCTTGTGATGAAGACGCTGCTTGACCAGTCGCTCTTTGTGCGCGCGTCGCTGGTCGGTGTGGTTCGGGAGGGCATTATCGCGGGCGCGCTCACCTCGATCCTTATCCTGGTGTTCCTTGGCAGTTGGCGAAGCACGCTAATCATCGCTACGTCCATTCCGCTGTCGATCATCACATCGGTGCTGATTATGAGTGCAATCGGCGAGACGATCAACATCATGACGCTGGGCGGGCTAGCTCTCGCAGTCGGAATCCTCGTGGACGATGCCACCGTAGAGATTGAGAACACGCAGCGTCAACTTGCTTTAGGCAAGGAGTTGCATCAGGCCATTCTTGATGGGGCACAGCAGATCGCGGTGCCTGCTTTTGTCTCGACCATTTGTATCTGCATCGTGTTTGTACCAATGTTCTTCCTCAAGGGAGTTCCGCACTACCTGTTTGTTCCGCTTGCAGAGGCTGTGGTCTTTGCTCTTCTGGCTTCCTACTTCTTTTCGCGCACCATTATTCCGACGATGGTGGCATTCCTATTGCGCAAAGAGGTTGAGCAAAAGCGTAATCCTGACAAGTCCAAGCGTCCTGGCTGGTTCCAACGGCTGCATGCGCGTTTTGAGGACGCGTTCGAACAGCTGGTGATGGCCTACACGGGCGTCCTGCAACTCTGTCTGGATCGTCGTTGGATCTTCGCGTCTGCCTTTTTGCTGTTCTGTCTAGGCAGTGTTTTATTGCTGCCGGTGTTAGGCAACGATTTCTTCCCGACCGTGGACGCGGGACAGTTTCAGCTGCACATCCGCGCGAAGACCGGCACCCGCATTGAAGAGACTGCGCGCCTGGTGGATCAGATCGAGCACTCCATTCGTGCAAAGATACCTGCCAACGAGGTGAGCGGCATTCTGGACAACATCGGCGTGCCCACCAGTGGCATCAATCTGTCTTACAGCAACAGCGGCATCATCGGCAGCGCCGATGCAATCATCCTAGGCTCCCTTGCACCCAAGCATCATTCCACCTTCGGCTATGTAGAGCGCTTGCGCACAGAGCTTCCAAAGGAGTTTCCCGGAACTGCTTTCTTCTTCGAGCCTGCCGACATCGTCAGCCAAACGCTGAACTTTGGTCTGCCCGCACCTATCGACGTGCAGATCGTCGGCAAGGATCTCCAGGGAGACTTCGCCGTTGCCTCGGCCATGCAAGAGAAGATTCGCTCCATTTCAGGCGCGGTGGACGTGCACATCCAGCAGCAGCTGGATCAGCCTCGTCTTCAGTACGACCTGGATCGCGCTCGTGCACAGCAGGTAGGCCTTAGCACCCGCGACGTGTCCAGCAGTCTTCTCGTCTCCCTAAGTTCCAGCTTTCAGACGGCACCGAACCTTTGGCTCAATCCAAAGAATGGCGTTTCGTATAACATCGCCGTGCAGACACCTCAATACAGGGTCGCCTCGATCGATGATGTGGGCGCCATCCCGGTGACCGCCGCCAGCGGAACCCAGCCTCCCGCCCCGCAGCCCTCCGCGATTCCTGCTCCGTCTGGCATCTCAACTGCCGAAATGGCAGGTACGCCCCCGGCCCCGCAGCTCTTTGAGAACCTCACTGCGATGCGACCCATGCAGGAGCCGGCAGTGGCCAGTCACTACAACGTGCAGCCCGTAGTAGATATCTATGGCAGCGTGCAGGGCACGGACCTGGGCAGCGTCGCCGCGGCAGTGACCAGGATCGCCGACGACGCCCGGAAACATCTACCGGCGGGCAGCAGGCTGATCGTACGTGGACAAGTGGCGACCATGAAGTCCTCCTTCACCGGACTGTATATCGGCTTGGGCGTGGCAGTCGCGCTGGTTTACCTGCTCCTGGTGGTCAACTTTCAATCGTGGAGCGAGGCCTTCATCATCATCACAGCATTGCCCGGCGCGCTTGCCGGCATCTGCTGGATTCTATTTCTTACCCACACTACCTTGAGCGTGCCCGCGCTCATGGGCGCCATTATGAGCATCGGTGTCGCTACTTCAAACAGCGTGCTCATCATCACATTTGCGAATGAGCGCTTCGCGGAGACACAAGACGCTTTCCTGGCAGCGCGCGAGGCGGGCGACACGCGACTGCGCCCCGTAATCATGACAGCGACCGCCATGATCATCGGCATGATCCCGATGGCGCTTGGCCTTGGGGATGGCGGCGAGCAAAACGCACCACTGGGCCGAGCGGTCATCGGCGGCCTGCTCTTTGCCACGGTGGCAACCCTCTTCTTTGTTCCCACAGTGTTCGCGCTGGTACGTTCGCGGACCGCCGTACACAAACCGGGCACTACCCCGCCGGCTGCCAGCAACAACGCCACTCCGGAGTCCTCCCATGCCTGACCCAAACACAAACACTTCGTCTGAACAGACTAGCTTGCCAAACCCTGCGACCGAAGCACACACCGCGCACACCCAACCACAGTCGCCCGGCAAGCATGCACGCCTGCTTTGGTTTCTATTGATTCCCGCACTGCTGCTCGCGTTTGGCCTTTACCGCTGGCGCAGTGATGCGAAGGCACACAAGGCGCTTACCGCCACTACAACGGCCGGCGTAGCAGAACCAGTCACCGTGCAGCAGCCACAGTTTGGCCTGTCGACGAGTGATCTGGTGCTGCCGGCCACCCTGCAAGCCTTTGCTGAGTCACCCATCTACGCCCGCACCAACGGCTATGTTTCGCACTGGTTTACAGATATCGGCCGCTCCGTTTCAACCGGCGAGATGCTGGCGACGATCGACTCGCCGGAGGTTGACCAACAACTCATCCAGACGCGCGCGGCTTTGGGCCAGGCTGAGGCGAATCTGCAACTTGCCAACACCACGACGCAACGCTACAAGGACCTTATCAAGTCCGATTCGGTGGCTCAGCAGGAGGTTGATCAGAATGTACAGAACCTGACATCGCAGCAGGAGGCCGTCATCTCCGGAAAGGCCAACGTTGCCAATCTTGAGAAGCAGCAGAGCTACGAGCATGTTCTCGCACCTTTTAGCGGCGTGGTCACGGAACGCCGTATTGATGTTGGCGACCTCATCAACGCGGGCAACAGCGGCAATGGAGCGGAGCTATTTCGCATTTCGCGCATCGACGTGATGCGCATCTTCGTTGCAGTGCCCGAAGAGTATAGCCAGCAAATGAAGCCCGGCTTGCACGCCCAGGTGCAATTGACGGAGCTGCCGACCGAGACTTTTGACGGCATCATCGCGCGCAGCAACCATGCCATCGATCCGAACACCCGTACATTGACCGTCGAAGTGGACGTTGCCAATCGAGGTGGCAAGCTGCTGCCTGGCGCTTATGGCTCCGTGCACTTCAAGCTGGTGCAGGCACGCCGGCCGCTGATGGTGCCCACGGGAAGCGTCCTGTTCCAGCAAGCCGGTCCGCAGGTCGCCGTGGTCACACCGCAAAACCAGGTGAACCTGCACAAGGTCGCCATCGGCCGCGATCTGGGCAACACGATCGAAATTACCGGTGGGCTCAGCCCGCTGGACCGTATCATCAGCAGCCCGCCAGATTACCTGGTGGACGGCATGCCCGTCAGCGTGCAGGCAACGCCATCGCCACAGAGTAAGCAGGCCGCCGCGCCTGGAAAGAGTTAGCCATGAGCACACTGCGCTGTAACCCCATGCTTTGCGGGTCCCTCTCCGCCCTGCTTTTCTTTGCGCTGAGCGGCTGCCGCGTGGGTCCAACTTACCATCCGGCTGCAGTGCCGACACCGCCGGCTTTTCAGGAGCCGACAGAGGCCTTTGGCGCCGGCCACTTCACCGGTACTGATTGGTGGACAGTCTTTGGCGATCCAACACTGAACACCCTCGAAACAGAGGCTGTCGCAGCCAACTTCGACATTCGCATCGGGGTGGCGCAGATCGACCGGGCAGATGCCTACCGGCGGTCGATTCGGTCTCAGGAGCTTCCTCAAATCACAGCCAACCCGTCGGTTTCACGGACGCGCGAGGCACAGCAAAGGCCCAATAACGGCAATACCGGCGGCAAGGCAGCCACCTACAACGATGTGCAGCTTCCCTTGGTGCTTAACTATGAGATCGATGCTTGGGGCCGCATTCGCCGAATGGTGACATCCGCGGCGGAGGCCCAGCAAGCGACGCAGGCCGACCTCCGCTTTATCCGGCTAACCGCAACCTCTGGCGTGGCCGCAAACTACTTCACGCTTCGCGAAGCCGATGCTGAGATCGGCCTTTTACAGGCCACCATTGGCGACCTGCAGCGTGGCTATGACATCACAAACAACCAGTTTATGCGCGGTCTGATCAGCGCGCTTGCGCCAGCGCAAGCGAAGACGATCCTGGACCAGACGAACGGGCGTATCGAAGCGTTGCAGATTCAGCGCTCGCAATCGGAGCACGCTATTGCAGCGCTGCTCGGCCGCCCTGTAGAAGGCTTCACCATCCCGGCGGTGGACAAAGGTTTCAAGGGGCCACCCACGATTCCGGCTGGTGTTCCCGCGGACGTTCTCAAGCGACGGCCAGATGTGATCGAAGCCGAACGCTATGCCGCCTCAGCAAGCGAACAGATCGGCGTAGCGAAGGCCGCGTACTTCCCGCAACTCTCCCTAACGGGCTTTACCGGATTCGAGAGCGCGAACCCAGGCTCGATCTTAGCCTGGCAGAACACCATTGCGAACCTGGCCGCGAACGCGGTAGCTCCCATCTTTACCGGCGGCCGGCTACGCGCCAACGTCGACCAGGCAAAAGCGGCGTATCGGCAGTCCACCATCCAATACGAAAAGACAGTTGTGATCTCCTACCAGGAGGTTGAAGATCAGCTGGCCGCGTTGCATGACTTGTCCCGCGAATACACAGCGGAGCAGAGCGCGGTCGCTGATGCTACAAAAGCCGAAGAGATCGCAAGCAATCGCTACCAGGCGGGGCTTGTAAGCTACCTCGACGTGGTCTACGCGCAGCAGACTCTGCTGCAAAATCAGGAAACCACGACCCAGGTACAAGGGCAGCGCCTCACCTCCACGGTCTACCTGATCCGAGCCATGGGTGGGGGGTGGTAATTTGCAGCTGCCTTGAAAAACATCGGTACGGATGAACTCAGCGAAGATTCTGTATCTGTGAGGGCGAAGCGCAGATACGAGGTATGCGTCCGATCAGCGGCCGTTCGAGGATGCGCATCTTCGAAGGTGTTCCGAAAGCCGCTCGGCGCCGTCAGAAGCGATAGCCATATCAAGCCCGTCCGCGGAAGCTTGCGCCTCGGGCCCGCGGTCGAACATCTCTTTCTCGTAAGCAGCAATCGCCTGCTCTGGACTCGGTGTCTCGCAGAAAGCCTTTGCCAGACTCGCGCCATCCTGGAGAGCAAGATTGGCCCCGTGCCGGCAACGGCGACATCTAATGCGCGGCGTCACCGATCAGCGCGAGGCTCGGCGTGTATGTCCAGGATTCCGCCTTGCGCCTCACCTTCCTTGACTCATCTGCTTCGAATGATGACGTCGAGACCGGCTGCTTGCAATGTCCGGGCAAGAATAAGGCCGGCGAGTTCCGCTCCTATGACAGTGATCTGCCCAGCTGATCATAAGTGACCACTCCATGCCGCAGAGTTGATTCAAAGGCGAGCATCTCCGCATGATGCCTCCTGGCCGCTATTTCAACAATGCTAAAGGCGCACACAGCTCGCACACCTTTGAGCACTTCGAGGTGCCTTCGACAAGTGGGAGATGTTTATGGCTTCCGCGCTCGCGACCTAGACTGTCTCGGCTCTTCCTTTCGAACAAGCCGTGTCTCTAACCCATTCACAAGAAGCTGAAGACCAAACTCGAAGGCTTCGGAAGCACTGACGTGCGCTATGTGCTTCGCCAAGCCTCCACTGCCCGGCGAACGCTTCGCTTCAGACGAGTCAATCGCCTGAGAAGGAATGTCGGAAGCACGAACCTGCTCTTCCAAAACACATCCAATGGTGAACTGCCCCATGCTATACAAAGCCATTAAGGCTTCCTGCTCTTTAAAGCCGGCGCGAATCAGGAATAAGACCTTTTCGGATAGGCGGTTCAATTCATCTGGATTTGGTCGAGTTCCGGCGTGCAGTCTCGCCCCATCCCTGTGAGCCAAAAGGGCGTAGCGGAACCTACGAGCGTTGGAAAAAAACCAACTCTGCCATTGTTCGGACATCTGCGGTATGGGAGAGGCGTAGTGTCGAGCCAGGACAGCTGCCGACATCTCATTCAGCAACTCCAACTTATTTTTGAAGTGCCAGTACAGTGATGCCGACTCGACCCCCAGCCGCTGGGCAAGTTTTCGAGTCGTCACCCCATCCAGCCCCGCAAGATCAAGCAGGGTGAGTGCTTCGTCAATAATCTCTTCACGTCGGATTCTTGCCACTTTTGGAGTCTATCAGTGATAGTCTTGTCTATCAGTGATAAGGGGTTCGGATCCATATGGCGGAACAAACGAGTATTTTGATCGCAGGCGGAGGTCCGGTGGGCTTAACTCTCGCACTCCTGCTCCAGCAGTTTGGTGTGAGCTTCGTCGTTGTTGAGAAGGAAGCGCAAGACTCGATTCTGCCGCGAGCACGTGGAATGGCCGTGCGTACCATGGAGATCTTTCGCCAGATTGGTGTAGAGCAGGCAGTGCAACAGGCAGCAGCCTCAGCATGGGAACAGGGCATCTTTGGTGGTGCGCGGCGCGGCGCCTCTATGACAGCTTCTGATGCGTTAGCCATACCTAGCCGCAAGCACATGGTGGAGAGAGATCCTTCGCCGTCTTCGTTCTGCGCTCTACCGCAAACCATGCTGGAGCCGATATTGCGGCAAGCGCTCGAAGAACGTGGTGGAGACGTGCGTAGAGGGTGCGAGCTGGTCGAATTGTCTCAGAATAAGGATGGAGTGTCGGCTGTTCTGCGAGACGGACGAACAGGAGAATCAACTATCGAAGCACAGTACGTTATCGGTGCCGATGGCGGACGCAGCTTTGTGCGGACGAGACTTGGAATTGAGCAGAGTCAAACGCCGACTGCCATCTACTACGTCAATCTATTCTTTTGCGCTGACCTCACTGAAGCTATGCGTGAACGTACGTTCAGCCAATGCGAGATTGCGAACGATAGCGTACGCGGCCTCTTCCTTTCGAAGAACAACACGACGGAATGGTCTTTTCACCTTGAATACGACCCTAGAGAATCCAATCCGATCGAATGGCCTGAGTCGGCTCTTATAGAGGTACTTCGATCTGCGATTGGCATTCCAGACATCCCAATCGAGTTGCTCGCCAGGACGAAGTGGAACACGAGAGTTCGGATCGCTCATGACTACCAGTCCGGGCGCGTGTTCTTAGCAGGGGACGCGGCTCACACGATGCCGCCCTGGGGTGGCTTTAACGGCAACACAGGGATAGCCGACGCCCACAATCTTGCTTGGAAGCTCGCGCTCGTGCTGCGGGAGGACTCGAATCCAGAGATCCTTCGCTCCTATGGCGAAGAACGGCGTCCAGTGGCCATTCGAAATGGAAGGCAAGCTTTGCTGCGTACAGACTTTGACGCTCGCTTTGAAATCGAGACAGAGCTCAACCGGGAGAGCATTCAACAACTGGAGAATGGCGGAGCTCTGTTGATGCGCTCTAATTACGGCGCGGACTCGCCAGAACTGGGCGGAGCCTTGGTTGCTGCACTCCTTGCTCAAGCCGGGACGCGGTTTCCGCATGCCTGGATCAAGATGCACGGAAGACAGATGTCGACCCTCGATCTGTTTGGTACCCGGCATGTCCTGCTACAAGGACCAGAGGCGAGAGACGCTCCTGAAAAGAATCACAAGTGTCATACGCCTTCCTCCACCTTTAGCTACAAGGCGGGCATCGATTTCGACTTTTGTAATCAAGGCGTGAATTGGTCTACCCTTACCTGCCGCAAAGATGATGAATCGCTTCTTGTCCGTCCAGATGGAGTCGTTTGTTGAAGCCGTAACAAGAAGATATCTAGTCGTAACCCTGATTTACCGACCGCCACGGATTCCCTTGAGGAAGAAACCTAATACTGACGAAGGCCTTTCCCCTAGTTCAGACAGTCACCACGATCGTCTTATAGCTCGGAGAAGAAGTTTAGGACTTGTTCCAGAAAGGCCGCCGGTTGCTCCTGCGGAGTTACATGACCGCAATTCTCGATTTGTGTATACCGGATCTCGTCAGCGAACGGCTTTAGCTGAAGGAAGGTGGCATCACCAACGACACCGCCGCCAATCACCAGGGTAGGCTGAGTGAGCCTAGTCTCCGCGAAAGCATCCTCAATCTGTTGCGCATCGATTGCGAAAGCTCGATAGTGATCAAAGCCTCCACGCAAAGCCTCTGAACCGCTGTAAGCGCGGATATATTCTGCACGTGATTCCTTACTGAGTTTCTGGATTGTGCTGTTTTCGTAGAACCAGTTGAGGTATGTGTCCTCATGTCCTTCAAGGACTTTTTCAGCAAGACCTGGCGCCGCATGAAAACCGAACCACCACGGCGGTCCAGCCTTCAAGAACTTGTCCGCACCTGGCAGGCGTCCGACTAGCGCCTCCGTCAACACCAGACAGCGCACTCGCTTCGGATGGCGAAGAGCAAGCATCACGGCCGGCTGCAAGCCAATGTCGAAACCAACAACATCAGCTTGGTCTGCTTCAAGAGCCTGCAACAAGCCTTCACAATCCTCTGCTAGAGAGTGCAGGTCATACCCGCCCGACGGCCGTGCACTCTCACCAATGCCTCGGAGATCGGGTGCAATGACGCGAAAGCCGTGGTGCACAAGATCTGGCAGAATGCCATGCCACACGTACCAATTAAACGGCCATCCATGCAGCAAAAGGACTGAGCGACCGGTCCCGGCGGTTGCTACGTTGAGAGTGGTCCCGTTCGTCTTCACAGAGGAGAAATCTACTTTGACGCCGTCCAACATTGTCTCGCGCTTCATAAACTGATTATCGAAGGGGCTGAAGGTGGTGTCTATGAGATACCAAGGAGTAATCTGGTATCCAAGAGAAAACTGCCACGGAGAAGGGGATTGTTGATGACGAAGACGCTATGCCCTGTTCGCATACTGCTCGACCAATTTTCGGAGCGGTGGGCGGTTCTCACTCTCCTCTCCCTCGAAGAGAGCCCTGTCCTCTTCAACGCCTTACGTCGCAGTCTGGACGGCATCTCTCAAAAGGTCTTAGGTCAAACCCTGCAACATCTCTCTCATAATGGATTCGTTGAAAGAAACGTTCTTGCCACAAAGCCAGTAGCGGTCGAGTACAGACTGTCAGAACTCGGGATGTCTCTCCTGCCATTAGTTGAGCAGCTTCGAGACTGGTCAATCAAGCACGAGGGATCACTCCTGACCGCCCGACAGAAATCTCGCCTATGACTCGGACGTTCGGCGCGATGCGCCTGCGTAGCTGAGTCGCGCGGAAAATCATCGCGCACTTCGGCTACTGCACGCAGGAGGAGTGTGTCTCCCGAGTATCTGATCACCCTGGCAGGACGACTTCTTTGGTTTGCGGTGCACGGCGGATGGTTGACAAAGGCAACTTTAGATGAGCCTGAGCCATTTTATCGGGCATGCGCGCGATCCATTGGTTCAAGGACACATCAAGATACCGAGGCGCCTTGAAAAGCTCGAGGAATATCAGATCCTCCGTTCCCGTATTTTCGATGCTGTGGCCCGCCATCGTTGGCACAAACCCTACATCATTCGCGTTGAAATCAACTGTGCGCGCCTTCGCTTCTGTGGTGACGACTGTCATACGGCCCTTGCCCTTAATCCAGTATTGCCACTCGCTGACATTCGGGTGCCAATGCATCTCACGGAGACCTCCGGGCTTAAGGGTCACCATGGCGGAGGCTATTCCCGTGGATACGGGAAAGTTTTGGGCATCGACGATCTGAACCATGCCACCGGGAGTCGATTGACTCGGCGTCATGCTGCCCATCTTGAAGGTATATTTCGTTTCGGACTCCAAGAACTTGCCTAGGAATCGTCGATCATCATCAATGGGTCCCGGCAGTGGAGCTTCAAAGATGTATAGCTCCGTGGCAGGCAGTTGATCGAATGCCTGTCGTGACCAGCCCATGTTTTTCTCTATAACTTCCGGGGGTGTGTGAGCAAGGAACTCGGAGAGCAGAAATGTGTCATCCTCAGAAAATTCTCCTTCGTCGAAGACTAAAAGAAATTCAGCTCCGTCCGCTCCGAGACCTTGGATGGAGTGCGGCATTCCTGCCGGAGCGTACCAGAGATCTCCAGGGCTCACGTCATCGATGGCCATCATGCCGTCCGGCTGCATCACAGTGACGCGCGCCTTCCCTGTGAGCATGAACGCCCACTCGTTGGCAGTGTGCCAATGTAACTCTCGAAATGAACCGCCTGTGAGGCGCATGTTCACTCCCGCAATTTCCTTCGAAGACGGAAGTTCGCGTTGTGTAACCTGCCGCGTCCAACCACCCCCTTGCAGACGCTTGGGTTGTAGATTGAAAGACTGCCACAGAGGGCCGGGATTTCCGTGGTCAGTAAAGGGAGGCAGATTCGAGTCCGGGTTTTGAGCTTGCAAAGGCGAGTTCACCGGACCGGGATCGCTTAAGCTGTTCCCTCGTCTTCCCGCCAACGTTTCTGAGCGGTTCTGTGCGAGAGCAGAGCCGCCGAGCAAGCCCGCACTGGCAATCATAGCCGCGCTCACAAACTTGCGACGGGAGAGTGTCTCATTGGCGCAGTGTTCCTCGGGCTGGCTGATCTGCTCTGACTTTATGGT
Organism: uncultured Acidobacteriaceae bacterium; assembly: GCA_964246835.1. Taxonomy (GTDB): domain Bacteria; phylum Acidobacteriota; class Terriglobia; order Terriglobales; family Acidobacteriaceae; genus Edaphobacter. The sequence continues at coordinate 16,723 of CAXTRT010000005.1, read as the reverse complement.
TTCTTCATTTGTCATACTGTTACTCCTTCGTTAGATCGGAAAAAGAGTGTACTAAGACAGCAAGGTCGCGCTTCATCAGCGACACTCGCCCTTGTATATCCCCGAGCATCTTGATCCGGTTGGTAAGGTCATCGATAGAGACCTTCACATTGGGGGTTTCGGCTCGCGACGAGAGCAGTGTTGTTCGGGAGCGTATCCGAGTGCAACAGCCCTGCCGTTGTCCATTGACCTATGAGTTGTTCAAGACATGTTCCGCGTTCTGGAGCTTCACCTGCCGGGATGCTGTGCAAGTACGTTAGGACCATTGGTGGGTAGCTTGTGCTCAGTTCACTTGTCCCTCCAAGGAGCGGTGCCAGCATGTTAGGAGTATTGCCGACGGTGGCACTCGGCCCACGCTGGCGGCGAACTGCCATCAAAGACAGCAGGGTGGACGCTGCTCCAAAACCAATCCCGATGTCGTTTCCAACGTTTTATGTTCGGGCACTCAGGGCGGTAAATTGCGTAGCCGAACCGCAATCCAGGCCGCTAGAGGTTATCCTGAAAGGAACTGTTGTCTCTGGGCGGTGTATGCACGCGTGCAACGGAATGTGAACAATCTGCTCTTCATCTGGAAAGGGAGAGTCCGCGACGGCCACTGGCGGGTTCCCGTATCTCAGATACCCCCAAGCGCCTGCTATGAGCATCACCAGCGTTCCAACTACTGCAAGTAAAACGCTGGTCGTCATCTTTGCGTTTGCACCCAGGCTCTTCATCGCCGATTGCCCTCTTCACTCATTAGAGGACAATCGATGGCGTTGTGGTGACTGTGCTTTTAGAGCAGAGTTATAACGATATAGAATAAGTTGTGCGGTTGTCACAGTTGCTCCAGTTCCTTTGCGATCCGGACCAGACGTTGCAATAGCGGTGTCTGCCGGGCAACCATGATGGCGACACCGATTTCGGACCTTACCTTTACCCTGTTCAGTACCTTGACTGCCAGCCAGTGTCGGTGCCCCCGCGTCATTCCCTCAGGCAGCACGGCCACACCGATGCCAGCTGCGACAAGGGCCATCGTAGTGCTCATCTCAGCGGTTTCCTGTACTATACGGGGCACAAAGCCCGCTTCTCGGCAGATGCCCGTCCAGAGATCATAGAAGGCTGGTGCCCAATATCTGCCGTACGCCACGAATGGTTCGTGGGCCAGGTCCGCAAGTGACAATTCTTTGTTTCGTGCCAGCAGATGCTTCTTGTGCAATGCGATGGCAAAGCACTCACGGTGCACTGAAGTGACCGCCAGCCCCTCTTCCTTGAGCGGCATGCGAATGAATCCTGCGTCAATCGTACCGTTGCGAAGCGCCTCTACCTGTTGAACCGTGGGGATGTTCTTCAGTTCCAGATCCACCCTGGGGTATTGTTGCCGGAACGCCAGAACTATCGCAGGAACGATCTCAAGAGTTGCGGACGCCACGAAGCCAATGCGTAGGTGGCCGGCCTCTCCCGTCGATATCCGTGCGACACGTAGCTCGATGTCACGAACCTGCTGCAGGAGGGCTTCAGAATCGGCTAGGAAAGCGGTTCCCGCGAGAGTGAGACGAACAGTGCGGCGGTCGCGGTCCAGTAAGAGCGCGCCAAGGTCGGCCTCGAGGAGTTGAATCTGTTTGCTAAGCGCTGGTTGCGATAGGTGTAGAGTGCGGGCTGCGCGGCTGAAGCTCAGCGCGTGCGCTACCGCAAGAAACGATCGTACGTGCTTGAGATCCAATGCAACCTCCCATTTTCGCGCAAGCATCATCTGCGCTTTAACATTCGTGCTTCATTATGCGATGGGAGGGCCTATCCTGCACTTATAGAACTTTCTCGATGCGCGATCCTTGGCAGCTGGCTATTTGCTGATTTCGCTTTTGAGCCGAATCTCAGACTTGACCATCAAACAGAGATGTTGACCTTCAAGGAAGCTAGATGTTGCACCGAGGTCAAATGGCAAAGCCACTCGGAGTAGGAATTATTGGCGCAAGCGCCGATCGGGGGTGGGCGAAACTTGCCCACGTTCCGGCGGTCCAACAACTGACTGGCCTCGAACTTGTCGCTGTCGCATCAGGCAGTCAGGCGAAGGCCGATTTTGCTGCTAGAACTTTCGGCGCGAGGGCGGGCTATGCTAACGGCAAGGACCTGATCCGAGATCCAAACGTCGATATTGTCACCATTGCTGTGAAAGTCCCAGATCACCGTGAATTGGTACTCGCAGCGCTGGATGCGGGAAAACACATTTACTGTGAGTGGCCTTTAGGTTGCAATCTTCAGGAGACTAAGGAACTGGCAAGAGCTGCTCAAGGAGCGAAGGTACACGTCACCGTTGGCTTGCAAGCCCGTGTTAATCCAGTGTTGCTGCGTGCGAGGGAGCTGGTTTGCGCAGGCGCCATTGGACGTCTGTTGAGCGCGCGAGTGTATTCCACCACAGTGGCATTCGGTCAAACTGTTGAAGCAGCCATGGCCTTTGCAGAGGATGCTGCGAATGGAGTTACCTTAGCTACGATTCAGGGTGCTCATACCCTCGACTTTGCCATTGCCCTGCTTGGTCCCTGGATCGACATGACCGCTCTCACTACGACCCAGTACACCGAAGTCAATGTGGGCGAGCCTCCAGTGAAACAGGCTCGGTCAACACCGGATCATCTGCTTGTTATGGCTCGCGGCAGCGGAGGTCTTGCCGCATCGATTGAGATAGCAGGCGGAAGACCGCCGGAGGCGGTACCGTTCAGGATGGAGGTCACGGGAGAGCTTGGCGATCTTGTCGTTGAGGGCGGCGCTCTGCGAGGGTTTCAATCCGGCAGGCTGGGTCTTTCTTTGCTCGGCGAGCCGCAACTCATAGACGAGGGCGAGTTGGCTAGAATGCCGGCAGAGGTCGCGAATGTGGCTGCCATGTATGCGGGTCTTCGAAACGATATCAACTCTGGGACCTCAGTCGTTCCGGACTTTATGCATGCCGTTAGGTTAGCCAAGCTCATGGACGATGTGCTTTTGTCCGCGCAGACCGGGTCACGAGAGAGCGCCGAAGGTTGGCCATAGCTTTCTGAGAGACCTGGGCAAGACCACTTGATTGTCTGTGATGAGCACCCAGTCGGGTCTTTCTAGCCATGACTTCACCGATGCTGGAAACGTGCAACGCTTGCAAACGCTGTGGGCCAGTCTTCCCCGACCATACCCTTTCGCTCGGCCAATTGCAGCTAGGGTCGGCCATTTCGCAGCCGCGGAAGAGCCACAATTATTAGCGAGTGAACTACGTGCCTTCTTCCAGAAGCTGGGCGTTTAAAGACATCTGATGATGTCCTTTAAAGGCAAGACAGGCTGCACAGTAGGGGTGCTGTGGTGTTGTCCTTACTTCAAAACTGTCGGCTCTCCGTCTTCTTGACTTCCACACAGAACGCTCAACAACAGCGCGCACGAGCATTGATCACGAACAAGATTAATGCCTATGAGGATCCAGGCCTCATCTTGTACTCCTTCGGTGTTGTGCCGAATTGAAGAAAGAATTCCTTCCTCAGAGCGGTAACGTCTCTGAAACCGCACCGCTTTGCCACTAAAGAGAGCGAGGAACCGGGCTCCTCCAGCATTGTTCTGGCTCCTTCTGCTCGCATTTTTCGCACCCATGATGCTGGCGTCTCCTTGAATGCGGCGAAAAAACGCCTCGCAAATGTGCGGGGACTCATCGAGACCTGGCAAGCGAGCGCTCCGACGGAAAGATCCCGCCCCATTCTCCCACGCACCCAGGCAGGCAGGTCTCGTAGGGCTCCATCTTCGATCGTGCCTTCCTCTGAAATCAGATCGCTAAACTGGTCTTGGCCTCCTGGCCGGCGAAGATACAGCACGAGTGCGCGCGCCACTAGACTGGCGATCCGAACACCCAGGTCTTCCTCTACCAGGGCCAAAGCGAGATCGATGCCTGCCGTTACGCCCGCGCTGCTATAGAGCGAGCCGTCTTTTACAAAAATGCAGTTTTTTCTTAAGTCAACGTTTGGGTACTCACGCGAGATTTGTCGCAACATTGCCAATGTGTCGTGGCCTTTCGCCCTTCGAGTAGTCCTGTCGCTGCAAGCAAGAAGGCTCCTGTACAGACGGACCCCAGCCGGCGAACGCGTCCGTGCCGTGTACAGATCCATCGCAGAACGTCCGGGTTATACGGCCGCATGGCACCGCGCCCGCCGATCAGCAAAAGCGTATCAATCGGCATTCTAAAGTCTCGGTAGTAGTATTGAGAAGTCAATGAGAGGCCTGCGGTGCTCGCAATCGATTCGTCTCGAGTTGTGGCAACAATTGGTAAGGCGTATGCCCTTGTTCCCACGACAAGGTTTGCCTCGGCAAAAACAGAATAGGGACCAGTCAGATCAAGCAATTCGAAGGGTGGTGCGACCAGAAAAGCAATGCTTCGCGTCATCAGCAGATCCCCTGCCCAGTATGGCAGGATTCTGGCTGGAAGTGGCATTTATGCCATGACCATTCAAGAGATCCTTGGATTAGAATGTCACTCATACTTGTTGAGAACACCATCATGGATTCATTCGATTCCCGTGCGGCACTACTGATCATCGACGTACAACAAGGCTTTTCTGATACCAGCTGGGGGCCGCGCAACAATCCGGAAGCCGAAGGCAACATAGGTCGTCTTCTCTCCGCTTGGCGGAAGACCGGACGCCCCGTCGTTCACGTGCATCATGATTCCTCCTCACCGATTGGAAGCTTTGCCCCAGGAACTCCGGGCAACGCACCCAAAGCGGAAGCGGCCCCGCTCGAAGGAGAACCTGTTCACCATAAGACGGTAAACAGCGGCTTCATCGGAACCAGGCTTGAGCAAAACCTCCGAGCCAATGGGATAGACACACTCGCAATTGTCGGTTTGACGACTCCGCATTGTGTTTCCACAACGGCTCGTATGGCGGGAAATCTTGGTTTCCACGTCTACATAGTTGAGGACGCCACGGCGGCCTTCGATCAAATCGGCTTCGATGGACAGAAAAGATCGGCTTCAGATGTCCACTTTGGTGCTCTCAGTGACCTTCACGGCGAATTTGCGGCGATTGTCAACACTGAATCGTTACTCACGTCTGTTCTTGCTTTAAGCACAAACGGCTAAACAGGCTGAAGCAAATCCCATTGCGCTAGTGACGGCCGCTTATCTCGATCGGTAGTCAATGAATGCCTCGGTGATTTGACGTTTATCAAAAAAAACAAACCATCGTTACCAAAGCCATAGTTGACTGTCCAGACGCGTTCCCATATGCTATAGTCATGCCCAGGCCTCGAAGTGACGAGAAACGGATTGCCCTCCTGGAGGCAGCAACTCGCATTATCGTCGCACAGGGATTAAGTGCCCCCACTGCCGGAATCGCGAAAGAGGCAGGTGTTCCAAATGGCTCTTTGTTTACATACTTCGAAACCAAGACCGAGCTCTTCAACCAACTCTATCGGGAACTGAAGGGCGAAATGGCCACCACGGCTCTCAAGGGCATACTTGCCACTGCGGATCCTCGCGAGCGGTTTTTCCGTGTCTGGCAAAATTGGACAAATTGGGCGGTGGCATTTCCTGACAAGCGGCAGGCACTCGCTCAACTCTCTGTTTCAAGTGAGATCACTGCAGAAAGCCGCGCATTCGGACACAAGATAATGGCGGATCTCGCGGAGATCGCAAATCGCAGCCGTGCGGACGGCCCAATGCGTAAGGCTCCGCTCGGATTCGTACTCGCGATAATGAACGCCGTGGCAGAGTCCACGATGGACTACATGACACAAGATCCTCATAACGCGAAGAAGCACTGTAAACAGGGCTTCGATGCCTTGTGGAGAATGATGCAGTAGATTTGCGTGTTTGGATGTCTGATCAGACACAGACCAAAGGAGATTGAATGCCAAATCTACCGCCTAAACAAACCTCAGCAGAAAAGACGGCATACATCATCACCGGCCCGACCTCCGGGATCGGTCGTCGTACTGCCCTGAACGTGGCTACGCACGGCATAGTCGTGCTCGTAGGCCGGAACCGTGGAAAACTGGAGGCATTGGATCAGGAAATACAGCAGAAAGGCGGAAGCGCCGTTTCCGTCGTGTGCGATTTGTCAGATATCTCAAGCGTGCAACGAGCGGCTGATGAGATCGTCCGTCTGAAACTTCCCCTCGCCGGGCTGGTCAACAACGCAGGCATTATGCAGACACGCCCCACGAAGAATGCTCGAGATTGGGATATGTCGTATGCCACGAATCATCTTGGGCCCTTCGTACTAACCGAAGCGCTCATGCCGCACCTTCGTTATGGTGCCAACGTTGTCTTCGTCGTCTCCGCTGTAGAAGATCCCGAGCGGAAACCGGCCGTGGCCGCGGGTTTTCGAGGCGCTCGCTATATCTCCGCTGACGCCAGTGCGCGAGGCGAATGGGAACCAGGAGGTTCCAGCAAGCCCGGGTTCGACGCCTACGCGACTTCCAAACAAGCCATCCTTGCCGCGGCATTGGCATTCGCCCGTGAGAATCCACAACTGCACATCAACGCAATCGAACCGGGCTTCAACCCAAGCACCGGCCTCGGGGCAGGCGACGTCAATCCCTTCGTGCGCTTTGTACAAAGATTCGTCGTGCCGCTCATCGTTCCATTGCTTATACCCTTCATAAAGATCTTAAGCACTTCGAAGCGGGCCGCACGCGAGATCACCAAGATTCTGATGGATACATCTGAACGCACCGGCGTCTACTACGACGAGGGCGGCCATCCGATGCAAGGGTCCGTACTCATACGCGATCAGAACTTTCAGGATCGGGTCGTAGCAGAGACGCGCGCGTTCCTTTCCGAACACTCAGGATGAGGAGCCAGGGCAGCAATGCTGCTTTTCGAAAGCTCCGCTACAGAGCGGGCAAGTGGATAACGGAATGTAGGCACCTATCGCGTGAGCTGCAACGAGAACCTGGTAGCCCTCTACGAGTTCACTGGTGAGTTGCTCGGCATTCCGAAACGCTGCTCCAAGCGATCGAGTCACAGGCCTTTGTGGCACCGAGGCTGCAGCAGCTGTTAATCCGCGCCATACTACAAAGAATGCATGTCGACGTTCATCGAGCGAGCGTTTAAATATGATAAGTTCAGCGTACAAAGCGGGCGGTAAGGTCCTCATCTGTGGCAATGGGGGGAGCGCGTCCGATGCGGAGCACTGTTGGGGCTTGCGAGTTGCTAAGGGTTTCCGCAAACGTCGTTTTCTGAGTAAAGATGAAAAGGCCAGATTGCCCGTTCATTATTCCACTCACCGGCTTCTCCGCTCTGAGCACAGCGTTCGCCGATGACGTGGCTCCGGAACTCACCTTTGCACAGTTGGCCTGGGCAATGGATAAAGCAGGCGAGTCTTCATCAAAACCAGCACCCCAGGAGAGGCACGAAGTGTCTGCGGCGGAGCACAAGCCGCGCGAGCACGCGGCGTATTTACCGTTGGTCTGACCGGCGAGTCCGTGGCGCGTTGAAGTCGCTTTAAGATGTGTCGATATGTGTACTAGGCGCTGAAACATATCGTATTCAGGAATACCACCTACCTATCTATCATTGTCTTTCGATGGTGCTCGAAGACGAGTTCTTTAGCGCTTAGCTACCTTACTCATGCAGTCGGCACACCAGCAGCCTTCGTCCAAGGACCCTTCATGATTGACCCAGTACGATCCCCTTTAGGGCCGCAGCCTCTGTCCGAAACCAGCACCATCACGATTCCTGACCACAAGAAAATTCGGGCGGGTGTGCTCGACATTGCGTATATGGAATATGGCGACGCAAGCGGCTGGCCTGTCATTCTTTCGCACGGCTTCCCCTTCGATGTTCACGCCTACAACGAGGTAGCGCCTGCGCTTGCACGAAAGGGAGCACGCGTTATTGTTCCCTATCTCCGAGGGTTCGGACCGACCCGCTTTGCTTCGGCTCATATTTTTCGTAGCGGACAGCAAACCGCTTTAGGATCTGACATCGTAGCTCTGCTCGATGCGCTCAGCATTACGAACGCAATCCTGGGCGGCTATGATTGGGGCGGCTTAGCTTCCTGCGTTGTTGCCTGCTTGTGGCCAGAACGGGTGAGCGGACTCGTCTCCTTAGCAAGCTACGATATTCTTGATTGCGAGCGACTCCGGCACGCATATTCTCCGCCTCTCGAACTCGCTCTCTGGTATCAGCACCTCTTCCAAATCGAGCGCGGTCGAGACTGTCTCACGAAATATCGTCGTGAGCTTTGTAGACTGCTGTGGCAGCAATGGTGCCCTCGGTGGCGGTTCGAAGATGCAACGTTTGATCAGACCGCCGTGAGCTTCTTCAATCCAGACTTTATTGACGTCGTGATCCACTCTTATCGCTATGCCTTCGGCACGACAACGGGGGATCCGGAGCTTGAAGAGTTGGAGGCTCGACTAGCAGAACGACCAAAGATCACCGTACCGTCAGTGACCCTTGACGGTTTACAAGACACGCTCAAGCCTGGTGGCACGGCTGATCAAGCTAGTATGTTCACAAATCGTCATGAGCATAGACAAGTCGAAGCGGGTCACAATCTCCCTCAAGAAGCTCCCGCTGCCTTCATCGATGCGGTGTGGACAGTTAGGAGCTGGCTTATTTGAGAACATGAGCGACGTCACGGCTGCGCTCTGGACCGTAGAGTAATCTCCCCAACATTGATGTCCTCCGGCTGCTCATAACGTAGGCCACTGCACGGGCTACCGCGTCAGGAGACATCGCAACTTTTCTGCCGCCTTCTGCAGCTGTGCTTTGACCCAATGTTTCCTAGGTATTCGCTACATTCGCCGGCACCATGACTTGGAAAGTGCCCCTACCCTGAAGAAAATACAACACCAGTCTCTGGGTCTGAGCGATCTTAGAATCGGCCGCTAAACTCACTTCCGGCAGTGATCCCCTTGCTGCCGGCAGTAGGTTATGCGGTTCTGCATGAGGGTAAGTAAACGGCCTATACGATCGACCTTCTCGATTTTCGCGTCGCGGAAGCTTTGAAGTAGATCGAGCAGTCCGGGTGAAGCATAACCGTTCGCCTCGATCTGCTCGTCAATCGCTTTAAGCAACGCGTCCAACTCATGATCAATTCAAAAGACGTGCAGTTGTCGCTCATACGTCTTCCTTTTCTTGCGAACCGGCCTCTGTTCTTGCAAGCCGATTAAGCGGCGATCTTAGATAGCCCGCAAGCTGCCACTCTGCGCGTGCCGCTCGGTAGGCAAGCTCATCGGCTCAACATTGTGCCGAGTGGCCCGCGCGCCCCTTGAGCCACGTCCATCTCACATCAACTGCCGATTCACATCTAGGAGTTCCTGTCATTAAGCCGGACTTGATGGCCCATCCGCACGAGGCATCCAAAACTTGTTCCAAGTCCAAAGAACGCACTGATTCCGCAGAGGGCGCGACATTGAGAAATGCACTTCCTGTTCGGAAGCCGGGTTCCCCGCCGCGATCGCCACCCACCCATCTGGCAGCCCGCACTCCCCCAGCTTGCGATGCAGCCTTGGCTGGCGAGGAGGAAAGGATCGGTTGCACACCACCTATACGCCAGTGGCGATCAAGTGATCCCTAAGTTGCTGAAAGAATGGAGCCGACGAACGGACTTGAACCGTTGACCTGCTGATTACGAATCAGCTGCTCTACCAACTGAGCTACGTCGGCTTGCGCCATGAGAGACATTCTATCGCTTCCCGCAGGTGCTGCAAAGAAGCTATGAAATGAGCGACTTGCGTTCCTAGCAAAAGAAATGAGAAGGCTACCCGGCAACAGGGCAGCCTTCTCGCTAGGGAGAATAGTTCCAACGGAGGCAAAGCCATCAGAACTTTCTGGCAGCATGTTAGGTTTTGCAATTTGGTGTGTCAAGGGATAATCCGCCGTGTTGTAGGTTGCTGAAAGGTAAGGAGTTGCTTGTCGACTGCCCGCCAGTAGCAAAATAGGTATTTTCACCTTTATTTCACCTCATTTGTGACCGAAAGAGGTGTCTAATGTGCGGCTTAGAGGCAGGTTTGCACAGTTGATGGTGCAGAGCGGGACCGGTGCAATTTTGTGCACTTAGAGGCCTTAAATACATCATTTTGCACGAGTCAGCGCTCGAAAGCGCCTGTTTGGGGCTAGTCCTTTGCGCTTCCCCGCAGGTCGAGGCGCAGAAACTCAGGTTCGCTGGCGGCGGGCTTGCCAAGCAGCACGCGGACCCAGGCGCGGCCAAAGCCGAGGAAGGCGCCCAGCAGGAGGGCGGCCAAAGCGCCGACACCGCTAAAGACCATGATGCTGGTGAGTAAACTGGCGGTCTTGCGGATCTCGACGTGGAACTCGGGCGGAACGGGCTTGTTCCAGGTGAGCTCGGTGCGGAGATGGATGTCGTCGACCAGAGCGGCGGCCTGCTCCGGGGTGAAGCCGCCGGTAGCGAGCGCAAGCATGGGGCCGACGCGCCGGAGCTTGATCGTGCCGAGCGAGGCCGCCTTCGCTTCGGGGGAGTTGAGCCAGGTCTCGAGCGCGCGGCCGCGGTCGCCGGCGATCTGGGGAGTGGGCAGCAGCAGCAGCGTGAGCCTGCCCGCGCCGGCGCGGCCGGTGTAGTCGGCGGTAGCGGTCTCGGCGGCCTTGTCGAAGCCGACCAGGTCGGCCGGCAGCGCGCCGCCGCCGGCTTTATAGGCAAGTGGCCCGACCGTGTAGCGGACCGAGCCGGGGACCAGCCCCGTGGCAGGCAGATAGGTGGGGAGCAGCGGCGGCAGACCCTTGGGGCCGCCGATCTTGGGCAGGGTGTCGGCAAGGGCGCGGAGGTCGGCGGGCGGCAGAGGCGTGGGCCCGTCGAGAACGACCAGCGACGCCCCCTCGCGCAGCAGCGTGTGGCCGCCGGCGGAGGCGATGTTGGTATGGTTGCGCGCGCCGGGATCAGGGGCGGTCTCAATCATGCCCCGCTGGCGGAGAAAGGTAAAGGCGGCGACGGCCCCGGTCGCGTCGCCAAACTGCATGGCCTGCGCAGTGATGGAACGCCCGCCGGCTCGGGTGTAGGTCTGGGTGACGGTGCGGGTGAGCCCGTCCTCCTTCGCGATGGACTCCGTGGTCGCATCGCGAAGCAGAGGCAGACCAGGTGATGCACTGGCCGGGGCTGCCTCCCACGTGGCGAAGCGCGCCGGCAGCAGCGGGGTCTCCGGAAGCACGAGTTTGGTCTGTGCTGTGAGGGTAAGGGGAAGCGCAAGGGCGGCACACCCACAGAGCCGCAGGGAGAGGGACAACGGGGCCATACTGCGGAGACTATCACTCAAGGGGTTTGGTTAGCACGGCTTGGTCGAGCGGGTTTTAGAGGTGAACGAGGCAGTCCTATGGCTTTGTTCCGAGTAGGTCTTTAGCGGTCCATTCGGTTGAGGATCGGGCCAAGCAGGTAAGCGACGAAGAAGCCTCCGCTCCAGATGAGCGCCGATCCCCAGAGGATCATGCGGCTTAGCCGGCTGACCTCGCCGCAGGTAGTCGGGTCGTCCGCGGCACAGGCCTGGCCTTCCCGCAGACGAGGAGCGATCACGTAGGTCACAACGAAGCTTGCCGCAATCAACGTGCCGGCAGTGCTGAAGGTCCATATCTTATGCCGGGAGAGACTGACCAGCCACGGAGCCGCAGACAGCAGCGAGGCGACGGTCGTGCCCAGACCAAGCAGGACGAGGATAGAGGGCAGGGCGCAGCAGAGCAGCGTGCTGAATGAGCTGAAGAGGGAGAAGTAGTTGAGCAGAGCCGCTCGTCTGGCTCTGCGTTCCTGTGCGAGGGGAGTGGCGGCGGCCGTGGTCATTGCGCCTCCGTGAGGGTTGTGTAACGCAGGGTATCGGGGACCTTGCCCTTTGCCGCCTGCGGAAGCGTTCCGGCAACGGTAACGATTTTGCCGAGTAGCGCGGCGAGGTCGCCTGGTGCTGCCACTGGCTGCAGGGCGAAGCGGTCCTGCGTGCCTGCAACCTCAAAAAAGGGCGCGGCGGTGGTGCCGGTAAGTTTGCCACGCGCAATGATGGTGGCGTCCTTGTGGGTGAATCCGTTCTTTTCAACGGCTTCGTTGAACTGGCGCAGCGAGGCCGTGCTGCGGGACGACAGCTTGATGGCGACAAGACCAGTATTAAGGTCAACATCGACCGTGTTCACTCCCTCAATTCCCTTCATGGAGACGTGGATGGCGTGGGCACACGGAGCGCAGTCCATACCGAAGACGGTGAGATTGACCTGCTGGTACTCCGCGTGAGCGGCGAGGGTGGAGATGGCGAGCGTGGCGGCTGCGAGGATTTCTTTCATGGCCATACCTTTCAATGCGAGCTGCTGTGAGGGGAGAACCGGAGATAGCTGATGTTGAGGCCGAAGCGAATGCGTTCCCGTCCGTAAATCGAGTCTGAGACGTTGTGGAAGACCGGACCCTGGACCCCGGCTTCGATCGCAATATTCTTGAAGATGGCGAGTACGGACGGGCCGAGCCAGACGGTGGTTGTGCTGCTGTTGTGCAGAAGGTTTCCACCGGCGCGAAGGTTGCCGGTGTGCTCTGCGGTGAACTCGGCGAAGCCGCGGTAGTCCCATTGGTCGTAGCCGCGGCGAAGCCGCGCGGGACGGTAGCCGTAGACACCGCTCCAGGAGAGGGTGTCTGGCCGGCGATCATGCGAGCCCGCGGCGAAGTTCGTGTAGCCCACGCCGGCCCAGGCGTATTGGCTGCGCGAAGCGAAGCCGGTTGTGAGGGTGCCGGCGACGCCCGGGGCGCGGTGCAGACTGGCTAAGACGCCGGAGTCGGGTTGCGGGCCGGGAACGACGACGCCAAGCGAGGCGGTCGATTCGATTCTCCTGCCGACGTGGGTAACGGAGTGCAGGAACCGCCACGAGGCGCCAGCCGACCACTCACCGGTAGGCAGGACTCGACTTTCGGGCAGAGAGCCGGTGCCGAAAGTCGCCGGAAAGGAAGCAGTGATGGTGAAGTGAGGCGTGATCCCATAGCCGCAACCGGTGCCGGTGGAGAGCTGCGTTCCGCGGCTGCCGTTGCGGCCGAAGAGGCCTGTATCGCAGCTGATCTCGCCCTGCGAGTTGACAGGCGTGGCATAGCCGAAGACGGGGCCGTGGTCAGCGGCGAAGGCCGTGCCGGCCAGCGCAAGAGCGGCGGCTAGGACTGGGAGAGACTTCATGAAGGCTCCAATGTGTTGAATGAGGCACAGGCACACGCAGGGGTGTGCAGGTCATTCAGACAATAGGAGGGATCAGAGGCGGAGAACCGTGAGAGTAGCGATCAGCAGCCCGGGCGGGGAGTGCTCGTCGGGCGAGCGCAGAATCGCTGGAGGGATACCAGGGGTTGAGGTAACGACCGGGACCATCCGCTCGATAAAAATTTGAGCCGGCGGGAGCAGAGGAGCGACGGATGCCAGTTGCGGGGAAGCATCGGCGCGAAGTCCTAGACGGCAGCAGCCCATCTTGGCCATGGCACCGTCGCAGCGACCGTGCATGGCGTGGCAGCAGGCGCTCTCTGCCTGCGACATGCTGCCGCCGGTGACGCACGCCAGCACCGGCGCCGCAGTGATCAGCAGCAGAAAGATGGCGGCGAAGCTGGCAAAGCGGCGCATACTTTCATTCTATGCCTTTAGCTGAATGATGCCTTCAAATGCCGATCCTCCGCCTTCGGCGAAGGATGACAAACAAAGGAAAGAGGTACGTCGCTTCGTTCCGTCGATAAAAGCGAAAGACGAGGTTCTTGGCTGCGCTCAGAATGACACGCGAAGGTATATGCAAGAGTTTGGACGAACGGCGAAGGTAGGCCGTGCGTTCCCGGTAGAGAAGCAGGTTCCTCGGCTTCGCTCGGAACGACAATTAAGAATCAGTATGACAACCAGCAAAACGACAACTGCAAAGTCGAACTCGCTTGCTGCCAGCTCAGGGTTGAAGGTAGTAGCCCTCACGGGTGCGGGCTGTCAGGCCGGGTTTTGCGACCTGGAGGGTGAGCTGGTGGTACTCGTTTCCGGCTTCGGCGGGTGGCGGGTTGAAGGTGAGCTCGTAGAAGGCGTTGGCGTCCGACACGCAGCGGCGGAGAGAGCCGCTGACGTCGCTGTTGCCGGTGATGGCGAGGCCGCCGGACTGGGTGGCGAGGACCTGCAGGCTGAGGTCGCCGAGGTCGACCTGCGAGGGCTTCTTGATGCCTTTGAGGAAGGCGCGGTAGTAGAAGGTGCGGAAGCCGGAGTCGGCGGGGCCGATAGGGTCGATGCTGTAGAGGGTGATGCGGTTCTGGCGCAGCGCGGTGGAGAGGCCGACGATCTCCGCGAAGAGGCCGTCCTGCTGCTTGCGATCGAGCTGGATGGCGGGGCCGGAGAGATAGGGCCAGCCGGGAGAGATCCACACGATGAGCTTGCGGCCGTGGCGCTGGGACTCGACCGAGACGAGCTGGCGGAGGGCGGTGAGCGAGAGGTTGAGGCGGTCTTCCGCGCCGTAAAAACCGGCCGAGCGGCGCAGCGTGCGCAGGCCAATAACCTCATGTTTGAGCGCGGCGCTGAGGGCGTTGCCGTCTTGTGAGAAGCCGGGCTGAATCTGTGTGCCGGTGTCGGTGAAGATGGCGAGGGTGGTGGGGTAGGGGAGCTGGCCCTCGTTGGCGTGGAGGAACTTATCGATCTCGGAGCGCTCGTAGGCGACGTTGGTATAGCTGGTGTTGACGGCGTCGATGAGCAGGATGACCTCGGCGGGCGACTGCTTGCCGAGACGGGCGGTGAAGCCGGTGAGGGCGCGCGGGCTCTTATTATCGAGTAGGGTGAAGTCGGTCTGGGTGAGCGCGGGGATGGGCGCGCCGGAGGCGTCGTTGACCACGGCATCGAGGGCAATAGGCTGGGAGGAGGTCTGGGCGGGAACAGCGGACTGGCCCGTGGGAACGGTGACGGGGCGCTGCTGCGCGGCGGCGGCGAACGAGAGCAGAAGAGAGCTGGCAAGGAGCAGGCGGCGTGGAGCGAGGGTCATTGAGGTCCTTCTGTAGTGCGGAGGTGCACTCTATGAGATGTTCGCGGCGGGAGACGGGGCTTGGGGCGGGTGTGACGTTTCTGGCAGGTTTGAGCGGCCGCACCGTGGCATCGAAGGAAGGATTTCTCACATACCTGTGCAAACAAGCGCATTCCGGGCCAGATTAAGAATCGCTAACGCTCGGTAGGGATGGACTTAGGGTTTGGTACTTTGCCTGCATTCTCTGGGGTCTGGCCCCGGGCCTGGGTCCACCTCAATCGACAGGACGACACTACTATGAAGGTTCTTAATCTTAACGCTCTCCTTATGGCGACTGCGCTGGCGACCGTGCCCGCGCTGGGCCAGACACCGACCTGCCCTGCTGCGGGAAGTGCAACCGGCTGCAATACAACGATCGTGATCAACCCGGGGGGCACGCTGACGATCGCCGCCGGTCCTGGGGTGACGCCGTATGACGGCAGCGATGACGACCTGGTCGGCATTCTGAACAACAGCGGCGCGACCGTGAATGCGATTGCGCTGTCGGGGTCGGGCTCTGCCGGCGGCATCTTCTCGTTCGATGGCGATGGCGTGGACTCGTACCTGACGCCGGCGATCAGCCCGAACCCCATGGACGCGAGCTCTGGCGGCTATGGCGGCCCGCTCTCGTACTTCACGAACATCTCGGCGGCGCAGGACTCGGGCATGGTGAACTTTATCGGCGGCCTGGCCAGCGGCGCGCAGACCTTCTTCTCGCTCGAGAACAGTCTGGGGCAGGCGGTGATTACGCCGGGTGGACCCTCGGTGACGCCGGAGCCGGGCACGCTGCTGCTGCTGGGGACCGGTGTGCTGGGGCTGGCGGGCCAGATCAAGCGGCGCTTTCTCGCGTAAGCCGATCTGCGAACGCGTGTAACGAACAAGGGAGCGGGATAAGACGACCGAGGAGGCGTCCTGTTCCGCTTTTTGCTGTTTGAGGGATGTATGACCATCAGGATTGGATTGACGGCGAAAGCGGGGACGGCGTAGGTTAGCGGCTCACGCTCCTTGCGCGAGCGGGCAGGATTTTCACCGGGGAGATTGGCTGGTGGGCACACGGAGACAAGGCATCGCCTTCCTCTTGCTGGTGGCGGCGATGGCAGGGCTTGAGGGCGGTGGGGCCGCGGCGCAGGATGCGTCGGGGATTCAAAATGCGTCTGGGCCGCAGAGTTCACCCGCGAACGAGCCGGTGACGACCCTCTCGGTGAGCACGCGTGTGGTCGAGATTGCCGCGGTGGTGAAGGGTAAGGACGGTGCGCCGCGGGGCGGCATGACGAAGGACGACTTCGTGCTGAAGCAGGACGGCAAGGAAGAGCCGATTCACTACTTCTCGCAGGGCTCCGAGCTGCCGCTGACGATGGCGCTGCTGGTGGATACGAGCGGCAGCCAGCGGACGTTTATCGGCGATGAGGTGCGGGCGAGCGACGTGTTCTTTGAGACGATGCTCGAGCGCAAGGAAGACCGCGCGATGCTGGTGCAGTTCGATACGCGGGTGCGGCAGCTGCGCGGGATGACGAACTCGGCGGGAGCGCTGCACCTCTCGCTGCTGAATCTTGGGTCGCAGCCGGCGACGGCGGGCGGGACGCTGCTGAACGATGCAGTGGCGACGGTGGCGAAGAACGCTTTAGCGAAGGAGAAGGGCCGGAAGGCGATGGTGATCCTGAGCGACGGCGGCGACAACGGCAGCCGGGCGAGTGTGGCGGAGGCGGTGGAGCAGGCACAGCGAAGCGATGTCCAGATCTATGCGATTCTCTACAGCGCCTGGGAGGGGCTGGGGGGTTCGCC